>JBGVRH010000112.1:0-2482 GCA_045128275.1 Eubacteriales bacterium | reverse complement strand
GGCCCCCCCCCCCGGGAGGGGCAAGCCCCTCCCCTACCGCACGATGTAACATACCGACAAACCCAAATTTGAAAAAAACCACCGCGCAAATGCGCGGTGGTTCCCTTTTCTCATGGTTTACTCCTCTTTCTTCTTCCGAAGCAAAGCCCAGGCACCTGCGAGGGCGGCGGGGAGGATTCCGCCTGTGAGGGTGACGGTGGAGCCGCAGCCCTTCTTCTCGGTGGGCTCGGTGTCAGAGTCGGGGGTGCTTGTATCGGGGGTATTTGTATCGGGGGTCACGGGGGTAGACTCGGTGGGAGTCGTGTTGTCGGGTACCTCGTCTGCGGGGGTGGTCTCGGGAGTAGGCTCTGTCTCGGCGGGGGTGGTCTCGCCCTCGGCGGGGAGAGTGACCTCGTCTACGTTGGACAGGACGGTGAAGGAGTAGGCGGGGATGGTGACGGTATAGCCGCCGTCCTTGGCCGCCACGGCCTTGGTGGCGGGGATCATCTCGTTGGTGTTATCCGTGGGAAGGGTGGACTCCGAGAAGAGGTAGAGGTTCATCTTCTCGCCAAAAGAGGCATTCACCTTGACGGTCTGCTCGGCATCGGAGCGGTTGACGGTGATGATGGAATACTTGCCCTCGGGGGTCTTGACGGCCACGCAGTCCATGAGGTCGTCGGTCTCCCCCGTGACGCGGTAGATCTCGGAGCCGAAGGGGATGTAGTTGCAGAGCAGACCCCAGGCGTAGTAGGTGGGGCGGTACTTCCAGGCGCCGTCCTGCTTGTAGCCGATGAGTCCCGTCTCCATGAGGCCGCCGTTATCGCCGCCCTGGTTGTTGATGTAGTAGTACACGTCGTGGAGACCCCAGTAGGACATACCCGCCGCGCCCGCGTTGAAGGCGTTGACGGCGAAGGAGGCCAGGTAGAGGCCGCGGCCGTAGGTCTCCACCGACTGGGCGTAGTAGGCGCCCACACTGGTGCCGTCACCGAACTCGCCCATGAAGAAGGGCTTCTCCTGCCCGAACTGGGTACGGGCGGAGACGAACTCATTCACCAGCTGGTTGAGGTAGGGCATATCGTAGGTCCAGGCGTAGTTATGGGAGTTGAAGGCGTCGCAGACCTCCAGAAGCTCGGTGTAGCTGTTGCAGAACCAGCCCAGGCTCTGGGCATCGTCGGAACCGACCAGGCGGATGTCCGTGAGGCCGTCGGCATCCAGGCGGGCGCGGATGGCCTTGTAGCACTCCACGTAGTAGGGGAAGTCCACGGCACCGCCCTCCACGTGGAAGGCGTAGCTGGGCTCGTTCATGAGGATGACGTTGTAGATGCAATCGTACTTCAGCTCGTTTTTCACGTAGCCGATAAACCAGGCGATGTTCTCGGCGATCTCTTCCTTACTGTTGGGGGCGGAGATCCAGTCATTGCAGTTGGGGAAGGCCAGCCAGGAGCCTGCCGCCGCGCCCCACCAGGTGAGGGTGACCTTGATGCCCAGCTCGTGGCAGACCTTGAGGTAGGCCAGGGTGGTCTTGATCTCGTCGGACTCCAGCTTGAAGCCGTCGGAGTTGACGGCGGCGGGATCGTCGTTATCGTTGGCAGGCTCGAACCACTCGGGCATGATCATCATGCGGACGGCGTGGAGACCCAGCTTGTCCATGTTCTCCTTCATGAGGGTCAGATCATCCTCGGTGACACCCTTCTCCAGGTTGCAGGGCAGGAGGAGCTTGGGATCCCACTCGCAGGAGAGGGCATCCACCGTGAACTTGTTGGGGGTATCGCTGACGGTGAGATCGTAGGTCTTGGACTGGGCAGGCTCCTTGACGATCTCCTGGACCGAGACGTTATCCACGTAGACGGTGCCCGTGGAGAACCACAGGCGGGGGCCCGCCGAGGCGGCGACGCAGTTCTCGTTGCTCACGGTGAAGATGAAGGTGACGGTAGACCACTCCGAGGAGGTGCCGAAGCGGGAGGAGGAGGACATCTCGCCGATGTTGTTGCCTGCCGCGTCGTACATGGCCATACCCAGGATGAAGCCCATGCCCTCGGTGGAGACGTTCTCACAGCGGACGTCGGCGGTCATGATGTAGGTCTTTCCCTTCTTCAGCCCCGCCATCTGGTAGAAGCTGGCGGCGACCTGCTTGGTGTTCTCGATCTTGAGACAGCCCGTGCCGTCCACGCCGCCGTCCTTGGAGAAGGAGAAGCTACAGCCCGAGGGGTCGTTTGTCCAGGTGCTCCAGCCCGTGATACCGCGGTTCATAGTACCGTTCTGGAAGAGGTTGCGCTCGGCGGCCGAGACCGTCAAGGGCAGGGCGGTGCCCAGGCACAGGCAAAGGCCAAGGAGCGCGCAAAGGATGCGTTTTTTCATGATGTTACCTCCGAGGGAGTTATTTAATTTGGGTTTATCGAAGAGATACAAGATACGGAGATACAAGATACAAGATATAGAAACGGCAGTCGCCGTATGGGTTTTTACATATCTTGTATCTTTGTATCTTGTATCTTTGTATCTT
>JBGVRH010000111.1:0-9174 GCA_045128275.1 Eubacteriales bacterium | reverse complement strand
GCCGGGCTTGCAGAAGAACTCCAGCTCCATCTGCTCGAACTCACGGGTACGGAACACGAAGTTACCGGGGGTGATCTCGTTACGGAAGGACTTACCGATCTGACCCACGCCGAAGGGCATCTTGCGGCGGGTGGAGCGGGCGACGTTCTTGAACTGCACGAAGATACCCTGAGCGGTCTCGGGGCGGAGGTACACGGTGTTGGAGGAGTCCTCGGTGACACCGATGAAGGTCTTGAACATCAGATTGAATTTACGGATGGAGGTGAAGTCACCGCTGCCGCAGGAGGGGCAGACGATGTGCTTTTCCTTGATGTAGTTCATCATCTCGTCGTCAGTCCAGCCGGCGGGGTTGTCCTCCAGACCGTTCTGGAAGGCGTAGTCCTCGATGAGCTTGTCGGCGCGGTGACGGGTGCGGCAGACCTTGCAGTCCATGAGGGGATCCGAGAAGCCGCCCAGGTGACCCGAAGCGACCCAGGTCTGGGGGTTCATGATGATGGCGGAGTCCAGACCCACGTTGTAGCGGCACTCCTGGACGAACTTCTTCCACCAAGCGCGCTTGACGTTGTTCTTGAACTCAACACCCAGAGGGCCGTAGTCCCAGGAGTTGGCGAGACCGCCGTAGATCTCGGAGCCGGGGAAGATGAAGCCGCGGTTCTTACACAGCGCGACGATCTTGTCCATAGTCTTTGCGGAATTATCCATGATTTATATACCTCACTTACAGTATTCAATGGAAATAAAATCAAATGATATTGTACCACACGAAAGTGGATTTGTCAAGGGCATTATTTGAATTTGCGGGAAATCGGGCTATTTTGGCGGGGATCACTCACCCTGACCGTTCACGAATTTATCGTTGTACTGCTCGATGCACATCTGGATAATCTCCTCGGCCTCTTTGCGGTCGAACAGCTCCTTGACGGCGGTCTGCTTGTTCTCCAGCTGCTTGTAGACCGTGAAGAAGTGCATGATTTCGTCGAAGATGTGGGCGGGCAGCTCGTCGATGGACTTGATGCCGTGGTAGGAGGGATCAGAGAAGGGAACGGCGATGATCTTGTCGTCCAGCTTGCCGCCGTCGTACATACGCATACAGCCGATGGGGTAGACCTGCACCAGGGTCATGGGGTAGATGGGCTCGGCGCACAGCACCAGCACGTCCAGGGGGTCGCCGTCGTCGGCGTAGGTGCGGGGGATGAAGCCGTAGTTGGCGGGGTAGTGGGTGGCGGTGTACAGAACGCGGTCAAGACGGCGCATACCGTTCTTCTTGTCCAGCTCGTACTTGCAGCTCGAGCCCTTGGGGATCTCGATGACGGCGGTAAAGTCTGTGGGGGTGATCTCAGCGGGGTCGATGTCGTGCCAAACGTTCATGGTGTGGGCCTCCTTTATGTATTGTTTGTCGTAGGGGAGGGGCTTGCTCCTCCCACCTCTAAAAATCTTTGGTTATCTTATCTTTTCGCAGATTTCGGGAGGGGGGATACCCCTCCCCTACGGGACATTGGATCCCGTTACTTCACGTAATCAAACTCAAACTCGTAAATAGAAACCGTATCCCCGTCCTGACAGCCTCTTGCCTCCAGCATTTCAAACAGCCCGCTGTCCTGCAGGACTCGCTGGAAGTAGTTGAGGGACTCGTAATCGTCGAAGTTGATGCGGCCCATGAGGTTGTAGATCCAGTCGCCCTCCACGAAGAAGGTGCGGTTCTCCTGACGGATGACGGTATCCTTGACACCTGCGCCCGCGATATCCGACAGAAGAGCCTCCTTTTCGTCCACCTCGCTCTCGTAGACCGTGATGGGGGGAAGCATCTTGAGCCGCTCGGCCACGCGGAAGATCATGTCCTGGATGCCCTCGCCCGTGGCGGCGGAGACGTAGATCATCTCCCACTCGTTCTCGTCCACGAAGTCCTCAAAGGCCTGCACGTCCACCACGTCCTCGTCCAGGGCGTCGCACTTGTTGGCGATGATGATCTGGGGGCGCTTTGCCAGCTCGGGGCTGTACTTTTCCAGCTCGGAGTTGATGTTCTTCACGTCCTCGATGGGATCTCTGCCCTCAAAGCAGGAGATATCCACCACGTGGAGGAGCAGGCGGCAGCGGTCGATGTGGCGGAGAAAATCGTGACCCAGACCCGCGCCCTCGGCGGCACCGTCGATGAGGCCGGGGATATCGGCGGCTACAAACCCGTCACCGCCGGGGACAGAGACCACGCCCAGGTTGGGGGAGAGGGTGGTGAAGTGGTAGTCGGCCACCTTGGGGCGGGCCGCGCTGATGCGGGCCAGCAGGGAGGACTTACCCACGCTGGGGTAGCCAATGAGACCCACATCGGCGATCATTTTCAGCTCCATGAGGACTTCTCTCTCCTCGCCTCGGGTGCCGTTCTTGGCGAACTGGGGAGCCTGACGGGTGGCGGTGGCGAAGTGGCGGTTGCCCCAGCCGCCGCGGCCGCCTCGGCAGCAAACGTAGTCCGCGCCGCCGTTCTCGGACATATCGTGGATGACCTTGCCCGTGGCGGCATCCTTGATGACCGTCCCCTCGGGCACAGGGAGGATCAGATCCTCGGCATTGGCGCCGTGGAACTTTTCGGGCATGCCGTTGCCGCCGTTGACGGCGGTGAAATGGTGCTTGTAGCGGTAGGCCAGGAGGGTATTGGTGCCCTTGTCCACGCGGAAGACGATGTTTCCGCCGTTGCCGCCGTCACCCCCGCTGGGGCCGCCGTGGGACACGTACTTCTCGCGGTGGAAGGCAATGGCACCGTTTCCGCCGTCGCCGGCTTTGAGGTGGACTTTTACGTGGTCGAAAAATTGCATATGGTTAGTCTCCTTTCGTGGGAGGATAAAATGGTGGAATCATGGTTGGCAGGAAGATGACTTGCAAACCGAATGAGCTGTTTACGCGCGGTGTGATCCACAGGTCTCAAAAAACCTTCCCCGCGCTTGCCTTCCCCCGAGGGAAGGTGGCACGCCCACAGGGCGTGACGGATGAGGGTCACCCTTGGATTACTGGTCTTCTTCGGAAGTCTGCTGCTTCAAATCGGACGCTTCCAGCTCCAAATGCCTCAAAATGTCCTCGCAAACGGCTCTGAAATTACGGTTGATATCCCGATTCGCGTACCGCAAGACAGTAATTCCCAATGCCTCAAGCTCTTTATCACGATGAGCGTCAGACATTTTATGCTCGGGAAGCTTGTGCTGTCGTCCGTCGATCTCTATTGCAAGCATGTGGCTGTGGATATAGAAGTCAATGATATAGTTCCCAATGTTTTTTTGTCGGTTTACGGTGAGAGGGAGACGTTTCAGGAAAAGATACCAAAGCTTTCTTTCCTCATCGGTCATGTTGTTGCGGAGATCTTTTGCAAAGGGGACGAGCTTTTTGTTATGATAAAGTGGCATATATCAGGATTTGTTAGAATGTGTGATGACGGAACAGAGTGCCATGTTATTGGGAGACCCTCATCCGTCACGGCTACGCCGTGCCACCTTCCCCCAAGGGAAGGCAAGCGCGGGGAAGGGTGAGGGGGAGGGAAGTGTGTCCCCGCGGAGGAAGAATTTACTCCTCATCCCCGCCGTCAGTATCCTTATCCTTCTTATCCTTCTTACCCCTCACGTTGATCTCGGGATCGTCGCCTCTCTGCTTGATGACCATCTTGATGGGGGTACCCTTGAAGCCGTAGGTCTCCCGCAGGCAGTTCTCAATGTACCGCTGGTAGGAGAAGTGGAACAGCTCCGCCGAGTTGCAGAACAGGACGAAGGTGGGGGGAGCCACCTGGGTCTGGGTCATGTAGTAGATCTTGAGACGCTTGCCCTTGTCCGTGGGAGGCTGGACGCGCATCATGGCCTCGCCCAGCACGTCGTTGAGGGCGCCCGTGGTGACACGGAAGTGGGACTGCTCGTAGACCGACTGGATCAGATCGTACAGGCCGTCGATGCGCTGACCCGTCTTGGCGGAGACGAAGGTGATGGGGGCATAGGGCATGTAGGCCAGGGACTCGCGGATGCGGTCGGTGAAGGCCTTGACGGTGGAATTGTCCTTCTCGATGGAATCCCACTTGTTCACCACGATGATGGAGGCCTTGCCCGCCTCGTGGGCAATGCCCGCGATCTTCTCGTCCTGCTCGGTGATGCCCACCGAGGCATCGATCATGATGAGGCAGACATCAGCCCGCTCCACCGCCATGTGGGCGCGGAGGACGCTGTACTTCTCCACCTGATCCCCGATCTTGGACTGACGGCGGATGCCCGCGGTGTCGATGAAGGTGAAGGTGCCCCGCTCATTGACCAGGCGGGTGTCCACTGCGTCACGGGTGGTGCCCGCGATGTCGGAGACGATCATGCGGTTCTCCCCGAGGAAGCGGTTGACGATGGAGGATTTTCCTGCGTTGGGCTTACCGATGACGGCGATCTTGATGCCGCTCTCCTCCTCCTCGCTCTCCTCCCAGTCGGAGAGAGCGTCACAGCAGGCGTCCAGAATGTCGCCCGTGCCCGAGCCGTGGACAGAGGACACGGCGATGGGGTCGAGGTCGAAGCCCAGCTCGTAGAACTCGTAGTATTCGTAGGGCAGATGACCCACGCTGTCGCACTTGTTGATGCAGGGGATGATGGGCTTGCCGCTCTTCTGGAGCATGACGGCGATATCGCGGTCGGCGGCGGTGAGGCCCGTGCGGACGTCGCACATGAAGATGATGGCATCGGCATCGTCAATGGCCACCTGGGCCTGCACCTTCATCTGGGACAGGATGATATCGTCGGTGCGAGGCTCGATACCGCCGGTGTCGATGAGGATGAGCTGGCGGCCGTTCCATTCGGTCTCGCCGTAGATGCGGTCGCGGGTGACAACGGGGGTGTCCTCCACGATGGAACGGCGCTCACCGATGAGCTTGTTGAACAGGGTAGATTTACCGACGTTGGGACGGCCAACGACGGCGATGATGGGCTTGGACATGGTTATGGTCTCCTTTCTGGTAAGGGGATTTTGTTTTGTTGGATGGAGGGCACACCCTCTCCGTCACGCCCAAGGGCGTGCCACCTCCCCCAGAGGGGGAGGCTTTGGGGGCGTACTCCCAGGCTCCCCCTTTGGGGGAGCTCCCGCCATAGGCGGGTGAGAGGGCAGACCCGTGCGGGATCTTATTCGATCCCCAGCATCTCTTTGATAAACTCCCCGCCGTTGTTCTTGCCCGCGCGGATGGACACGCCCAATTTCTCGGACAGCTCGGCAGGGGTCATATCGTCGAGGAACATGGCCTCGTCGGCGCGTAGGGTGTTTTCGGGGATGATGAGCTGATCTCCCAGCTCCTTGCCCGTGAGCTGGGCCAGCATATCCTGTCCCGTGAGCAGTCCCGCCACGGTGACGGTCTCCCCGAAGAAGTGGTTGACGATCTCGTAGACGTGGACGGTCAGACCCTCCACCACGGCTTCCAGACGGGCGGCCATAGCTTTTATGGTGGGGTAAGCGGCCACACCCGTGCAGACCGATACGGTGCGGGGGGCCTTGTAGTCGGGCAGGTACTCGTCGAGGAAGTTCATCTCGTCCTCAAACTCGGTCATGAGGGAGGTGATCATGCCTACGCCGTTCTCAATCTGGGCGTAGCCCTCGTAGTAGTCCTCGGAGGGGAGGGGAAGCCCCGCCTTGAGGTACAGCTCGTCGGCGCAGAAGAATTTTCTGGAGCCGCACTCGGAAAGGCACTTCTCCGCGAAGGCCTCCACCTGACGGATGACCGCGGCGGCCTCCTCGGGGGTGTAGGTGGTGAGGGGGTAGAGCTTGTCCCGATGGCGGGTCAGACCCGCAGGGACGATGGACACACTCTCCATGGCATCGCCCAGCGCGTAAAGGTCACGCATGGAGCGATCCAGCTCCTCACCGTCGTTGATGCCGCGGCAGAGGACTAACTGTCCGCACAGGGTAATGCCCGCCTCGGCCAGCCTCGGGAGGTAGTCCAGCACCAGACCCGCCCGCTTGTTGTGCATCATCTTCACCCGCAGCTCGGGGTTGGTGGTATGCACCGAGATATTGACGGGGGAGATGTGCATCTCAATGATGCGGTCGATATCGTGGTCGCGGAGGTTGGTCATGGTGATGAAGTTGCCGTGGAGAAAGGACAGGCGGCTGTCATCGTCCTTGAAGTACAGGGTCTCCCGCATACCCTTCGGGAGCTGGTCGATGAAGCAGAAGATGCACTTGTTCTCGCAGGAATGCTTCTTGTCCATCAGCGGGGTCTCGAAGTTCAGCCCAATGTCGTCGTACTCCCTCTTGCGGATGGTGACCTCAAAGGGCTCGCCGTCGCGGGTGAGGGAGAGCTTTACCTCGGTAGCCGTGAGGAAGAAGCGGTAGTCCAGCACGTCGGTGACCTCGCGGCCGTTGATGGATATGAGGGTGTCCCCCGCGAGAATGCCGTGACGCTCGGCGCGGCTTTTGGGGGTGACGGATGTGATTCTGACCATGTGGGACGAACTCCTTTCCTCGGGTCGGGCGGATGGCATACTGCTCCATAATAATCCAATCTATATTATACCACAAAGAAAGGGAATTGTCAAATGGGAAAATGGGGATTCTTTATATTTTGTAGAGAAATATATGGGGGAATTGCACAAAAAGACCGCCGAAAGCCCTCGGCGGTCATTCTTTTATGTTCTTTCAATAACCTCACTCCCGCTCCACCGATACACCTCAAACACCCCCGTATATTTCCCGCTGACCTTCTCGAAAAAGGCGGCGGGCTTTTTCAGCTTCTCCAGCATGGCGGCAAGCTCGGCCTCATCGTCGGGCATCTGGTACAGCCACTCCGAGGGAGAGGCAGACACTTTGCGGCAATCATCGTAGGCATCCCGGTTCTTGTAGCGCACGATGGCCACGATATTGTCCGCCAGAATTTCCTCGATGGCGGCCAATGCCTCCTCGGGATCCAGCCGGGATGCTATCTCGGCCTGTCCGAAGCGCAGCTCGCAGAAGGCCACCGCACCCCGCAGAGTGTGGGCGGTGAGGGACACCGAAAAACGCCCGTCCTCGGGGTGGGGCAGGGTGAGGTCAAGGATTTCCTCGCCCTTGTCGGTGGTATCGCTCACCACACGGGGACGGTTGTCACGGGGGAATCGAGGGGTATAGGTGCGGGTGAGGAGGGCGGCGTATTCGGGGAGGGTGAATTGTGGCATGGCGGGCTCCTTTCGGGAAATGCAAAATGCAAAATGCAAAATCAAGAACGAGAACGGGAACGGGGAAGGCGAGAGCAGGGAAAATACTTTTCAGGGGAGGTATGATCTCGGTTATTGATCGAGAAAATATACCATGAGATCGGCTTTCGCGCAAGCGAAAGGCTTCATTCATTTTGCATTTTGCATTTTGCATTTTGCCTTGACTTTTTCTCCCCAACCTCTTGCAATCTTGGTGAATCTATGATACAATTATATATGATTTTGGATCAAAATGCAAGAGCAAATTGTAAATTCGGAGGTTCCCATGGAACAGATCTATACCATACCCGTAAACGAAGCCTTTGAGGCCTCCCGCGACGACGCATCCTGCGGCTGTCCCATGTGCGCCATCTACCGCAAGCTGGAGGAGAACGAGCTGGATCTCATCCTCGGTGCCTCCATGATGGAGCCCGACGTGCGCATCAAGACCAACGAGCAGGGTTTCTGCCGCCTCCACTACGATCTCATGTTCGTCCGCAAGAACCGCCTGGGCATGGCTTTGACTCTGGAGAGCCACCTCAAGGAATTGCAGGAGGACATCAAGGACGGAGCGCTGTTCGCTCAGCCCGGGAGCAAGCCCGTCAAGCGCATCGCCGCGCTGGAGCAGTCCTGCTACGTCTGCAAGCGCATCCAATACCACTTTGAGCATATGGCCGAGTGCGTGGTCTACCTGTGGGAGGCCGACGAGGACTTCGGTCCCAAGCTCCGCGCCCAGCCCTACTTCTGCATCCCCCACTACAAAAAGCTCCTGGAGTACGGCCAGAAGCGGTTGGGTAAAAAGAAGCTCCCCCAGTTCGCCGCCGAGGTGGGCAAGGTGGTCAATGACTACATGACTACCCTCACCGAGGACGTGAGCTGGTTCTGTAAGAAGTTCGACTACCGCTACGACCAAGAGCCTTGGTACAACTCCAAGGACGCGGTGGAGCGGGCCATCAAGTTCATCCGATCCGATATCCACAATAAGTAAGGAGCGGGGAAGCACCCTATGAACTATTTTCTGCTGTTTCTGACCGCCCTGTTCATTGTCTTCCAGAAGTTCTGCCAGGATCGCTACAACGCGAGGCGAGATTCGGGCGTGTTCCTCTTCAGCGGTATGATCTCCTTCTTCGCCATGTGCTTTTTCATGGCGGTCAACCGCGATTGGACGTGGTCGAGCGAGCTGATCGTACCCGCCGTCGCCTTCGGTCTGTCCTACGCCGCCGCCACGGTCTTCGTGGTGCTGGCCATCAAGTGCGGCTCGTTGGCCAAGACCACCCTCATCACCTCCTACTCCCTCATGGTGCCCGCCCTGGCGGGACTGATCGTCCTGCGGGAGCCGCTGGGTGTGCCCATGCTGGTGGGTATGGTGTTGCTGGTTCTGTCCCTGTGGCTCACCAACTACCGCAAGAGATCCGCCGATGCTCCCAAGGAAAAATTCACCCTGAAATGGCTGATCTTCGTCCTGCTGGGCTTCATCGGCAACGGTATGTGCTCCACGGTGCAGAAGCTGGCTCCCCACTATCTGGGGGCTGACGTCAACCTGACTCTGTCCACCATCGCCGCCCTGGGCCTTTCCTCGGTGGTGCTGATCACCGCTTCCTTCCTTACGAAGGAGACCGACCTGAGATCCACCCTGAAGGTAGGTGCGCCCCTGTCCCTTTTCTGCGGACTCTTCAACGGCGCGGTCAACTACCTCGCCATCTACCTCAACCAATTCATTCCCGCCTCCGTCATGTTCCCCGTCCTCTCGGCGGGGGAGATCATCCTCATCGTGCCCTATTCCCTCCTCGTGCGCCGCGAGAAATTCACGGCGGCACAGTGGGTAGGATTCGGTGTGGGCGTGGTGTCGGTGGTGCTGTTGAATCTGTAAATTGCTGTTTAACGGTGAGTTTAAGAATGCAAAATTCAAAATGCAAAATGCAAAATGAATGAAGCCTTTTGCTGGCGCAAAAGCCTATTTTATGGTAAACCAAGGTTGGATTTTCTGACGAAAAGATATTATCCTAAAAAGGAAAAC
>JBGVRH010000110.1:0-36403 GCA_045128275.1 Eubacteriales bacterium | reverse complement strand
GTTTTCCTTTTTAGGATAATATCTTTTCGTCAGAAAATCCAACCTTGGTTTACCATAAAATAGGCTTTTGCGCCAGCAAAAGGCTTCATTCATTTTGCATTTTGCATTTTGAATTTTGCATTCTTAAACTCACCGTTAAACTGCAATTTCACGTTTCTCTACATTATCCCCAAAAACTTTTTCTCTATTCCCCCCGAAATATTCAAAATAACACTTTACATTTCGACACATTTGTGCTATAATTTAAAGGAATGTGAACTATGTGTCACAAAGCCATATATTTCAATACGAAAGAGGAATTGCAGTATGGAAAACAAAATTCTTGTTGAGACCTCCGCTCGTCACATCCACCTGACCGACGAGGCCGTCGCCGCTCTGTACGGCGAGGGCGCAGAGCTGACCGTCAAGAAGATGCTCAGCCAGCCCGGCCAGTTCGCCACCGGCAACGAGAAGATCAAGCTCGTCGGCCCCAAGGGCGAGATGATGGTCAGCGTCCTGGGCCCCACCCGTAAGGCCAACCAGATCGAGCTGTCCTACACCGATGCCCGCGCTCTGGGTCTGAAGAACGTCCCCGTCCGCGAGAGCGGCGACGTGGCCGGTACTCCCGGTCTGAAGATGGTCGGCCCTGCCGGTGAGATCGAGGTCTCCGAGGGTGCCATCATCGCCAAGCGCCACATCCACATGACTCCCGCCGATGCCGAGGGTCTGGGTGTTACCAATGGTGAGGTCGTCAAGGTTCTGGTCAAGTCCGAGCGCACCACCATCTACGACGACGTCGTGGTCCGCGTCAGCCCCAGCTACGCCCTGGCCATGCACATCGACACCGATGAGTGCAACGCCGCCGCCGCCTTCGGCGAGGTCTACGGCGAGATCGTCAAGTAATCTATCCACGCATTCCCAAAACATAACGAAAGGTAACACCCCACCACCATGAAGATCCTTTTTCAAGGCGACAGTGTCACCGACGCGGGACGGGATCGGAGCGACCCACATGATATGGGCAACGGTTATCCCCGATTCGCCTCGGCTATGATCCAGGATTCCTTCCCCGATACCGAGTTTGAATTTATCGACCTCGGCATCAGCGGCAACCGCACCGAGCATCTGGTGGAGCGGATGGAGGCTGACTTCATTGAGATCCAGCCCGATATTGTCTCCATCCTCATCGGTGTCAACGACGTGTGGCATCATTACGCCTTCGAGTACGTCGAGACCACCGACGAGCAGTTCGAGTCCAACTACCGCACCCTCCTGGATGCCATCAAGTCCCGCACGAATGCCCGCATCCTCATGATCCAGCCCTTCCTGCTGGAGACCGTAGACCCTGCCAAGCAGGAGCTCTGCGAGGAGCTGGCTCGCAAGCAAGCCATCGTAAAGAAGTTGGCCGACGAGTACGCCGACGCTTACCTCCCTCTGGACGAGGTGCTTCACAGCATGACCGAGGAGGAGCCCGCCTACTACGCCGCCGACGGAGTTCATCCCACGCCCGACGGTGCCTGTTGCATCGGCGAGGCCTATCTGGGTGCCATCGCCCCGCTGATCGAGCTTCTATCTTAAGAAGAACCGACACAGGATCGGAAGGATCACGGCGAAACATCCCAAAGCCCCCGATTACGGGGGCATTCCCCCAAGGGGGGAAAAATTCGCTCCAGTTAAAATTTTCAAAGGAGATAAAAAATCATGAGCAATGAGTACAAGTGCGAGTACGCAATGAGCCATGAGGTTCAGAACATGTGTACCGTAGCCCAGGGCCCCAACCACGGTCCCGCTCCTCTGCCTGAGGAGGGCAAGTGGATCCAGGCCAGACAAATCAGCGACATCTCTGCTTACACCCACGGTGTGGGCTGGTGCGCTCCCCAGCAGGGCGCCTGCAAGCTGTCCCTGAACGTCAAGAACGGTATCATCGAGGAGGCCCTCGTGGAGACCATCGGCTGCTCGGGTATGACCCACTCCGCCGCTATGGCCGCCGAGATCCTGCCCGGTAAGACCCTTCTGGAGGCACTGAACACCGACCTGGTGTGCGATGCCATCAACACCGCAATGCGTGAGCTGTTCCTGCAGATCGTCTACGGCCGCAGCCAGTCCGCTTTCTCCGAGGGCGGTCTCGTCATCGGCGCAGGCATGGAGGATCTGGGTAAGGGCGAGCGTTCCATGGTCGGTACCATGTACGGCACCCGCGCTAAGGGCGTCCGCTACCTGGAGATGACCGAGGGCTACTGCACTCGCATGGCACTGGATGAGAACAACGAAGTGATCGGCTACGAGTTCGTTTCTCTGGGCAAGATGACCGACTTCATCAAGAAGGGCATGGAGCCTAACGAGGCGTATGAGAAGGCCAAGGGTACCTACGGTCGGTTCAATGATGCTGTCAAGTACATTGACCCCCGCAAGGAATAATAAAGGAGGGACTGTATATCATGGCAAAGTTTGAAGGTTACGAGAGACGCGAAGCGAAGATCCTCGCCGCTCTCGCTGAATACGGTATCAACTCCATCGACGAGTGCAAGGAGATCTGCGATGCTTACGGCATCGATCCCTACAAGATCGTCGAAGAAACCCAGCCCATCTGCTTCGAGAACGCTAAGTGGGCTTACGTCGTAGGCGCCGCTATCGCCATCAAGAAGGGCTGCACCAAGGCTTCCGACGCCGCTGCCGCTATCGGTATCGGTCTGCAGGCCTTCTGCATCCCCGGCTCCGTCGCCGAGAACCGCAAGGTCGGTCTGGGTCACGGTAACCTGGGCAAGATGCTCCTCTCCGAGGAGACCGAGTGCTTCTGCTTCCTGGCAGGCCACGAGTCCTTCGCCGCCGCCGAGGGCGCTATCAAGATCGCTCTGAACGCCAACAAGGTGCGCACCCAGCCCCTCCGCGTCATTCTGAACGGTCTGGGCAAGGATGCCGCTTACATCATCGCCCGCATCAACGGCTTCACCTACGTGAAGACTGAGTTCGATCCCTACACCGAGACCGTTACCGTGGTCGAGGAGAAGCCCTTCTCCAACGGCGCACGCGCTAACGTCCGCTGCTACGGCTCTGACAACGTCCCCGAGGGCGTGGCCATCATGAAGCTGGAGAACGTCGGCGTTTCCATCACCGGTAACTCCACCAACCCCACCCGCTTCCAGCACCCCGTCGCCGGTACCTACAAGAAGTGGTGCCAGGAGAACGGTGTCGGCTACTTCTCCGTCGCCTCCGGTGGCGGTACCGGCCGTACCCTCCATCCCGATAACATGGCCGCTGGTCCTTCCTCCTACGGTATGACCGACACCATGGGTCGTATGCACTCCGACGCTCAGTTCGCCGGCTCCTCCTCCGTCCCCGCTCACGTGGAGATGATGGGTCTGATCGGCGCAGGTAACAACCCCATGGTTGGTATGACCGTGGCTGTTGCAGTGGCTATCGAAGAGGCTTCCAAGTAATTTTTTTGAATCGACACGCCGATGTGGCCCGTCCACATCGGCATGTCCTTTTTTGTTTAAAAAACTGTACAAATTACCCCGCGGTTATTTGGAGAAATCCCATCTTGACAGACCCGCCCGTTTATGGTATCATTATAAAATAGAAATTCACCCCCGGAGGAACCCCATGAAAAAATACCTGAGCATTCTTCTCACCGTCCTCGCGGTGCTTCTGGTGATCCTTGCCTCCTGTGTTGGCGACGATCCCGCACCCACGGATACGGTTGAGACCACCGCCACTGCCGATCCCGAGACCACCCGTGAGCCCGAAACCACCCAAGAGGTGACCGAGGCCCCCGATACGGATTCCGAAACCACCCCCGATCCCGAGACCACCGCCGAGGTCACGGTGGACGAGACCACGGTAGAGGAGCCCACCGAGACGACCGAGCCCGAGACCGAGGAGGAGACCACCCCTCCCAACACCCCCGGCAACTGCGGCAACACCTACTGGAGAGACTCCCAGAAGACCGTCGGTCAGCCCCGCCTGGATCAGGTCAAGCACGAGATCCTGGGCACCGATTACGCAAAGGCCGTCAACAAAGGCACCAACTGGACTGTTACCGTCAAGGAGAGCTCGGGCATGATCCAGCTCTACGGCTGGGTGGGCTTCAGCTTTGAGGACTTCGAGCTGGGCTGGCGCATCGGCACCGACAGCGAGACTCCCTACACCACCGTCAACGCCTTTACCGTGGAGCGAGAGGCCGCCGTCCTCCAGGCCGCCAAGAAGGAGGGCTACACCAATGCCACGGGCTACAGCTACTACCTCAACATGAGCGCCTTTGAGAGCGGTGACGAGGTGCATCTGTTCATCAAGGACAAGGCCACCGATACGGTCTACTGCTTCTGTGAGCTGACCATCACCGTCAATACCATGTCGGCCAACCTGTCCAATGCTACCCTCAACGAGAAGTACGGCCTGGGCTTCGGCTCGGATATGGACGTTTCCTTCTACGATCCCATCCCCAATAAGGACACCGTCACCGCTCCCGATGACGATCCCGCCCTCAAGCTCTGGTTCGATCACATCACCGAGAAGGTCACCCGCTACGACCTGTCGGGCATGGAGACGGGCCTCCCGTCCTACACCATCCAGATGGGCAAGAATGAGATTGAGGGTTGCCAGTTCTTCCTCTACGCCCCCACCAACAAGAAGCTCCACATCAAGATCTCGGACTTTACCAACGACAAGGGCGAGACCCTCACCACGAATCTGGGCGTGGAGTTCTACATGGAGGACGGCTACGTCACCCATAACGGCTATCCCGCATCCTTCGTTTATCCCGATGCCGTGATCCCCTACGATTCCTACATCGCCTACTCCAGCAACACCGAGAGCGGCCGCTACGGCATGGATGCCGACAGCAAGATCGACTACGGCCCCTACGTTCTCGTAGGCCCCTTCTCGGGATCTGATTGGAACCACGAGAAATACCCCTTCCGCGATTCCATCCGCGGCTTCGTGGTGGAGGCCGAGACCGCCAAGGACACCACCCCCGGTGCCTACAAGGCCACCATCGAGATCCTGGATGCCGACACGGGCAAGTGCATCAAGATGGCCAACGTCTACACCTACGTCTACAACGTGACTCTCTCCGATGAGACCGCCCTGGATACCTCCTTCGGCCTGTGGGATATCGTCAGCGTCTACTACCAGCAGTACAACGAGAACCCCGACCGCCATCGCTACAGCGACGTGGAGATCACCAAGGCCGTGGCCGATTACTTCCTGAAGCAGCGCATGACTCTGACGGGAAGCATCACCTACTTCAACGTCCTGGGCACCGAATGGTTCAAGAATCCCCGCGTCACCTCCATCCGTGTGCTGACCAAGGATCAGTTCGACTCCATCAAGGACGATCCCATCCTCGCTCCCAAGATGTTCTACTACGGACAGGATGAGCCCGGTGTTCCCCGCGGCTGGCGTCCCATCACGTATCCCGGCGGTGTCTCCGAGACCCTGTACGATAATACCGGTCTCCTGAGCATCCTGGCTATCGCCAAGGAGGCTGATGAGCTGAAGAACGTGTGGGGCTGGGACGACTACCGTCTCCTTGTCCCCTTCGAGCGTAACATCGACTTCAAGAGCTTCAACTTTAACAACGTTGACAAGACCACCGCATTCCCCGCCTGGTACGATCAGTACGCCGTCAACGGCGAGCGGGATGCCATCGAGTACCTGGCCAAGCACGGTGTGAACGTCTGGGTGCCCCACCTGTTCAGCTACACCCCCCGCGATCTGAAGAGCACCGTCGGTGCCCAGTTCATGCACTCGGCCTCCATCGATACCGCCTTCGGTGAGTACGCCGACCGCCAGCAGGGCTTCGTGGATAACGGCGGCGAGCGCTGGAGCTACGTGGCCTGCGAGCCCAAGTACACCAGCCCCTACCAGAACATCCTCCTGTTCAATGACGGCACCGAGGGACGCACCATGTTCTGGACTAACTACCTCAACGACGTTACGGGCTTCCTCTACTGGCACGTTTCCTACTACGATGCCGCCGGCAACAACACCTACCAGATGCGCAACCCCGTTTCCAAGACAGGCCCCGGCGACGGCATCCTGGTCTATCCTGGCTCGGCCTACGGTCAGCTGGATCCCATCCCCTCCATCCGTCTCCTGAATATGCGCGACGGTATCGAGGACTACCAGATGCTCACCATGCTGGAGCAGTCCAAGGGAGCGGACTACACCGACGAGCTGGTCAGCCACATCACCACCAGCACCCTGACCTTTACCCGAGACGACGACGTGGTCTACAACGTCCACGCCTACCTGCTCCGCGCGCTGGAGGAGGCACAGTGATCTCCATTTACACCCCTTGCCGAATGGCGAGGGGTGTTTTTTTGTGGGCTTTCAAATTGCGGTTTATAGGTCTACTGTCTGACGGAAGAGGCGGTTGAGGCGTAACCCTCATCCGCCTCCCGCCGCAGGAGCTGGTCGGCACCTTCCCCCGCGGGGAAGGCAAGATCCTATGCTATTCCGTGATTTAAAAACCTATAGGTATCAGTGTGTTTTTGGTTAACAAAGAACGAGAAACACACCTGACTTCTTGCCTTCCCCTGGGGGAAGGTGGCACGCCCGAAGGGCGTGACGGATGAGGGTCACCCTACCCAATTCTACTCTGTTCCGTCAGACCGACAAACCCAAATTTGAAAAAATATGAAGAATTATGAAGAATCCCCCGCCGACCTTGACCCCGCTGTCCCGAAGTGGTATAATATCCCCGACTTATGAAAGCGAGGTCTTCACCGTGGACTTTTCCCATTTCTGTTACAGCTCGGACAACATCCCCGAGGGTCTGGGCTTCTCCCATTTCTCCCCCCTCCATCTCTTCTGGCTGGCCCTCTGCGTAGCACTGGCCGCCTCCTGCTGTCTTCTGTACCGCAAGCTGGGGGAGAAGGGAAGGATGCGCATGCGCTGGATCCTGACCGCCCTTGTGGTGGGTGACGAGATCTGGAAGAACGCCTGGCTCACCGCCCTGGGGCTTTTCACCCACTCCTATCTCCCCTTCCACCTCTGTAGCGTCAACATATTCCTTATCCTCTTCTACACCGTCAAGCCCACCAAAACCGTAGGGAACTTCCTCTACGGCATCTGCATCCCCGCCGCCCTGGCGGCTCTTTTGTTCCCCACGTGGACAAAGCTCCCCTTCTGGAATTTCATGCACCTCCACAGCTTCTCGGTGCATATCCTCCTCTTCATCATCCCCCTCATGCTGACGGTTGGGGGAGATATCCGACCCGATATCAAGCAGCTGCCCAAGTGCCTGCTCCTCCTGCTGGGCTTGGGAGTGATTGCCAAGGGAGCCAACCTCCTGTGGAGTACCAATTTCATGTTCCTGGAGTCTGCCTCCGAGGGCAATCCCCTCTACTTCTTCGAGCAGAGATTCGGCAACCACCTCATCGGCTTCCCCGTGCTGGCCGTGGCGGTGCTGGCGGTCATGTACGGCCCCTTGACTGTTTGGCAGAGATGCCGCGCCAAAAGGGAATGTTAAGTCGGGTTCATAGACCGACACGGTAAATTCAAAAAACGTTCAAGAGTCGATACTTGATTTTTCGGGGCAAATCGTGTATGATATAAGGGAAGAATATACCGAAAGGAGACCGTCATGTCTCAGAACAATAGCTTTCCCTCCCTGCCTCCCGAGCAGCTGGCTCATCTGCTGACTGGCGACGGCGTTATGGATGCCCTCTATGACAGAGCCAAGAGCATGATGTGGTCCATGGTGCAGTATAAGGAGATGCAGATGCTCTACTCCTGCGCCCTCAAGGAGATCCAAACCAAATTTGAGATCCTGGATACCGAATTCAAGCTGGAATACAACCGCGATCCCATCGCCTCGATCTCTACCCGCCTCAAGCGCACCGAAAGCGTCATGGACAAGCTGGAGCGCAAGGGTCTGCCCTTCACCTTGGCCGCCATCGAGGAGCATATCCACGATATGGCGGGCATCCGCGTCATCTGCTCCTACATCGACGATATCTACCTCATCGCCGAGGCTCTTTTGCGCCAGGACGATATCACCCTCGTCGCCAAGAAGGACTACATCGAGCATCCCAAGGACAACGGCTACCGCTCCCTCCACCTCATTGTGGAGGTTCCCGTGTTCTTGACCAACCACAAAAAGCTCATGAAGGTGGAGGTGCAGATCCGCACCATCGCCATGGATTTCTGGGCAAGTCTCGAGCATCAGATGAAGTACAAGCAGGACATTCCCGACGAGCAGGCCATCATAGACGAGCTGCGGGACTGCGCCGCCGTGATCCGCGAGACCGACGAGCGTATGCTGGCCATCCGCCGCCGCATCGAGGCCGCCTCCGACGCCCCCACCGAGGAGGAGATCCTGTTCGATAAGCTGGCGAGGTTCGATATCCCCATCCAGTAAAGCAGCGCGCGCGTCATGACCGCTTTCTGACAAAAAGATCCACCCCATAAAAAGGGTGGATCTTTCTCTATTCATTCAGTAAAGCCGCCAGCTCCCGCTCTCCCAGGCGAAATACCTCCATAGCCTCCTCCAGCCGCTCCACGCGGGAGATCCCGAGGATGGGGAAGGTCTTGACCCTTCGGTCATGGAGCAGATACGCAAGGGAGACCGCCGTGGGAGACAGTCCCGACGCGGCGGAGACCGCCAGGATCTTCTCGGCTCGCTCTTTGGTAGCGGGGTTCACATAGGTGCGGATCATCCCCTCGGTCAGCCCCTCGTAGCCCTTGTCGAGGATGTGGGAGAACAGTCCCTGGGCTTGGGCGGTGTAGGCCATGACGGGGATCCCGTTGACTTCGTAGCCCTCATGCTCGGTTGGATCCATAGCCACCAGGGTGGGATCGTAGACCCCCTCCTTGTTGATGAACGCGGCGTTGTGGAAGATCTGACTCACCGAAAATTCCGCCATACCGTTGGCTCTTGCAAATGCGTTGGCCTCATTGATCCGCGCCACCGTCCAGTTGGACGCACCGATCAGCCTCGTCTTGCCCTCCCGCACAAGAGAGTCCAGAATGGGCATGATGGCCTCCACGGGTTTGGACTCGTCATCGCGGTGGAGGAAGTAGATATCCACGTGATCCGTGCCGAGATAGCGAAGAGAATCCTCCATATCGGCGCGGATATCCGCCTCGGTGATGCGCCGCGCCCAATCGGGGATGGAGGGATGGCCGCCCTTGGTGGAGATGATCACACGGTCACGGCTTTGGCGGAGCCTCATCCACTCCCCGAGGGTCTGCTCGGATATACCCATGCCGTAAACGGCGGCGGTGTCGATGAGGTTGCCGCCCAGGTCTGTGAAGGCGTCCAGAATGGCGAAGGCGGTATCACGGGGAATGCCTGTACCGAAGGGAGCGGTGCCCAGAGCGAGAGGGAAGCAGGACTCAAAAATTGTATGCATGGGTTTCTCCTTCCTTGGGGTAGATCATCGTTTCAAAAGGGTTTCCAGGGCGGGGAAGCGGGCGGTATTCTCAAACAAACGGCTGATGATACGGCTCATGAGGCTGATCAGAGGGGCGTTGATGAGGGTGGTGACCAGCGTACCCAGACCCAGGCTGTGGAAGCTGTCGCGGTAGATGGTGCTCCAGTCGAACTCGGTCACGTCCCCGAAGAGGAGCAGGGCGAGGGAGACCGAGATCACCAGCAGGCTGATGTCAAAAACACTCTTGACACGGTGGAGATCCAGGCGGTAGCGGTCTGTCAGCTCGGCCACGAACAGCTCAAAGACCTGGAGGGGCATATAGGTGTGGAAGAAGCAGGCCACCCCGAAGGCGGTGACGGCATCTCCCACCAGGAGCATGACCCAGCGGAGCCACACGGCATCGAAGGACACCCCGCCGAGGATCCACAAAAAGAAATTCATGGTGTAGCCGTAGATCACCGCCACCAGAAAGGCCAGAAGATACCGCCAGTTGAAGCGGCGGACGCAGACACAGAGGATGACCAGCATAAGCCCCTGGACGAGGTACTCCACCACCCCCACGCTGAAGCCGCTCCACAGAGGCGCGACGAATTCCTGCACCACGAAGGTGGGCGCGGCGATCATGGATACGCCCAGGTCAGCTTTACTGCAAATGGCCACGCCGAGGGCAACGAAAATAATACCGAAGAGCCAGAGAAGCTCGTTTGCGCGGGGGAGTTTTTTCATGGTGGGGTCCTTATCTTTCATTTGTGTTCTTGTTCGAGGAATCGGGCCACATATGCAGCATAATCCGCACCGAGGGGAAGGTTATCGTCTACTACCAGTTGATTGCGAAGGGTCTTCACCTCTTGATGCGTTTTAGGGTTAAAGCCGACCTTTTCTACCTGATCCCAGTACACGCCCATGCCGCGCTTTTGCCAATTGGGGAGATCGTTGAAATTGATACCGCGAGAGAACAGCAGATCATTTTTGAATGCTACGCTTTTTCCCTCCAGCATTTCCGTGGCTTCCTTTACTCCCATACCTTCCTTTCGCAGCATCCAGTAGCAATGCGCGTTCAGAGCATTACGGTGGGCATCTTCCTGTCTCCAGAGAAAATAATCCTGTACACGGTCAAGCGTTGGTAGAGGGATCATACGACAATCAAATGCGGCGACCATACCAAGCTGGAGGGAAAAAGCGGCACTTGCTGTACCGGAGAGAATGGAGTTGTATTTCCGTACCTTGCGGCCAAAGGTCTGCTCATCAGGATGAAAGAGCAGGGAGATCTCGTCGCTTTCCGTAAAGCCGTATATCACGCGGAAGCCGCAATCCATCAAGGTTTTGATGGTTTCTGCCATCATGTCACGGAAACGAATATCGAAAGGGGCTTCAAAGTCACAGATTTCCTTGGTCAGCCTTGAAAAGCTCCGTCCATCCAAGCGGGCAACCATATACAGATCACCAAGAATGATTTGATCGAGTGACTGTTCGTAGACTCTCATTTTTTGATCCAAATCATCAAACTTCATTTCATTTCCTCCATTCTTCAACAGAAAATTCATCACTGCTGATCCGAACAAAGTAAAGCTCATCAAATCCCTCGTCAAAAGAGGGGAGCTCCAATTTGTTTGAGGTTGCGGCGATGGCGCAGGATGGGACACAGGCTTTTCCTTCGCGGGTTTGATTTCGAGCTATACATTCTTTCACGCGGGACTCAAAAAAGTAGCCGATCAGACGGTATCCCTCTGCTTTAGCTGGTATTATGTATCTTGCGCGATCCTCGCGGGTGGGATTCGTATTGTCAATTGCGAAGGAGCGACCGTTGGTAAAGCAGGATTGGATCGTTTCCTGCTCACGGTGTCGTGTTTTCAAGGTATCTAAATTGATGTGGACGTGTGTATTAGACAGATATGTACGGTAAAATGTGCTCTTTCCGCTGGCTTGAATGCCTATGAATATGACGGCGTTTTTTTCCATTACGTGGCTCCTTTCGTGAAGAATTGCTACAATTAGAGGTGCGGGGAATTTTTGATATCTTTCGATTCCTTACGTATAGATAAAAATAAACCGCTTTTCAGTACCCAAGACGAACAGGGATCCCATTTTGGGTCGCCCACTCGATCAGCTCGGAACGGCTCCCCTCCGTGTAGTCGATGTCACGGATGACGAACATGGAGTGGGATGTCTCCATGTACAGATAGCCCTTGTAGCGATAGATTCTAATGGAGCGGATCAGCTTGATCTCCTTGCCGTCCTTGTAGATCACGCCGTCGGTGACGCGGAAGGTGTGATCCTTTTTCTCGCCTTGCAGGAACACATTTTCATCGTATCTCTCAAAGAGCAAAACGAGAAAGGACAAAATGAGCAGGCCGGCGGGGAGAAGCAAGGAGAGGAACAGGGGCGGATATATGACCGTAAGGATCAAGCAAAGGGGGAGCGTCACGGCAAAGGCGCGGAACATCCGGATGTGGTTGTGGATGGCGATGGCCTTGCCGCCGTTGCGGGCTTTGAATTTCATGGGGGCTCCTTTGAACGAATTCTTCTCTATTATAACATATAAATAAGAAAACCGCAACCCTTTTTGAAAAGAATTGCGGTTTATGGCTAATAACTATAATTTTGATACAATACTTTATTGTGTTTTCTCGATTTCAGCAATATACAGAATTATATTTCTACTTTCGCCACTTTCATATTCACTAACAATATATTTGATTTTCAAATACTGTCCGTTTTGTGTAACAACACCGCCGTGAGATGAGGGAGTATTGTAGCCGTTCATGATTTCACCATCGGTGTATTCAAAGTAGATACCGTCTATTTCAAAATGCTCCGTATCGTGCCCTTCGTATGGCATGGGATGGAAATTTTCAACATATCCCTCCACATAACAAATATTATTCGTTTCCAATAGTTCTTTATATTCAATGTGCTCAACTGCCATTCCAAGGGTGGAAATAAGAAACAAGAGCACACCCAAAGGTCCTACAATAAAGCCCGCTACTTTAAAAAATGCATGATGAAAGCCGCGCACATCCTCGCCGCGCTTCTTCGCTTTTATAATAGATATTGATGTTGCAAAAAAGCCTATGCCAACGATCAAGGGAATTAAATTCGATAAATATTCTGATAAATCGAACCCGTATTCATATAGAACCTTTTCCATAACTCTCCCCCTTGTATTTTTTCGCTTCATTATACCACAAAAAAACAAAAACCGCAACCCTTTTTGAAAAGAATTGCGGTTTATGGCGGAGGCGGTGGGATTCTGAACCCCGCTCGGCAGAGCCGAGCAACAAGCTGCTCTCCGCACCCTGCGGGTGCTACAGATCAGAAGGTATTTCGTTATCTTGCAGCTTGAACGTGTTTCTCACCCATCATCTTCACCAATAAAAAAGACACCGACGAGCGGTGTCCTTTTTATTGGCGGAGGCGGTGGGATTCGAACCCACGGGCGATTTTACTCGCCACTCGATTTCGAGTCGAGACCGTTATGACCACTTCGATACACCTCCGTATGCGAAGTGTTGAGGATCGGAGGATCTCTCAAACGCATGATATTATACCACAAACCTTGGAAAAAAGCAATACCTTTTTCAAAAAAAGTTTCAAGAAAAAACGAATCCGTGAAATGTCCGAAACCGCTTGACGAATCCTTCGTTTTCATGTATAATGAAGAAAAAAGCAAAGGAGAAACACGATGTCTTCCATGCTGAAATTCCTCTGCGCCCTGCTGGCATTGCTCATGCTGGCGGGCACCCTCGCCGCCTGTACCCCCGCGGGCGATCCCACCGACACCACCGTAAACGGCTCCTCCGAGCCTACCGATATCCCCGAAGCTCCCACCGAAACCTCCCCCGACACCGACGAGAAAACCACCGAGCCTACCACGAAGGGTGAGGAGCCCGCTCCCCAGCCCCAGACCACCCGTCCCGCCCAGGAGGTCAAGGTCATCTCCATGAATCTGGATGCCAACGAGACCACGGCAGGCTCCCGCGTCCGTCTCATGGCCCCCCTCCTTTTATCCTTTGACCCCGACTCCATCGGTGTCCAGGAGGCCCGCGGCGGTTGGATCAACCTCCTCAAGCGCAATTTCCTCGCCAAGGGCTATGCCCGCGTGGGCGTGGACGCGGGAGGCGGACAGGATGCCGCCAACGGCTACTTCGCCACCTACATCCTCTACAAGGAGGACAAGTTTGACCTGGTGGATTGGGGCACCTTCTGGCTCACCAATACCCCCGAGACCCCCTCCAAGTACGGCCCCACCGTGGACACCAACCGCACCTGCACCTGGGCACTTCTGGAGGACAAGGAGACGGGCTTCCGTTACGTCCACATGAATGCCCATCTGGACTGGATGGACATGGAGGTCAACAAGATCCAGGTGGAGATGATCCAAAACCAGATCGAGCGTTTTGAGGCCATGGGCTACCCCGTCTTCGCGGGCGGTGACTACAACTGCGACGAGGGCACCGCCTCCTACCTCAAGATGCTGGAGTCCGACGTGGTGGCCGATGCCAAGAAGGTGGCCGAGAAGGCTAACGATATCGCTACCTACCCCAGCTATGGCGAGTATGACGTCTACGACCCGACCCAGCGCCCCATCGACTACTTCTTTGTCACCAAGGACAAGATGACGGTCAAGGAATACCGCGTGGTGGACGAGAAGCCCGAAGGGAAGTACATTTCGGATCATTTCCCCGTGTTCGTCCATGCTCTGGTTCACGAGACCCCCATGGTCAGCGAGGGCGATCTCCTGCCCCGCTTTGCCGAGGATACGGCTTTGACCGCCAAGGTGTCGGGAGGCGTGATCGAGCTGGGCTTCCCCCAGGCGGCCGACAAGGCGGGGATCATGGCCTCGGGCTACCGCGTTGAGCTTACGAAGGACGGCAAGACCGTGCTGACCGCCACCAAGTCCTCGGGGGTACTGACCCTTTCCCCCGTCGAGAGCCTTACCCATAACCTGGGGGGCCTTACCGAGTCGGGAAAATACACCGTCTTCGTGACCCCCATCAACATCTTTGGCGATGAAGGCCCCGCCATCCTCGCTGACATAGAGTTTACGTATGCGGTGGAGTCGGACGAGATGCCCGCCGCCGATATCCTGGATCTTTGTCCCGAGGGTGATACCGTCAAGGACTTCTCCCCCAATAGCCACGACGTAACCAAGAAGGGGACGGTCAAGCTCACCGAGACGGATCGCGGCCTCGCCATGGAGTTCACAGGCAATGGAAACTACGCCATCCACGGCATCAAGGATCACTATGCGGCCATGGAGAGCGGCTTTACCATGGAGCTTCTGTTCACCACTCCTTCAGATCTGTCGGGCTTCCACAGCATCGCCAGCAATATGCACGCGGGCGGCTTCGGCTTTGACTGGGAGGACGGCGTCCTGACCTTCTCGGCTCGCTTCGGGGGCAATTACCTGGGCGTGGATCATCCCATTCAGCCCGACACTACCTACCACGCCGTGGGTGTCTACACCGGCCATTCGGTCAAGCTCTTCGTCAACGGTGCTCTGGCGGGGGAGACCCCTGTCTCGGGGAGCCTGGTGCATCCCACCGACTACGGCGCGAAATATCTGTGCATCGGCGCGGACAGCGACGCCACGGGCGCGGGGGAGTACCCCTGCAAGGGGCTTGTGTACCTTGTGCGTATGTACACCGCCGCCGCCACGGACGGTCAGGCCCTTTACCTCTACGAGCAGTCCGCCAAGTAACCGCACGGACAGAACTCATCCCCCGCTCAACGCGCATCCCGGGCGGGGGACTGAATTTGGACGTGAAATTCAGGAAAATCCCTTGACAAATGCCCCATACTGTGGTATAATACCCATGTTTGGGATATCCCCGATAGGGGCCATTAGCTCAGTTGGTTAGAGCTACCGGCTCATAACCGGTTGGTCCTGGGTTCGAGCCCCCGATGGCCCACCATACGCCCAAGCGGGAGAGCAGGGAAGTACGGCGTATTTCTCTGCTTCCTCTTTATGGGGACACGATCGAATTGAATACGCCTGCATAGTTAAATGGATATAACAGCCCCCTCCTAAGGGGCAGTTATGGGTTCGATTCCCGTTGCGGGTGCCATTATACTGCACGCAAATATGGCGATGCAGTTTTTTTCTAAAAGGGTGGATATGATGAATAAAACAGAATTATTGGATTTTATTACAGATCATTTTCTGAATTCAGGTGATTTTAATGGAATCCCGAACTACAGCATGCCTTCTTTTAATGTTAATGATTTGATTAGTTTAATAAATGAACAAGAAGTTTTTATTATTTCCGAACATGATGATATAAATATTCATATAAATCGTGAAAATCATTTTGCTGACATTGCAAAACAAGCAGATTATGTATTGTCGGATGTTGAGTACGCAATCTATCCTTCATGTAAACATCTTTCAAGTGTATCCATAAAAGAAGAGAAACCTTTTACCAAAATGATAGCATTGGGTGCAGCACAATATAGTATTGTCTATTTTGTAGTAGATGCTTTAGATGTATATGTAAATAATCCACAGTATACAATCTGGGATTTTGGATACAGAGGTTCAATCTATATTTCTGATGATGAAAGTTTTGATGAGGACAATCTTCATAACGAGTATATCAAGGATTTTGGCATTGCATATCCAAGTGAAGGTGAAAGAGATAGTGATCGTGCTATAGGTGTGTTTTTAAGAGATTTGGCAAAACTGAATTATGAAGGACAATGTAAATGGAGAGCTTTCATGATAAAAAATCAATCATCGTTTATTATCAATTCAGGTTTTGCAGGTAATTTATTATATGGTGAGTGGGTGGATTCTTATTGGGTTTTTGATGCTTTACTTGACGAAATAATGCTCATTAATGATATGTGTTCCAGTATTGGACTGCCATCCTTATTTAATAATGAGTATTTAAAAGAAAATAAGGAACTACTAGGGTACCGCATCCTTCTCATCCCATCTTTAAGAAATTATTATGAATTTGTAAGTGCCTTGGAAAAAATCTGCATAAACAATATTAATTATAGGTTTTTTCTTAGAGAAGCATTGGTGATAAGGCCTGTAGAAAGGAAAAAAGAAGATGGCTCATTGAAAGGAAGCATAGAGATGTTAGATGAATGGTTTAAAAACAACTACTTCTCAAATAATACTTTAGGATATCAAATCTTCAATGAATCCATTACTTGTGTTTTTAGAGAAATCAGAAGGATTAGGCAAATACCTGCTCATGAACTTTATAATAACAGATACGACAAAAAGCTCTATAAACAGCAGAATGATTTGATTAGAAAAACATATTTTGCTATTAATTGCTTGAGAAACATATTGAACAGACATCCATTGGCTAGAAGTGTTCTGATACCAGAAAAATTACAAAGTATAGATAAGATCGTGATTTTTTAACGTTTTCAATGTTACTTTGCCATAACGCGCTTCGTCCGAAGCGCGTTTTCTTTTCCCCATCATTGACAATCCCCCCCACTTATGCTATAATAAAGAAAAAAGCCCGAAGGGAACCACATCCATGTACTACCGCCACGATCTGGACTACACCTACCCCGACCGCTCGGATGCCCACATGCTGATCCTGAAGACCAAGCACCCCATTACTCTAACCCCCGATTACCCCTATATGCCCCGCGGTGCGTGGTTTCGGGTCAAGCGCGCCTTGGTGGCGGCGGTGCTGCACGCGGTGGTCTTCCCCGTGATGCACTTGACCCACGGCCTCCGCATCTATGGGAAGGAGAACCTCAAAAAGCACCGTGAAGCCTTGAAAAACGGAGCGGTCACGGTCTCCAATCACGTGTTCATGTGGGATTATCTGGCCGTGCTGAAGGCCATTCGCCCCCATATCAGCTATTTCCCCGCCTGGAAGCCCAACCTGGAAAGCGGCTTTTCTCCCTTCATGCGGATCCTGGGCGGTATGCCCATCCCCGAGGGGGATATCCGCTCCATGATGGCCTTCCGTAAAGACCTGGAGCGAGTGCTGGAGGAGGGCCGCTGGCTCCACGTCTTCGCGGAGGGATCGCTGTGGTACTTTTACCCCGATATCCGCCCTCTCAAGCCCGCCGTGTTCAAGCTGGCGGTAAAGTACGGCAAGCCCCTGATCCCCATCTCCATGTCATTCCGTCCCCGCAAGGGCTGGCGCAGGATCTTCGGCAAGGGCCCCTTCGTGGATCTCCATATCGGTGAGCCCCTGTTCCCCGATCCGACTCTGCCGCCTTACAAGGCCGCCGAGCAGCTCCGCGCCCGAGCCTACCGTGTCATGCAGGAGATGAACGGCATCCACCCCGGGGATCCCACCTACAACGAGGATCAGAGCATCGAACACTACAAAAAGACCATGTAAAAGCAAAAGCACCGCCCCCGAGCATTCTCGGAGGCGGTCTTTCTTATGTAGGGGGTATCCCTTACTTCTTCTTGTTCTTCATGGCGGTGATGACTCCGGCGGTGATGCCAGCGACGGCACCGGCCACGGTAGCCACGGCGGCGGCCACGATGCCCTTGTCCACCTTGATGCTCTTGAGGTTCATCTTATCCAAGAAACGTGTCTTTTCGGCGGGAGCAGAAGCCTCGGCGTCCTCCTCGACGGGCATATCGGCCACGGGTACCAGGTCGCGGATGCTGTCCATGAGCTTCCAGGCACCCACGGTAACGGCGTTCTGGGGGTAGGTGCAGTTCTTCATGTCCAGCGCGGCCTCGTAGAAATTCTTGGCGGCGCGCCAGCTCTCGGCGGTGTAGTGAGACTCCTTGCGCGTCTCGAAGGCCGCGATGGCCTCGTCCAGGGCGGTGAAGTCCAGATTCAGGTAGATCACCTCGTCGGCTTCGGTGATGCCATCCTCTCCGTCGGTCACATCCAGGGCATCCCCCTCGCAGGCGTAGCGAACACGAAGCTCGGCGTAGCCGTAGTTATACCAGGAGGCCTCGTCGTGAACCGTGAAGCGGATGTGCTTGGCGGGGTATGCGTCGAAGCGGATCTGACCGCTCTTCGGGAACAGGGCGGTGCCCTTGTCGGTGCCGTTTGTGTCGGCCTCGTCATGGTCAAAGGCCAGGTAGAGGGTCTTCTCCTCGGGGAAACGCTTGTTGGTGGTGATCTGGAGGGTGGAGGCCTTCATATCGGTGTCGGCCGAGAAGGTAACGTCCAGACCGGCCAGGTCGGCTACCTCGGGGATCTCCAGGATCAGGCGGGCGGGATTGCGCTGGATGGGCAGGACTCTGCGGGTCAGCAGTCCGTTCAGCTTGAAGAGTTTACCTTCGCCGGGGCGGAAGGTCTCGGTGAAGACACCGTCCTTAACCGTCACGGGGTACTCATTTCCGCCCCAGGGGCTGATATAGGTCAGGGACTCGATACCGCTCAGGGGGTCAATGGCGAAGGAAGCGGTGGCGGGATTCTCCCAGGAGTTATTGAAGAGCATGACGTAGGTCTCGTCGCCCTTCTTGGTGACCATGTGGCTGATGACGAAATCGGCATCGCCCACGGGGGTGATCATCCAGTCGGCGGGGAGACGTTCTACGCCGCCGATGCGGTCGGTGGTATGGTAGGCGTGGACGGTGTCCAGCTTCATGAGGGTATCGCCCAAAGCGTGAACCTCGGCGTTGAGCTTGCCGAAGTCCTTGAAGAGCTGGGGATTCTTAATGGTACCGTCGCGGTAGATCACCGACTCGCGGAAGCACTCGCCCTCGTCGTCGGACTTGCCGGGGCAGACCAGGTTGAACCAGGACAGAGCCTTGAAGCCGTAGGCCAGGTAGGCGTAGACGTTCCATCTCATCTCATCAATGTTGGGCATACGGGTGCCCATCCAGGCGGTGGACTGGGGGAAGGCATGGGTGCGGAGGCGGCCGTTCTCAAAGGCCACGCGGCGGATGACCTCCATGTCGGCAAAGATGGACAGGGCGGTACCGTTCAGATGGAAGGGGTAGAAATCGTGGGAGAGGTACTCGATGTTCTCCTCGCCGGCTTCCTTGACGAAGCGGGTGCAGTACTGGTAGTAGTCGCCCTCCATGGCGGCAGTGCCCACGTAGCTGGGGAAGAGATTGACGAAGGGATACCGCTTGGAGTCGGCCTCACGGTAGGCGCGGCAGAACTCACCCACTCGGGGCAGAGCCGCTCCGCCGGGCTCGTCAATAAGGTGGTAGCCGATGCAGCGAGCCTTGCCCTTGGCGTACTGGACGCCTTCCTTCAGCATATTCTCATCCAGACCGCCGTTCATGCAGTAGTACATATCACGGGCCTCGTACTGCTTCTCCACGTCCGCCCATACCTCGGCGTCGCGCATCCCGCCGCCAAAGTACGCGGGGAAAATGTTGAAGTTGAGTCCCGCCTCCTTCATCTGATCCAGCTGATACTCATAGCTGTCGATCTCGAAGGGGTAGAAGGATACCCAGGAGCCGATCAGGAACTTATCTGTGGTGTTCTTCTTCATGCTGCTACCTCCGTATACGCCTGTGGGCGTATTTTCCAAATATAGTCAAATACATTATATCATGTATAAAAAAACTTGTCAAGAGAAAACCAAAAAGGACTGTAAAAAACAGTCCTTTTTTTGGAAAAATAATCAAATTTTGTCGGCTATTTCGGCTGTTTCGAAAGCCCCCATCCTCCCCTCGGCCTTCGCCGTGGTGACGGTATACTCGGTGACGCCCGAGTAGACCTCGCCGTCGATCTGAAGAGCGGTGGGGCGGTCAAATCTGACCGTCATTTCGTGTCCCTTGAAGACCGAGACGATCTTGGTCTTTTTGACGTGATTTCCCTTGAAGATGGCGGGGAAAAGGAGCAGGGTGCGGAGTTTGGATCTGCAACGCATGACCATGAGGGAAACCGTTCCCTCCATATTCAACCGATCCTGCCCCGGGGCGCACATCATGCCGCCGCCGAAGAAGCGGCCCAGCATGGTGGGAGTCATCCAGACGTGATCGAATTCCATGGTCTCCCCGTCCACTGTGACGGTTGCGTGGGTCTGCTTGTAGGCGCCCAGAAGCCCCTTGACGGCGGTGCCCGTGTAGTTGATGGGCTTGCCCGTCTTCTTGCGGATGCGGTCGCCCTCCTCGCAGACGTAGCCGTCGATGCCGTAGCCTACGCCGTTGATGAAGATATGGGTCTCCCCGTTGAAGTGGATGTGGGGGAGATCGGTGATGTAGGGGTTGAGGAGGAAGGGCTCGGTGTCTCCCGTCTTGCCCAGATCGTTGAGGAAGTCGTTACCCGTTCCTGCGGGGTAGTAGTAGATATCACGGGTGGGATTGCCGTTCAGACTGTTGACGAAGCGGCTGAGGGTGCCGTCTCCGCCTGTGATGATGGGGGTTACGTTGGGATCCAGATCATTCAGGAATGCGCGCTTATCTTCAATGTCAATCAGGCTTTGAAAGGTCACCTCCGCATCGTGCCCCAGGATCTCCCGGAGTCGGCGGGCTTTCTCTTCTCCACGTCCCGTAGAGGCGAGAGGATTGTACAGAATACAGAAGCTTTTTTGGGCGGCCATAGCGGTCTCCTATTCCTTTCGCAATATATTGTTCATATCATACCACATTTTTCGTCAAATGTCAAGAGCTGTCGAAAGAATGTCGTGGATTTCACGAAATAACCTTTGTGGTGGTTGGAAAATTCATTTCATTCAACAATTGACAATCAAACGATCGCATGATATAATGAATGTGTAAACTACAATAGGAGGGAAGCATGACGGTATTACTGAAAAAGATCCAGGAAGCCTTGATGTCGGTTCTGCCCGTGGCCGTCATCGTGGTGCTTCTGAACTTCACCCCCCTTGTTCACTTTACGGGCCTTGAGATCGGAGTATTCCTTGTCTCTGCGGTGTTCCTCATCCTGGGCATCGGACTGTTCAGCATGGGCGCGGACATGGCCATGACCCCCATGGGCGAGTACACCGGCGCGGGACTGACCAAGTCCAAAAAGCTCCTTTTGCTGATCGGTGTCTGCTTCCTCATGGGACTGCTCATTACCGTAGCCGAGCCCGATCTGACGGTGCTGGCGGGGCAGGTCAAGGACGTGCTGAACGGCACTCTGCTGATCGTGGCGGTTGGCGTGGGCGTGGGCATCTTTTTGGTGCTTTCGGTCATCAAGATGGTCTTCCATAAGCCCCTGTCCTCCATGCTTCTGTACTTTTACATGATCCTCTTCGCCCTGGCCGCTCTCGTGGTCGCCGTGGGGAACGGAGATTTCCTCCCCATGGCCTTCGACTCGGGCGGTGTCACCACAGGCCCCATTACTGTCCCCTTCATCATGGCCCTGGGCGTGGGCATCGCGGCCTCCCTAGGTGGTAAGGACGTGGGAGAGAACTCCTTCGGTCTCATCGCCATGTGCTCGGTGGGCCCCATTCTGGCGGTCATGCTCCTGGGAGCCACCGTGGACGGCGAGATTGCTTATCAAGTCCCGGATTATGCCATCGAGAACGGCCTGGGCTTTGCGCTGGTGGAGAAGATCCTCCACACCCTCAAGGAGGTGGGCATCGCCCTGGGGCTGATCGTGGTGTTCTTCGTCATCCTCCAGATCACGGTTCTCAAGCTCCCCGGGAAGAAGCTGGGACAGATCGCCGTGGGCATCGCCTACACCTTCTTCGGGCTGGTCATCTTCCTCACAGCCGTTTCGGTGGGCTTCATGCCCATCGGCTACAAGCTGGGCACCGAGCTGGCGGCGCTCCATCCCGCCATCCTGGTGGTCGCGGGCTTTATCCTGGGCATGGTGGTCGTCCTGGCCGAGCCTGCCGTTCACGTGCTGAACAAGCAGGTGGAGGATATCACCGACGGCGGCGTCAGCAAGAAGTCCATGATGCTGGCTCTGTCCATCGGCGTGGGCATCTCCCTGGCCCTGTCCATGCTCCGCATCTACTTTGATTTCTCCATCCTCTTCTACGTCATCCCCGGCTACCTCATCTCCCTGGGCCTCTCCTTCTTCGTCCCCGGCATCTACACCGCCATCGCCTTTGACTCGGGCGGTGTGGCCAGCGGCCCTCTGACCTCGGGCTTCATTCTGCCCCTGGCCATCGGAGCCTGCTGTGCGCTCCAGGGCGAAGGCAAGGTCTTGGCCGACGGCTTCGGCATCGTGGCCATGGTCGCCATGACCCCCCTCATCACCATCCAGCTTCTGGGCTTCCGCGCCGTGGTGCAGAAGAAGCTCCGCGACCGCATCGCCATGAAGCGCATCCTGTCCGCGGATGACGAGCAGATCATCCGATTCATGTAAAGGAGGGAAGCACCGTGAAAGAAAACGAAAATCTCATAGCCCCCCGCAAGCTGAAGCTCCTGGTCACCGTGGTCAACCGCGAGAAGGCCGAGTTCTACACCGACCTGCTCCAGTCCTTCGAGGTCAACTTCCAGACTGCCATGAATGCCCGCGGCACCGCCAGCAAGGAGACCCTCCGCCTCCTGGGCATCGGAGAGACCGACAAAACCGTTATTTTCAGCGTCATCCGCGAGGATATGTGCGATAAGGCTCTCTCCGCCCTGGAGCAGAAGTTCAAGACCATCAAAAACGGCAAGGGCATCGCCTACACCATCCCCATGACGGGTACCATCGGCGTGGCCATCTACCGCTTCCTGTCCAACACCCCCGCGTAAGGAAATTTAGGAGGAAAGATCATGAATTTTGAGCATGAAGTCATTTTCTGCATCGTCAACGCAGGCTTTGCCGACGCCGTCATGGATGCCGCCAAGGAGTTTGGTGCCAGGGGCGGTACTGTCATTCACGCCAGAGGCACCGCCAATACCCTGGCCGAGAAGAAATTTGAGATCCCCGTCCAGCCCGAGAAGGAGATGGTCATGATCCTGGTTCCTTCCGAGATCAAGGACAACGTTCTCCACGGCCTGTACCGCTCGGTCGGTCTGAAGACCCCCGGACAGGGCATCGCCTTCTCCCTTCCCGTGGATGCCGCCGTGGGTCTGGTGGGGGACGAGAGCAAGAACGATCTGTAAACGCATTCACAAGAGGCACCGTCACCGAGGCGGTGCTTCTTTTTTGACTTGACAAAACCCTCGGCAGGTGGTATAATAGTAGAATAAGCCAATCAAAGGAGGTACCGTATGCTGAAGCCGCAAAATCCCTCCACCCGCTCTTATATGGGTGTTCTCAACTGCATAGGCTGGTCTCTGGTCATTTTTTTGGGTGTTTTCTCGGAGCTGTCTACCATCGATCAGCTCCTGTTTGCGGAGGTATTCACGGGCAAATGGGGAACCGCCGTCTACGGTCTGCTCTCCTCGGCCTGCTATATGGCCCCGTTTATCCTGGGCGGTGCTATGTTCTATATTCTCAGCAAAAAGAGAAAGACCCAGCCCATCCGCTACTCCATCAAGCTCCCCGCCGTCTTCCCCCTCATGATCCTGGCTGGCCTGGCTATGATCACGGCGGCAGGCTATATCAACTCCTGGGTCTGTGACCTCATCGGCTACGAGATCCCCCCCGAGCTCATCGCCCCCACGGGCTACGATAATCCCTCCACCGTCATCATGTACATGACCGTGGCCCTCTCCCCCGCCTTTGCCGAGGAATTTCTGTTCCGCGGCGTGGTCTACGGCAATCTTCGCCCCTTTGGCCGCACCCAGGCGGTGCTGATCAGCGCTTTGACCTTCGCCCTCATGCATCAGAATATCGGCCAGCTCTTTTACACCTTCGTGGCGGGCATCGCTATGGCCCTCATGTACGAGCTGACGGGCTCTATCTGGTGCGGTATCTTCTTCCATTTGCTCAACAACGAGATCTCGGTCATCACCGAGGTGCTGTACTACGGCCGCTACGGCGATGCCATCGAGCCTCTCCTCATCCTGTGGGATATCGTGGTGCTGGTGCTGGGCAGTATCAGCATCCTGATCCTGATCCGCTACTACCGCAAAAAGGCCGCGGAAGAGAAGAAGACCCATTCTTCGGGCATCTTCGGGGAACAGGGAAGCACCGTGACCGAGGTGGATGCCTACGACGAGCCGGTCAGCGGCACCGCCGTGGCTCGCGGACTGCGTACCCCCGGTATGATCGTCTTCGCCGCCATCGCGGTAGCCTCCATGGTCGTCACCTACCTGATGATCACATTCGTGAATCTGGGGGCCTTGCTATGAGCGCTATGAATGGTGTATTTACGGAATTTGATGAACGCATGATGCGTGTGGCCCTGGAGGAAGCCCGCAGAGCGGCGGAGGACGGAGACGTGCCCGTGGGCGCGGTACTGACCTCCAACGCCACAGGCGAGATCCTGGCCAAGGGACGCAACACCCGAGAGGTCATGGGTACCGCCCTGGGCCATGCCGAAATCAACGCCATCTCCGAGGGATGCGCCGTTCTGGGGGGCTGGCGGCTAGAGGACTGCACCCTCTACATCACCCTGGAGCCTTGCCCCATGTGCGGAGGAGCCATCCTCCACGCCAGGATCCCCCGCGTGGTCTGCGGCGCCGCCGATCCCGTGGCGGGGGCTATGGGGAGCGTCTGGGCCTTGCACCGCCATCCCGTGGAGAGCAAGCATACGAAAGTGGAGATGGGGTGTCTTGAGGAGGAATGCAAGGAGATCCTGCAAAGCTTCTTCCGAAACAGAAGAGATCCTTCTCGGGAGACGTGAGGGAAGTACCTATGGGAAAGAGCTACGAATACGATCTTGACCGCTGGTATGAGGGCGTTGAGATGCAACGAACCGTGGACTACGGTGATCCCAAGTCTGTCAGGCGGTTCAACAAAGGCTCTGACGTCTTTCGCAAAGCGGCCAAGGATATCGGAGACAGTTATCCCGAGCGGGTGAAGGAGTTCGCCGAGCTGATGGCTCATGAGGACGGGCATATCCGCCGGTACGCCGCTATTTCCATGGCCGAGTATATGCCCCACACCGTCGCGCAGTTGACCGTCATCAAGTCCATCATCACGGAGCATATGAAAACCTGCCGGGATCACGAGATCATGGGCTGGACGTGGTGGTTGAAGCAACCCTTTGCAAGCCTTGAAAGCTGTGTGGACTACGACGGCTCGGTTGCCGTAGAGCCCCCGAGGGAAGAATAAGCGGGGTTATATTTGGATATCTATATAATTATACTAAATCAAAGTTTAGTATATAAAAGGGAACAAAATTTTGCAGTTTTCCGTAGGTAGTTCTGAAAATTCCACCTCGCCTCCGTCCGTCAATATGACTTGATTTCGACAGTCAAAATTGTCCATTCCTACAAAGATTTTTTATTTCGGAAAAGGTCTTTCTTTTTTCCTCATTTTATGATATAATATTTTTAATAACGGATGTGTGCGTATCCTGCGCTGCACCGAATCAGGAGGTTTTTATCATGGCTCTTATCAAGATGCGTGTTCTGCACGATTCCAAGAAAAAAGGCATGGCTCAGTTCGCTAAGGTCATCGCCGATAAGTACGAGCTGTCCGTCAACGCTACCAGCGGCAAATTCCCCCCCGAGTATCCCTGCGACAAGGAGCGCATCGTGATCCTGGGTCTCACCGTCAAGGGCGAGCTGTCCGACGAGATCCGCCGCTTCTGCGCCGAGCTGAACAAGACCCGCGCCGCTAACGTGGCTCTGCTGGTGGATGGCGATCAGGCCACCGCTGACAAGATCGCTGAGATCATCAAGAACGCCGGTACCAACCTGGTCGGCACCAAGGTCATCTCCTTCGGTGGCTTCCTGATGTTCGGCGGTACCATGACCCCCGAGATGGAGACCGAGCTGGTCGCCTGGGTCGAGGAAATGGTTGCAGGCTGCAAGTAATCCCCTTACATACGCAGTCAAATGAACGCATTTCTTGAAGAAATGATTCATTATTATACTAAATCTTTTCTCTGAAATGAGAAAAACCACCGTAAAGCATTGCGCTAAACGGTGGTTTTTCTTTATTTATCAATGTTTTTTAGGCTTTTTCGGTTAAAGCTGCTTCCAGCTTTTCCGCAAGATACTTGGTGGTATCCGCCATGAACCTGGTCGCGGTGGGCAAAAAGTCATTGGGATAGCGAGCCAGGAACGCGTCGGATTCCATGGTGAACTCCCCCTTGTAGCGAATATCTGCCAAGGCATCCACCACGGCACTCCAGTTCACCCGACCCAGGTACGGAATTGTGTGGAGATCGTTGATATAATCCACGTCATGCACGTGAAGCGCGCCGAGGCGGTCGTGACCCAGGACGCGGATGGCATCCTCGGGCTCCCTGCCGCACAGGGCCACGTGCCCGATATCCAGGCAGACCGTGAAATGCTCGGGGTCATTCAAGGTATCAAAGTAAGCCGCCAGCTCGTGGGGATTGGCGCAGACGTCGTCACAGATGCGGTGGGTGACGGGGTGGGTCTGCCACATATTCTCGATGGCGATTTTGATGCCGTGATTGTCGGAGAGCGGAATGAGGGAGCGGTAGAAGTCCATGTTCATGTCGAATAGTTCCCTCTCGCGGCCGTAGTACCTTCCCTGCTGGAGGGGGTGAACCACGATCTGACGAACACCCAGCTCCTCGCAGAACTCGAAAACACGGGGAAAGGTGGGGATCAGATTCTTGGTGTAATGCTCATAGCCGCCGCCGAAGGGGGCGTGGGCCTGGTTGAAGACAGCTCCGCGGGTCTCCGCCTTGGCGCGGAGGGCTTTTGCGGTGTCTCTCCAGTCCTCGGCAAGCATGAAACCGTTGTTGCCGAACAGGGATATATCCAAAGCGGGATAGCCCGCGTCCAGCATGGCGTCCACGGCGGCGTTTATCCCGAGGCGAGAGGCTAAATGACAGGTCTGGCAGGAATACAGCATGGATTGCACCGTCCTTTTTCAGTTTGTACCTTCATTATAGCGGCAGAGGTGGTTTTTGTCAAGCGATTTGCAAAAAATCCGTGAAAGTTTTGGAATATTGATTGACAAAAACTCACAAAACAGGTATAATATTCCATGGTGCGCGATACTGCGCCCAAGTCATTTCCCTGTAGAAAGGAAACACAACATGAGTCATTGGATCCGCGCTGACGAAACTCCGTCGGCACCCAGATTTTACTATTTCGAGAAGGAATTCGATGCCCCCAAGGGCGCGACTCTGAAGGCCTCCTCCTGCGGTGATACCCGCTACGTCCTCTACCTCAACGGTCATCTCGTCTCCGAGGGCCCCTGCCAGGGCTCCCAGTACGTGACCTACTACGAGACCGAGGATCTCACCCCCTACCTGGTGGAGGGCAAAAACAAGCTCACCGCCAAGGTGCTGTACGTCACCGAGGGCTGGTTCATCTCGGTCTACCGCCGCTCTCATCCCGCCTTCTGGTTTGACGGCACCCTCACCGTGGACGGCGTGGAGACCTCCATCGGCACCGACGATTCCTGGTCCTGCTTCCGCGAGGACGCCTGCTCCTTCGTGGCGGGCCCCCACTGCCATACCTCCATTCCCCCCTTCGAGGTCTGGAGCGGTGCTTCCCTGCCCACTCCCGTGGTCTGCAAGAGCTTCTATCAGCCCGATCTCAACCGCAAGGGCTTCAATCTCTTCGGTCTGAACGATCCCTACGTCATGTCCCCCCGTCCCATCCCGAAAATGGAGACCGAGGAAGAAAAGCCCCTGAAGGCCGTCCGCTCCGGCGAGGGCTTCATTGAGTTCGATACCGTCAAGTACACCACCGCCAAGGTACATTTCACCTTCAAGGCCAAGGCAGGCACCAAGGTGCGCATCATCTATACCGAGTGCTACTCCGTAGCGGACGGCCAAGGCAACCGCTACAAGGGCCGACGGGATGCCTATGACGATCCTACCGCCCGCATCGACGGCGTTTTCGATATCCTCACCGCCACGGGCGAGGAGCAGACCTTCGACACCTTCTGGTATCGCTCCTTCCGCTTTGCCCGCGTGGAGTTTGAGGATCCCGATTGTGAGATCAAGAGCTTTACCTACGCCAATTACCACTATCCTCTGGACTTTGCGGGCAGCTTCGTTTGCTCCAACGAGCGCTACAACGAGATGTGGGAGATCAGCCGCAACACCGTCCTGTGCTGTATGCATGAGATGTACGTGGACTGCCCCTACTACGAGCAGCAGCAGTACGATATGGACTCGGCTCTGGAGATGCTCTTTACCATGCGTATGGGCAAGGATCTGCGGATGCCCTTCAAGTCTGTCACCGACCTGGCTCACTCCCAGATCGCCGACGGTATGCTCCAGGCCAACTACCCCTCGGTCATGATCCAGATCATCCCCGACTTCACCCTGTTCTGGGTGCTGATGCTCCGCGATTACCTGCGCTACGCGGGTGATGCCCCCGCCGAGCTGGCCCGTGTCAACGCCCTTATGGGCACGGTGCAGAAGGCCATCGAGGCATTTGTGCCCTACATGAATGAGGACGGCCTCATCGGTGTGACCCCCTACTGGCATTTCGTGGACTGGGTGCCCGGCTGGCACGTGGGCGTTCCCAACGGCGGCTTTGACGAGCCCATCACCGTGACCTCCCTCATGTTCGCCGCCGCCTGCAAGGCCGCCGCCGAGCTGTGCGACGCTCTGGGACGTCCCGGCCTGGCCTCCGACTACCGCGCCCGCGCCGAGATCATGATCGAGAACGTCAAGAAGACCTGCTACGACACCGAGGTGCAGCTGTTCCGCAATACCCCGAATACCAAGGAGTACAGCCAGCACACCACCCTGTGGGCCATCCTGTCGGGGGCTGTCACGGGCGAGGAGGCAGGCGCGCTCATGGATCGCACCTTTGACGGTCACGTTCCCGTGGCGGTCTGCTCCTTCTCCATGAACCACTACATGTTCCGCGCTCTGGAGCTGTCGGGCCGCTACAACGAGTACGCCCCCAAGCAGCTGAAGGGCTGGGAGACCATGCTGGATTGGCATTGCACCACCTGGTGCGAGAACCCCGACTCTCCCCGTTCCGAGTGCCACGGCTGGAGCTCCGCCCCCACCTACGAGTTCTCGGCCATGGTTCTGGGTGTCTACCCCATCGCCGACGGCTACAAGTCGGTGCGCATCAAGCCCATCGTGGACTGCTACGATCTGAACTGGGCCAAGGGCACGGTTCCCACGCCTATGGGCAGCATTTCCGTGGCTTGGGAGAAGCGTGACGGCGAGCTGACCCTGGATATCACCCTCCCCGAGGGCGCGGATATGGCCTGCGAGGTGATCCTCCCCGACGGTCAGATCCTTGCCCAGACCGAGGCGACCAAGCAGTATACCTGCAAGCTGTAAGCAGAATAACCCCCGAGCCACGGCTTGGGGGTATTTTGAGAGGAAACTATGCGAATTCTTGGAAGTGATTTTGACGGTACTCTCACCCACAAGCTGGGGGAGGAGACCTATGCCTCCATCCGCGCGTGGCGGGAGGCGGGCAACAAATTCGGCATCGTCAGCGGTCGGCCTATGTCCTTCGTCGATGAGATCCGAGCGAATTATCCCCAAATGGAGCTGGATTTCTTTGTGGGCTTCAATGGCGCGGCCGTGACCGACGGTTGCGGGAATCTGATCTACGAAAAGAAATGCACCGAGGTATCAGCTACGGATCTGACGGCAGATCTGCTTGCGCTTGATTGCCCTTTCGTTCACGTAAACGGCGATGCTTACTACTGTGTGGTAGCCAAGGAGGAGAACACACCTTCATGGGTAGATCCCCGCGACGTTGTGACACCCGACAGGTTGCCTGTGCTTCCCTGTTTCCACCAGATCAGCACCCAGTTTCCCAACGACGAAGCATCAGCCGCCGCCGTCACGGCCAAGCTTCGTGAGAAGTACGGCCACATCCTCAATCCCCTGCAAAACGGCACCTGTATCGACATTCCCCACGTCACGGTCAATAAGACCCAAGGTCTTCTTCGGGTTGCCGAGCATTTCGCCGTGCCCCGCGAGAACGTGATCGCCGTAGGGGATAACGTCAACGATACCGATATGATCCGCGACTTTTACTCCTATGCTATGGAGCAAGGTGTAGAGTCCATCAAAAAACTAGCGGACGCGACCACCGAGACGGTAGCCGAGCTAATCAGAAATGAACTGGAGAAACAGTGATCCCAATGTCTCGCTATACAACAAAAAGGACTGCCTCTTGAAGTGAGACAGTCCTTTTTGATTGGAAATTATAAGCCCGCGGCCTGTTTAATGAAGAAGATTATGACCTCCGCGGATCCCTTCATGAAGCTGATCGCGGATATGGACAAGCCTACAAGGAACACGATCTTGCACAGCCGCTGATACCCGGGTAGATCGCCCTTTTTCTCGTAGTGCCTTTTGGTCGGATTGTACGGGCCGATGGTCTCCGTGGGCTTCAGCGCGTTCCTGTAACTAAACAGGAAGAAGATGGATAAGAAGCACATACTGCACGCAAGTCCGAACTCCTTGGTGTATCCCGCAAACAGACATTGCAGGGTAAACAGGATCAGCATCCATACGATCACAGAGATCAGGATATTCACAAAGGCTCTGTTTTTCATGGGTATCCCTCGTCAGTTCCCGCCTTCGTAGCGATGGCGGGACAGCGCTTCCTCGGCCTCCTCCAGGAAGGTCTCTTCTCCAAGGGTGTTCATCTTGAAGAACATAGCCTGGGAGCCGCCTGCCGTGATGGCGGAGGCATATATGCGGGGATCGCCGTAATCCTGATACAAAGTGATGGTCAGGCTGAGACGGTTCCCGCCCCAGAAGCTGTAGCGCTCGAAGACGTACACCGCGCAACGGCCATCCTTGGTGCGGAAATCACTGGAATCCTCGAGGGATGCTGTTACGCTCCCCCCTCGGATACAGTGGGTAATATCCTCCGCAATACGGTCGAAGCTTCCTTGCAGGGTCATTTCCAGTTTAGCCATTTTTGGTTATCCTTTTCAGACGTTTGTGGGATTCGCCTTGGGTGCTACCTTCTTGGGAGCGGGAGCCACAGGAGCCTTCTCGGCGGGAGCGTCGGCGGCGACCTCCTTAATGGATGCCACCAGAGCGCCTACGTTCTGGATCTCGGAGGGGATGATGATCTTGGTAGCCTGGCCATTGGCGACCTTCTCCAGAGCCTCAAAGCTCTTGAGGGCCAGCACAGCCTGGGTGGGACTTGCCTCGTTGATCATGCGGATACCGGCGGCGGTAGCCTCCTGCACCTGGCGGATGGCCTCGGCCTCACCCTCTGCCTCGCGGATGGCGGATTCCTTGAGAGCCTCGGCGCGGAGGATGGCGGCCTGCTTCTCGGCTTCTGCCTTCAGAATGGCGGCCTCCTTCTGACCCTCGGCTACCAGGATGGCGGACTTCTTCTCACCCTCGGCGCGGAGAATGGATTCACGGCGCTCACGCTCGGCCTTCATCTGCTTCTCCATGGCGTCCTGGATCTCCTTGGGAGGAATGATGTTCTTCAGCTCCACACGGGTGACCTTGATACCCCAAGGGTCGGTTGCCTCGTCCAGAATGGAGCGCATCTGGGTGTTGATGAGGTCGCGGGAGGTCAGGGTGGCGTCCAGCTCCAGCTCACCAATGATGTTACGGAGGGTGGTGGAGGTCAGGTTCTCGATAGCGGTCATGGGGGTGGTGTGGCCGTAGGCGTAGAGCTTACAGTCGGTGATCTGGAAGAACACCACGGTGTCGATCTGCATACGGACGTTATCCTTGGTGATCACGGGCTGGGGCGGGAAATCGGCTACCTGCTCCATGAGGTTGATCTTCTTGGCTACCTTCTGGAGGAAGGGGACGGTGAACTTGATACCGCCGGTGGTCCAGGTCTTGCGGTAAGAGCCGAGATGCTCGACCACGTAGGCCTTGCCCTGAGGGACAATGTGGATGTTGGAGATGATGACAATGGCGATCACGGCGAAAACGGCGATGATCAGAATGGCAGGGAGTGCGCTTCCCGCCAGCGCGAGAGTAAGCATTTGAGGATTCAGCATATTGTTTCCTTTCCGACAGAATTATCTCCGTCTTTGTATAATCAGGTTTTGGGACGGCAGATAAGCTTATTGCCGTCAATACGAACGATTTCTACCCACGCGCCCTTGGAGACGACGAGATCTGCTTCTTCCATGCGAGCAGTCCACAGCTGGCCGTTGACACGGACGACTCCGCTGGGAATATCGTTATCGATTTCCTCTTCAACAAACGCAAGCTTGCCGGACAAGGCATCTGTATTTGTTTTTTCAACCTTGAAGCGCTTTTCCATCAAGGGACGAATGATGAAAAAGGAAGCCAGCAAGCCAAGCAGGGTTATGCCGACAAAGGCGGCCAGCTGCCATTTGAAGGAAGTCTTGAAAAAGGACATGATCAAGGCAGTCAACGCGCTGGGCGCAAACCAGATAGCGATCAGATCCGCGGTCTGGCCCTCAATGTACAGAGTCAGAACAATGATGCCAAACCAGATGAGGGGCAAAGCCACAGACCTCCAATTGACACGAACGAAAAGTGCCATTGCCTGGGGCAGAATAGACATAATGTTGTATGCAAGCATACAGGCTTCCTCCTTTGGAATCGGTTACAACACAGGTATGTGTTCTTGTTATTGATTATACCATACAATCACTTGATTGTCAATAGGGCATGAGAAAAAAATCAAATTTTTCTCGGATTGTTCCCTTTTCCATCCTAATTTAAATAGAAAATACCCCCACCCTTGCGGGTGGGGGCTTCCTTATGTCATCAAATCACACTCGGAATGCTGTACTCAGTTCAAGCGATGAACTCGATGGAGCTGAACAGCATGAAGGTGCCGGGCAGAGTGTCGTAGGTAACGAATACGGGACCCTCGTAATCAACGCCGGTGAGATCGATCTCAATGGCAGTGACCGGAAACAGTCCAGATGTCCTGAGGAACCAAGTAGTTCTCGACCACCTCAGGCTCCTCAACGTAGTACTCGAAGGTGTAAGTACCGGCAGAAGAGCCCCAAGGATTGATCTCGTACACCTGACCGCCGACGAAGCGGGCGATGTAGTAGCACTCCTCGGTGTTGCGATCGTAATCGGTCAGACCGCTGACGAAGTTGCCTGCGGTGTAGGTGATCTTAACAACGCAATCCTCGGCGGGAGCGAAGTTGAAGTAAATGTCGTGGGAACCGTCAACAGTCAGCTCATAGGGGAAGCTAACGGCATCCTCGGGCTGCTCGGGATCGGGATCGGGATCGGGCTCGACGGGAGCCAGGAACTCGACGTTGATGCCAAAGACACCGGCGCCGGGAGCGAAGGCAGTCACGATCTCAAGGTTGTAGGTGCCGGCGGTCAGGTAAGCGCTGCCGGTACCGAGCATCATGCCCATGTTGTTGTAGATACGGACGAGCAGATAGTTGCTGGAGAACTTGTAGTCGCCGTCGACGTCGACGGTGATGGTAGCGTTGAAGCCGCCCTGTGCCTTCATGTCCTCGGTGACGTTGATATCGTTGTTACCAACGACCAGAACAACGTCCTCGATAGTGGGCTCTTCGGGATCGGGCTCCTCGCCGCCGCCGACCTCACCCTCGACAACAGTCCAGGTGATGACCCAGTCGGCCTTGGTGGTGGAACCGATGTAGAAGCGGGTGGTCTCGCCTGCGGCCAGCTCGATGGAGAAGGTTGCGCCCTCAGCGTTGTCATAGTAGTCAACGTAGGGAGCGGTGCCGGGGACAGGAGGCCAGGTGTCGCAGGCGGTCACATCGAATGCGCCCAGACCTGCGGGCAGGGTGAAGGTGTAGGTACCGGAAACGGTAGCGGTGAACTCAACCACGTCCATCCAAGTGTAGTTGTCGGTGGTGGTCACGGGGATCTCGTTAGCGGCGGGCTCGTCGGGAGTCTCAGGCTCCTCGGCGGCGGCACCTTCCCAAGTAATACTCAGGATGGTAATACGATCCTTGTTGGAAGAAGTGTTGTTGGAGGGACAATCATTGACGAGCTCAATAGTGAAGTCGCCGGTGATGGGAGTCTCAAGGACCCACTCGTCAGTCCAAACAACGTACTTGTCGGTGTCCTTATCCACGTCGCGGGCAACGGTGCGGGTGTAGGTGGCGCCGGTAGCCAGGTCGGTGATGGTGATGGTCACGGACAGCTTGGTGTCGGTGAACATCTTGGTGTAGGTCAGCACCAGCTTGGAGATACCGCCGCTCAGGGTGGGAGAGGTGATTTTACCGGCAACTCCGACCTTACCGTTCATGCAGATAGCCTTGTAGGAATTGTCGGGACCGATCACGGTATACTGGGGATTGCTGTTGTTCGCGCCACCGGCCTGAATAGCAGAGTTCTCAGAAACCCAACCGTTCTCGGTGGTGTAGGTGTTCTTGTAGGAGCTATCGCCGTTGGCGTTGGGGGTCACGATGGTGTTGAAGTCGGCAGAACCGCCTGCAACGGGAGCATCGGGCTCGTCGGGAGTCTCAGCATCGGGATCAGCCTCGCCGCAGATGCCGCAGAAGCCGTCAACGAAGTTGTGGCCAGCAGCGGGGATCTCGGTGTCGATGTAGCCGTCGCCGCACTCGCACTTATGAACGGTGTAACCGTCCTCGGTACAAGTAGGATCGATCACGATGGTCTCGTACTCGTAGTTGTGCTCGTGAGGAGCGGGAACGTCAGCCCACTGAGCCAGGAACTGGGTAACGCCTACATTGGCGGCGTTATCTCCGGTGATGTAGGAAATGTTGGAGGTGCTGAAGGTTGCGAAGGAATTGTAAGTACCCAGATAGAAGGTCTTGCCGTTGTCAGCAACGGTCACAGTCCAGGTGCCGGCCTCCTCGTTCCACACGAAGACACCGGTGGGGGTGGTGGTCAGGATGACGTTAGCCTTGGTAGCATCGCGGTAAACGATGTCCACGTAGGTCTTGGTCTCGCCATCGTAGAAGTACATTCTGTAGCCGCCCTCAACAGCCTCGCTGTACATCTTGGCAGCATCGGCAGGGTTGGTGGAGGTTGCCAGGTAGTAACCGGACATAGCGCCGGTGAAGTACAGAGTCTCCCCTCTGTTAGCCTGGTACATGTTCAGAACGAACTCGGCAGGCATGGTAACGGGAGCCACGTAGTCGGGATCAGCCTCACCGCAGATACCGCAGAAGCCGTCAACGAAGTTGTGGCCGACAGCGGGGGTCTCGTCAGCGACGTAGGAATCGCCGCAAGCGCAGGTGTAGGTGGTGTAACCGCCCTCGGTGCAGGTAGGATCGGTCACGACGGTGGTGTACTCGTGCTGATGCTCGGGCTCGTCAGCACCGCCGTGGAGCTTGTCGAAGTACTTCTGAGCAGCCTCGGCGGAGTTGAAGAATGCAACATACTCAATGTCCATGTTGCCTACACCGTTGCCGGTGAAGAAGTCGAAGCGGCAGTAGGAGATGATACCGTCCTGGATGGAGGTCAGACCTGCGTTATTCAGATCCAGAACTGCCAGGTTCCAGTTGTTGTCCTGGTTCCAAGCCACGCTGGCCACGTCGCCGTTACCGTTCCAGCCGGAGCCGGAGCCGATGAAGACGTGAGCATCCAGATCGCAGTTGGTGCGGTATGCGAATGCCATGTAGGGAGGCAGCTCCAGGTAAGAGCCGAGCTTGACAATGGCCACGTAGGGATCGCCGCCGTTGGAGGTCAGACGGACGAAGGTCACGCCGTCCTCGGTGATGATCTCGTGAGAGCCGATGTGCTGAGCAACGGTCTGTTCGGTAGAGCCGGCCAGCTCGTTGATGTACTCGGGATCCAGAACCAGAACGGGAGCATCGGGATCAACAGGCTCCTCGGGCTCCTCGGGAGTCTCGATCTCCAGAGCGGGAACCTCGATAGCGGAGTAACCGCCGACAGCCAGAGCGTCGAACTTGAAGGAGCCGGCGCGGGCAACGATACCCACCTGGCACTCGCAGGTAGCGGCGATCAGGGTGTTCTCGATGGTCTCGGTGGTGCCGTCCTTCAGGGTGATGACGGCCTTCTCGGCGAACTCACCTGCGGGATCGACCTCGTTGATGTCGCCGTAAGCGATGGAGCCGGACAGCTCGACGGTGGCGTAGGTCACGCCGTCCACCAGAACGGAGACGGTAGAGCCGTTATCAGCCAGGGTCAGCTCGGTGCCTGCTGCGTCGATGGCGTAGATCTTGTTACCAACGCGGGTGATGGTATCGGGGTTGTAGTACTTGACCATGATGAACAGCTTGCCGCCGCCCAGACGTGCATAGATACCTGCACCGCCCATAGCGCCTGCGCTGTCGGTCTCGTAGTAGTTGTTGATCTTGTAGAAGCCGCCTGCGGGATCGAAGGCC
>JBGVRH010000109.1:0-3046 GCA_045128275.1 Eubacteriales bacterium | reverse complement strand
GGCGGCCCCGCGTGGCCGCCCGCGGAGCGACGAGGGCGTCGCTCCCAAAGGCAGAGGAAACCCACCCCTAAACCCCAATTTTCTCTCCACAAGAAAAGACCCACAGACCAATCGGTCTATGGGTCAAGGGATTATAGTGAGACGATCCACTGCGCCGCCAGCAGTACCAGCGGCAGCGTCCCCACCGAGAGCAAGGAGGAGGTGCCCACGGTCTGGGAGGCGTAGCCCGAGTTGAGACCGTAGATCTCGGAGAACATGGTGATGGAGGAGGCCGCGGGGAGCGCCGCCTCGACGGTGACGAAGAGGGTCATATCCTGAGGAAGTCCGATCAGCTTGCAGATGACGCAGACGATCAAGGGTAGCACGAGGAGCTTCATGGCGGAGAAGTAGTAGATCTTGCCCGACCCGAAGATCTGCTTGGGAGTCCTCGTGGCCAGAAGAGCGCCCGTAATGAGTACCGAGATGGGGGTGCAGAGGTTGGAGAGGTACAGGAAGAACTTGGACAGGAAGGCGGGGAGGGCAAAGCCCGGGAAGGGAATGACCAGCATGTAGATCAGAACACCGATAAGGCAGGGGATCGACCCCAGATTGATGAAGATCTTGCGGACGGTCAGCTTGATATCCGAGCGCTTGCGGGCGAGAATGGCCACGCCCCAGGACCAGATGAACAGGTGGAAGCTGATGTTGAAGAATGCCGCCAGGAACAGCCCCTTTGCCCCGAAGAGAGCCTCCAGGATGGGGAAGCCGATGAAGCCGCCGTTGACGAACATCAGGGAGAACTCGGTGATCTTGCGCTCGTCCAGATCCTTGAAGCCCTTACACAAGAAAAAGGCCAAGCCGCCCATGACGGCGTGAAAGATGATGCCGATGCCGATATACAGGAAGCCGTCTCCCAGGTTCTCGTAGGAGAATTCCGCCTCGGTCAAAGCCGAGATGATCATCATGGGCTGGCCGATCTTGATGATGAGGGTGGAGAGACGCTTGGAGGCTACGTCGTCAATGATCCCCTTCTTGCGGGCGAAGAAGCCGCAGGCCATGAGGAGGAACAGGGTGGCGATGATGGTGAGTAATGCGGTGAAATTCATATTCGGTTCCTTTCGGGATATTACGCTTTAGTCAGTTGATCCAGCTGCTCCTTGATGCGCTCAAAGTCCAGCAGCATATCTTCCTTTTTGCTGCCGTCACGCAACAGCGCGGCGGGATGGTACACGGCGGTCATGAGCACGCCGCCCTTGCGGATGAACTGCCCATGCTCGCGGGTGATGCGGTAGTCGGGCTTGATCAGCCGCATGGCCGAGATGCGCCCCAGGCAGACGATGATCTTGGGCTGAATGAGTCTCACCTGCTCGCGGAGATAGCCGATGCAGGCATCCTCCTCCTCGGGGAGGGGGTCGCGGTTCATGGGAGGACGGCATTTGAGGATGTTGGCGATGTACACCGACTCCCGGGGAATGCCCACGGCGTAGAGGTAGCGGTCGAGGAGCTTACCCGCCGCGCCCACGAAGGGGATGCTCTGCTCGTCCTCGGCCTGTCCGGGGGCTTCACCCACGAACATGAGATCCGCCTCGCGGTTGCCCACGCCGAAAACCAAATTAGTGCGGGTCTTTCCCAAGGGACAGCCCTGGCAGTCCCGACAGCGTTCTTCCAGTTGATTCCAGGCATCGACCGACACGGCAGCCACCTCCTTGACAAATGATCCTGTATATTATATAATATTTTACGAAGAATTGCAAGATGAAAACAAAAATATCACCTTGAAATTCAAATTTTTTCGGATTTCGCGGCAGATTTCCTCCGAAATATCGTGAATACAGGTGAAGAGACTCCCATCCCCCGCCGAAAGGAGGCATCTATGAAGGATACCGACATCATCACCCTATACAACCAACGCGACGAGCGCGCCATCTACGAGACCCACCAAAAATACGGCGATTACTGCATGAGCATCTCCTCCGCGTCATCATTCCGTAAAATAAGCAGGCACCCCACAGCCGTGAGGTGCCTGTCTTTATTGCCTCGACATTTTCTCATAAAACGCCATGACCTTCTCCAGCCGATGGTACACCCCCGACTTGGACACGGGCGGGAAGTGAAGCTCCGCCAGCTCGGAGAGGGTGATGTCGGGGTTGTTCAGCCGCAGGCGGGCGGTGAACTGAAGCTCCTCGGGGAGGGCGGGGATGAGATCGTGATCCTCCAGATACTGAATGGCGGCCAGCTGCTTAGCTCCCGTGCGGATGGCGCGGTTGATGTTCTCGGTAACGCAGTTGGTGGCACGGTTCTCGTCGTTGCGGATGGAGCGCTCGATCTGGGCGTTGAAGAAATGGAACACCGAGGAGGTCGCTCCCACAAAGGCCAGAAGCTCCTGGATGACGGTGCCGCTCTTGCAGAACAGACCCGCCTTACCGTTACGGCTCGTCCGTCCCGTCTCGTAGCCCGATTCGGCCAGGAGGATGGAGAGAGGCTCGATGCGTCCGTCGTCGGGGAGCTTGATCTCCAAGTGGTAGGACTTGGCGGGATCGTTGACCGTACCGCAGGAGATAAAGACTCCCCGCAAAAAGTGGGCGGCGCAATGCTCGCACTTGAAGCCCATGTAGCGGCCAAGAGTCTCGCACTCGGCCTCCTTCTCGGGGAGATCGGCGATGGCGCGGAGATTCCTGGCGGCGGCCTTGTACTCGAAGGAGAGATGGGCGTAGCGATGGGCCCCGCGGGACTCGTGGGTCACGGTCGCCTCGCGGGAAAACAGGGTATGGATGAGGCTGACGGCCTGCTCGTGGGGGTGGTAGGCGGCCTCCTTCACCACGGGAAAGACGGCGGTGATCCTGTCCCCCTCCACCTCCGCGCCGTAGATCAGCCCGTAGAGGTAAGCACGGCGGCAGCACAGAGGCTTGATGGGAAGCAGCCCCAGCTCGTCGCGGATATCCGATGAAAATGACATAACGTACTCCTTACTTTGGAGATCTCAAATTGGGGTTTGTCGGTATGTTACATCGTGCGGTAGGGGAGGGGCTTGCCCCTCCCGCGGGGGGGCCCCAGCGGGGGCCCCCTC
>JBGVRH010000108.1:0-14913 GCA_045128275.1 Eubacteriales bacterium | reverse complement strand
CTCTGCCCCTGTCCCCCGCATAAGGGACTTTTGAAAAAGTCCCTTATGAATCCCCAAAACTTTCAAAAAGAGTAGATATGCCAAGAGATTTGATAGTGGGTAGCATAGAGGAGACCCCCATGGGGCCCCTTCCCCATTGGTATATTTGATGCGTGAAAGGGATGTGCATCCCACCGCTAAACCCAAATTTGAAGCACATCGCGATTGCCTGCTATTCTTCTTTATGCGGTATGGCGAAACTTTGGGCGTACTGCGCGGCGTAGGAATCGGCGGGGCAGATGAGGGTGAGGTGGGTACAGCCGTCGAAGGCTCCGTAGCCGATGTTCTCCACCGAGGCGGGGAGGGTGACGGCGGTGAGGCTTGGGCAGTCCGCGAAGGCGAACCAGCCGATGTGGGTGAGGGAGTAGGGAAGCTCTACCGTGACCACCGAGGTGGATTTGAAGGCGTTCTCCTCGATGGCGGTGACGGGGTAGCCCTCGATGGCGGCGGGAACTCTGACGTGGGGCTCGTCACCGAGATAGGCGATGATGACCGCGTGGCCGTCCCGCATCTCGAAATGGAAGGCGGTCGTAGCGGGGCTTTCGGTCTCGGAGGAGTCTGTCGGGGGCTGTTGGGGGATGACCGACACGGGGCGGTCGGTGGGGGGCTCGGGGTCATGAGACAGGGCCAGGCGGGCTTCCAGGGCGGCGATCTCCTCCAGGAGATCCCGGATACGGGCCTCGTACTCGGTCTTTTGGATGAAGCTCTCCTCCTTGACCGACAGGAGGGCGGCTTGCAGCTCGGTGAGCCGGGCTTGGCAGGTTATGAGGGCGGCGGTCAGGTCGGTGGTGTCGGCCGTGGTCTCGGTCGGGGGAGGATCGGGGGGGATGGCGGTGCAGGCGGCGAGGGGGAGACAGAGGGAGGCGGTCAGCAGGAGGGGGAGGATCTTCATGGCGGCTCCTTTCGGTTGAGTTACCTTTAGGATACCATGAGGGGGGCGAGAAAAATGGGGAAGGGAGGGAAGGGAAATATGAGTGAAGAGTGAAGAGTGAAGAGTGAAGAGTGAAGAGTGGAGGTGCAGATCCTTCGGATCTGTCCATTTCGATTTAAAAATGTTAGAGGAGAACGAAGGCTTCCCATTGTATCTTTTCACTCGTCTTTTTTTCTGTTGCGGTTTGTCGGGCTTCAGACTGTTAAACGGCAATTTGCGTTTACCGCAGCTTGGCTTGGAATGCCACGGCCCGCCCCAGGATGCGGATGTCGGCCAGCTCTCTGCCCACGAAGACCAGGGGCTCGTAGGCGGGATTCTCGGGGGATAGGATGAGCTTTTCCTCCTCGGGGTAGTAGTAGACCCGCTTGAGGGTGGCTTCGCCGTCTACCACCACGGCGGCGATCTCGCCGTTCTCCACCAGGTCGGTCTGCTGGATGAAGACCTCGTCCCCGTCGAAGATGCGTGCACCGATCATGCTGTCGCCCTTGGCGGTGAGGCAGAAGTCGGCGTTGGTTTCGGCGGCGGTGACGTAGCCTGCGTCGGGATCCTCCACCGCGAGAATGGGAGCTCCGCAGGCGATCTCGCCCAGGATGGGGTAGCGGCAGAGGCGGAGGGGGGAGACGTTTTCGGGGCAGGGGAACTCGGCGCGGCGTGTGGGTTCCATAGAGGCGGTCTTGCCCATGAGCCACAGCTCCGAGACGCCCAGGACCTCGGCAATGGTGAGGATAGCGTCGGACTTGGGGATGAACTTGCCGTGGACGTACTGGCTGATGCGGGCCTTGGAGAGTCCTGTTCGTTTGGCCAGCTCCGAGGCGCGCATACCGCGCAGGGCCATGGCCTCGGTGAGGCGATCCTTGAATATATCCATGTTTTCCCTTTCTGCATGGTGGATTTTCGGGCTTTGCTGCTTTCATTATACAGGATGGCGGGGGAGTTGTCAAGGGGATCCGGCAAAAAAAGTTAAATAAATTTAAAAACTTGGCTTGACAAACCGCGGGGGAGTATGCTATACTGGGTGCAAGTTAAGGAAACTTGACTACGACCGCCAACCAACCAACAGAAAGGAGACTGCCTATGCCCATGGATCCGCATACCCAGACCGATACCGACCGCGCGGCGGTGTCTGCTTCTTCCGTCGCGGAGGAGCAGAACCCGCACGAGGGGATCTGTCCCTACTTTGACCGTGACCGCGGCAAGGGCGTGGTGTACTGCGAGTGCGCCCGATTCCGTTTCCCCGACAAGGGATCCCGCCGCGAGATCATTTACCGATATTGCGCCCATCCCGAGGGCTACAAGCTCTGCATGATCAAGCAGGCCCTCGACCACTACTACGAAAGGAAGTACGCCCGACATGATGAAGCATCCCAAGCATGATCCCCGCTACAAGCTCCTCCCCGCCGCCGTGGAGGAGACGCTGAAGCTCTACCACGCCTGGCTGGGGTATCTTTTGACCCTGATCAAGGCCGACACCATCCGCGTCAAGGCCTCCGACATCACCAAGGCTCTGGACAGCTTTACCTGCACCGTCTCCCGCGAGGGGGATGAATACGTCATCCGCCTGGACAAGGGAGAGGAGGCGTGAGCATGACCGACAGACCGATCCGCGCTCCCGACGAGGCTTGTGTTTCGGAGTCGGATGCTCTCTCCCGTCAGGATGCCACCCGCTGCAAAAAGGTGGAGGACGCTCTCTACCGCCGCGCCTGCGGCTACAAGGTGCGGCTCAAGAAGTCATTCAAGCTCAAGCGGGTGGACTACGATCCCGACACGGGGAAGAAGGTCACCGAAAAGGAGGTGCTGGAGCCCGGCTTTGAGGAGGTTCATATCCCCGCCGACGTGCGGGTCTGTGCCTACTATCTCAACAACCGCGACCCCGCCCGCTGGAGTGAGCATCCCCGGGAGGAGGGGGAGGAGGCACTCTGCGGGGTGGTGGACTACCCGCCCCTGGCGGAGCCGACCTGCCCTCCCGCCAAGGATGATCTCCCCGACAGAGGGGGTGGGGAAGCATGAGCCGCGGGGAGGCGTGTAAGTCCCCCGTGATCTGGCGGCCCCAGCCCAGGCAGGCGTTGTTCATGGCGCGGCCCGAGGACGAGGCCCTGTATGGCGGGGCGGCGGGGGGAGGAAAGTCCGATGCCCTGGTGCTGGAGGCTCTGCGGCAGGTGGACATCCCCTACTACAAGGGCTTGATCCTCCGCAAGACCCATCCCCAGCTCAGCGAGCTGGTGGAGAAGTCCTTACGGTACTACCCCTTGGTGGACAGGGGGGCGGTATACAACGCCACCTCCCACACCTGGCGGTTCTCCTCGGGGGCGAAGATCATCTTCGGGAGTCTGCCTCACGCGGCGGATCGCTTCAACTACCAGGGTCAGGCCTACGACTTCATCGCCTTTGACGAGCTGACCCAGTTCACCTGGGAGGAGTACAGCTACCTGTTCTCCCGCAACCGCCCCAACGGCCCCGGGACGCGGTGCTACATCCGCGCCACCGCCAACCCCGGCGGGGTGGGGCATGGGTGGGTCAAGGAGCGGTTCATCACCCCCGCGCCCCCCATGAGCACGGTGTGGGAGGAGGTGAAGGTACGCTACCCCGACGGCCGTGAGGAGGCTCGGCACAAGTCCCGCATCTTCGTGCCGTCCACGGTGTTTGACAATGGGATCCTCCTCCGCAACGATCCCGATTATCTGACGCGGCTGGCCTCCCTTCCCGAGGCCGAGCGGAAGGCTCTGCTCTACGGGGACTGGGACTCCTTCTCGGGTCAGGTCTTTACCGAGTGGCGCAACGATCCCGCCCACTACGGGGATCGGGTGGGTACCCACGTCATCTCTCCCTTCCGCATTCCCAAGACCTGGAGCATCTGGCGGGGCTTCGACTGGGGCTACACCCGACCCTTTTCGGTGGGCTGGTACGCCGTGGATCACGATGGGCGGCTCTACCGCATCCGCGAGCTGTACGGCTGTCGCGCCGACGGGAACGGGCGGCCTGTTCCCAACACGGGTATCTGCCGCAACGCCGACGAGATTGCCCGCATGATCCGTCTTGTGGAGTCCGAGGATCCCAACCTTATGGGGCGCAGGATCCACGGGGTGGCGGATCCCGCCATCTACCAGCGCAACGGCGGCGAGTCCATCGGGGAGCTGATGGAGAGAGAGGGGGTCTACTGGGACAAGGCCGACAACACCCGCTCGGCGGGTAAGGCTCAGCTTCACAACCGTCTGGCCTTTGACGGGTGGGGGATTCCCATGCTCTACGTTTTCTCTACCTGCAAGCATTTCATCCGCACCATCCCCTCCCTGGTCTACAGCCAGGTGAACGTGGAGGACGTGGACACCGACGGGGAGGATCATATCTACGACGAATGTCGGTACGTGTGCATGGAGAATCCCTGCGCGCCGCCGATGCGCTCGACCGCCGTTACGCGGCCCTGCGACGATCCCTTGGATCTGGCGGGTGGAGAATCTCGCGGATATGCGCCTTACGCGGGGAAAAATTTGCGATTTATCGGTCTGTGACCGATAAATCGCAAATGATGTGCGCCGCGGACGGAACCGCAGGCGCAATGATGTTCACCGCGGAAAACCGCGGTGAAATGATGTTGCCCCTTTGGGGCAAATGATGTGCGCCCGATGGCGCAACGGAAAGGAACGACGCCCTTCGGGAGCGAAGACACCGACAAACCCCAATTTGGATTTCTGTCCAATCAAAAGTAATCATGAAAGGATCATCAAACATGAATCACAATGACCATCAAGAGGCGGTGAGGCTGACCGACGGGGATGTCAAGCTGGCGGCCGAGACTCTGGATCGCTATCGGACGGGGAAGTCCCGTCTGGACAGCCGTCTTTGCGAGGAGGCGGCCTGGTGGAGAAGCCGACACGGCGGCGGTGCTGTGGCGGGGAGGGGGGCGCGGCCTGTTTCGGCCTGGCTCTTCAGCAGCATTTGCAACAAGCACGCCGACCTCTGCGACGCTATGCCCGTCTGCTCGATCCTTCCCCGGGAGCCGGGAGACGAGGCGGAGGCGTCCATGCTGTCGGATATTCTTCCCGTCATCACCCAGCGGTGCGAGTTCGGGGAGACTTATTCCGACAACGTATGGAGCAAGCTCAAGCACGGCATGGCCGCCTACGGGGTGTTCTGGAATCCCGCTCTGGAGAACGGAGTAGGAGACATTGACATCAAGCGGGTGGACGTGCTGAACCTCTTCTGGGAGCCTGATGCCCGCGATATTCAGGAGAGTCCTAACCTCTTTTTGGTAGGGCTCTGCGACACCGAGGCGTTGATCGCCCGCTACCCCCATCTGAAGGAAAAGCGGGCGGCCATGCGGGAGGACGGCTCCCTGTTCACCCCCGACATGGGTGGCAGCTACCTGGGGGGCAACGAGGGTCTTGCCGAGAAGACCGCCGTGGTGGACTGGTACTACAAGCGGGTCAACGCCGCCGGAAAGACCATCCTCCACTATGCCAAGTTCACGGGGGACGTGCTGCTGTACGCCTCCGAGAACGATCCCGCCTACGCCGAGCGGGGGTGGTACGATCACGGCCTGTACCCTGTGGTGCTGGATATCCTTTACCCCGAGGAGGGGACTCCTGCGGGGTACGGCCTCATCGCGGTGGGGCGGAACCCCCAGGGCTACATTGACGAGCTGGACGGCCACATCCTGGAGTACGCCAATGCCGCCAGCCGCGTCCGCTACTGGGCCAAGCGCTCCCTGGGCATCAACGAGCGGGAATTCCTGGATCCCGACCGCCGCATTATTGAGGTGGAGGGCGATATCGATGAGGAGAAGCTCCGCCAGATCACCCTGTCCCCCATGGACGGGATGCTGACCGAGGTGCGGAAGATGAAGATCGACGAGCTGAAGGAGACCACGGGCAACCGCGACGTTTCCCAGGGCTCCACCTCGGGCGGGGTGACTGCCGCCCAGGCCATCGAGGCCTTACAGGAGGCGGGGGCGAAGGGCAGCCGCGACATGATCGCCGGCTCTCACCGCGCCTATACACAGATCATGAGGCAGGTCATCGAGCTGATCCGCCAGTTCTACGACGGGGTGCGGTGGTTCCGCATCGTGGGCGAGAACGGCGGGCGACGCTTCGTCTGCTATTCCAATACAGGCTTGCAGGACGAGATCACGGGGGAGGGAGCCGACGGTTTAGCCTTGTACCGTCACCCCGCCTTCGATATCGAGGTTCGTGCCGAGCGGGAGAATCCTTTGGATCGCGCGGGACGCAATCAGCTTCTTCTGGAGCTGTACCGCGCGGGGCTGTTCGATCCCAACAACAGGGACGCGGCCGAGAGGGCTCTGGCGGGCATGGACTTTGAGGGGATCGACTCCCTGCGAGCCGGGATCCGGAATGGAGACGGAGCGACCTCGGAGGCCCGTCCATGATCCGCATTCGGGTCACTCGGCGGGATGGGGGGATGGAGCTGAAGGCCCACGGTCACGCGGGCTACGCGCCCCACGGGCAGGATATCGTCTGCGCGGGGGTATCGGCTCTGCTGTACGGCTTTGTCGCTTACCTGGAGGGGCTTTCGCCGATCGCGACGGCGGAGGCATCCTCCCTCGGTGGGGAAGCTCCCCACTTGGAGGTGAGCGAGGGAGACGGAGAGCTGCGGGTGGTCACCCGCGGGCTTGGCGGCAGGGACGTAGCGGGCTTTGACGTGACTTTGGCGGGGCTTTCCCTCATCGCCGCCTGCTATCCCGCCTTCGTGACGCTGGATGTTCCCACTATCGGAAAAAGAGAGGTAAACAAGCATGAACCAAGCTGAAAGTCCCGAGCTGACCGTATCTGCGGCGGCGGAGGTCTCGGAGGAGGCGGCCTCGTCTGAGGCGGCTCCCGCGTTTGACGCGGCCCTTCTCACCGAGGCCGAGGGGGTACGGGCGGTCTACCCCGGATTCGATCTGACCGCCGAGATGGCGCATCCCGTTCTGGGTGCCATGCTGCGGGGCGAGGTCAAGCCTACCCTGCGCCAGCTCTACGAGGCCGTCCATCTGGACGAGGTCGTGGAGGAGCGTGTGGCCAACGCTCTGGAGGCGCGTGTGACCGAGGCCGTATCGGCGGCGGTGGCGGAGGCTGTGGCCGATGCCGTGCGTTCCACCGAGGAGCGGCTCTTGGGTCACATCCGCGCCCGTGGGCAGAGGCCGTCTGAGGTGGGGACCGGCGGCGGCGCGGGGATCCGTATGCATCCCGCGGTGAACCGTCTGACCCGCAGAGAGCGAGCCATGCTGGCCAAGCGGGCCGAGAACGGCGAAACCGTCAAACTTTAATTTTTACAGGAGGAATCCCATGAATTCTGTCATTATGAACTGCGATTTTCTGCAGCGCTTCGCCTCCGGTACCCACGTGCAGGGCACCGAGGGCGTATCCAACAACGTCACCGGTGAGGTGACTCCCTACGGCGCGGGGGAGGGTCTGTCCGCTGAGATGCAGACCTACTACAGCGACTATCTGATCGACAACGCCGAGCCCTACCTGGCTCACGATCTCTTCGCCCAGAAGCACCGCATCCCCCGCGGCGCCAAGACCATCTCCTTCCGCAAGTACGATCCCCTGCCCAAGCGCATGACCCCTATCACCGAGGGTGTGACCCCCGACGGGCAGAACCTGCGGGTCAGCGTGGTGGAGGCCACCGTGGCCCAGTACGGCGGTTACGTGGAGCTGACCGATCTGCTCCTGCTCTCTGCCGTGGACAACAATCTCTGTATGGCCACCAAGCTCCTGGGCGCCCAGGCGGGCCGTACCCTGGACACCATCTCCCGCGAGGTGCTGGCGGGGGGGACCAACGTGCAGTACGGTGAGAACGCTGTCTCTGCCCGTTACCTGCTGACCGGCGGTAAGACCTCCGGCAACCACTACCTGACCGTGGACTGCATCCGCCGCGCGGTCCGCTTCCTCAAGTCCCAGAACGCCGAGAAGATCAACGGCTCCTACGTGGCCATCATCCATCCCGACGTGTCCTACGATCTGATGAACGACCCCTCCTGGAAGTACCCCAACCAGTACGCCGACCCCGCTCACATCTTTGAGGGCGAGATCGGTAAGATCGAGGGCGTCCGCTTCATCGAGTCCTCCGAGGCCAAGATCTTCCACGCCTCCGACCTGGCCTCCGATGCCCGTACTCTGACCGTGGACGGCGCGGTGAACGGTACGGCCAACGTCAAGTTCGCGGGTTCTGCCAAGGGCATCGCCAAGGACGAGCTGGCCGGCCGTTGGGTGCTGATCGGCGGTCAGCGCGGTTTCGTCGGCACCAACACCGCCGACACCATGACCCTGTACACCGACTCCACCAAGACCACCATCCTGCCCATCACCTGCGCCGACAAGACCGTGATCTATCCCGGTGAGGCGGGTGCCGAGGGCCGTGATGTCTACGCCACCCTCATCATGGGTGACAACGCCTACGGCACCACCCAGCTGGGGGGTGAGGGGCTTCAGCACATCGTCAAGCAGCTGGGCTCTGCCGGCACCTCTGATCCTCTGAACCAGCGCGCCACCGTGGGCTGGAAGGCATCCAAGGTCACCGTCCGTCTGGTGGAGGCCTTCATGGTGCGTATCGAGACCGCCTCTACCTTCGAGTCCGGGGCGAACTGAGAAAACAGGGGGGATCCCCACCCCGAGGGGCTTTCGGATGAAGGCTCCTTGGGGAAAAATTGGGGTTTAGCGGTGCGTTTACGCCCGAAGGGCATATCGTGCCCAACGGGCATATCGCGCCCAGCGGGCATATCTCGCGCGAAGCGCATATCGCTCGCCGTTAGGCGAAATCAGCCTTTTTGTGAGTTTGCGAGATGCCCTTCGGGCACGATATGCCTTGCAGGCGAGATATGCCCTTCGGGCGCGATATGCCCTACGGGCGCGATATGCCCTACGGGCGTGACGGGCTCCGCCCGACAAACCCAAATTTGAATCGCAGGATCCCTACCATTATAGCGAAAAGGAGAACACAAATGAGTAATGCAAAGGCCAACGCGCCTATGTCCGTCAAGGACACCGAGGCGTATCTGAACGAGTACGTGGCGGTGAAGCTGTTCCGTGACAACGACCGCTACAAGGATGACGTTTACGTGGCGGTCAACGGCCACAACTGCGTCATCAAGCGCGGCGAATGGGTGAAGATCAAGCGCAAGTTCGCCCTGGTGCTGGATCAGTCCGAGATCCAGGATATGCAGACCGCCGAGTATCTGGAGGCGGAGCAGAACCGCTTCCGCGAATCCGAGCTGGCGGCGGGCTGATCTTCCCCTCAAACCATACTCTCCCCTCCCGTGGAATCATGGGAGGGGTTACTGGAAAGGAGACTATATGACCATTGAATCCTGTATGAATTTCGTGGATACCGTCATGCCCAACAGCCTGCCGCCTGCGGTCAAGCTCCGCTTTCTGGGGGAGGCCGAGGGGCGGGTGCGGGTGGAGCTTCTGGACGAAGCCCCCGACGGCGGCGCGGATTTCGATACCGAAACCCCCGTGGACACCCTGCTGACCGCGCCCCATCCCTACGACCGTATCTACTGGCTGTATCTCATGGCCATGATGGACTACGTAGGCGGGAACGCGGCTCGCTACGAGAACACCGCCGCCCTCTTCAACGCGGCCTATCGGGACTACGGTAAGTATCTCAAGAGAAGGGGGGCGTGACCATGTATTCGGTACTGGAGCAGGCCAAGACCCCTTTGCGGGATGGCCAGGGCATGACGGTGTTCCGCCGTCTGTACCTCTGCGACACCGAGGAGGACGTAGCCGAGCTGCCCGTGAGCGACGCTCCCGGCTCGGGGGCATTGGTTGCGGAGGGCGGTGGGTTCTTTCTTCTGGACCATCGCCGTGAATGGAAGCGGGCACATACCGCGGCCCTGGGAGGTGGCTTATGGAGAAGCTGATTCTGAAATGCGGGCGGTTTGTACCCTCTGGCTCAGGGAGTGTCGAGCAGCGGGTAGCCCATATAGAGACCTACCTGGGACGGCTGACCGAGGAGCTGGAGCATCTTCTGGGGGAGCTGGAACGCCCTGCCGAGGCGGTCTCGGTAGCTCCCTATGAGCAGAGCCGAGAGGAGGGAAGCGCATGAACAAGCGATACGGTGATGGCTCTTTTGACGATTACCTGCCCCAGCGGCTGAGCCGTTCCACCCGACGGGAGGTGGAGCGGATCACCTCGTTTGGCGGTTGCTCCACTCCCTTTGGCGGCGGAGATCTCATCGCCAAGGGGGAAGATCTTTCTCCCCATCGCGCCCCCTGTCTGGCTAGCCGCCCTCCCCGAGGGCTTTTCCACCGCGGGCAGGGGCTCGGCAAGCCCAACGGTATGGTGTGGTTCGACGGCTGTCTGGTCTTCGTCCGCGGAACCGAGCTGTACTCCACCGCCGACGGCCTGAATCTCCATCTTTTGGGGACGGTCAGCGATACCCCCAAGAGCTTTGCGGTCTTTGACGGTCGGCTCTACATCTATCCCGACAAGCTCCGCATGACCGAGGGCCTGGGTATGCCTACTCCCCTGGAGCTGGACACGGGAGCTGTGGAGCAGGTGATGATCCAAGGGAACACCGTGACCCTGCCCCAGGGCATGAGCTGGGAGCGGCTGGGCTTTGAGGCGGGGGACTGTCTGCGCATCATCAACGAGGACGACGTGACCCCTGCTCCCTCGGGCTACTTCCACATCATCAAGCTGTGGGGACAGGTGGCGACCCTGGCGGTGTATTTCGACACTACCTACACCAGCACCGTGCGCTTTTGTCGGGAGGTGCCTGCTCTGGAGTCGGTCTGTATTTGCGGGGATCGGGTCTACGGCATCAGAGGGCGGGAGGTCTACGTCAGCGCGGCGGGAAGTGCCACGGATTTCTTCAGCTACTCCGACGGCGAGGGAACCCATCCCGTGATCCTGAAGAGCGGGAGCGAGGGGGACTTTACCGCCTTGATGCCCTGGCAGGGATACGTGGTGTTCTTCAAGGAGGATCGCATCTGTAAGCTGCTGGGCAGTCGCTCGGACAGTCTTGTCCTGCACGACAACGGGGGCGTGGGCATTCCCGAGTCCATGGCGGGGAGCCTGTGCGAGGTGAACGGTGCCCTCTACTATGCCTCCCACGGCGGAGTGTACCGCTATTGCGGGCAGGAGGCCGAGCGGGTCTCTGCCTGGGACGGAAGGACGGTGACCGCCGCCTGTGGCGGAAGTGACGGAGAGGCCTACTACCTGTCGGTCACGGCGGGGAAGGGGACACAGATGAGCCTGTTCCTTCCCGCCAAGGGGGAATGGTACCCCGAGGATGGTCTCGCGGCGGCTCACATGGCCCGCAAGGACGGCTTTATCTTTTTCCAGGACGGGGAGGGAAGGATCTGGAAGACCTCCTCGGACGGTCGGGATCCTGTCTGTCCCTTCGACGAGCGGGTGGTCACGGGGGCTGTGACGGCATCGGCCACCTTCCCGCCCGACCACTTTGGCGAGCCCGAGGGCTACCGTCTCACCGAGGTGTGCATCCGCGCCACGGGGGAGAGCGGCGGTGTCCTGCGGGTGTGGATCCGCTATGGCGAGGAGCCCGAGGAGGTGCTTCTCGGGGAATACAGAGGGAGCATGGAGGATCGGCTCTTGAAGATCCCCGTCCATCCCCGCCCCTGCGATTCCTCGATCCTCCGTCTGGAGATGACGGGAGGATGGATCATCCATGCCGTGACGCGGGAGCATGAGCGTCTGGGGCAGTGATCCCCCAAAAAAGTAGCCCCTGTCCTATGGGAGACCGTGGGACAGGGGCATATTTGCGATATTTTGGTATTTTTCTCACAAAAGACCTTGCATATTATTGAAAGATATGGTATACTATCTCCGAAGGCGGCGTGAGTCTGCCTCCCCCCTGCCGACCCCTTCGTGTCGGTACTTTTTGAAAGGAATCTGAAATTATGAGCAAGGATCAAATGACCGGTGGTCTTGGCAAGTGGATCACCTATGCCAACCCCACTCCCGTGGATGCCGAGAAGAAGAACCCCTGGGAGAACGCCCTGGGCCGCGCCGACCAGTTCGCTCCCATCGCTGACGTGGGCGGTATCGCCCTGTTCCGCAAGCAGTTTACTGTAAACAGCCTCAAGGCCGCCCGTGTGGACGCCACCGCCCTGGGCGTGTTCGATATCTGGGTCAACGGCCGCCGCGTGGGCCGCCTCGACGAGAACGGCGTGGAGGTCTTCGACGAGATGAAGCCCGGCTGGACGGATTACAAGGAGAGAGTCCTGTACTACTCCTACGATCTGGCTCCCTACCTGACCGAGGGGGAGAACACCCTGCTGATCGCCGTGGCTCCCGGCTGGTGGAACGGCCGTATCTCCCTGGGTACATACGGTGAGACCCACATCTCCCTGCTGGCCGCTATCCATCTGGTGGACGGCGAGGGTCAGAAGGTTCTGTACACCGACGACTCCTGGCAGGCCGCTTGGGGCAGCGCCATCCGCGCCTCCGACATCTGGGACGGCGAGCTGTACGATGCCAATCTGCCTACCCTGAAGGGACTGTCCAAGGGCTGCAACTGTGTCAATTGGGATGCCGTCACCACCGAGAGCTACGATATTTTCGTGACCCCTCACATCGGCCCCACCATCATGGTCAGAGAAGGCCTGACCCGTACTCCCGAGACCATCGTGATCTACAACGGCACCGAGGACAACGGCTCGGACTACGGTAAGATCCACGTGGTGCGCGAGTCCAAGGGCGAGGACTTCTTCAAGCTGGCCAAGGGCGAGTCCGCCGTCATTGATCTGGGTCAGAACATGGTTGGCTGGCCTACCTTCACTGTCAAGGGTGCCAAGGGCACCACCGTGCAGATCCGCGTGGGCGAGATGCTCAACGACTCGGGTCTGGAGTCCCGCGGCAACGACAATCCCGAGGGCTCTATCTACACCATCAACTACCGCTCCGCCAAGGCCAAGGCCTACTACGTGCTGAAGGGCGCGGACGAGGGCGAATCCTACTGCCCCACCTTCACCTTCTTCGGCTTCCGCTACCTGGAGATCACCGCCACCGAGGACGTGGAGTTCACCGGCCTGGCCTGCCCCGTCATCGGCTCGGCTACCCGTGAGACGGGTAAGATGGAGACCTCCCATCCCGTGGTCAACCAGCTCATCTCCAACATCATCTGGGGTCAGCGCGGCAACTACCTGTCGGTTCCCACCGACTGCCCTCAGCGCGACGAGCGTCTGGGCTGGACGGGTGACACCCAGGCCTTCTGCGGTACCGCCGCCTACAACGCCATGGTGGACGGCTTCTTCCACAAGTGGCTCCAGGATGCCCGCGACTCCCAGAACGAGGCGGGCGTGTATCCCGACGTCATCCCTACTGTCCGCGTGGTCGGCTTCGGCGGCGCGGCCTGGAGCGATGCGGGTATCATCGTGCCCTACACCATGTGGAAGATGTACGGCGACGTGACCATCGTCCGCGAGCATTATGAGTCCATGGAGAAGTACATGGGCTGGCTGGAGGGTGCCAACATGAACGCTCCCAATCCTCACTACGGTGACTGGCTGGCCTACGAGGGCACCGATGCCCGCCTCATCTGCGTGGCCTACTACGCCCTTGACTGCATGTACATGGAGGCTATGTCCAAGGCCCTCGGCAAGACCGACCGCGCCGAGCATTACAAGGCTACCTACAAGAAGGTGCGGGATCACTTCCGTACCCTGTACTGCGATGCAAACGGCGAGCTGAACCCCGAGAACCGCACCCAGTGCGGCTACCTGCTGGCTCTGCGCATCGGTCTTTTGGACGAGGACAAGCGTCCCGCCGCCGTGGCCGCTCTGAAGCAGAAGATCATCGACAACGGCTACAAGCTCTCCACGGGCTTTGTGGGCACCTGCATCCTCAACGAGGTGCTGGCCGAGTTCGGTGAGAACAACCTGGCCTACTCCCTGCTCCTCCAGACCGAGAATCCCTCCTGGCTGTACAGCATCTACCAGGGCGCGACCACCATCTGGGAGCGCTGGAACTCCTACACCAAGGCGACGGGCTTCGGTAACGTGGGAATGAACTCCTTCAACCACTATGCCTACGGTGCCATTCAGGAGTGGATGTACCGCCACGTCGCGGGCATCGAGACCACCGAGGAGGCTCCCGGCTTCGCCCATCCCATCCTCCAGCCCAAGCCCGATACCAGAAAGCCCGAGGAGATCCCCGAGGGTCAGGAGCTGATCAAGTGGGCCAAGACCTCCTTCGAGTCGGTAAACGGCCTCATCGTCTCCAACTGGGATACCACCGACGGCTTCGTCTACGAGTGCACCGTCCCCGTGGCCACCACCCTGTACCTGCCCATGCTCTCCTGCGCCGAGACCTACACCGTCAACGGCGTGGAGAAGAAGTTCTCCGACGGCAAGGTCTGCTACTGCGGCAAGTGCCTGGAGATCGAGCTGCAGCCCGGCAGCTACACCTTCGTGCAGAAGTAAGATACCCCCATACGCAAAATTTCCCCCGTCACGGATCGTGGCGGGGGATCTGCTGTTTTCGGGGGGATGGATCAGAACAGCCCTCTCAGAAGGAACGCGCCGATCAGCTCCAGGGTGGTGAACAGCCCCAAGGAGGACAGGATCACGGCGGTGACGGCACGGCCTCTGCCCCATTTCCGACGGATGCAGAGGATGCCCAGGATCAGGGAGGCGATACCGCATACAAGCTCGGAGACGAGGTAGGTGATGCCCCCCAGGATCAGAAAGCCCCAGTTGCCCCTCGCGCTGAGGGCGACCAGGATGAGCATGAGGACGGTGGGGGTGATAGAAAGGAGAAGGGACAGGGTGGGGAGGACGCGGGAGGATCTGGAGGTCATGGCGGGCTCCTTTCAAATTTGGGTTTATCTGTGGGGTGCACATCCCTTTCACAAATCAAATACACCAATGGGGAAGGGGCCCCATGGGGGTCTCCTCTATGCTACCCACTATCAATTCTCTTGGCATATATATATGCTTTTTGAAGGTTTTTGGAGTTCTTAGAACCTTTTTGCAAAAAGGT
>JBGVRH010000107.1:0-2756 GCA_045128275.1 Eubacteriales bacterium | reverse complement strand
TGCTTCGCAAAAGCCTATTTTATGGTAAGATTTTTCGATCAAACACCCGAAAAGCATTGCCCTGTATGGAATATCCATAGTCGAAAGCCGTTATCGTACCGCCGCTTCGTTCTTGATTTTGCATTTTGCATTTTGCATTTTACATTTCGGGCGCAGCCCGACAAACCCAAATTTGAAGCCCCATAAACCCAAAAACCGCCCGCGAGATTCGCGGGCGGTCATTTTTTGTTACGGGATCAGAGCTTCTTATACAGCGGCCCGTAGGTGGCGCAAGCTCTGTAATCCTGCCCCTCCTTGTCCATGCCGAAGGCGTTCCAGCAGGCGGGACGGTAGATGTCCTCCTCGGGGACGTTGTGCATGCACACGGGGATGCGGAGCATGGAGCACATGGTGATGAGGTCGGCACCGATGTGGCCGTAGGAGATGGCACCGTGGTTGGCGCCCCAGTTCATCATGACCTCGTAGGCGGTCTTGAAGGGAGATCCCTCCTTACCGTCACAGCGAGGTGCGAACCAGGTGCAAGGCCAGGTGGGGTTGGTGCGCTCCATGAGCTTGTCGGATACCTCGTCGGGGAGTCTGACCGTCCAGCCCTCAGCGATCTGGAGGACGGGGCCCAGGCCCTTGACGAGATTGAGGCGGATCATGGTGCAGGGCATTTCAGCGCGGGTGGTGTAATGGCTGGAGAAGCCGCCGCCGCGGAAGTTGTCGAAGCCCGCCTCACACCACACGGTGGCGGCGGTCATCTTCTCGATATCCTCATCCGTGACCTCCCACCACTTCTTCATGATGGCGTTACCGTTCTCATCGGTGCATTCACCGCAGGCATCCAGGCAGGCGGCACCCGAGTTGAGCAGGTGGATGATACCGTCGGACTCGGCGGCCTTCCCTTCCAGCTTGTAGCCCGTGACACGCTCGGTGGCCTCACCCGACCAGTAGGTACGGACGTCGGCGAAGATCTGGGCGCGGTGGGTGAGCAGGCGCATCATGAGCATGCCCATGCCGTTGAGGATATCGTTCTCGGTGGCGAGGGTGTAGGGCTCTCTTGCACCCTGATAGTCAAAGGTAGAGGACAGGAGCGCCTCGGGGTAGTCGCAGTTGGGCCAGTGATCCGTCCACTGACGCTGTCCCTGGAAGCCGCCGGCAATGGCGTTGTGGCCCACGCGCTCCTCCACGAAGGCATCGGGAAGGTCAGGGTTGCCCGCCATGAGATCCTTGATGATGCAGTACATCTTGACGGTGAACTCCCACTGCTTCTCCTTCTCGGCGTCGGTGAACTTGATCTTACGATCCTCACCGAGGAACTGGACAGACTCGGGGTTATCGTCGCGGCCCTCCTTGCAGTGGGCCTTGGTCCAGGCCAGAGCCTTCCGGTACTCCTCCTCGTTGTAGATGCCCTCCTCCATGCGGCGGAGGATCTCCACCTCATCCACGGACTCCACACGCATGCCGAAGTACTCCTCCATCATATCCTGATCCATGATGGAGCCGGCGATGCCCATGCACTGGGAGCCGATCTGGAGGTAGGACTTGCCCTTCATGGTAGCCACGGCCAGGGCGGCGCGACCGAAGCGGAGGAGCTTTTCCTGCACGTCAGCGGGGATGTCGGTGATCTGATCCAGATCCTGCACCTCGTGACTGTAGATGCCGAAGGCGGGGAGACCCTTCTGGGCGTGGCCTGCCAGCACGGCGGCCAGGTAGACAGCACCGGGACGCTCGGTGCCGTTGAAGCCCCAAACGCCCTTGATGGTGTGGGGATCCATATCCATGGTTTCCGAGCCGTAGCACCAGCAGGGGGTGACGGACAGGGTGATGGACACACCCTCGCGGCGGAACTTGTCGGCGCAGGCGGCGGTCTCGGGGACACGGCCGATGCAGGTGTCGGCCATGACCACCTTCACGGGCTCGCCGTTGGAGTAGTAGAGATTCTCCTCAAAGAGCTTCTTGGCGGCCTCGGCCATAGCCCAGACCTGGGGCTCCAAAGACTCGCGGAGCTGCATGGGGCCGCGGCGGCCGTCCACGATGGGGCGGATGCCGATGACGGGATACTGTCCGATGTAACGGTTGTTTGCCATTTTGTATATACCTCCGAATGGTTTTCTATTCAGATCACGCCCTTTTGGAGCATGATGTTGGCGTAAATAGCACTCTCGCCCGTGGCGATGATGCAGTAGCACTTTTTCGCCTCGTCGTAGAAGTCGAAGCGGTCGATGTTCCCCATGGCGGCATTGCCGCGGGGGTCGTGTCTCGCGATGATGGCGGCGTACTCCTCCCAGATGGGGGTCTCCACCCGTCCCACGTCCCGCTCCATGAGCTTCATGAGGGTGGCTGGCTGATCCACGTAGGCATCCAGGGGAAAGAGGGTCAGGATGGCGTCCAGGATCTCGGGAACGCCGTGGCCGTCCATGCGGATGACGATGGCATCCTTGCCCATAGAGGCCGAGGGGAAATTGCCGTCGGCGATGCAAAGACAGTCGCCGTGGCCCATTTCGCAGAGGACCTTCAAAAGCTCGGGGGGAATGATCTTGGGGATACCTTTCAGCATGGTGAACTCCTTTGGAGAGAATTTTAAATTTGGGGTTGTCGGGCGGAGCCCGTCACGCCCGTAGGGCATATCGCGCCCGAAGGGCACATCTCGCCTGCAAGGCATATCGTGCCCGAAGGGCATCTCGCAAACTCACAAAAAGGCTGATTTCGCCTGACGGCGAGCGATATGCGCTTCGCGCGAGATATGCCCGCTGGGCGCGATATGCCCGCTG
>JBGVRH010000106.1:0-15618 GCA_045128275.1 Eubacteriales bacterium | reverse complement strand
AGAACCTTTTTGCAAAAAGGTTCTAAGAACTCCAAAAACCTTCAAAAAAGCATAGATATGCCAAGAGAATTGATAGTGGGTAACATAGAGGAAAGCCCCATGGGGCCCCTTCCCCATTGGTGTATTTGATTCGTGAAAGGGATATGCATTCCACCGATAAACCCAAATTTGAATCATCTAAGCAAAAAGAAAACCTCTGCATACGTAGAGGTTTTCTCTGTTTTCGGTTGACACCGATACGCCTTATCCCAGCATGATATCCGAGATCAGCATGACGCAGAAGCCCACCAGCAGGGCGTAGGTCGCCCCGCGCTCGCATCCGTGGGCGTGGGTCTCGGGGATCATCTCGTCGCTGATGATGTAGAGCATGGTACCACCCGCGAAGGCCAGGGCGAAGGGGAGGATGGCGGCGGAGACGCTGACGGCGAAGTAGCCGATGAGGGTACCCACTACCTCCACCAGTCCCGTACCCAGAGCGATGGCGAAGGTCTTCCCGGGCTTGATGCCTGCGGCCAGCATAGGCCCGATGATGACCATACCCTCGGGGATGTTCTGGAGGGCGATACCGCCCGCGATGAGAAGTGCCTCTGCGGTGTTGCCCGAGCCGAAGCCCACGCCCGCCGCGATACCCTCGGGGAGGTTATGGATGGCGATGGCCATGACGAAGAGAAGCACCTTGCCCGCGTTGCGGTTCGCGGGGTGGGATTCCTGATCCACGTCAGCCATCTTATGGAGGTGGGGCACCAGGCGATCCACCAGGTTGAGGCAGAGGGCGCCCACGAAGATGCCCGCCACGGTCATGCCCAGGGCAATGAGCTTGGCGGAAACCGGCGACATGGCGGCATTATCTCCGGTGGCAGACGCAAACATTTCAAAGCCGTACTCCACCGAGGGGATGACGAGACCCAGCACGGCGGCGGCCAGCATGACTCCCGCGGCGAAGGCCAGGACGATATCCGAGAAGCGGTGGGAGGCTTTTTTAAAGATAAAGCCGATCAAAGCACCGATGACGGTGGCACCGCCCACACCGAGGGCGGTCAAGAGAACCATACGCATGGGAATTCTCCTTTAGATTAGAAATTGGTATCAGAAAAGGGCGTCCTCAACCTCGCCCATGAGTGTTTCCAGATTCTCCTCGGAATACTCGATCTCACAGGAGAACATACGGGCGATCTCGCAGAGGGAGTCAAGATCCTTCCCTCCCGTGGCGCGGTGGATGGCGTGGATGATGACGGTACAGATGACCGCAAAGGCGGTGCGGGTGCGCTTCGCTTCGGGCCAGTAGGTGGCGTCGGCGGTCATGTAGCGGTAGAGGAAATAGCACACGAGATTTTCGTAGGCTACGTCATCCTCCCCGTCCAGCTCCGAGAGGGGATCCTCGGTCAGCGACTCCAGGGCATCAAGGGATTTATCCCAAGCGGGATCGAGGCGTTCCATATTCCGCAGGAGGGCGGCTATGGAGGCGTAGGACTTGAAGGTAGCTGTCTCACTCTCTGTCAAGTGTATGTCGCATTTTTCAAAAATGTGACGGATGCGCTCGGACAGGGGGCGGGAGCGGTCGCAGAGCAGGGGGAGGAGAGCTTCGCGGTGGACGATCAGAGAGGCGGTGAGGTCGTCAAGCTCCTCCCGATCCTCGTGGGCGTGGCGCTCATGGGCGGCCCAATCGGGGGGGAGTTCAACCACCGAAATGGGCTCTGTTTGGGAAAGGATGAGTGCTGCGGCGGCCTCACAGCAGAGGCCCAGACCCAGCTCCACGCGGTCGGAAAGGACGTTACGGAAGCGGGGGTGATCGTCGCAGATGTGGCAGAGGGAGGACTCTCCCAGCTCGCAGATGAGGTCGCAGAGGCCGCTTTCGTTGAGGAAAGGACACCTCTCGTCGGGGGTGAGCCTGAAGCAGGGCGGGTCGACCTCGCGGTCAATGGAGGCGCGAAGGCGCTCTCCCATCTCCCCCGTGACGGTATCGTAGTAGGCGAGGGTATCGGCATCCACGTCGATCTCCCAGCCCACGCAGCAGGAATGCTTGCAGGCGGCGGCGATACAGCGGAAGGAGGGATAGTAGCTTGGTGCGAATACTGGTTTCATTTTTTTCACAACAAAAGGATGTCGGGTAGCCACAACATCCTTCTATTCAGATTATGCCGTGGTTATTCTTCGGGCTGATATAGGGAAAGCTTACGGTATAGCTCCATGCGGGAGGAGCTGGCCCGATAGGCCTTTACGGCGTCGATCCGGCCGCCGTGCTTTTGGCGCTCACGGTTTCGCTTGACAAAATGGCCAACCGAAACCAGCCAGCCTATGGGCAACAGGATGGGAGCCTTTTGGGTCACAGGCCAGAGCTGATAGGTGATACGGTTCAGAGAGGAAAAGCCCTCCTTCATGCGGTTCTGCTTCACGCTCTCCTTCCCTCGGTTGGAGATGAACATACCCTCGTAGGCTCTTTGAGGATCCTTTACGCCGAAATTCCCGCCCCGGAACACATCGCAGATCAGCTCCTTCGCGGTAATCCGATCCTCTTCTGCCATACCCATCCAAGCCCGTTGGGGGAGTCCCATGTACAGAGAGCAGGTAACAGACAGGAGACGGGCCAATTGCCACAGGCCTACCCGTTTCAGTCTTTCGCCAAACAGCTCGGCAAAGCTCTCCTCTTCAAAGTGACCCACGAAGGCCGCCCAATCGCAGAGGTGGCGAAGGCCAACCCCCTCCGAGAGGAGGTGGTGATGGGTGTGCATGAGAAGAATCAATCCGTGGTGGAAGTCCGAGGGGCAAACGCAGGTCGCAGGCGGAGCTTTCTCTTCCACGGCCGTATCCAGCAGATCCGCCAGGTAGCTTTCCATGATGGGACGGGCGTTCCCCTCGGGCATTCCCGCAGGCTCAATGTGCATTTCCAGGCGGATCTGCTCCTTTCGCAGGACAACGTGGTGATCGTTGCCTCGCTCCAATACCTCGTAGCCCTCACTCTCTAAAACCGAGAGGATGGCGTCCTGGTCTTCCTTACGGACGAAGAAATCCACGTCTCCCATGCTTCGCAAGCTTGGATCGGGATAGTAACGGGCAGAAGCGACACCCTTGATAACGGTGTAGGACAGACCGTGCTTCATCATGACCCGATGAAGCTCTGTATGGCCTCCGTGGACGCGGGAATCCCGAATCAAGCCGGCGAACATGATTCGCTTCCACTCCGCGAGGATCTCGGCGGGAACGCCATTTTGGGGAGCGAGCTGTCCCATGATCGTATGGACGCCCTGAAGGTAGCTTTCCTCCAGAATTGCACGCCAATCAATTTCCGATCCGATGGAAATCTCCCGTCCGAACAGGTGATTTGCCAGCAGATCACAAACTATTTGTTGCGCTTCGCTCAGCTCTGCATTGCATTTGGATCTCACTGAACCACCCCTTTCCTTTCTTTGATAGTATCTCGGATACGTATGTCTATATATGCCTATGCAGACCGCGTAGATCCGCGGCCTGCATAGGGAGGGGGTTCCCTCAGATTATCAGAATTACTCCTTGCCGATCAAGACGCCGTTCTCGTCGAAGACGTAGGTCTCATAGACGGTCTCGCCATTCTCGTTCTTGGTGGAGAGCATGACCTTACCCGTGGCGCAAACACCGTTGACCATGAGGTAATACTTCACGCCGTCCTCCTCATACCAGGAGCTGGTCAGAGGCTTACCGTTTGCCCAGATGAGCTTCTTCTGGCCGTTCTCGGTGACCCAATGACCCTTGGTCAGCACGCAATCCTCGAAGTAGTAGGTGTAGCCGTTGATGACCTGCTCGCCGTTGACTGCGACAAAGTTCTTGGGGGAGAAGTAGTAGTACTGGCCGTCATGCAGCTTCCAGCCGGAGGCGAAGCCCTGCTGGTTGACATACAAGTACATATCATCGAACGCGATCACACCAATGTACTCGGTCAGCAAAGCCTTCGCGCCGCAGTAGTCGCAGATGATGTAGTCCACGTTGATACCGAAGCGGTAGAGGTGGGTGTCCTCGTTGCAAACGAAGTGGGTCTTGGTCAGAGTATCCACGGTCTCGACAGTACCGTCTGCCAGGACGTTGTAGACGGTGACGGTGAGCTGATGCTCATCGGCGGTCACGGAGAGGTAGAGGGCATTGAAGTCGCCGTTGGTCACAGCGAAGTCACCGGCCGTAATGGCGTTGGTCTTCTCACCGGCAGAGCCGCAGACGATGTAGGTAACACCGTTTCTCACGGTAGCCTTGCCGTCACGGATAGACTCGGTGCGGGCGTAGTTGCACTCATCTCCGGACAGCACCAGATCCATACCGGCACGCTCGACCATAGCGGGAACCAGCTTGGCGGCAACGCTCTCAGCCTTCTCGGCATCGGTGGTATAAGGAGCCTGATTGATGACCAGAATGCGCCATGCGTAATCGTTTGCCTTAGCATCCCAGACCAGATCGTCGAGCATATCGTTCAGGGCTGCCTCGTCCTCGGTGTAATCGATGACACCGACGAACACGTTGTTGTAGGTGTAGAAGCGATAGCCATTCTCCGCACCGAAGGCATCGGCGGCATCCATCTCATCCTTGCCGAATGCGCGGATGAAGCTGAGATCACCGAAGACGCCGAAGCTCTCTGCGGCCTTGAGCCATGCCTCATAGTCAGCCGCGTTGGCGATGGCGTTACCGGTCTGGATAGCGAAGTTGTAGTCGACACCGTCGGCGGCCATTGCGTTGGCAATGAGCTCCAGGTTGGCCATGTCGGTGTTGGCCATATTGCCGATGACGGCGAAGCTGGTGGCGGCGGAGGCTGCCTTGACGGTGAAGGCCTTGACCTCGGACCAGGTTGTGCCGTCACCCACCTGGTAGTAGTACACACCGGGAGCCAGGTCGGAAACCGTCACGGAATTGACACGGTTGACAAGACCGCTGGCGGCATACTCCTTGACGGTGCTGACACCGTTGTACAGGATGGCATCGGCCATGTCCTCAGAGGTGGCGACGCGGATCACGGCCTGTCCGTCGGAGCCGATGATGTTGCTCATCCAGGAGAAGCCCTTGCCGCCCGCGAATACGCCGTTGAACAGCACGGAGTAGGGAGTGCCGTCCTCTGCGCCGACGGGGGTATAGAAGGTGATGGAAATGGGAGCGGAGGCAATTCCGTTGTCATCCTCAGCGAAGACGGTGTAGGTCTTGCCGCCCTCGAAGGAATCGACGGTCAGAAGGCCGTTCTCATCGGTACGGCCCAGCAGGACGTTCTTGCGACCGTTGACGACGTAGACGGCCACGTCAGCGGCGATCTCGCCCAGGTCGTTCATGACCAGCAGGGTGTAGCTCTGGCCGCCCACGGCGTAGGGGGTAATACCCTCCACGGTGTAGCCGCCCGCAACGGTCACCTCGGTCTCGGGGACGCTGACGGTGCCCTGGAAGTTCTCGGTCTTACCGACGGTCTCACCCTCGGCGGGGGTCACCACGGCATCCTCCACGTTCCAGAACAGGCCGGACTCGGTGTCAATGGTAGCGGGAGCCTTGATACGGACGATCGCCACAACGTCGTCTGCGATCTTATCAGCGTCAAAGACGTTGATGTTCAGCTTCAGATCACCGCGGAACCAGGAGTAGGTACCGACGTATCCCTTGGCGATATCCACACCCTCGACCTTGAAGCCGGCGGACATCTTGATGCTCACCAGGATCTCGTCAAGAGAGGCGGTATTCTTACCCGTAATAACGATCTCGGAGGTCTTGCCCAGGATCAGGGCAGAGGCACCGGTGACCTTCAGCTCGGGATAGGAGGCATCGTCGCTGTCCACGGTCAGGCCGAACTCAGCGGTGACGGTATTGGACTCACCGTTGACGGTGAAGGAGAAGGTATGGTAGCCGTTGAGCAGCTCCACGGGGAGCAGGACGTTCTCGCCGTCCACAGAAGCCTGCACGGCCACGCCGTCCACGGTTGCCTCAACCGACAGAGGAGCGGCGTTCAGAGCCAGGCGGATGATGAGGTAGTTGCAGTCAACGGTCATGCCGTCGGTCAGGGTCTCGAAGGCCTCGTCGAGGAAGCCGTTTCGCCAGGTGATGCTCTCCAGAGCGATGGCGATCTGCTCGGCCTCGGTTTCGTTGTCAGCCTCGGCGTCGGTCTCGGGCTCGGTCTCGATTTCGGGAGCCTCGGTCTCGGGAGCCTCGGTCTCGGGCTCAACCTCCAGGGCAGGCTCTGTCTCGATTTCGGTCTCGACCTCGGTTTCGGTCTGCTCGGGCTGCTCATATGTATCCGAGTTGGCGGTGTCGCCAATGGCGCTCAGGGGAGCCGCCTGGATCATCATGACAACGGCCAGAAGCAGAGTCAGAAGCTTGATGGTGTTTTTCATGTCTGTATTTTCCTTTCTTTCGATCGGTTACAAGGGAGTTGGGGATACCGGAAAATCTTGGTTTTCGCTCCTTGATTTGTCCCCTATATGATACCACAACCCCGCCGAAAAGTCAATACGTTCTTTCATTTTTCCAAAAAATGTCCAATGAATATTCAGCCTGTCTTCACATTTTCACGCGGTATTTTCTTTGTGAACACCGTCTTCACAGAAAAGGGGCTACCGCTTCACGCGATAGCCCGAAAAGGGTCAGATATCGTACTTGGACAGGATCTCGCTGGGAGTCTTGCGGAGCAGGAGCAGGGCGGGGAGGATTCCGAAGAGGACACCCACGATGCAGATGACGCAAAGCAGTCCGATGGCCATCCAGGCGGGGAAATAGAATACGGTGGAGACCAGGACGGCATCCGACAGGGATCCGATAAAGAGGGCGGAGAGGATGTAGGCGGGGACGGTGGTCAGGAGCAGCAGGAGCGAAGTCTCCACGGTGAAGCGGAAGGTGAGGTTCTTCCCCGTTACGCCGATGGCGCGGAGGATGCCCACCTCGCGGACACGGCTCATGAAGGAGGAGCGCATGATGAAGAACACGCACAAGCACATGAGGGCCAGCACCACCAGGACGCTGACGACGGCCACGGCTACGTTGGAACGGATCTGATCGAACAGGTTGTCGAAAACATCCTCGGGGGCGAGGAAGCCGTCGCGGCCCAGGATCTCGGTGAGGTAGGCCTCAGTGGCGGCGGTATCGTGGGAGCGGAGGAGGAGATGGTTCGAGTAGTAGGCAGTCCCGTCACCGTAATCGTAGCACTCGAAGCTACGGAAGCCCAACCACTCGTCGGTCTTACCCACGCAGGAGGAGAGGGCGATATAGTCGGCGTCCGAAAACACGAAGCTGTAGTAGAAGCGGTTACTGCCGCTGTAGTGCTGGCTCACGTAGCGGTCGTACTCCCGATAGAGCATGGGATTCTCGTACATGGCGGTCAGAGCGCTCTGTGCCTCATAGGTAGACAGGAAGATATCCAGCTCCTCAGAGGTGGGGTAGGCTGCGTTCTTTTCATGGTACATCCAAGCGGCGGCGACGCGGTCGCGGTCATAGCCCAGCATCTGGGCGAACATACCGGGGTTCTTGTAGGTGGCAATCATCCACTCCTCATAGGTCACATCCTTGTGGGAGGGACGGTCGGCCAGGATTCTGGTATAGAACTCAGGGGCGTACTCAAAATAGTGGTCGAGGAGCCAGGTATATTCGGCCTGCTCGGTCAGCTCGGTCTGCCCCAGGATCTCCCGTGCGTAAACACGGGGATCGGTGATGAGGTCGATGCCATGGACATCCTTGACGTAGGCAGGATATTCGGCAATACCTCTGTAGCTTTGGCGGATCTCGCTTACGGTGAAGGACTTGCCCAGGATGGTGACGGTCTGCCCGACCTTCACGTCACTGGTGTTCCAGGAGCCATCATTGAGAAGGACCATCTCCCCGTCCTTCACTTGGATATCGGCGTAGGAGGCGTAAGCCAGAGGCAGGTAGAAGTTGCCGTTGAGGACGTAGCGGGCCATGAGGAGGTCGTCGATGTAGAAGAACAGCTCGTCGGACTCCACCACACCGGCGATGCGGAGGTTGCTATCTCCCATATTGTAGTACCGACCACGGGAGACCATACCGATGAGGTCGGCGGGCTCACGGAGGTAGCTGACCGTGGCGGTATCCAGGAGCTTTTGAGCCAGGGCGGTGGTGATGACGATATCCGAGCTGACGGTGATATCCTTCTTCCCCGCCACCAGAGGAAGATCCTTAGCCAGGGACAGGCTGACGGGACGGGCCTCGGCGGAGAGGTAGATATTCTCGGCGGTCATGAAGCTGGCGGCGCGGAACTCCAGCATCTCCACGTCGTGAACGGGATCCCATCCGATGATGCGGGTATAGTCCACGCCGTGGGTGCCAGCGACGTCATTGAGCACCGACAGGTCTTGGTCGGGATCCAGGGGGATGTAGAAGAGTCTCTCGTTATGGTCGCGGCGAAGATCCACCAGGGAGCGGACCGAAGCGCCGAAGGAGGCGGTCATGAAGACCATGACCACGGCCAACAGGATCAGGCAGGCGCGGAGCAGTCCCTTGCCCTTCCTCTTGCCCCCGCGGAAGTTCTCCCGCCAGGCGGACTTCAAGGAGTTTCTCCAATGGTACAGGCGGCCGAAGTGCTTGCCCTCAAAGGGGGCGAAGCGGGACATATCCAGATCCTTCCCTGTTTTCCTCTCGGGGTCGGCGGGGGTCTCCTCGAAGACGCCCTCCATGAGCTTGACCTCGCTCCCCTCGTCCAGTACCTTGACGGAGGGGTCGCTGACCTGGATGAAGAGCTTGCCCCCGTGGCTGACCACCTTCAGGGTCAGCTCCCTTTGGGCATCGCCGTAATACTCCACGGTAACGCCCGGGGTCACGGTCTCGGTCTTTTCCAGCTCGCCGAGATAGATGTGGTTCTTGTCGCGGGTGATATAGCCCTTGGCATCGGCATTGAGGCGGTCGGACTTGACCTCTCCGTCCACGATCTCAATGACGCGGTCGCAGTAGTGATCCACCAGATGGGCCTCATGAGTGACCAGCATGACCAGGCATCGCTTGGACAGGGCCTTGAGGATATCCATGACCAGGACGGTGTTCTGCTCGTCCAGGTTGCCCGTAGGCTCGTCGGCCAGGATGATGGCGGGGCCCTTCACCAGGGCTCGGGCGATGGCTACTCTCTGCTGCTGACCGCCCGACAGGGTATCGGGGGTACGGTCGCGGTACTTATCCATCTCCACGTTGGCCAGGGCGGCCATGGTGCGCTCCTCGATCTCGGTCTCGTCCTCCATACCGCAGAGGCGGAGGGCGGTGGAGACGTTCTCGAAGACGGTCTCGTTGTTGTTGAGGTTATAGTTCTGGAAGATATAGCCGACGTACTTGTTCCGCAGGGTATCGGTATCCTCCCGAATATCCTGCCCGAACAGCTCGATCTTGCCCGAGGCGATCTTGTCCAGGCCGCCCACGGCGTTGAGAAGGGTGGTCTTACCGCAGCCGCTGCGGCCGAAGATGGCGACCATGCCTACCTCGGGCAGCTCCAGGCTCACGTTATTCATGACGTGGAGCTGGTTTTCCTTGCCCTTGTTGTAGTATTTATGGGCGTTTTGAATGCGAACGGGGAACAGGCTCATTTATGGGCGCCTCCTTTCAGGGTCTTTTTCACGCTCTCGTTGAACATCTTCTTGACGTATTTGCGGGAGAGGTTCAGGGCGATCAGCACCAGCACGGCGGCAATCAGAGCGTAGTCGGCGGCGTGGAGGAAGAAGAACATGCCGTTGGTCTTGGGGATGAGGAAGACGGCCGCACAGGTAAGGGCGGTCAGAATGGCGGCGGGGATCAGGGAGATCAGGGTCTGGACGTAGATGCTGATCTTGACCACCGCGGTGGGGATGCCCATGGAACGCATGATGGCGATATCGCCTCGGGTGGCGTTCATGGCGCGGGAGGAGCAGAGGGAGAGGAACAGGGTGGAGAAGACAATGGCCAGCACCCAGAGGAGCCCCATGAAGAGGGCGGCAAATTTGTCCTCCAGAAGGGTCATAACGGTGGGATCGGTTGTCTCATCCGAGGTCACGGCGATGTAACCCATCTCCCGAAGGGTCTCTACCTTGTCCCGTGCCTCGCGGTCATTCTCAAAGAAGAGGGAGGCCTGGGTGTAGGACTTGGCGTAATACTGCTCGTACATGAACTCCATGAAGATATCGGGGGAGAGGATCATGGCATTCACCCCCGAGACGATGCCGTAGCCCTCGTCCCAATGGTCGTAGAACTTCTCTTGGAGGGTCTCCTTCATGGACTCGGTCATGGTGAAGGTGGGACGGTAGCCATCCAGGGGATGGGTGATCGACACGGTCTCGCCGTAGCCGCCTATGATCTCCATGTCATCGATATAAACGTCCTTCGACCAGTAATCGAAGTAAGGGCCGCCGTAGGAGTAGTCCACGAAATCTCCCGCCATGGTGGTCTTGAGGATCAGATCCTCCTTTCGGATGGGTGTGTCGGCATCCGAGACCATGCCCAGGACGGTATCGGCAAAGCCCATATCGTTGATGAAGTAGGTGCCGGGCTCCATATCGAAGTCGATGAGGGTATCCACCGAGAGGTGGACGGCGGACTCGTCCACCACGCCCGTCACGTCCTCGGGGAGGGACACCGTCAGCTCGTAGGAGAAATTGTAGCGTTGGCTTGAAAAGTAGGTCATGGCGGTGGCCAGCCGATAGCCGTTCTCGGTGAAGAGCATACGGGGGGTCTGGGTGTTATCGTAGTAGTAGCGGACACCCACCACCTTGTAGGTGGCCATGCCGAAGAGCAGAGGCATCTCGGTCTCGGTGAAGGGGGTGCCCAGGTAGGGCTTGGCCGAGATGGGGACCTCCAGGATGATCTCGTTATCCCGCTCGGGGTAACGGCCCTCGCTGAGCTTGACCCGCTCGGCGGGATAGCTGAAGGAGAACTCATAGTATTCGTAGGAGTCTCCCACGGCCTCCCAGACCGTCTCGTCCAGCATGGAGTCGTAGTGGAGATGATCCACCGCCCCCAGGTCGGCGGCCAGCTTTTCTATCTCGGCATCGGTCATGACCCCTCCGTCCCGACGGACGATGACGGTACGGCCCTCCATGTAGCTGAACATGGTACGCTCATAGAAGAGATCGCGGGACTCATAGGTGAGGCTGGTGATGAGGGTGACGGTCAGCATGGTCAGGGCCATGAGGATGCAGAGGAAGACCGAGAGCTTGGGGGTGGCGGTGAAGCGCACGCGGCCCAGGTGGAGACCGCTGCGGAGGGTATGGGCGGTCTTGTGGATGACGGTGGAGGCTGTACGGGCCACCGTCTCCTCCGACCGCTCGGCGGGACGAAGGGTGTGATCCGACTCCACCGCGCCATCAAAGATGCGGATGTGGCGGGTGGCGTAGTCCTCCACCTGCTCGAAGTTGTGGGTGACGATGATGACCAGCTTATCCTTGGACACCTCCCGCAAGAGGCGGATGATCTCCTCGGAGGACTTGCTGTCCAGATTGCCCGTGGGCTCGTCGCAGAGGAGGATGGGAGAATCCTTGGCCAGGGCGCGGGCGATGACGGTTCTCTGCTTCTGACCGCCCGAGAGCTTGCTTCCCTTGTGGTGGATGTGTCCCTCCAGGCCGACGCGGCGGAGCAGCTCCAGGGCGCGCTCCCGTCTGGCCTTGGGATCCTCGATGCTCATGAGGGCCAGCTCCACGTTCTGCAACACCGTGAAGCTCTCGATGATGTTGTATTCCTGGAAGATGAAGGAGACGTACTGCTTGCGGTACTCCTCCCAGTCCTTCTGGAGGAAGTGGGAGGTAGGCTCCCCCTCCACGTACAGCTCGCCCTCCTCGTAGGTGTCCATGCCGCTGATGACGTTCAAGAGGGTGGACTTACCCGACCCCGATTTGCCCGTCACGGCGACGAATTCGCCTCTCTCAAAGGAGGCGTTGACCCCGCGGATGCCCACGGCGACGTTGTTTTCGGATACGTAGATCTTACCTATGTTTTTCAGTTCCAGCAGCGGAGCTTTCATGGTATCTCCTTTCACTTGGGTAATTGCCTTACACATACAGACGCGAAAAATCCCGTTTCGTTACGGTCTTGAATGAAAAAAATCAAAAAAGTGTACCACCCAAGGTAGTACACTTATACTATAGCACAAAGAACCTCTGTTGTCAAGATATTTTCAAAACTTAATGGAATGAAATTGTTTGATGCTCACCGACACACCCATACCCGCCGTCTCTTGTGTCGGATGATCAGAAACGCCACCAGGGAGACGCAGGCTATGATGCAGAGCCACAGAGCCCAGCCAGGACGGAAGGAGCAGCCCTCCCGCTCCACGTTTATCGGGCTCCCAAAGAAGGGGAACAAACCGCAGGACTCAAAGCGGCAATCGGTGAAGGTCAAGGACGCGGGTGGAGTATGACAGAAGACCAGACAGCCTCCCAGGGCGCTGAGGCCGCGGCCTCGAAAGATACAGTTTTGGAAGGTGGCCTTGGCGGTGCCTGTGCTCTTGGTCACCAGCACGCGGTAGGGGATGGCTCCCTTTCCGTCAAACTCGCAGTCGGTGCAGGTCACTTCACCGTCGTACAGGATCAGGGCGTCGAGCTGACAGCCCTGGAGGACGACACCCTCACCGCGGATGCCCACCTTCTCCAGCTCGCAGTCTTGGAAGACCAGCCCCTTGGTCTTTTCGCTCACGGTGATGCGATCCTCGCATCTCGTGGAGACCACGGTCAGATCCTCAGCCTCTCCCGCGACGCTGAGGCTCCAGGAGCCGTTCCTGTAAAAATGGCAGTTTTCTATGCGGACATGGCTGTTCTTGGAGCCCAGATATTCCGCCTCGATATCGATAGCCGCCTGAGGCATGGTTCCGAAGATATCGTGGATGACGGTGTCGCGGATCGTGCAACCGTCCACAGAGGTAAGCGTGATACCGTTGCGCCGGCATTCGTGGATGCGGCAGTTCTCGATGGTGATATCGTAGCACCGCCCTCGCAGTCCGTTCTCGTCATTGGTATCTGAAAAGATCGAGATACCGTCTCCCCGCATGAACACGATCTCCACGTCCCTGACCGTGACCGTCCGACAGTCAGCCAGACGAATGGCATACCCATGCTGGACGCTCGTCATCCCATTATAGGTATAGAAATCCCCGAGCAGCCGTCCGCCCATCAGGATGACGTTCTCACAACGCAGGAGGTGGAATATGTAGTGACGGGTCTCGGTGCCCGTGGAGCCGTCGGGGACGGTGTCCATTTGGAGAGTCGCTCCATCGTCCAGCTCGATGCGGATATCCTTCTTGTCTTGGATCAGGATCACCGAGGGGATGCCGTACTGGCGGAGTAGGTAGGTGCCTGCGGGGAAATACAGCGTGTCTCCGTCCTGCAGCTCGGCAACAGCCGCGAGGATGGCGGAGGTATCGTCGGTCACGCTGTCTCCCGTGGCACCGTAGTCCCGGACGTTGATGATCTCGGGAGCATTCCGGACTTCCTCGGCTGCCGCGGTGACGGTCATGCAGCAAAGGAGGAGCAAGCAGATCGGAACGGTAGCGGTGAGCAGGACGGCCAGATGCCTTTTTTTCATGGTCATGGTATACATTCTCCTTACGATAGGTCCTCTTCCTTCATATCCAGGTAGTAGGCGATGCACCCCAGGAAGGCATCGCCGTACTTCTCCAGCTTGGCCTGTCCCACGCCCGACACCTCCAAAAATTCCTCATGGGTACGGGGGAGCTTTACGCACATATCCTCCAGGGTGGCGTTACTGAATATGTAAAAGGCAGGGACGTTCTGGGACTGGGCGATGGTGAAGCGGAGGTCGGAGAGGGCTTTGTAGAGGTCGGGGGCTCTCGATCCCGCGGCGGTACGGGCGGCGGTGCTTCCCTTTTTGGCGCGGGCTTCCAGCCGCTCCTGCTGCTGCCGCTCCTTCTTGGCGGACTTGGATTCCACCTCCATGTCGGCGGGGTAGCGCATGGTCACGGGGATCCGCTTGTAGAGGATATCCCCCGAGCGGTCGGTCAGCACCAGGATGGGGTAGTCTCCGTCGGTCACGCGGAGGTAGTCTTGACCGACCAAGGCCTTGATGATCTGCTTTGTGTAGGGGGTGCTGTACTTTTTCATGAGGCCGTAGGTGGTCTGCTGATCCAGGCCCAGCTCCAACAGCCGTTCAGTCTTGGCACCACGCAGGATCTGTCCGATGAGGGCCTGCCCCAGTCTCTGCCCCGTGCGGGCTACGCAGGAGAGGATCATCTGGGCCTCCACGGTGATATCGGCGGTGGCCAAGCCTCCCGTGCAGTTGGAGCAGTTGCCACAGCCGCAGGAGCCGTCCTCGTTTTGGTAGATGGGGGGAAGATCCTCGCCAAAGTAGTTTAAGATGTAGGAGCGGAGGCAATGGGGAGTGTTGGCGTAGTCCGCCATGCGGTACAGGCGCTCCAGGTCGCGGGAGCGGACAGCGGCCTGCTCCTCCTCGGAGAGGTCGGGATTAGGCTCGCTGTTCTCGATCATGAAGCGGGCGGTGGAGACGTCTCCCTGGGAGAAGAGCATGAGGCAATCGGCGGCGGTACCGTCGCGGCCCGCGCGGCCTGCCTCCTGGTAGTAGGCCTCCATGCTCTTGGGCATATTGTAATGCACCACGAAGGAGACGTTGGATTTATCGATGCCCATGCCGAAGGCGTTGGTGGCCACCATGACCGTCTTGCGGTCGTAGAGGAAATCCTCCTGGTTCTGCTTACGGTCGGTGTCGCTCATGCCCGCGTGGTAGGGAGCGGCATCAAAGCCTGCTTGGCAAAGTCCCTCGCAGACCTCCTCGACCCCCGCGCGGGTGGAGCAGTAGACGATACCGCTCTCTCCCTCCCTTTCGTGGAGGAAGGCGGCCAGAGCCACGGGCTTCTCCTTGGGGCGGGCCCGCTTGATGCCGAACCAGAGGTTGGGGCGGTCAAAGCCCGTGGTGAGGGAGAAGGGATCCTCCAGCTCCAAAAGCCTTGCGATGTCCTCGCGGACGCGGTCGGTGGCGGTGGCGGTGAAGGCCCCTACGGTGGGGCGGTGAGGCAGCTCACGGATGAAGCGGCTGATATGGAGGTAGCCCGGGCGGAAATCCTGTCCCCATTGGGAGACGCAGTGGGCCTCGTCCACCGCGATCAGAGGAATGGTCAGCCCACGGCAGATGTCCACGAAGGAGGGGACATCCAGCCGCTCGGGAGCCACGTAGACCAGCTTATAGGCACCGTTGGCCATATTCCAACACACGCGGTCGTACTGGGAGGGGGTCAGGGAGCTGTTGATGTAGGCGGCGGGAACACCCGACTGGGTGAGGCTGTTGACCTGATCCTTCATGAGGGAGATGAGGGGAGAGATCACCAAGGTCACCCCCTCCAGCATGAGGGCAGGGATCTGGTAGCAGGCGGATTTGCCCGCGCCCGTAGGCATGACGGCCATGACGTCACGGCCACCGAGGAGGGCGTCGATGACGGACTCTTGCCCGGGGCGAAATGTATCGTGGCCAAAGTAAGTTTTCAGGATTTGGTTTTTTGTCATGATCGTCGTTTCAAATTTGGGTTTATCGAAGAGTTTGAGCCGAGAGGAAACCATTTGTGTGACCCTCATCCGTCACGCCCTACGGGCGCGCCACCTTCCCCCAGGGGAAGGCAAGCACGAGGGAACGGGACGTTTTTCCAGACCCGGAAATTTGTTTTTGCTTTCCAGAGCAGTGAGAAGCAGGCTTTCCTCATAATCTTGCCTT
>JBGVRH010000105.1:0-4684 GCA_045128275.1 Eubacteriales bacterium | reverse complement strand
CAAATTTCGGGAGGGGCAAGCCCCTCCCCTACGGAGAAAAATGCTCGCACCGCAAACCCTAATTTGAATTTTTCAAACTTTTTTCGCAAAGCCTGTAATATTTCGCTATCTTTTGGTGTCTTATGTAGTGTACCCCATTTGAAAGGAGAAAACTATGGAAATCAAAAACACCACCCCCGTGACCTACAAGGCCATACGAGCCTCCACGTCCCAAATGAACCTTCCCTCCACCAGAAAGACCGATATTTTCTTCGGCGCGGTTTGTATTCTGGACCTGTTTTCCTTTGTGCGCTATTTGATTTTGGTCATACAGGGACGGGGATATTGGCTCACATACGTGATTCTTGCGTGCAGCGGGGTCGTAGCCGTGAGCTGTGTGCCCCTTCTGTTCCTGTCCCGCATCGCCGCAAAACGGGTCGCGGCGAAAAAAACGGTACTCTCCTACGTTTTTACGGAGGACGGCTATACCTGCGAGGGCGCAGGAATCGAAACGCCCTACCATGCCTACGACACCGTTCTGAAGGTCACGGAGGATGCGGAGTATTTCTTCCTGTTCGTCGGTGAAAACCAAATCTGCACCGTTTCCAAATCCGGCTTCACCGAGGGCACGGCAGAGGATTTCGTCAGCCTGCTTGCAGAGAAGATCGGGGCAGACAAAGTGAACTTCTATACTCTTTGAAAGGAAGAAAGCCATGGAAATCAAAAACAAAACCGCTTTCACCTACGACACGCTTATGGAATTCAATCGCCAGCATCAGCGGGTCATCAAGTGCGTTATGACCGTTCTGTGGGCGATCTTGGGTGGTCTGATCCTCCTTACCCTGCTTTTACTCGGTCTTCTGTTGGTTCTGGATCGGATTGTGCTCCCCAATCCCTCCACGATCGTCATGCTCTCCCTCCTCCTGATATTCGTCGCGCTCCGCCTGATCATTACCCCCATACAGCTCAAGCGCGCTGTCCGCAAGCGTGCCGATCAGCACAGTGTGGTGGATTACGAATTCCACGAGGAATCCTTTACCGAGACCACCGTCTCAGATCAAAGCACCAACCACAGCGATAACCGCTACGCCGCCGTCCAAAAGGTCACGGAATCCGAGCACGCCTTCTATCTCTACATCGCCCCCAACGCCGCCCACATCGTGTCCAAAAACGGCTTCACCGAGGGCAACGAAAACGATTTCCGCACCCTCCTGCGGACAGTCATCGACCCCAAAAAGCTTCACATCCAATAACGAAAAAAGGTGTCTCACCCCCTCAGGTAAGACACCTTTTTTTCACGGCATTTTTTGATTTTGCATTTTGCATTTCGCATTTTGCATTTACTTGACCCCCACATACCCCGATCCCTCGACAATGGCCTGTCCCTCCTCGGTCAGCATCCAATCCACGAAGGCCTGTACATTAGGATTCTCCTCCCCCTTGCGGGTGACGGCGTAGAGTTCATTGATGATGGGGTAGAAGCCGTTTTTGATATTCTCGGTGCTGGGATAGACTCCATCCAAAGCCAGGAGCTTCACCCCGCCCTCGGGGGAGTCCTTCCCCACCATGCCCTCCACGTAGAAGCGGAAGGAGAAGCCGATGGAGCGGCCCATGAAGGTGAAATAGTCGGTCTTCACGGGGGTATCCCCCATGAAATTCAGGAGTGCGGACTGACTGCCGCTCCCCGCGTTGCGTTGCAGGACGGCGATGTGGGTGTTGTCGCCCCCTACCTCCGACCAGTTGCGGTACTGCCCCGCGTAGATGCCCCGCAGCTGATCCGTGGTGAGGCCGTCCACGGGGTTGTCTCGGTTGACGAAGAACACGAATGCTTCCCGCCCGATGGGGGTGAATTCCAGCTCCACGCCCTGCTCGGCGGCGTAGGCCAACTGCTCCTCCGAGGGGGCCACGCAGATGGCGATATCCACGGTGCCGTCCACGATGCCCTTGTAGGCGCCTCGGGTGTTGGAATATTGGAGCGCGCTGTCGGGGGTGAAGCTTTCCCCGTCAAAGCAGACGCTATCGGCGGGGTAAACGGCGTTCACAAAGCCCGAGAAGATGGGGTAGAGGGCCGCCGCGCCGTCGATGACGGGGAGGTCTTCGGTGAGCTTCAAAGAGCCGTCAATTTTGGTGATTTTGGAGTCCTCCTCAAAGGGCAGATAGGCCCCCAGCTCCACCGACTTGGCCTGCATCCCCTCGCTGGTAGAGGGGATACAGCGGCGGGTGAAGACGAAAAACACGGTGAGATTCAGCATCACGAACAGCAAAATCAGCGTGCCGAGGGAGAGGAGCTGACCCGTAAGCTTGCGACGGTCGATGGGTGCTTTTACGGTAGTCTTTGCCATATCAGTACCCCTCCTTGGCCACGTAGGTGATGATGGAAACATGGTTGTGCAAATAGGCGGTGTAGGCCACCAGTGCCGTGGTGGTCAGCATTCCCAGCGCCAGGACCAGGGCGACGAGGCGGCGGTAGAGTTTTTCGGGCATAATGAAATTCTCCTTTACTGTCAATGACTTTTCCGTCACATATGGCTGATGGCGCAGGCGAAGAAGGCGAAGAGCAGGGCGATCATGATCCCAAGGAAGATCATGAGGATGACCGAGGTCTTCAGGCGGTGCTTCAGCGCGGGCAGATCGTCATCGCCCCGCTTTTTTGCGCGGAAGAAAAGGACGAGGGATAGGATGAACCATGTCGGGATGGCCGTCGGCAAGATCAGTGCGGTGGCGATGAGCAGGCCGTTCCAGACGCTGTACCCGACGGTTCCCACAACGGTAATGACGGCGTACAGGACGGCAAAGACGATGGCGAAAACTTTGGTGGACAGGCGGATTATGCGGTTTTGTTCCATGGTGATGCTCCTTTCGGTCGATGGCTTCATTATAGCATACTTTCCCGCGTTTGGCGAAAAAGTGGGATAATCGGTCGCGTTTTGGGATAATCGGTCTTGGTAGCCCTATTGTACCACCCCTCGGGAGGGCTGTCAAGGGCACGGAGTGATTCTTCACAATTCTTCATCCTCTCCGCGTAAAAAAGCAGGGTGCCTCCCGCCTGTATGGCAAAGACACCCTGCTTGGGTATGATGGTGAGACTTAGCCCGCGTAGGACTGCGCCTCCTCCTTGGTGTTGAAGAAGGCGATGTACTCGATATCGAAGTACTCCTCGCCGCCGTCGGCGGTGGTGAGCTTGCCGTCGTTGCCGGCGTAGTCGAAGAAGTTGTACACCAGAGACTCAATGGCCGCGCCGCCCGTCACGTCGGTGTCGGGAGTGCCCTCGGAGCCCTGCTTGTTCTTTCTCATGTCCAGGATCAGGACGTTCCAGGAGCCGTCGGTGGCGTAGTAGAACCAGTTGTCGCTGTCGCGGCGGTTGCCGTTGAACTCGGCGGTGCCGTTGAGCAGGAGGGTGCCCCAGAAGTTGGAGCCGTAGCTGCCGCAGTTGGTGCGGTACTTGATGACGATGATGTCGGTGAAGGCCGCCTCATCGGCCACGAGGGTGATGGAGGGGTTGGTCATGGTGTCGGCGGTGCCGGTGAGGAAGTGGGCGTAGTCACCCTCCAGAGTCACGGTGGCGTTGGCGGGCACCAGAGCGGCCAGCTGCTCGGCGGTGTAGCAGGCAGTGGGCTCGGCGGGCGCGGCAGGCTCCTCGGTGGTGGGCTCTTCGGTAGGCGCCTCGGTGGTCTCCTCGGTGGTTACCTCCTCAGTGGGAGCCTCGGTGGTCTCCTCCTCGGTAGGCGCCTCGGTGGTCTCTTCCTCGGTGGGTGCCTCGGTAGTTGCTTCCTCGGTGGGAGCGTCGGTGACTGCTTCGGTAGGCGCGTCGGTGGGGGTCTCCTCGGGGGTCTTATCGCAGGCGGCCACGCACAGGGCCAGAGTCAGGATCAGGGCGAAGAGCAACAGCTTTTTCATGGTCATATCTCCTTACTGCGTCTGTTTTTTCACGGATTACATAGAACCGACGGTTCTGGGGTACATCAGCACGTCGCGGATGTTCTGCACGCCGGTGATGTACATCAGCACGCGCTCAAAGCCCAGACCGAAGCCGGAGTGAGGCACAGAGCCGTACTTACGGGTGTCCAGATAGGCCTCGTAGTTCTCCAGAGGCATATTGCGGGCGGTCATGGCGGCCACCAGCTTGTCGTAGTCGGCCTCACGCTCGGAGCAGCCGATGATCTCGCCGATGCCGGGAACCAGCAGGTCGGTGGCGGCCACGGTCTTGCCGTCGGGGTTCTGCTTCATGTAGAAGGACTTGATGGCGGCGGGGTAGTTGACCACGAAGACGGGACGGCCGAAATGCTCGTCGGTGAGGTACTTCTCATGCTCGGTCTGGAGGTCACAGCCCCACTCCACGGGGTACTTGAATTCCTTCCCTGCGGCGGCGGCGGCCTTGAGGATCTCGATGGCGTCGGTGTAGTCCAGCTTGACGAAATCGTTCTCCAGCATCTTGTTCAGTTTCTCGATAACGCCCTTCTCCACCCACTGGTTGAAGAACTCCATCTCCTCGGGGCAATGATCCATCACGTCCTTGACGATGTACTTGATGAAGTCCTCGGCGATCTCGATGATGTCGTGGATATCGCAGAAGCAGACCTCGGGCTCCACGTGCCAGAACTCGGCCACGTGACGGGTGGTGTTGGAGTTCTCGGCGCGGAAGGTGGGGCCGAAGGTGTAGATACGGCCCAGACCCATGGCGGCCATCTCACCCTCCAGCTGGGCG
>JBGVRH010000104.1:0-15243 GCA_045128275.1 Eubacteriales bacterium | reverse complement strand
ATACATATCCCCCCATGAAAAGAGGTTCCCCCATGCCCATTACCGAATATCTGGAAAAACACGCAAGGCTCCACCCCGACGAGGTCGCTCTGGTGGAGATCAACCCCGCCAATCAGCCCGAGAAGAGCACCACCTGGCGGGAATATAATCTGATCGAGGCCGCCGAGGGTCAGCGGTACCGCCGCGAGATGACCTGGCGGGATTTCGACATCCGCGCCAACCGCTTCGCCAACCTCCTGCTCTCCCGCGGTGTCAAGCGGGGAGACAAGGTGGCTGTCCTGCTCATGAACTGCCTGGAGTGGCTTCCCGTCTACTTCGGCGTGCTGAAGGCGGGCGCTATCGTGGTGCCCATGAACTACCGCTACGCCTCCGACGAGATCAAGTACTGTCTGGATCTGGCCGACGCGCGGATGCTGGTCTTCGGCCCCGAGTTCGTGGAGCGCGTGGACGCGGTGCTTCCCGAGCTGACGGGCATCACCGATTTCTTCTTCGTGGGCAAGGAGGACGAGTGCCCCGCCTACGCTTCCCTGTACAATAAAATGGTGTACTACTGCTCCACCATCGCCCCCGCCGTGGAGGTCTGTGACGATGACTACGCCGCCATCTACTTCTCCTCGGGTACCACGGGCTTCCCCAAGGCCATCCTCCACGATCACCGCGCCCTCATGGCCTCCGCCCGCACCGAGCAGGCCCACCATGGCCAGACCCGCGACGACGTGTTCCTCTGCATCCCTCCCCTGTACCACACGGGCGCGAAAATGCACTGGTTCGGCTCGCTGGTGGCGGGCAGTAAGGCCGTTCTGCTTCGCGGTGTCAGCCCCGAGTGGATTTTGCAGGCCGTCTCCGAGGAGCGGGCCACCATCGTGTGGCTGCTGGTGCCGTGGGCGCAGGACATCCTGGACTGCATCGACCGCGGGGATATCAAGATGGACGAGTACCGTCTGTCCCAGTGGCGGCTCATGCACATCGGCGCACAGCCCGTGCCTCCTTCGCTGGTCAAGCGTTGGCAGGAGAAGTTCCCCGGGCAGGATTACGATACCAACTACGGTCTCTCCGAGTCCATCGGCCCCGGCTGTGTTCACCTCGGCGTGGAGAACATCCACAAGGTGGGTGCTATCGGCGTACCCGGCTTCGGTTGGGAGTGCAAGATCCTGGACGAGCATCGCGTACCCGTCCCGCAGGGTGAGGTGGGCGAGCTGGCCGTCAAGGGCGACGGCGTCATGAAGTGCTACTACAAGAATCCTGCCGCCACCGCCGAGATCCTCACCGAGGACGGCTGGCTGCTCACGGGCGACATGGCCCGCATGGACGAGGACGGCTTCATCTACCTGGTCGACCGTAAGAAGGACGTGATCATCACGGGCGGTGAGAACCTCTACCCCGTGCAGATCGAGGACTTCCTCCGCGCCCATGAGAAGATCAGCGACGTGGCGGTGATCGGATTGCCCCACGAGCGTCTGGGTGAGATCGCCGCGGCCATCATTCAGGTCAAGGAGGGGATGGAGTGCACCGAGGCCGAGATCCAGGAGTTCTGTCTGGATCTGCCCCGCTACAAGCGCCCCCGCAAGATCATCTTCGCCGACGTGCCCCGCAACCCCACGGGCAAGATCGAAAAGCCCAAGCTCCGCGAGCGGTACGGCGCGGACCGGTTGGTGGAGAGCGCGACCAGCAATTGACGTTTACTTATATGAGAAAAGGAACCTCCGTTTTGATGCGGGGGTTCCTTTTCGATTGGGGTTTGCAGAATTATTCTTTCAGCAGTTTTTTGACGTATTTTCGAAGATTCTCTGTCAGCGCACAAAAAGAAGCTGACTTCGGCACAACTGCATATTCTTTGTTCAGGTATTCGCTACAGAACTCTACCTGATACAGTTTACCGTAAGGTATGACAGTGATCGGCCCGTGCAACATAATCATGTTGTTTTTCCGCCAAATATCTTTTGGAATATAGACGCCCTTTCCATCATAGGCATCCTGAATGGGTAAGCTGTCCAGCGGTTCCTCGGAAAAATATATGGCCAGATACTCGTCCGTGCGGTCTGTCAGAAAAGAATACACCTCTTCCGCGGTCAATGCCCGAAAGCATCGCTTATCATAGGGGGGATCCCAATACCAGCCATAGGCGAGCAGATCCTTACCGAGCAAATGATCCGCTATGCTCAGCAATTCATGGTGCGACCAATACCCCATCAACGAATAAGTCTTATATTTGATCTTCGGCTGTTTACAAAAGGTTATGGGACACTCATACAGCCCGAAGGATGGGGAATAGTCGATCTCTATGGGCGGAAGCCTTTTGGACTTCTGACAGGCTGTACACGAACAAATAATGCTGATCTCACGGAAATCCTCTGTGCCTTCTCTGGGCGTGTACTCAAACGTAAGATGAAACCAATCGTTCTTGCAAGAACACTTCATAATGGGAGGGTACTTCTCCTGAATCAAGTCATACCAATGATCCGCGCTGTCCAGTAAAAAATAGGATCGGTCGGTTGGGGTACTTATGATGCCTACGCCCTCATCACGAAAAAAACGTACCTGAAAATCCGTCTCTCCGTCTGCTGTGACAATGACCTTGGAAATCACATTTTGGTTCGAATACATGGCTTATTACCATCCTTTCAGGTGAATCCGTCCATAAGAGTCGGGTATTTTATTTCAACATTTCCAACAGCGTCGCCTCGTCAATGACCGTGACCCCCAGCTCATTGGCCTTGGTGAGCTTGGAGCCTGCGGCCTCACCCGCGACCACGTAGTCGGTCTTCTTGGACACCGAGCCCGACACCTTACCGCCTTGGGCCTTGATGAGGGCCGAGGCCTCGTCGCGGCTCATGGTGGGGAGGGTGCCCGTCAGCACGAAGGTCTTTCCCGCGTAGCGGTCGCTCGTGGGGGCGGCGGTGGAGGTGGTGACCAGCCCTGCGTCCGCAAGGCGGCGACAGAGAGCGCGGTTCTGCTCGTGGGAGAAGTAGTTGACCACGCAGAGGGCGGTGATCTCACCGAAATCGGGGATGGCGCAGAGGTCTTCCACGGTGGCATCCATGGCGGCCTCCAGGGTACCGAAGCGGGCGGCCAGGGCGGCGGCGGCTACCGCACCGATGTTGCGAATGCCCAGGGCGAACAGGAGACGCTCCAGACCCGCCTGCTTGGATTTTTCAATGGCATCAATGAGATTTTTTGCGGACTTATCCCCCATGCGCTCCAGATCCGCCACCTGCTCGGCTTTGAGGGAGTAGAGGTCGGCGGGGTCGCGGATGAGGTCGGCGCGGATGAGGGCCTCCACGATCTGGGGGCCGAGGCCGTCGATATCCATGGCATCCTTGGAGGCGAAATGCTCGATACCGCGGGAGAGCTGGGCGGGACAGGAGGCGTTGGTACAGCGGACGGCGGCTTCGCCTTCCTCTCTGAATACGGGTTCGCCGCAGGAGGGGCATACGGTGGGCATCTCAAAGGGTACTTCGGTGCCGTCCCGCTTTTCGGGATGGGCGCAGACCACCTCGGGGATGATGTCTCCCGCCTTCTGGACGGTGACGTAGTCGCCCAGGTGAATGTCCCGCTCACGGATGAAGTCCAGGTTGTGGAGGGTGGCGCGGCTGACGGTGGTGCCCGCCAGACGGACGGGAGCGAGGTTGGCGGTGGGGGTCAGGACACCCGTACGGCCAACGGCCACGGTGACGCTCTCCAGCTTGGTGATCTTCTGCTCGGGGGGGAACTTGTAGGCCACCGCCCACTTAGGGGTGTTGGTTCCCTCCCCCATGCGGGCGCGGTCGGTGAGTCTGTCCAGCTTGATGACTACGCCGTCAATGTCATAGGCGAGGTCGTCACGCTTTTGCCCCAGAGCCTCGATGTGGGCGACGATATCGGCATGGGTGGTGCAGACGGCGGTCTCCTGCAGGGTGGTGAAGCCCAGCTCCGCGAGGCGGTTCAGGGTCTCGGTATGGGTCTCGGGGGCATGGCCGTCGAGGTAGAGGCTGCCCTCCTGGAAGTTGAACACGAAGATGGAGAGGGCGCGCTGGGCGGTGATGTTGGGGTCGAGCTGGCGCAGAGAGCCTGCGGCGGCGTTACGGGGATTGGCCAGAAGTGCCGTTCCCTCGGCCTCACGCTTGGCGTTGAGCCGCTCAAAGACGGCGCGGGGCATATAGACCTCGCCGCGCACCACCAGATCCAGAGGCTCGGGGAGGGTGAGGGGGATATCGAAGATGGTTTTGAGGTTGTTCGTCACGTCCTCGCCCGTGATGCCGTCGCCGCGGGTGGCGCCTTGGGTCAGGACACCGCCCACGTAGCGGAGGGAGACCGACAGGCCGTCGATCTTGGGCTCCACCGAGAAGGGAGCGTCGGGGAGGATCTCATGGACGCGATGGATGAAATCTCCCAGCTCGTCGTAGGAGAACACGTCGGAGAGGGAGTCCATACGGGCGGTGTGGGTGACCTTCTCGAACTTGTCCAGGGCCTTACCGCCCACGCGGTGGGTGGGGGAAGCGGGATCGTCCAGCTCGGGGTAGTCCTCCTCCAGATGCACCAGCTCGTAGTAGAGCTTGTCGTACTCATAGTCGGAGATGACGGGGGCATCGTAGACGTAGTAAAGCTTTGCGTGGTATTCCAGCTGCTTGCGAAGCTCGGCGGCGCGGGCGCGGAGGGCTTTCATGTCGGGAGTGATGGGCATATATGGTGACTCCTTTTCGGGGGATTTTACACGGCTATATTATAGACTATTTTTGGAGGAAAGTCAAGAGATTTTTGGGAGATCAAATTGCAGTTTATCGTTCCGATAAACTGCAATAGTGAAATACGCCTTGCGGCGTGTGAAATGCCTTCGGCGTGAAATACGCGCGTTGCGCGTGTGAAATCCGCCCTTCGGGCGGGTGTCGGAAGAAACCCTACGGGTTTCAAAATTTAAATTGTATGGAGAAATCCGAAGGATTTCCACCACAACTCGCCCAACGGGCGAATTTCACACGCGAAGCGTATTTCACATGCGCAGAGCGCATATTTCACACGCCGCAAGGCGTATTTCACTCAAATTTGGGTTTATCGGAACGATAAACCCAAATTTGCAGTATCCGCAAAGCTGTTACGCAAAAAGCAGGGCCCCGATACGGGAGCCCTGCATGAGATCAGTTCTTGGTGATGTGCTTGAGGTAAGCGTTGATGAAGCCGTCGATGCGGCCGTCCATGACTGCCTCCACGTTGCCGTCCTCGTAGCCGGTACGGGTGTCCTTCACCAGGGTGTAGGGCATGAAGACGTAGGAGCGGATCTGGGAGCCCCACTCGATGTTGTTCTTGTTGCCCTGGACCTGCTCGATGGTGTCCAGTCTCTCGCGGATCTTGATGTCCATGAGCTTGGCCTTCAGCATACGCAGAGCCGTCTCCTTGTTCTGGAGCTGGGAGCGCTCGGTCTGGCAGGCCACCACGATGCCCGTGGCCTTGTGGGTGATACGGACAGCCGAGGAGACCTTGTTGATGTTCTGACCGCCCGCGCCGCTGGAGTGGTAGGCCATGAACTCGTACTCGTCCTCACGGAGCTCCACCTCGTCCAGGTCGGGGAACTCGGGCATGACCTCGATGGAGGCGAAGGAGGTCTGACGTCTGCCTGCGGCATCAAAGGGAGACACGCGCACCAGACGGTGCACGCCGTGCTCGCTCTTGAGGTAGCCGTAGGCATGGGGGCCCTCCACCGTGATGGTGGCGGACTTCAGACCTGCGGCATCGCCGTCCTGCCATTCCAGGAGCTTGACCTTGAAGCCGCTCCGCTCGGCCCAGCGGTTGATCATGCGGTAGAGCATCTGGCACCAGTCCTGGGCCTCGGTTCCGCCCGCGCCGGGGTGGAAGGAGACGATGGCGGTGGAGTTATCGTACTCGCCGCTCATGAGCACCTCGATGCGCTTGTGCTCGGCCTCGTTCTTGATGGCCTCCAGCTCGGCCTGGATCTCCTCCAGGGAGCTTTCGTCGTCCTCCTCGATGGACATCTCGCACAGGGCGATGGTGTCCTCCAGGCGGGCGACCAGGGCGTTGTAGCCGTCCACGGTGTCCTTATACTGCTTGATGGTCTGGAGGATCTTGGAGGAGTTGCTCTGGTTGCTCCAGAAGTCGGGGGCCAGGGTCTCCTGCTCCAGCTCCTCGGCCTTGGCGGCCAGGAACTCCACGCGAAGAGCGTTACCCAGCTCCTCGATCTCGGGTCTCATATCGACAAGCTCATGCTTGGCTTCTTCCAGTTGTACGATCACGGTATATACCTCACTCTATGAAATCTTGCGTTGGTCGCGTCATTAACTGATATAGTATACCATACTTTTCCCCGGATGGCAAGAGGTAATGTGAAAATTTTCTGTAAATCTTGGAGGTGCTTGTGTTGGGGGCTTTTTTCAAATTTGGGTTTATCGAAGAGATACAAGATACGGAGATACAAGATACAAGATACAAGATATAGAAACGGCAGTCGCCGTATGGGTTTTTACATATCTTGTATCTTTGTATCTTGTATCTTTGTATCTTACCGCAAAACTGCAATTTAAAAGTTCCCCTCCCCGCGCTTTTCAATCTTCACCAAAAATTCACCACTTTCTGCGCCTCACCCCCTTGCATTTTTTCGGGAAATATTATATAATATAAGATGTATTTCTATAGACAGGAGGCAGGACATGAAAAAAGTGCGGATCGGGCTCGTTGGCATCGGCTTTATGGGCAAGACTCATCTGTGGTCGGTGCAGAACCTTCCCTTCTTCTACAAGACCGCCGAGCTGGGCTTTACCGCCGAGGTGGCGGCTGTATGCGCCTCCTCCCTTGGAAGAGCCGAGACCTTCGCCGCCGAGTACGGGATCCCTCGGGCGGTGGCTTCTCCTGAGGAGCTGATCGCAGACCCTGAGATCGACGTCATCGACATCTGCACCCCCAATCCTCTGCACTTTGCGGTGGCCAAGGCGGCGATCCTTGCGGGGAAGTCGGTGCTGTGCGAAAAGCCCTTGACCGTGACCGCCGCCGAGGCTGACGAGCTGGTGAGACTTGCCGAGGAACGGGGCGTTGTCTGCGGGACGGTGTTCAACAACCGCTTCTTAGCTCCCGTCATGCGGGCGCGACAGCTCATGGACGAGGGCAAGCTGGGAAGGATTTTGTCCTTTGAATTTACCTACCGTCACAATTCCTGCATCGACCCCGACCGCCGCGTGGGGTGGAAGCAGACCGCCGAGGCGGGGGGCGGGACCTGGTACGATCTCGGCCCTCACGTGGTGGATCTCTGTCACTACCTCTGCGGGGAGCTTTCCTTCGTGCTGGGCAAGTCCCAGATCGCCTATCCCACCCACCTGAAGGCGGATGGGACGGTATGGGAGACGGATGCCGACGAGGCCTTTTACGTCATCTGCGGCACAGGGGGTGGGGCTATGGGAACCGTGACGGTCTCCAAGCTGACCCAAGGGGCCAATGACGAGCTGACCTTCCTGATAAACGGTGAGCGTGGTTCCCTGTCCTTCTCGCTGATGGATCCCAACTATCTGAATTTCTACGACGCCACCGCCGAGGGCTCTCCCATGGGCGGCGTGCGGGGCTACACCCGCATCGAGTGCGTGGGGCGGTATCCCTCCCCTGCCTCGGGCTTCCCCGCCATCAAAGCTCCCCAAGGATGGCTTCGCGGTCACATGGGGTGCATGGCGGGCTATCTCTCCGCCGTGGCAAACGGGACGGCTTTCTCTCTCTCCTTCGCGGACGGGGCATACGTCCAGCGCATCCTGGAGGCGGCCGCGGAGAGTGACCGTCTCGGTCGGGAGGTGAAGCTATGCTGACCATCGGGCTGACAGGCCCCAGCGGCGCGGGCAAGGGGGTCATCGCTTCCCTGCTTGCGGCCTACGGTGTGCCCTCCATTGATACCGATAAGGTGTATCACAGTCTGCTGATCCCCCCCTCGGCTTGTCTTGACGAGCTGGTGGGACGGTTCGGGTCGGGGATCCTCCATCCCGACGGTACCCTTGACCGCAAGGCTCTGGCCGCTCTGGTCTTTGCCGAGGGGCATGAACAGGATCTTGCGGATCTCAATACCATCACCCACCGCCATATTCTGGACGAGGTACGGGTCAGACTCCGCCGCTTTGATGCCGAGGGGATCCCCGCCGTGCTGGTGGACGCGCCCCAGCTGTTCGAGTCGGGGTTTGACGCCGAGTGCGGCTTCATTCTGTCGGTGCTGGCTCCCTACGAGGTCAGGCTTGCCCGTATCATGGCGCGGGACGGCTTGGACAAGGCGCGGGCAAAGGCGCGGCTGGCGGCCTCCCATGACGATGGATTCTTCACCGATCGGTCGGATGCCGTGATCCTCAACGGCGGGGATATTCCCGCTCTGGAGGACGACGTGCGGCGGTTGCTCACACAGTGGGGGGTGGCGTATGAAAATTGACTGGAAGAACCCGCCCAAGGGGGTCATGATCGCCCTCATCGCGGTGCTGGCCATCGGGCTGGGCTTTCTCGCGGATTTCCTCATCACCTGCTTGGAGAAGAACTCTTACCCACGGGAGTATGCCGAGTACGTGGAGGTCTACGCCGAGTCCTACGGAGTCCCCGAGGGCTTGGTCTACGCCGTGATCCGCACCGAAAGCTCCTTTGATTCGGGAGCGGTGTCCCCTGTGGGGGCGGTGGGGCTCATGCAGCTCATGCCCTCCACCTTTGAGTGGCTCACCGACGATAAGCTCTTTGAGCATCTGGAGAGCGGGATGCTCTACGATCCCGAGACCAATATCAAGTACGGCACCTACTGCCTCTCCTTCCTCTACGATCGCTACGGCGATTGGGAGCTGGCCCTCGCCGCCTACAACGGAGGGCTGGGTAACGTGGACGAGTGGCTGGAGGACGACAAGTACGCCGACGGCGAGGGGGGGCTGAAGAGGATCCCCTTCAAGGAGACGAGGCAGTTCGTGGCTCGGGTCACGGATGCGTGGGAAATGTATGAGAGGCTGTACGGGAATTCGTAATTCGCAATTCGTAATTCGTAATTAAGGAACGCGAGGGACAGTCGGGGACGCCTGTCCCTACGGGGTTCGTTCACACGACCCAAACATACAGAAAATTCAAAGAAACGAGGATAAACATCATGTCTGACAAGATTACCGCAAGCGAGCTGGAGTCCAAGCTGGGCTACAAGAAGGCCAACTTCTACGAGAAGGCCGACGAGGCCGCCATCAAGGCCGCCTATGACTACGCCCCCGGCTACATGGCCTACCTGGATGCCGCCAAGACCGAGCGGGAGGCCGTGACCGTGACCATCGAGATGGCCGAAAAGGAGGGCTATGTGCCCTACACTCTGGGTATGCCCCTGGAGGTCGGCGGGAAATACTACTACAACAACCGCGGCCGCAACCTGTACCTGTTCCGTATCGGTAGCGAGCCCATCAACAACGGTATCCGCATCGTGGCCTCCCACGTGGACGTGCCCCGCATCGACGTCAAGCAGTCCCCTCTCTACGAGGACGGCGGCATGGCCTTCTTCAAGACCCACTACTACGGCGGTATCCGCAAGTACCAGTGGGTGACCATCCCCCTAGCTCTCCACGGCGTGGTGGTCAAGGCTGACGGCACCGTGGTCAACGTCTGCATCGGTGAGGATCCCGCCGACCCCGTCATCTACATCAACGATCTGCTCCCCCATCTGGCCAAGGATCAGTCCGCCAAGCCCCTGGGCTCTGCCTTCCCCGCCGAGGGGCTGAACCTGCTGATGGGCTCCCGTCCCTACCCCGGTCTCGAGGGCGGTGATGCCATCCGTCTGAACGTGCTGGCTCTGCTCAACGACAAATATGGCATCACCGAAGAGGATTTCCTCTCCGCCGATCTCTCTGCCGTTCCTGCCGGCAAGGCCCGCGACGTGGGTCTGGATCGCTCCCTCATCGGCGCGTACGGTCACGATGACCGCGTCTGCGCCTACCCCTCCATCACCGCTCTGTTCGGTACCGATGATTCCGTCCACACCGCCATGGTCGTCCTGGCGGACAAGGAGGAGATCGGCTCCGAGGGCAACACGGGCATGCAGTGCGAGCTGCTGACCGACCTGATCGCCGAGATCACCACCGCTCTGGGCGGTAACTTCTCCACCGTCAAGGCCAATTCCAAGTGCCTGTCCTCCGATGTGGCGGCTTGCTTCGACCCCAACTTCGCCGAGGTCTACGAGCGCCGCAACACAGCTCTCCTCAACTGCGGCGTGGCCATGTCCAAGTACACGGGTCACGGCGGTAAGAGCGGCACCAACGATGCCCCCGCCGAGTTCGTGGCGTGGGTGAGAAAGATCATGGCCGAGCACGGCGTCATCTGGCAGGCCGGCGAGCTGGGCAAGGCCGATCAGGGCGGCGGCGGCACCGTAGCCAAGTTCATCGCCAAGCACAACATCGAGACCGTGGATCTGGGCGTTCCCGTGATCGCCATGCACGCGCCCTACGAGATCGTTTCCAAGGCGGATCTGTATACGGCGCATCAGGCGTTTGAGGCGTTCTTTAAGGCGTAAACGCAAGATACAAGATACAAAGATACAAAGATACAAAGATACAAGATAGCTCCGGTTCGTCCCTATCTTGTATCTCGTATCTTGTATCTTTGTATCTCCCAATAACTCTTCTCAAAGGAACCCACCATGTTTGAAAAGCTCATCCCCATCGCCGCCAAATACGAGGACATTGAGTTCCGTCTCTCCCTCCCCGAGACGGCGGCCGATCCCTCGGTGTACACGGCACTCATCAAGGAATATCACAATCTGACTCCCCTGGTGGAGGCGTACCGTCTCTACCGCGGGCTGGAGGATGCCCGCGCCGAGGCCTTGGAGCTGGCTGAGCTGGGGGACGACCCCGAGCTGAAGGCCATGGCCGAGGACGAGGCCGAGATGCTCAAGGGCAAGCTGGCCGAGGCCGCCGAGGAGCTGCAGAAGCTGCTCATCCCCAAGGATCCCGAGGACGATTGCTCGGTCATCATGGAGCTGCGGGCGGGCACGGGAGGCGAGGAGGCTGCTCTGTTCGCCGCTGATCTCTTCCGTATGTACTCCATGTACGCCCAGGACAGCGGCTTCAAGGTGAGCATCACCTCCGCCACCGAGACCGAGCTGGGGGGATTCCGTGAGGTGACGGTGCTCATCGAGGGCAAGGGGGCTTACTCCCGCTTCAAGTTCGAGTCGGGTGTCCACCGTGTCCAGCGCGTCCCCGCCACCGAGTCCCAGGGCCGCATCCAGACCTCCGCCGCCACCGTGGCGGTGCTTCCCGAGGTCAAGGACGTGGAGATCGAGATCAAGGAATCCGACCTGATCTACGAGTCCTGTAAGTCCAGCGGCGCGGGCGGTCAGCACATCAACAAGACCGAGTCGGCGGTGCGCCTCACCCACAAGCCCACGGGCATCGTGATCGAGTGCCAGCAGGAGCGATCTCAGTTCCAGAACAAGGACAAGGCTCTGGAAATGTTGTGCGCCAAGCTCTACCACATCAAAAAGACCGAGCAGGACGAGGCCCGCGCCTCCTCCCGCAAGTCCCAGGTGGGATCGGGCGACCGCAGTGAGAAGATCCGCACCTACAACTACCCCCAGAGCCGTGTCACCGACCACCGCATCGGCCTGTCCATCTTCGATCTGGACGGCTTCATGAACGGAAATATCGGGGCCATGATCGAGGCTCTGACCGCCGCGGATACGGCGGAAAAACTCAAAGAGCAGGATACAGAATGACTATGCAGACCAAGGTTATCAAGATCACGGATCCCAGGGAGTCCGTACAGGATCTCAAGGAAGCCGCCCGCATCCTCCGCGAGGGGGGGCTTGTGGTGTTCCCCACCGAGACGGTGTACGGTCTCGGCGGCAACGGACTGTCCAAGAAGTCGGCGGAGAGGATCTACGCCGCCAAGGGCCGTCCCTCCAACAATCCCCTCATCATCCACATCCACGAGCCTGCCGAGGCAGACCGGTATGCCTATACGGGTGACCTGTACTTCCGTCTGGCGGCGGCCTTCATGCCCGGGCCTCTGACGGTGATCCTGCCCAAAAGAAAGTGTATTCCCTACGCCACCACCGGGGGACTGGACACCGTGGCGGTGCGCTGTCCCGATCATCCCATCGCCCACGCCCTTCTGAAGGAGTGCGGCGACTTCCCCGTGGCCGCTCCCTCGGCCAACCTGTCGGGCAAGCCCTCCCCCACCGTGGCTCAGCACGTCATCGCCGACCTGTCGGGTCGTGTGGACATGATCATCGACGGCGGGGAGAGCGACATCGGTCTGGAATCCACCATTGTGAGCATCGGCCACGATCACGAAGGGGAGTATCTGACCCTCCTCCGTCCCGGCGCGATTACCGCCGACGCCCTGACCTGCGTGTGCGAGCGGGTGGTCATCGCCCCTGCCGTGCTGGAGCAGCTCAAGGAGGGTGAGCGCCCCCTGTCCCCCGGCATGATGTACAAGCATTACGCCCCCTTCACCCCTCTGGTGCTGCTGGACGGCACGCCCGCCGACGTGCTGGCCTTCCTGCAAAGGGAGCAGGCGGACAAGTCCTGCGCCATCCTCTGCTACCTGGAGGAGATGCCCCATCTGCAACACAAAGATCTATTCCCCGTGGGCGGGAGAGATGACCTCCCCACCCAGGCCCACTGTCTCTTCTCCCTCCTCCGCGAGGCCGACAAGGCGGGCGCGTCCATCATGTACGCCCATCTGCCTCCCCGCGACGGACTGGGACTGGCGCTGTACAACCGCATGATCCGCGCGGCGGCGCATACCATTCAAAAGGTTTAAAACACCGACTACATATTGAAAATAACTGAACAGGATATAGATATTTATGGCAAAGAAAAAGAAGACACCCGTGATCGAGGAGCTGCCACCCGCTCCCATCCGATACCAGCCCATTACCGAGACCCTGGAGACCAACTACATGCCCTACGTCATGACGGTCATCGTCTCCCGCGCCATCCCCGAGATCGACGGCTTCAAGCCCTCCCACAGAAAGCTCCTGTACACCATGTACAAGATGGGACTCATGAACGGCCCCCGCATGAAGTCCGCCAACATCGCGGGCCGTACCATGGCCATCCATCCCCACGGCGACGCGGGTATCTACGAGACCATGGTGCGTCTCACCCGCGACTACGAGGCGCTCCTCCATCCCTTCGTGGACTCCAAGGGCGCCTTCGGTAAGCAGTATTCCTCCAACATGAAGGCCTCCGCTCCCCGTTACACCGAGGCAAGGCTGGAGCCCTTCTGCGCCGAGATCTTCAAGGGCATCGACAAGGACGCCGTGGACATGGTGGAGAACTACGACGGCACCACCACCGAGCCCGTTCTCCTGCCCACCACCTTCCCCAACGTACTTGTGACCCCCAACATGGGTATCGCCGTGGGTATGGCCTCCAACATCTGCCCCTTTAACCTGGCAGAGATCTGCGACGGCACCATTGCCATGCTGAAGAAGCCCAACATCTCCACCGACCGTCTCATGGAGCTGATCAAGGGCCCCGATTTCCCCGGCGGCGGTCTCATGCTCTACGATGCCGCCCAGATGCGGCAGATCTTTGAGACGGGCGTGGGCCCCGTGCGCCTGCGCGCCCGCTACCGCTACGACGAGGACGCAAACTGCATCGATATTCTCCAGATTCCCTACTCTACGACCATTGAGCAGATCATTGACAAGATCGCAGACATGGTCAAGTCGGGCTCCCTCAAGGAGATCACGGACTTCCGCGACGAGATCGACATCTCGGGCTTCAAGCTGACCCTGGATCTCCGCCGAGGGGTGGATCCCGACAAGCTCATGACCAAGCTCTTCAAGGTGACTCCCCTGGAGGACGCCTTCAAGTGCAATTTCAACATCCTCATCGACTCGGTGCCGAGACAGATGGGCATCGCCGAGATCCTGCGTGAGTGGATCGTCTTCCGTATGGGCTGTGTCCGCCGTGAGCTGACCTTCGATCTGAACAAGAAGAAGGAAAAGCTCCACCTGCTGGAGGCTCTGGCCAAGGTGCTTCTGGATATTGATCTGGCCATCAAGATCATCCGCAAGACCGAAAAGGAGGAGGAGGTCATTCCCTCCCTGATGGCAGGCTTTGACATCGACGAGGTGCAGGCCAACTACATCGCCGAGATCAAGCTCCGCCACCTCAACCGCGAGTACATCCTCAACCGCATCGCGGAAATGGAGAATCTCCGCCGCGAGATCGCCGAGCTGGAGGCCATTCTGGCAGATGATCTCAAGATCAAGGCCTACATCGCCGCCCAGCTTGCCGAGATCAAGAAGAAGTACGGTAAGCCCCGTATCACCCAGATCATGGATGCGGGAGAGGTCAAGGTCTACGACCCCGAGGAGTCTGTGGAGAACTTCCCCGTCAAGCTCCTGCTGACCAGCGAGGGCTACTTTAAGAAGATCGCCGTCACCCCCAGAACCCAGTTCTCGGTGGAGGATCAAAAGATGAAGGACGGCGACACCGTCAAGACCGTCCTGGATGCCGAGAATCGGGACGAGCTGGTGTTCTTCACCGACAAGTGCCAGGTCTACCGCGCCGCCGTGGACGATTTCGACTGTCTGAAGGCTGCCGCCATGGGTGATTACCTCAACACCAAGCTCAAGATGGACGAGGGAGAGAAGCCCATTTACATGGAGGTCCGCCGCGAGTATCCCGAGGGCGAGAATTACATCTTTGTCTTTGAGAACGGCAAGGCCGTCCGCGTGCCTGTGACCGCCTACGTCACCAAGGGCAACCGCCGCAAGCTGACGGGTGCCTACTCGGAGACCTCCCCCATCGTGGCGGTCTTCACCGACACCGACAAGAAGCCCATCGACATCCTCATGATCTCCTCCCTGGATCGCGCCATCCTGGTGAAGTCCACCCTGATTCCTGTCAAGACCACCCGTACCTCGGGCGGTGTCCAGATCATGACCCTCAAGAAGGGCGCGATCCTGGCCAAGGCTGTTGCGGACTTCGGGGACAGCTACCAGAACGTCAAGTCCTACCGCAAGCTGAAGGTGCCCGCCTCGGGAACCCTCTTGGAGGAAAAGAACGTGGAGATCCAGCAGATCAAGATGGATACCGACTAAAAAAATCGGGGACGGGAGGCCTTCCTTCCGTCCTTGGTTTTTCGGGGTATCCGGAGAGTGTATCTTGCATATACTATTGGAAATTGGGGTTTAGCGGTGGGATGCATATCCCTTTCACGAATCAAATATACCAATGGGGAAGGGGCCCCATGGGGGTTTCCCCTATGCTACCCACTATCAATTCTCTTGGCATATCTATGCTTTTTTGAAAGTTTTTGGAGATCCAA
>JBGVRH010000103.1:0-7111 GCA_045128275.1 Eubacteriales bacterium | reverse complement strand
CATTTTTGATATGAAACAAGGAATTTTTGAGATAAAGAGCAACGTCGCTCTGACCGCCACCGTCTACAAGATGGTGCTTACGGGCGACACCTCGGCCATCACCTGCCCCGGCCAGTTCGTCAACATCCTGCTGGACGGCCTTTTCCTCCGCAGACCCATCTCGGTCAACGAGTGTGTCGGTGATGCGCTGACCCTCATCTACAAGGTGGTCGGCAAGGGCACCGAGCAGATGGCGGGGATGGTATCGGGTCAGACCCTGGACGTGCTGACGGGTCTGGGCAACGGCTACGATCTGTCCAAGGCTGGCGACAAGCCTCTGCTCATTGGCGGCGGTGTGGGCGTGCCTCCCCTGTACATGCTGGCGCGCCAGCTCCGCGAGGCAGGGAAGGAAGTCAGCGTCATCCTCGGCTTCAATACCAAGGACGAGGTCTTCTGCGAGGCCGACTTCAAGGCCCTGGGCTGTGACGTGTCCGTCACCACCGTGGACGGCTCCTACGGTGTCAAGGGCTTCGTGACCAATGCCCTCCCCGAGAGCTACACCCATTTCTACACCTGCGGCCCCGAGCCTATGCTGAAGGCGGTCTACAAGGCCACCGTCACCGACGGTCAGTTCAGCTTTGAGGAGCGCATGGGCTGCGGCTTCGGCGCCTGCATGGGCTGCTCCTGCAAGACCGTCACGGGCAACAAGCGCATCTGCAAGGAAGGCCCCGTGCTGACAAAGGAGGACATCATATGGGAAGCGTAAACACCAAAGTGACCCTCTGCGGCATCGAGATGGACAACCCCGTCATCCCCGCCAGCGGCACCTTCGGCTTCGGCTATGAGTTCGCCGAGCTGTACGATATCAACTGCCTGGGTACCTTCTCCTTCAAGGGTACCACCAAGGATCCCCGCTTCGGCAACCCCACCCCCCGCATCGCCGAGTGCTACGCGGGCATGATCAACGCCGTGGGCCTGCAGAACCCCGGTGTAGAGAAGGTCATCTCCGAGGAGCTGCCCAAGCTGGCCAAGTGCTTTAGTAAGCCCGTCATGGCCAACGTCAGCGGCTTTGCCATCGAGGACTACGCCTACACCTGCGAGCTTTTGGACAAGGAGGATCAGGTGGGTTGGCTGGAGGTCAACGTCTCCTGCCCCAACGTCCACGGCGGCGGCATGAGCTTCGGTACTCAGCCCGAGGCCGCGGCGGCTGTGACCCGCGCGGTGAAGGCCGTGACCAAAAAGCCTGTCATCATCAAGCTGTCCCCCAACGTCACCGATATCGTCTCCATCGCCAAGGCCTGCGAGGAGGCGGGAGCTGACGGTATCAGCCTCATCAATACCCTTCTGGGTATGCGCATCAACCTGAACACCCGTAAGCCCGTCATCGCCAACAAGATGGGCGGCTTCTCGGGCCCTGCCATCTTCCCCGTGGCGGTGCGTATGGTCTACCAGGTGGCTCACGCCGTGAACATTCCCGTGGTGGGTATGGGCGGTGTGTCCTCCGCCGAGGACGTCATCGAGCTGATGCTGGCGGGCGCGACGGCAGTTGAGGTAGGCGCGGCCAATCTGGTCAATCCCTTCGCCTCCCGTGACATCGTCAATGACCTGCCCCGCGTCATGGAGAAGTACCGCATTCAGAATCTGACCGACATCATCGGTCAGGCGTGACCGCCAAATCGGCATAAAGAAAGGGGTACTGCTATGCAATACGAGAAGATTTACCTGAAGGAAGGCCGTCCCGACGTATATCTGGAGACCTATATTTCGGATTCTCTGCCCAACGTGACCCGCAAGGCCATTCTGGTGATCCCCGGCGGCGGCTACGGCGGTGTCTGCGCCGACCGCGAGGGCGAGCCCATCGCGCTGGCCTTCATGCCCTACGGCTACAACGGCTTCGTGCTTCACTATACGGTGGGGCGCAAGGAGCCCTACCCCGCCCAGCTCCGCGAGGTCACGCTGGCCATCAAGCACATCAAGGACAACGCCGACAAGTACGGCATCGACCCCGACCAGCTCTTCGTCACGGGCTTCTCGGCGGGCGGCCATCTCACCGCCTGCGCGGGTGTGTTCTGGAACAGACCCGAGGCCACCGAAGGTCTGGACGTGCCCTACGGCTACAACAAGCCTCGGGGCATCATGCCCATCTACCCCGTCATCAGCATGAAGGGACACGGCTTCAGCATCAAGAATCTGCTCTGCAAGGACGATCCCACCAAGGAAGAGACGGATTACGTCAGCGTGGATCAGCACGTGAGTGCCGACAGCTCCCCCGTGTTCATCGTCCACAGCGCCGACGACGAGCTGGTGGATGCCCGCAACTCGTTGGACTTCGCCATGGCCTACGCCAACGCGGGGGTTCCCTACGAGCTTCACATCTTCCCCCACGCCCAGCACGGCTGCGCTCTGGGCAACGCCATTACCGACATGGGCAACCCCAACTGGAACGATCCCATGATCGCCAGATGGGTGGAGATGGCGGCTTACTGGGCCGAGCATACCTGTAAGTAAAACTCGCCGACAAAGTAAAAAATAACTGTATATACAAGGAGAAACCAAAAATGGGAAAAGACGTCATCGTAGCCTGTGATTTTGACAGCGCAGAAAAGGTATTTGCATTCCTCGATCTCTTCGAGGGTCTGGACAGAAAGCCCTTCGTGAAGATCGGCATGGAGCTGTACTACGCCGAGGGCCCCTCCATCGTCCGTGAGATCAAGGCTCGCGGCCACAAGATCTTCCTCGACCTGAAGCTCCACGATATTCCCAACACCGTCAAGAAGTCCATGGCCGTCCTCTCCCGCCTGGACGTGGACATGACCAACCTCCACGCCGGCGGTACCATCCCCATGATGGAGGCCGCTCTGGAGGGCCTGACCCGTCCCGACGGTACTCGCCCCATCCTGATCGCCGTGACCCAGCTCACCTCCACCGATCAGGAGCATATGACCAATGATCTGCTCATCGACCATCCCGTGGCCGACGTGGTCATGCACTACGCTCACAACGCAAAGCTGGCCGGTCTGGACGGCGTGGTCTGCTCTCCCCTGGAGGCAGGCAAGGTCCACGAGCGTTGCGGCGAGGGCTTCGTGACCGTGACCCCCGGTGTCCGTTTCGCTGACGGCGACAAGGGTGACCAGAAGCGCGTCATGACCCCCGAGGAGGCCAAGAAGATCGGCTCCGACTACATCGTGGTGGGCCGTCCCATCACCGCCGCCGCCGATCCCGTGGCCGCCTACAACCGTTGCGTGGCCGAGTTCTGCGACTGACCAGGGCTCTGCCCTGGACCCGCTTAAGGGACTTTTGAAAAAGTCCCTTAAGAATCCCCAAAACCTTTAAATAAGGATCACGAGGGAAAACAATGAATAAGACGCACATTCTGTTCGATCTGGACGGCACCTTGACTGACCCCGGCATGGGTATCACCAATTCGGTGGCACACGCCCTGTCTCACTTCGGCATTACCGTGACCGACCGCACTCAGCTCTACCGCTTCATCGGCCCGCCGCTCATGGATTCCTTCATGGAATACTACGGCTTCACCGAGGAGCAGGCCACCGAGGCGGTTCGGGTCTACCGCGAGTATTTTGCTGACAAAGGCTGGGAGGAGAACACCGTCTACGAGGGCATTGAGGCCATGCTTTCCGAGCTGGTCGCCGCCGGAAAGACCCTGTTGGTGGCCACCTCCAAGCCCCAGGTCTTCGCTGAGCGCATTCTGCACCACTTTGGTTTGGCTCACTATTTCACCCACATCTGCGGTGTGGCCCTCCAAGCCCCTCGCGGGTACAGTAAGGCTGACGTGATCCGCGAGGCCTTGGCCAAGGCAGGGGTGACAGATCTCTCCGCCGCCGTGATGGTGGGGGACCGCCACCACGATATCGACGGGGCGAAGGCCGTGGGTATCTCTTCCGTCGGTGTCCTGTACGGGTACGGCGACAGGGAAGAGCATGAGGCCGCGGGAGCGGATGCCATTGCCGAGAGTGTGGCGGAATTGAGAACGGCGTTGCTGTCATAATACAGACCAAATGTAGGGGCAATTCATGAATCGCCCGCCAAAAAGCAACGGGCGATTCGTGAATCGCCCCTACAAGGATCGTATAAATAAAAATACAAGGAGATATAGAGAAATGGAAAGCTACAAGAGAGAATTTATCGAGTTCCTGCAGTCCGCAGGTGTTCTGAAGTTCGGTGACTTCACCGCCAAGAGCGGCCGCAAGATCCCCTACTTCATCAACGCCGGTATGATCAAGACCGGTAACGACATCGCCCGTCTGGGTGAGTTCTACGCCAAGGCTTACTTCGAGAAGCTGGGCGCAAAGCCCGCCGTCCTGTACGGCCCTGCCTACAAGGGCATTTCCCTGTCCGTGTCCGCCGCCGTGGCTCTGTCCAAGAACGGCCTGAACGTGCCCTTCTTCTTCAACCGCAAGGAGGTCAAGGATCACGGCGAGGGCGGCACCTTCGTGGGCTACGTCCCCACCCCCGGTGAGGAGATCGTCATCATCGAGGACGTGATCACCGCCGGCACCGCCATCCGCGAGAGCATGGAGATCCTCTCCCACGTGGAGGGCGCCAAGGTGGTCGCCACCTTCATCATGGTCGACCGCAAGGAAAAGGGTCAGACCGAGAAGGGCGCCATGCAGGAGATCGAGGAGCAGTTCGGCTTCCCCGTGTACTCCATCGTGGACGTGTACGACATCATCGAGTACCTCGAGGCCGATCCCGCCAACGAGGAGAACGTCACCCGCATCAAGAACTACCTCGCCGTCAACGGCGCAAAGGCGTAAGGAACGCCAGGGCTCTGCCCTGGACCCGCTCAAGAACCTTTTTGAAAAAAGGTTCTTGAGAATCTCCAAAAACTTTTGAAAAAGGTCTATTGGGTAAACCGATGATCCCATTTTTCGAGAAAGGAACTCTTATGCCAAGAAGTCTCATCAGCATTCTGGAGCTGTCCATCCCCGAGCTGGACGATCTGATCGCTACCGCCAACGATATCATTGAGAATCCCGCCAAGTATGCCGAGGTCTGCAAGGGCAAGAAGCTGGCGACCCTGTTCTTCGAGCCCTCCACCCGCACCCGTCTCTCCTTTGAGGCGGCTATGCTGGAGCTGGGCGGCTCGGTGCTGGGCTTCTCCGAGGCCAACAGCTCGTCGGCGTCCAAGGGTGAGTCGGTGGCCGACACCGCTAAGGTCATCAGCTGCTACGCCGACATCATCGCCATGCGCCATCCCCGTGACGGAGCGCCCTTCGTGGCAGCGCAGAACGCCACCATCCCCGTGATCAACGCGGGTGACGGCGGTCACAACCACCCCACCCAGACCCTCACGGATCTGCTCACCATCTCCCGCGAGAAGGGCAGACTGGATCACCTCACCATCGGTCTGTGCGGTGATCTGAAGTATGGCCGCACTGTCCACTCCCTCATCGAGGCCATGTCCCGCTACGAGGGTGTGCGCTTCGTCCTCATCTCCCCCGAGGAGCTGAAGGTGCCCGACTACATCAAGTATGAGGTCATGGACAAGCACGGCAATCCCTACGAGGAGACCCCCGATCTGGAGGCCGCGCTTCCCGAGCTGGATATCCTCTACATGACCCGCATCCAGCGCGAGCGCTTCGCCGATCCCTATGAGTACGAGCGGCTCAAGGACAGCTACGTGCTGACCCCCGAGAAGCTGGAGTCCGCCAAGCCCGATATGGCCATCCTTCACCCCCTGCCCCGTGTCAACGAGATCAGCGTCAAGGTGGACGACGATCCCCGCGCCTGCTATTTCCGCCAGGCCCTGTGCGGTAAGTACATCCGCATGGCTCTGATCTACAAGCTCCTGCAGGAGACGGATCAGCCCTCTCCCGCGAAAGTCCATCCCGCCGACCATCTGGTGAACACCATCACCTGCCACAATCCCCGTTGCATTACCAACGTGGAGCAGGAGCTGGATCAGGTGTTCTACCCCGTCAACCTCGAACATGGCATCTACCGTTGCCTGTACTGCGAGGAAAAGGCGAAGTATTCCAAGTAAATAAAAAATACCACATATTCATCTGAAGAAAAGGAGAACAAAGACATGGCCAAGTTTATCAACGAGCCCTCCCATACCTTTAATGAGTACCTGCTCATCCCCGGGTACTCCTCCGCCGAGTGCATCCCCGCCAACGTCTCCCTGAAGACCCCTCTGGTTAAGTACAACAAGCGCGCAGGTGAGAAGCCCGCCATTGAGATGAACATCCCCATGATCTCCGCCATCATGCAGTCGGTCTCGGGTGACCGTCTGGCCGTGGCTCTGGCCACCGAGGGCGGTGTCGCCTTCATTTACGGCTCCCAGACCATCGAGGACGAGGCCGCTATGGTGCGCCGCGCCAAGGCTCACAAGGCAGGCTTCGTGGTGAGCGATTCCAACCTGACCCCCGACATGACTATGGCCGACGTGGTGGCTCTCAAGGAGAAACTGGGTCACAACACCATGGCCGTTACGGACGACGGCACCCCCAACGGTAAGCTCCTGGGCATCGTCACCGGCCGCGACTACCGCGTGAGCCGTATGGATCCCGCCACCAAGGTCTCCGAGTTCATGACTCCCTACGACAAGCTCATCACCGCTCCCGAGGGCACCACCCTGAAGGAGGCCAACGACATCATCTGGGATCACAAGCTCAACTCCCTGCCCATCGTCTCCGAGGACGGCAGACTGTGCTACTTCGTGTTCCGCAAGGACTACGACACCCACAAGCAGAACCCCAACGAGCTGCTGGACGCCTCCAAGCGTTACGTGGTGGGCGCAGGCATCAACACCCGTGACTACGCCGAGCGTATTCCCGCTCTGGTGGAGGCCGGTGTGGACGTGCTGTGCATCGACTCCTCCGAGGGCTTCTCGGAGTGGCAGAAGCGCACCATCGCGTGGGTGCGTGAGAGATACGGCGACACCGTCAAGATCGGCGCGGGCAACGTGGTGGATGCCGCAGGCTTCCGCTTCCTGGCCGAGTGCGGCGCCGACTTCATCAAGGTGGGTATCGGCGGCGGCTCCATCTGCATCACCCGTGAGACCAAGGGCATCGGCCGCGGTCAGGCTACCGCTCTGATCGAGGTCTGCCAGGAGAGAGACCGCTACTACGAGGAGACGGGCATCTACATTCCCGTTGGCTCCGAC
>JBGVRH010000102.1:0-67059 GCA_045128275.1 Eubacteriales bacterium | reverse complement strand
GCGGAATACTTCAAATTTGGGTTTATCGCTCTGCGATAAACCCAAATTTGAAGTGAAAAGTGAAGAGTGGAGGTGCAAATCCTTCGGATTTGTCCATTTTTGGTCAATAATGAAGGAAACCGAAGGTTTCCCTCCTCACTTCTTCACTATTCACTATTACCTATTACTTTTCGTTACTGCTCGTCGCTCTCGGGCAGGGCGTACTTGGCTTTGTACTCGTTGAACAGTGCCTTGTACTCCAGGCCGCCCAGATGGACGCGGTGGAGGTAATCGTGGAGGTCGAGGGTATCGTTCTTGGCCATTTCAATGAGACAGCCGCCGATGTTGGAGCAGTGGTCGGACACGCGCTCCAGGTTGGTCAGGATATCGGACAGGACGAAGCCGTGCTCCACGGTGCATTCGCTCTTCTTGAGGCGGTGGATATGGTGGATCTTGACATCATCGCGGAGGTCATCGATGACCTGCTCCAGAGGCTCGATGCGGGCGGCCAGCTCCAGATCCGAGGTGGTCAGAGCTTCCTCGGTGATGGTGACGATCTCGGTAACGGCGGCGTACAGCACGTCCAGCTCGGCCTTGGCCTCCTCGCTGAAGATCAGGGACTTATCCTTGATCTCCTCGGCGGAGTCCACCAGGTTCACCGAGTGGTCGGAGATGCGCTCCAGGTCACCGATGATGTGGAGGAGCTTAGTGACCTCATGGCTGTCCCGCTCGTCCATGCTCTGGGAGGAGAGCTTGACCAGGTAGGAGCCCAGCACGTCCTCGTACACGTCCACCTTGCCCTCGGCATCCCGGATATCGTCGGCCTTCTTGCTGTCGTAGTCACGGAACAGGGCAATGGCCTTACGGATATACTGGCAGGAAACGGCAGCCATCTGAGCCGACACGGCGCGGCTGCGCTCCAGAGCCACCGTGGGGGTGTCCAGTAGGCGGTCATCCAGCATATCGGTGTACTCGTCGCCCTTCTTGTCGTCGCCCTTGATGGTCTTCTCGGCCAGCTTGACCAAAGCGTTGGAGAAGGGGAACAGCAGACCAACGGCGAGGAACTTGAAGACGGTATGGACGGCGGCGATGCCCCACATGTTGATGGTGGAATTCTCTGCAAGCCAGAAGAGGCTGCCGGTCTGCTGAATACCGTCAATGGTCAAGGTGAACATATCAGGGCTGACCATGGACAGGATCCAACCCACCAGGTAGTACATACCCAGCCAGAAGACCACGCCGATGATGTTGAAGTAGAGGTGAACCAGAGCGGTGCGCTTACCGTTCTTGCCCGCGCCTGCGGCGGAGATCATAGCGGTGACGCAGGTACCGATGTTCTGACCCAAGATGATCGGGATGGCCATACCGAAGTTGATGGCACCCGTGGAGGACAGAGCCTGGAGGATACCGATGGAGGCGGAGGAGGACTGGACGATGGCGGTAAGGATCGTACCGGCCAGCACGCCCAGGATGGGGTTCTTGAACATAGTCAGGATCTTGGTAAAGTTGGGATCGCCCTTGAGGCCGCTGACAGCCCCCGACATGAGATCCATACCCACCATCAGAACGGCAAAGCCCATGAGGATGGCACCAGCATCCTTCATCTTGCTCTTCTTGGCGAACATGATGAGGCAGATACCGATCAGGGCAAGGATGGGCATCCAGGCATCGGGCTTGAGCCATTCGGTCCAGGCCAGAGCATCCGCGCCGCCCTCGATACCGTTCAGAGCGGTGAGCCAGGCGGTGACGGCGGTACCGATGTTGGCACCCATGATGACACCTACAGCCTGGGAGAGAAGCATCGTGCCCGAGTTGACGAAGCCCACGACCATAACGGTGGTGGCGGAGGAGGACTGGATGATGGCGGTGACAATGAGGCCGAGACCCAGCGCTTTAAAGCGATTGGAGGTCAGGTTGCCGAGAATGGTCTTGAGCTTGCGACCCGCGCTCTTTTTCAGCGCGTCGCCCATGACGTCCATGCCGTAGAGGAACAACGCCAGACCGCATACCAGTGTCAATACGTCAAAGATTCCCATGTGATTACCTTCCTGTAAATTTCGGATTGTAATGCGCTAAACTGCGCTAGTATAATGGTATCGTATAATTGTTACAGGGATAGCAACAATTTTGTAAATAATTATTTAAAATTCGGGGTGACGGGCTTGTGACGGATGTGTGAAAAAAGAAGACCCGCTCGGCATCGCACCGAACGGGATCTCATGCGTATGGGAATACGGGCTCAAACCGTGGCGGTCAGCACCCGTCTGCGGCGGAGAAGGGGATAGTCCCGCAGGCGGCCTTCGTACACAGTTCGGTGAGGCACGCGGAGCAGGTGCATGGGCTTGACGATGGCGGGGATGGTCTCAGCGCCCTCCACCCCGGCCTGTACCGCCATGGCCTTGACGAACTCGGAGCAGTAGTAGCAGTTGCGCTTGGCGCGATGGATGCGGATGGCGGCCAGAAGCAGACCGATATAGTTGTAGTGGTACTCGGTGCGGGTCTTGAGCATGGCGCGGATGTGGGCGCACAGCTCGCCGTAGGCCTGTTCGGTGACCTCGGCCTCCACCACCATGACGCGGGTGTTCTTGAAGCGCTTGAAGGTACCGAAATGGGCGGATTCCTGGACGAAGCCCCCGCGGAAGGGGTTATAGGGGTTGAGCCGTCCGAAGGAGTACATGACCTCCAGATCCTCGGTGAGGGCGATGGAGGAGTGATTATAGGGAGCGCGGGTATAGAGCTTGAGGATGCGGGACAGGACGGTGCCCGTCTGGCTCAGTACGATGTAGACCTTGCGGGTCTGCTCCTCGGGAGCTTTTACGGCGGGGATGAGAGCGGTGTCAGTCATGTCCTTTCCTCCTTTTGTTTATTTTGAGTTTACATTTCCACCGCTCATTATAGCACAAAAAGGAGGATTTGGCAAGAGGGGAACCGAAAAATTCACAATTTGGGAGTTTTGCACGGACAACCGGAGTGACAAGACGGTTATTTCTTTCGGTTTTTTGCCTTTCGGGACTGCTTTTCGGCCTCGCGGGCCTTGCGGTTGCGATCCACCCGCTCCTGCCGCTGACGTCTGCGGCGATCCCGCTCCTTTTTCTCCTTGCGATCCTTGCGGGCGTCGCGGATATCCTGCCAGAGGAAGCCCTCCACCTTCAGTCCCGTGTACTTCTCCAGCAGAAGGCGGGCGCGGAGGGTGCGCACCATTTCGTCCTCGGTGAAGAAGAAGGTGGGGCCGTAGACGTCGCCGTAGATGATGAAGGTATCGAACAGGTAGGGGAGCTTCTTGTATCCCGCGTCGTCGTAATTGACCTGCAAGCCCACCACGCTGTCCCAGGGGATGAAGCGACGGAGGAGGCCGAAGGTATGGATGATGTGAAGCCCCTTGGGGGTCATGAGGTAGAGACAGGGGAGGGCAAGCGCCATGGCGACCATGAACAGGGTGATGATGCCCCAGAAGACCCACCAGGCGTTGCCATCGTCGCGGATCAGCTCGGCGGTCATCCAGCCCGAAAAGACGGCGAAAAAGAGGCTTATGAGCTGGCGGCGGTCGAGGAAGAGGTGGTATTTGATGAGCATGGGGCCTCCTTTCGAGAGGTTAATTTTGGGGTTGTCGGGGTTTTCACGCCGAAGAAGTTCTCTGATTCACAACGCTCCGTACACGTCCTCCCCGCTCACCTCCGACAGTTCGGTCAGCTTCTCCGCCCGCTTTTCGGGGGACAGGCGGTAGAGCTTTTTCAGACGGCGCAGGATATAGCGGGGGCGGATGAGATGGCGGAGGCGGAGCATGGGGATGGGGTAGAGGAGCATCCCCCAGCCCGCGCATTGGAGCAGGGTGAACTTGCGGGTGAAGCGCAAAAAATCCTTGCGGTTGACCCCCAGGGCGTGGGCGGGGGTCACGGCGTTCTCCCCCTCGGACAGCTCGAAGAAGGTGTAGCAGACGGGGTAAAGATCCAAGAGCTCCATGACCCACTCGGAGGTGATGGCGAAGTTGCGCTCAGTCAGGGTCAAGTGGAGGGTGCCGTCACCCATGAGATCATTGCCCAGCCGCTCCCGCAGGTCGAGCCTGTAGGTCAGGGAGGTATGCAGGGTGCCGTTGCGGAGAGCGGAATCGGCGGCCTTTCCCAAGGCTTTGACCGCCAGGGTGTCCCAGAAGCCGTCCCCGCTGAAGGACTTGACCTCCTCCTTCAGCCGCTCGCAGAATTGGGGGTAGACGATGACCTCGCAGGCGGGGGCGGGGACCTCCACCGTGACGGTGTCGATGAGGTTACTGCCCAGAGGGGCGGTGGCGGTCATGCGGTAGGCTACGTTGAAGCCGTTCTCACAGCGGATGCGGAGGATACAGTCGAAGAAGGTGGCATCAAGATGAAAGGTGAGCTTCATGATCCGGTAACCTCCTGTTCCTCCGCCTCGGCGGGGAGAGCCGCCAGCGTTTCCTCGGCTAAGAGTACCAGCACCGACTTTCCTCCCTTTTCCTTGCAGGACAGGAGACGGTGGATGGCCTCATGGCGGTGGGTCTTGCGCGCCTCCCCCTCGCTGTTCTCCATGAGCAGAAGGGCGGCGCGGGCGCGGCAGAGATCCACCTGGGCCTCCACGAGGGGGGACATCTCCCAGGCCGTGACTAACGGGGTCAGACGGGCGGCGGCCTCAAAATCCTTGCGGGTGACGGCATCCATCAGCTCCAGCATGGCTCTTTGCTTGGGGTAGCTTGCGCCCTTCATGCCCGCCGTGATCTTTCCGAAGGCTACCGTCACCGTCGAGAGGGTTTCGGCCTCCCCCGTGAAGAAGGCGGCGCGCCCCTTGCAGAACAGACCCGCCGCCGAGGGGGCGGGCTTTTGGGTATGGGTCAGAAGATCGGCGTTGCGGATGGCCTCGGGGTAGTTCCCCATGAGCAGGTAGGAGACGGACCGCACCGATGCCTTTTGGGTCTCGGTGGTGGTGAACATGTACAGCCCCTCCTGCAAGGCCAGATACTTGGCGGGATCGCCGTCACGGACAAGGGCATTCCCCACGGGGAGCAGTACAGCCACGCTCAGGATCAGACCCAAAAGCCAGCCAGCCGCGATGATGGCGATCGCCCCGCCCACGGAAAGCCCGCGGGCAGTCAGCACTCGGTCAAAAATGGCGATCTGTATGGGGCCGATGAACAAGAGCGGGAGCAGGGTGACGAGGATCAGATAGGCGGTGACAAGTCCCCTCCGTCGCTTGATACGGCGGATCAGGGGGGTGTAGTCGGGGGTATCCGCAGGCGGGGCGGAGAAGGGATCGTTGAAAAACGCGGGATTCGTATGGGGCATGGAAAAGCCTCCTTTCGGTGGTGGTACTCTCTTAAGCACCTCTACTCTATATGACGAAAATTTCTGGTGAAATCTTTCAAAAAAAACCGAAATTTTCTTCATTATATCACGGCACCCCTCGTTTGTCAAGGTTCGCCGCCGTCCCCTTGGAGTTCATGAAAATTTCTTGCGTTTCCCCCTTGACAAATCAAAGAATCGTGCTATAATAGTTAACGTGTTAATCATTAACCTCTTGACAGTTACCGTTTAACAGTTTCAGTTCAATCTGAACAGAAAGGAGACCGTAGTGCAAGAAAAGAAGACCTGCGAATGCCGCATCCCCGATTCCCCTCACATGAGGGCCGTGGGTCTGCTCATCCGCAATATGCGCCGCCACCACGCTTTGGTAGAGAGAAGAACCTGCGATCTGGGCATCCACCACAGCCAGCACCGTATGCTCATCGCCCTGGCCAAGCGGCAGGATAACGTCCCCTCCCAGAAGGAGTTGGCGGAGATCCTGGGCATCAGCGCTGCCGCCGTCACCGCTACCCTCAAGAAGCTGGAGAAGGAAGGCTACATCACCCGCTCCATGACGGATGAGGACAACCGCAAAAACGAGATCCGCATCACCGATATGGGCATATCCAAGCTCATGGAGGGCCGCGCTATCTTCGAGTCCTCCGACCGCACCATGTTCGAGGGGTTCTCCCCCGAGGAAATGGCCACGCTGATCTCCTTCATGGAGCGCATCGGCCACAATCTGGACGACGCGGGCGTGCCCACGGATCCCCCGCCCCCCGAGCATAGCCACAAGCCCCCCCATTCCACCCGCGAAAGAAAGGAAGTGTGATCTTGACCGCTTCAAATACCAAGCCCCAAGCAAATGCCACCCAGACCCATCGCCTCAGGTGGTTCAAGTACGTAAAGCCCTACCTGCCCTGGTTCATCATCGGCCCCCTCTGCATGATCGTGGAGGTTATCGGTGAGGTGGTGCTCCCCAAGCTCCTGGCCTACATCATCGACTTCGGTGTCAACCACAAGATGGAGGACGCCCCCGCCTGGCTCACCTGGATGTACAATGCCCTGGGACAGAGCTTTGACAATCCCGACGCCCCCCTCATCGTCGCGCTGACGGTGGGTATGCTCCTCACCTCGGTGCTCATGATGATCGGCGGTGTGGGCGGTGCCTACTTCGGTGCCAAGGCATCCGTGAACTTCGCCGCCGACCTCCGCGCCGACATCTACCGCAAGGTACAGCAGTTCTCCTTCGCCAACATCGACAAGTTCAATACGGGCTCGCTGGTGACCCGTCTCACCAACGACGTGACCCAGCTCCAGAATTTCGTCAACACCCTGTTGCGCATGGCTCTCCGCTCCCCCGGTATGCTCATCGGCGCGCTGATTATGGCCATCGCCCTCAACCGTCAGCTGGCCCTGGTGCTGGCCGTGGCGGTGCCCGCCATCATCCTGGTCATTCTGCTGTTCCTCCGGGTGGCCTTCCCCCGCTTCAACGCCATGCAGGAGAAGGTGGACGGTCTGAACGCCAACGTCCAGGAGAACATGACCAATGCCCGCGTGGTCAAGTCCTTCGTCCGCGAGGAGTATGAAAGTCAGCGCTTCGCCGGCACCAACGCCGATCTCAAGCGGGCGGGCCGCCGCGCCATGATGGTCATGATCTGGATGTCCCCCCTCATGACCCTGTTCATGAACGGCGCGGTGCTGGCCGTGCTGTGGTTCGGCGGTAACATGGTGCTGTCCCCTGACAGCGGTATGCTGGTGGGCGACCTCACCGCCTTCGTGACCTACATCACCCAGATTTTGTCCTCCCTCATGATGGTGACCATGCTCTTCATGCAGGCCTCCCGCGCCATGGCCTCGGGCAAGCGCATCAAGGCGGTCATGAACGAGGAGATCGACATCTCCGACCTGAACGCCGCCTGCCCCGACAAGCAGGTGGAGCGGGGCGAGATCGAGTTCAAAAACGTCACCTTCCGCTACTACAAGGGCAGCGAGGGCAAGGTGCTGGATGACGTCAGCCTCAAGATCGAGGCAGGCTCCACCGTGGGCATCATCGGCTCCACGGGCTCGGGCAAGACCACCCTGGTCTCCATGATCCCCCGCCTGTACGATGCCGACGAGGGCGAGATCTTAGTGGACGGCGTGAACGTCAAGGATTACAGCCTCTACAACCTCCGCGAGGGAGTGGGTATGGTGCTCCAGAAGAACGTTTTGTTCTCGGGCACCATTGAAGACAACCTCCGCTGGGGCGACGGGAATGCCGACATGGACACCATCCGCGCCGCCGCCGATTCCGCCCAGGCTGACGGCTTCGTCACGGGCTTTGCCAAGGGCTACGAGTCGGATCTGGGCCAGGGCGGTACCAACGTCTCGGGCGGTCAGAAGCAGCGACTCTGCATTGCCCGCGCCCTCCTGAAGAAGCCCAAGATCCTCATCCTGGACGACTCCACCTCCGCCGTGGACACCGCCACCGAGGCTCGCATCCGGGAGACCTTCCGAGGCGCGCTGAAGGATACCACCAAGATCATCATCGCCCAGCGCATCACATCCGTGATGGAGGCGGATCAGATCGTGGTGGTCAACGAAGGTCGTATCACGGGTGTGGGTACTCACGATACCCTGCTTCGCTCCAACGTGGAGTACAAGGAAATCTACGATTCCCAGATGGAGGCCGCTAAGCAAAAGGCCGAGCTGGAAAAGGAACTCAACCATAACGGGGAGGTGAACGCATAATGGCCGCAAGAAGCATTGAAGAGCTGCAAAAGCGTTACGCGTCCCTGGGTAAGCTTCCCAAGGGAGGCCCCGGCGGCGGTCCTCGCGGCCGCGGCGGCCCCCGTCCCAAGGGCAAGCCCAAGAACAGCCGCGCCACCGTGCGCCGTCTCCTGGGTTACATCGGAGCCCACTGGTTCCGTCTCATTTTCGTATTCCTCTGCATGATCTGGAGTACCCTGACCTCCATGATCGGCACTTACCTCCTCCGCGACGTCTACAACGTGCTGACCCTCCCCGCCGACGGCGAGGTCTCGGCTCACACCAAGAGCATCCTCCTGCGGATCTTTATGCCCGATCTGGTGGCCAACGCCACCCCCACGGTGGAGCAGAGACTGGGCTGTCTGGGCATTATCCTCATGGTGCTGGCCGCCATCTACCTCACGGGTATCGTCTCCACCTACCTCCAGGGCCGCCTCATGATCGCGGTCTCCCAGAATGCCGTGGAGAAGATCCGCAACGACCTCTTCAAGAAGCTCCAGCGGCTCCCCGTCCGCTACTTCGATTCCCATCCCACGGGCGAGCTCATGTCCCGCTTCACCAACGACGTGGACGCCATCGACATGATGATCAACTCCACCGTCACCAGCCTCATCTCGGGCACCATTTCCCTGGTGGGTACGGTGTTCATGATGTTCTACACCAGCTGGTTCTTGGCGCTCATCACCCTGCTGTTCGTGCCTCTCTACCTCTTCGGCGGCGGACTGATCGGTAAGAAATCCGCCAAGTACCACGTGGCTCAGCAGACCGCCCTGGGCGCGGTCAACGGCTACATCGAGGAGACCGTCACAGGCTCCAAGGTGGTCAAGGTCTTCAACCACGAGGCCGACTGCGTAGCCGAGTTCGAGGCTCTGAACGACGATATGCGCGACAAGCAGTTCAAGGCCCACTTCTACGGCGGTGTCATGGGCCCCATCATGCATAACCTCTCCAACCTCTCCTTCGCCATCACGGCAGGCGTGGGCGGACTTCTCTGCATCTTCGCGGGCTTTGACGTGGGCGGTCTGACCATCTTCTGCACCTATGCCCGTCAGTTCTCCTTCCCCATCAACAACCTGTCCATGCAGATGTCCACCGTCTTCTCGGCTCTGGCCGGCGCGGAGCGAGTCTTCGCCGTCATGGACGAGGAGCCCGAGACCCCCGACCGCGAGGATGCCGTTCCCATGACCGACGTCAAGGGCGAGGTGATCCTAGACGACGTTTCCTTCGGCTATATCCCCGGGCAGACGGTACTGAAGCACGTGAGCCTCTACGCCCACGCGGGACAGAAGATCGCCTTCGTCGGCTCCACGGGCGCGGGCAAGACCACCGTCACCAACCTCCTCAACCGCTTCTACGACATTGACGAGGGCACCATCACCATCGACGGCATCGACATCCGCGCCTACAAGCGGGATGAGCTGCGATCCAACATCGCCATGGTGCTCCAGGATACCCACCTCTTCACGGGCACTATCATGGAGAACATCCGCTACGGCCGTCCCGATGCCACCGACGAGGAGGTTATCGAGGCCGCCAAGACCGCCTCGGCTCACTCCTTCATCATGCGCCTGGAGCACGGCTACCAGACCAAGCTGGAGGGTGACGGAGCCAACCTCTCCCAGGGCCAGCGTCAGCTTCTGAACATTGCCCGCGCCGCCATCTCCAAGGCCCCCATTCTAGTGCTGGACGAGGCCACCTCCTCGGTGGACACCCGTACCGAGCGGCACATTGAGCGGGGCATGGATCGGCTCATGAAGAACCGCACCACCTTCGTCATCGCCCACCGCCTCTCCACCGTCCGCAACTCCAACGCCATCATGGTCCTGGAGAAGGGCGAGATCATTGAGCGAGGCAACCACGACCAGCTCCTTGCCCTGAAGGGTCGTTACTACGAGCTCTACACAGGCAAAAAAGAGCTTGACTGACTTTGTGTGATCTCTTTCCAAAAACAAAAATTTAAAAAATAGGAAGAAAAACGTATGGAAAGCAACAACAGAAAGCACTACCCCCGCCTCCGTGAGCTGCGTGTCGGCGCGGGACTGAACCAGACAGAGATCGCCGATATTCTGGGCATGCAGCAGAACCAGTACAGCCGCTACGAGCGCGGCGAGCGTGAGCTGCCCATGCACCAGTTCGTGGTGCTGGCACAGCATTACAAGGTCAGCCTGGACTACATGGTGGGGCTGAGTGACACCCGCGAGCGGGCGTAAATCACGGCCGAGCAACAAAACCGACATGGGGGGAATGTCGAAAAAGCACTTGACAAACCCCTGAATGTTTGCTATAATACGATTTGGTTGGCCTCTTTATGGGGCCGCCGTAACTACAGTATAAGGAGAAATATTATGAAGAACACTCTTCGTATCCTTTCGGTGCTGGTAGCCGCCGTCATGCTCATGTCGGCTCTGTCTGTCACCGTATCCGCTTCGGATGACACCCCCTACGACGCCTTTGCTGACTACGGTCAGCAGACCTACAACGTTCCCCCCTCCCAGGGCATTAAGATCGACGGTGTGGTCTCCGAGGGCGAGTACGCCTGCGCCCCCATTGAGGTCAACAAGGACTCCGAGGGTATGAACTGGATGGACTGGACCAAGGAGGGCTTCCCCGAGGAGGAGATCCCCGAGATCCTGCCCTACAGCATCAAGTACTACGTGACCTACGACGAGAACGGCCTGTACGTGGCCGCCGAGATCGTGGAGGCCTCCCTCTACACCCGTGCCGACAATAAGATCGACATCTGGGGTCTGGACTCCCTGGAGGTGGACGTTTCCGTGGACGCTTACGGCGATATTCTCGACGGCACCTTTACCCAGGCCTTCATGCTGGACCGTGTCCGCGCTACCTACGCTCTGTGGGATGACGGCAGCGGCGCGCTGACTCCCGTCGGTATCTGCTACACCGCCTCCTCCTACGGCCTGTACAGGGTCAACGAGGATATGCCCGAGGGCAGCTACATGGTCACCCGCGACGAGGAAAAGCAGCTCACCACCTATGAGATGTTCTTCGGCTGGGAGGATCTCTACATGGAGGAGAACATTCCCCAGAAGGTCTTCATGAACTTCCAGCTCCACCTGGGCGATGGCCGCTACCTGGATTACGTGGCCGACGGCTACATCGCTTGCCTGGGCGGTCTGCGCTACGCTTGCCGTCTCTCCGACGCCGAGAAGGCTGAGCTGGGCACCAACAACGGTATGGCTCTCCACATCTTCAACCTGGGTGCATCCGAGGATTCCACCGATGAGGTGACCGAGGCTCCTACCGACGAGGTGACCGAGGCCCCCACCGACGAGGTGACCGAGGCTCCTACCGAGGAGATCACCGAGGCTCTTACCGATGCTCCCGCCACAGAGGCTCCTACTGAGGCTCCCACCGACGCCCCTGCTACCGAGGCTCCCGCCGAGGCACCCAAGTCGGGCTGCGGCTCCGCTCTGGGTATGACTGCCGCCGTTATGGCCTTTGCCGCCGCGGCCGCTGTCGTCCTGAAGAAAAAGGACTGATATCCAAGGAAATTTCCGCCCTGCGCACTGTCGCGGGGCGGATTTTTTGACTCTATTTGTCGGGATGAACAAAAAAAGGACGGCAAAATGAGAAAAATTCCCCAATTTATTGTGAAAAAACTCTTGCAATTCAAGGAAAAGTGTGTTATACTATTATCGTACAAGAATAGAGACGATGAGAGTGGGTTCCAACGGAAAGCCACTCTTAAATTTTGCTTGGGGACTTTTTGAGTCAGTCCCCCGCCGCAGAAGGGAGATACCATGTCGGACGAGATCAAGAACCCCACCGAAAAGAAGCCCTACCGCGCCGTCCGTACCCGCACCGCGGGACGGGGCATCGCTGACCGTGTCCGTGAGATCATTCAGCCCACCGCCGACGAGCTGGGCTACTACCTCTGGGACGTGGAATACGTCAAGGAGGGCGCTGATTTTATCCTCCGTGTCACCATCGACCGCTTCGATGAAACCGGCGAGGGTATCACCATTGATGACTGCGAGACCATGAGCCGCGCCATCGACCCCGTTCTGGATGAGCACGATCCCATCCCCGATCAGTACCTCCTGGAGGTCTCCTCCCCCGGCATCGAGCGGGAGCTGACCCGCGACGACCACTTCGAGCTCTGCGTGGGCGAGAAGGTAGAGGTTCGTCTTTTTGCCCCCGTGGACGGAAGCCGCGTCTGGGTGGGCATCCTGGGCGAGCGCGACGCCGAGGGCGCTATCCCCGTGGAGACCGCCGGAGTCACCCGCCTGTTCCCCAAAGCGACCGTATCCAAGGTTCGCACCGTATTCGATTTCTGATAAAATCTGATTAACACCCGAAAGGATGAAATGAAATGAACGCCGATATCTTTAACGCTCTGGAGCTGCTGGAAAAAGAGGGTATTCCCCAGTCCTACATGATCGAGAAGATCGAGCAGGCTCTCACCTCCGCCTTCAAGAAGGAGTACGGCCCCACCGCCCTCATGCGCGTGGACATGGACACGACCAAGAAGAAGATCAAGGCCTACCTGCAAAAGGAGGTCGTTGAGGTGGTGGAGGATCCCGTCTGCCAGATCTCCCTGGAGGAGGCCAAAACCATCAGCAAGAAGTATAAGCTGGGCATGATGGTGGAGAAGGAAGTCAAGACCGACGCCTTCCGCCGTACCTCTGCCGCCGCCGCCAAGTCGGTGATCATTCAGGGCATCCGCGAGGGTAAGCGCCAGGCAATGCAGGAGGCTTACGAGAACAAGAAGGAAGAGATCATCACCGTCACCGTGGGCAAGATCGACCGCGAGAACGGCGACGTCATGCTGGAGCTGGATCAGGGTACCAACTGGCTGCCCTACGCCGAGCAGATTCCCGGCGAGCATCTGACCGTCGGCCAGAAGATCAAGGTCTTCCTCACCGAGATCAACCACGAGGCCAAGGGCCCCGTCATCTCCCTCTCCCGCGTCCATCCCAAGCTGGTGTGGAGACTCTTTGAGCTGGAGGTTCCCGAGATCCAGGACGGTATCGTCATCATCCGCGGTGTCTCCCGTGAGGCAGGCTCCCGCTCCAAGATCGCCGTCTACTCCCGCGATCCCGACGTGGATGCCGTGGGCGCCTGCATCGGTAACCGCAATATGCGTATCGATTCCATCATTTCCGAGCTGAACGGCGAGAAGATCGATATCGTCAAGTACAGCGAGACCCCCGAGGAGTACATCGCCGCCGCCCTGGCTCCCGCTACCGTCAATTCCGTGACCATGGTGGCCGAGCGCGCCTGCCGCGTCACTGTGGATCCCGATCAGCTGTCCCTGGCCATCGGCCGTGAGGGTCAGAACGTCCGTCTGGCCGCCCGCCTGACCGGCTACAAGATCGACATCAAGGCCGAGTAATCCCACTACCAAAGAAACGAGGTGAGCCGTTGTGAGCGGAACCGTACAAAAGGGCATGAAGCCCCGTAAGATCCCCATGCGGCAGTGCCTCGGCTGTAACGAGCATAAGCCCAAGGCCGAGCTCATCCGCATCGTCCGCAGTCCCGAGGGGGAGATCAGCCTGGATCTCACCGGCAAGAAGTCGGGACGAGGGGCCTACATCTGCCGCGATCTCAAGTGCCTCAAGAAGGTACGCAAGAGCGGCCGTGTGGCCCACAACCTGGAGTGCGAGATCAGCCCCGAGGTTTACGATAAGATGGAGGCCGAGCTGGCATGCGGAGGCGACGAGGCATGAGTACCCTCACCCCCGAGGATAAGCTCCTCTCCACCGTTGGGCTCTGCGCCCGCGCCCGCAAGCTGGTCATGGGAACCCCCATGGTCTGCGAGACCCTGCGAAGCGGCAAGCCCCCCATCCTTATGGTGCTGGAGGCATCGGATACCTCCGAGAACACCCATAAAAAGCTGTCCGATAAGTGCGCTTACTACCAAGTGCCTCTCTACCGCCTCTCGGCGGATACCGCGCGACTGGGCAAGGCCGTCGGAAAGACGGGAGCCGTCGCCGCCGTCGGCGTGACCGACGAAAATCTGTGCAAGGCTCTGATCCCCCATCTGCCCCAGGGAGACGGGAGCGAGCCTGCCAATACCTGACAAGTGACCCCATTCTCATAGCCCGACAGGGCATCAACCTGACCCTCCACCAAGGGGGCAGGGAAGAGCATTAGGAGGAAATATGGCATTCAATCCCCAATTTAAAATTAACCAGATGGCAAAGGACATGGGTCTGAAGAGCAAGGAGCTGACCGACCTGCTGGCAGAAAAGGGCGTTGGCGAGGTCAAGAGCCAGAAGACCCTGACCGAGCAGGAATTCAACGTACTGTTCCAAGCCCTGACCGAGGCGAATCAGGTTGACAACATTTATGATTACATGGACGGCAAGACCTGTATTCCCTCCAAGATCGCCGCTGCCAAGGCTGCCGAGAAGGCTGCCCGCGAGAAGGCGGAGAGGGAGGCCCGTGAGGCTGCCGAGCGTGAGGCCGCCCGCGTAGCCGCCGAGAAGGCTGCCGCCGAGAAGGCCGCCCGTGAGGCCGCAGAGCGCGAGGCCAGAGAGAAGGCTGCCCACGAGGCTGCCGAAAAGGCCGCCGCCGAGGCTAAGGCCGCCAAGGAGGCCGCCGAGCGCGCCGCCGCCGAGGCAGAGCGTCTGGCCGCTGAGGCCGCTTCCCGCAAGGAGGCTGACCGCAAGGCATTCGAGCGCGCCGCCCTGGAGAAGGCTGCCGCTGAGGCAAAGGCAAAGGCAGAGGCACGCCGTGCCGCTGAGGCCGCCGCCAAGGAGAACGCCATCAAGGGTGTTCAGCCTGCCAAGCCCCAGAAGAAGGAGAATACTCCCGCCAAGGATACCAAGGACGCCAAGCCCGCACAGCCCGCACAGCAGGCTCAGAAGCCCGCGGCTCAGGGTCAGCGCCCCGAGACCCGTCCCGAGCGTCCCCAGGGTGAGCGTCCCGCTCCTCAGCGTACCGAGGGTCAGCGTCCCGCCCAGGCTCCCCAGGGCCAGCGCCCCGAGCGTCCTCAGGGTGACCGTCCCCAGGGCGACCGTCCTCAGGGTGACCGTCCCGCTATGGGCCAGAGACCCGAGACCCGTCCCGCCCAGAGCGACCGCTTCAGTCAGGATCGCGCTCCCTTCGGCGGTCAGCAGAGACCCGACAACCGCGGAGACCGCGGAGACCGCGCAGGCAACCGTCCCCAGGGCGGCCGTAACGAGCGCGGCGGCATGGGCGGTGACCGTGATAAGGGCGATTTCGTCCAGTCCGCTCCCAAGGAGCATTTCCAGGTACAGGCCATCGTCCGCGGCCAGACCCCCAAGGGCGGCGTGGAGCAGTCCAAGCCCCGCGGCGCGACCCGTGTGGTGGATACCCGCGTAGGCGATTCCGTGGATCTGTCCAAGTACGATGAGAAGCTGGATACCTTCGTCTCCGAGCGCGTGCAGGAGTCCCACGGTAACCAGAAGCTCACCAAGAAGAATACCCAGCAGCAGGGAACCAAGCCCGGCCAGAAGCCCATGATGAAGGGCGGCAAGCCCGTGCCCGGCAAGAAGCAGGCTCCCGTGAAGAAGCAGCCCCTCAAGGTGGAGATCCCCGACGAGATCGTGGTCAGTGATCTGGCCTCCCGTCTGAAGGTCACCGTCGGTGAGGTGGTCAAGCGCCTCATGCTCATGGGCATGATGGTCACCGTCAACCAGACCGTGGACTTTGACACCGCCGCTCTCGTGGCCGAGGAGCTGGGAGCTGAGGTGGAGAAGGAAGTGGTCGTTACCATCGAGGAGAAGCTCTTCGATACCACCGAGGATACCGCCGATCAGCTCAAGCCCCGCGCCCCCGTCGTGTGCGTTATGGGTCACGTTGACCACGGTAAGACCTCCCTTCTGGATGCCATCCGCCACACCCGCGTCACCGCAGGCGAGGCAGGCGGTATTACCCAGCACATCGGTGCGTACCGCGTTGAGATCAACGGTCAGGACATCACTTTCCTGGATACCCCCGGTCACGAGGCCTTCACCGCCATGCGTGCCCGCGGTGCCCAGGCAACCGATATTGCCATTCTGGTGGTCGCCGCTGACGACGGCATCATGCCCCAGACCGTGGAAGCCATCAACCACGCCAAGGCCGCGGGTATTGATATCATCGTGGCCATCAACAAGATGGATAAGCCCGCCGCTGACCCTGAGAACGTCAAGCAGGAGCTGACCAAGTACGATCTGGTGCCCGAGGAGTGGGGCGGCGACGTCATCTGCGTCCCCGTGTCCGCGCTGACCGGTATGGGTATCGACGATCTGCTGGAGAACGTCCTGCTGGTGGCTGAGGTCAAGGAGCTGAAGGCCAACCCCGACCGCCGCGCCAAGGGTATCGTCATCGAGGCCAAGCTGGACAAGGGTCGCGGCCCCGTGGCCACCGTCCTGGTGCAGAACGGTACTCTGCATAACGGCGATATCGTCATCGCCGGCACCTCTGTGGGTCGTGTCCGTGTCATGACCGACCACACCGGCCGCTCCGTCAAGATAGCAGGCCCCTCCGTTCCCGTTGAGATCACCGGTCTTGCCGACGTGCCGGATGCAGGTGATGAGTTCGAGGCCGTTATCGACGAGCGCATGGCCCGCGAGCTGGCCGAGAAGCGCCGCGCCGAGGCTAAGGAGGAGATCTTCAAGGCCAACGCAAGAGCCAACCTCAATGACCTGTTCAGCCAGATGGCCTCCGGTATGAAGGATCTGAACATCATCGTCAAGGCCGACGTGGACGGTACCGTGGAGGCCGTGAAGGCATCCCTCCAGAAGCTGTCCAACGAGGAGGTTCGCGTCCGCGTCATCCATGCCGCCTGCGGCGGTATCACCGAGGGCGACGTCACCTTCGCCGCCGCCTCCAACGCCATCATCGTTGGCTTCAACGTCCGTCCCGATCAGCAGGCCATGGACTCCGCCGACCGTCAGAACGTAGAGATCCGTACCTACCGCGTCATCTACGAGTGCATCGAGGAGATCGAGGCCGCTATGAAGGGTATGCTGGCACCCAAGTTCCGTGAGAGCATCCTGGGCCACGCCGAGGTTCGCCAGACCATCCACGTGCCCAACGTGGGTACCATCGCCGGTTCCTACATCACCGACGGTAAGATCGTCCGTTCCGCCCAGATTCGTATCGTCCGCGACGGTATCGTGATCTTCGAGGACAAGATCTCCTCTCTGCGCCGCTTCAAGGACGACGTGAAGGAGGTCGCTGACGGCTACGAGTGCGGTGTCGGACTGGATCGCTTCAACGACATCAAGGTCGGCGATGTCCTCGAGGCCTTCGTCATGGAGGAGATCCCCCAGTAAAGCCGGGGGAATCCTCAAAAATGCATCCCGAAAGGAGGAGCAAGCATGGCATTGAAATATGAAAAGTCCTGCGGAGCGTTGGTGTTCCGTCAGGATCCCAAGACGGGAAGAATGTACATCCTCATGATCCGCCACAAGCACGGCGGACACCGTTCCTTCCCCAAGGGACACGTGGAGGCGGGGGAGACTGAGCATCAGACCGCCATCCGCGAGGTGGAGGAGGAGACCGCGGTGAAGATCCGCATCACCTCCGACTTCTGCGAGAAGGTACACTACAGCCCCATGCCCGGCGTTCAGAAGGAAGTGGTCTACTTCATGGCCATGACCGACCAGAAGGCCACCCATCCCCACGACGGCGAGATCGCCGACGTAGAGTGGGTTCCCCTGGATAACGCCGAGCGTTCCCTGACCCACGAGAATGATAAGATCGTCCTGCGTGCCGCCATGAAGGCCCTGCGGGAGACCATGATCTGATACCCACATCAAAACGGTATGCCGCGATCCCCCCGAAGCGGGAAGGGAAGCGGTGTGCCGTTTTGCGCTTTTCTGCGGGGGTTACACCCATGTAACACCCCCGAAACCCGCCAAAAGGAGGCGTTTTCCATGTCTTTGAAATGCAACCCTACATACGAACCGTCCCACGTCCTGCTCTACGCCGCCCGTATCCTGTCGGCAGCGGTCATTGCTTTGGGGGCGGTCTGCTTTGTGCCCATGAGGGACGGTATTCTTCCCGTAGAGCTTCTTTGCGCCCTCGTTCCGTTGTTCCTGCTCTGCAACGCCCTGCCCTTTATTCTATACCGCACGATCCCCAAGCCCCTGGACGGCAAGCGGAGCTTCTTCTCTCCCAGCCACTCCCGCTACACCCTCCGCTCCTGCGCCCATGGAGTGGAGATGCTCCATATCTTCCTGCTCGCCACGGGCATTTCGGTGGTCTACCACCTCATCCGTCTGCCCCTGCTTTGGACGGGACGGTGGGCCGACTGGCTCATCTCGGCGGCCATCGCCGTGGGAGTTTTGTCGGTGGCGTTCTGGAACGGCATGACCTGCCTGTACGTATTCTCGGTGCAGCTGGGCATCCGTTGGCGGGTCATCGGCGCCCTGTGCGGTCTGATCCCCATTGCCCAGCTCATTGTCCTGCGCCGCATCATGCGGGTGGTGGAGGTCGAGGTGGAGGTGGAGTGCGCCCGTATCCTCCGCAACAACGCCCGCCGCGAGGAGCGGGTCTGCGCTACCAAGTACCCCATTCTGCTGGTGCACGGTGTCTTCTTCCGCGACTCCAAGACCCTGAACTACTGGGGGCGCATCCCCGACGATCTGACCGTCAACGGCGCGACCGTCTTCTACGGTCACCAGCACTCCGCCGCCTCCGTGGCCGATTGCGCCGAGGAGCTGGCACAGCGCATCCGTGACATCGTGGCCGAGACGGGCTGTGAGAAGGTCAATGTCATCGCCCACTCCAAGGGCGGTCTGGATATGCGCTACGCCCTGCAAAATCACGGCATTGCCCCCTTAGTCGCCTCCCTGACCACGGTCAACACCCCCCACAAGGGTTGTATTTTCGTGGATTTCATGCTGAAGACCTTCTCGGATCCCATCAAGGATAAGATCGCGGACACCTACAACAAGGCCGCGAAGAAGCTGGGGGATCCCGATCCCGACTTCATGGCTGCCATCCGCGATCTCACCGCCACGGGCTGCGCCGCTCTGGCACCCCACCTGGCGGGAGAGTACAACCCCGCGCCGCTGATGGATATCTACTGCCAGAGCGTGGGCTCACTCATGCCCCGCGCCAGGGGCGGCCGCTTTCCCATGAACGTAGCCTACCCCATCGTCCGCTTCTTTGACGGCCCCAACGACGGCCTTGTCTCCGAGACCTCCTTTGCCTTCGGGGAGAAGTACACCCTTCTGACCCCCAAGGGGGATCGAGGCATCTCCCACGGGGATATGATCGATCTCAACCGCGAGAATATCGAGGAGTTCGACGTGCGGGAGTTTTATGTGGGGCTGGTGGAGGAGTTGAAGGAGAGGGGATTGTAAATTGGGGTTTAGCGGTCTTTCATTGATTTGTCATCCTGAGCGGAGCGAAGCGGAGTCGAAGGATCCCTTGCCCCGTTTTGCCAAATCTGTCAGGGAGTTTTTGAGATCCTTCGACTCCGCCGCGTTGCGGCTCCGCTCAGGATGACCGCTAAAAGAACCCACCGCCAAACCCAAATTTGAAGGACTACCCCCCAAGGAGTAGCCCTTCTTTTCTTTACAGATACTTCTTCAGCGCATCAATATGATTCTGCTCGAACTTCGCCCAGTCGCGGCAGATCTCCACCAGCTCGCGGCAGTCGGGTTTTCCCTCCGCATGGTTGGCCAGCTTCTCGGCGGTGGTGACCGACATGGTGGCTCCCTCGATGAGCATCTCGGTGATGTGGCTGTTACTGTTATCCATGGCGGTGTTCATGGCGATCCCCGCCTTGGTGGCCATCTTGGCCATCATGCCCCGCTCGGCGGGCTCGGCGCCGTGGTCGAGGAGGTACTGCTTGACCTTGCCGATGGTCTTCTCATAGTAGCACATGGCGGCGGTGATGTCGGTTTTGAGGCGGTTATCCTCCACCCGGGGGAGCATATCCAGGTAGGCGTCACAGCCCATGGACATGTTCTTGTACAGCTCCTCGGCCAGCTTTTCGGCGGCGGGTGAGAGCTTGTTTTCATGATCGTGGCTGTTCTGGGCGACCTTGACCTCGGCAGTGACCACCTCGTTGGCGGTTTCTACGGGGGTAGCGGTGTGGTTGGTATCGGACATGGTTGGAATATTCCTTTCGGTTTTTGGAGTGGAGATCACTCCTATCCATAGTGTGTCACGGAATTCTCCCCCAATGCCATGAATTTTTTTGGAAAAATACCGTCTGTTCCCCAAAACCATTTGACAAATCCTTCATTTCGTGCTATAATAATATGGATTATAATTTCTGCCGAAAGGAGGATGACCTATGGCCAACGGAATCATAACGGCAAGCGGCGAGCGCGTCTTCGTGACGGTGCCCACCCGCTACCATGCCTACGCTTCAAACGGGAGCAAATACTCCCTGACCGCCGCCGCGGATTTTCTCGCGGACGCGGGCTTTGACGGCGTGGATCTGTCTTTGGATCAGCTGGAGCCCGACGGCGACGATATCCTCCGATCCGTGCTGTACAGCTTCGGCAACCGCGCCGCGGCAAGAGGGCTGACCATCCCCATGTGTCACCTGCCCTACTTCATGCCGAACCCCGACGATATGGCGGCGATGGCTCGGTTCTCCCGGGAGATCGCCTGTGGTATCCGCATGGCGGCCATGCTGAAGATCCCCGACGCGGTGATCCACCCCATCGTGCGGCACGAAAGCAAACGATGCAGGGACGTATGGCTGGATGAAAATATCCGCTTCCTCACCCCCCTGCGGGAGCTGGCGGGCAAGCTGGGGATCACCCTGTGCATCGAGAACATGACGGGCAAGCCCTATGCCACTCACCCCTCCGAAGCCGTCTTTGGCAGTACCGCCGCCGATATATTGGATCTGGCCGAGAGGTTGGATACCATGGTGTGCTGGGACTTCGGTCACGCCAACATCACGGGACTCTGCCAGTCCGTCGAGCTGGAAAAGCTCCGCGGGAAGGTGCGATGTCTGCACATCCACGATAACGACGGAGTCAATGACTCCCACCGCATTCCCTTCGAGTGTCCCGAAGCCACCCCCCTGGGCGGGTGCGTGGACTGGGAGGATGCCGCCGAGGGACTGCGCCTGAGCGACTTCCTGACCACCTCCAACCGATGTATCAACCTGGAGCTGAAGACCTCCGACCTCCCCGCCGATCGCTCGGTGAGGCTCTCCCACGCGGCCCGCGCCGTATACGCCGCCAAGAGATTGGCAACCCTTATGTAAATTACCTCTGAACATAGAAAGGCAAGACTATGCAACTCTACAATTCCGCAACTCACCAGAAGGAAGAATTCATCCCCCATACTCCCGGCAAGGTCAGCATGTACACCTGCGGCCCCACGGTCTACCACTTCGCCCACATCGGCAACCTCCGCACCTACATGATGGAGGACGTGCTGGAGAAGTACCTCCGCTACGCCGGCTACGACGTGACCCGTGTCATGAACATCACCGACGTGGGACACCTGTCCTCGGACGCCGACGAGGGCGAGGACAAGATGCTCAAGGGTGCCCGCCGCGAGAAGAAGACGGTCATGGAGATCGCCAAGTTCTACACCGATGCCTTCTTTGCCGACTGCGAGAAGCTCAACATCAAGACCCCCGATATCGTCCAGCCCGCCACGGGTTGCATTGACGAGTACATCCACCTCATCGATACCCTCATGGAGAAGGGCTACGCCTACGAGGCGGGCGGCAACATCTACTTCGACACCTCCAAGCTGGAGAAGTACTACATCTTCAACGATTTCAAGGAGGAGGATCTGGACGTGGGTGTCCGCGAGGGCGTGGAGGCCGACGGCAATAAGCGCAACAAGGCCGACTTCGTGCTGTGGTTCACCAAGTCCAAGTTCGACGACCAGGAGCTGAAGTGGCCCTCCCCCTGGGGCGTGGGCTACCCCGGCTGGCACATCGAGTGCTCGGGTATCTCCATGAAGTATCTGGGTGAGCATCTGGATATCCACTGCGGCGGTATCGACAACGCATTCCCCCACCACACCAACGAGATCGCCCAGTCCGAGGCCTATATCGGCCATCCCTGGTGCAAATACTGGGTACACGTCCTGCACCTGAACACCACGGGGGGCAAGATGTCCAAGTCCAAGGGCGAGTTCCTCACCGTCTCCCTCTTGGAGGAGAAGGGCTACGATCCCATGGTCTACCGCTTCTTCTGCCTCCAGTCCCACTACCGCAAGTCCCTGGTATTCTCCTGGGAGAACATGGACAACGCCGCCGTGGCATACAATAAGCTGATCGCCCGCATCGCCGCTCTGGATCCCGCCAAGGGCGAGGTGGACGAGACCGCCGCCGCCACCCTCAAGGAGGGCTTCGTCAAGGCTCTGGACAACGATCTGAACACCTCCCTGGCCGTCACCGCCATCTATGATGTGCTGAAGGCCAAGGTCAGCGATGCCACCAAGCTGGCTGTACTGGCTGACTTCGATACCGTCCTCTCCGTGGGGCTTCTGGATCGCGCCGCTACTCTGCGCGACAAGCTGGCCGCCGAAAAGGCCGCTCATGATGCCGCCAAGCAGGCCGCCGCCGAGGCCGAGCGCGCCGCCGCCGCCGCTGATCCCTTTGTGGCCGAGATCCTGGCCGCCATCGACGCCCGCAAGGCCGCCAAGAAGGAGAAGAACTTCGCCGAGGCCGACCGCATCCGCGACGAGCTGGCCGCTAAGGGCGTTACCCTGATCGATACCCCCCAGGGCACTACCTACAAGATCAACTGATCCGTCAGTTAAAGGAATCTCAATATGCTGGAATTTCTGAAAAAGCACAAGAGCGTCATTCTCTACATCATCTTCGGCGGTATGACCACCGTGATCGATTGGAGCGTGTCCTTCCTGCTCTACTACTTCTGGGGGGATGCCATCGATGCCACCCCCATCCTCCTTCACGGAGCCAACGTCATCGCCTGGGTCGCCGCCGTGACCTTCGCCTACGTGACCAACCGCATCTGGGTCTTTGAGAGCAAGCGCAAGGGATTCTTCCCCGTTGTCTGTGAGATCGCCGCCTTCGCGGGCGGGCGCGTGCTGACCCTCCTGTTGCAGGAGGCCATCATGGGTGTATTCTGCACCTGGCTGGGACTCAACGAGTACCTCTTCAAGGTCATTGCCGCCGTGCTGGTCATCATCCTCAACTACTTCATCAGTAAGCTCCTGGTCTTCCGCAAGACCCGCCGTGAGGCCGCGGCCGAGGCTGAGGCTTCCCGGGCCGACAGCTGATCATGAAGCCCGCTCACAGCCGCCGCCGCGAGGTAATCCTGTACTTCGCCTTCGGCATCGGGACGACGGTGCTGGCCTTCCTGACCTACCTGGCGGTCTTTGGGATCGCCGAGCACTGGCTTCACATTTCCATGGAGGATAAGACCACTCTTGCCTACACGGTGACCTACATCACCGCCCAGGCCCTCCAATGGCTGGTGGCCCTGCTCACCTGCTTCTACACCAACCGCAAATGGGTCTTTACCGAGGCTGATCACGGCAAAGGCACTCTGTGGCATCAGCTGTGGCTCTTCGCGGGCTCTCGCGTTTTCACCTTCCTTCTGGATCTGGCCGCCACCTACGGTCTCATCCATCTGCTTGCCCTGTGGCTGACACCCGACAGCGCCCCCGCTTTGCTGGGAGTCAAGCTGGATGCCGAGCTGTGGGCGAAGGTGATCGTGTCGGCTGTGGTGATCGCAACGAATTACTATTTGAGCAAGCTTTTGGTCTTCAAAAAGAAAAGAACATGACCCACAGGGGCATACCCGTGAGCCGTACTCCGGTCGCGTACGGTATGCCCCGTTTCCATCTCCTGACATTTTCACACGGGGCAGACCCCCGAGAAAGGCATTGTACCATGCAGAATCTGGGCTACTATAACGGAAAAATCGCACCCCTTGACGAGCTGACCGTCCCCTTTAACGACCGAGTCAATTACTTCGGCGACGGCGTGTACGAGGCTACCTTCACGAGAAACCACAAGGTCTTCGCCCTGGAGGAGCACATCGACCGCTTCTACCGCAGTGCTTCTATGGTGGATATCAAGATCCCCATGGAAAAGGCGGAGATGGCGGCTCTGATCCGCGATCTCGTGAGCCGCGTGGACGACCCCGAGCAGCAGGTCTACTTCCAGATCACCAGAGGCACCCAGCCCCGCAACCACACCTACCCCGAGGATATGGTGGGCAAATTCTGGGTGGTGCTGAAGCCCATGGCCATCAAGAACATCGGCATGGAGGTCAAGGCCATCCTCCGCGAGGATATCCGCTTTCACCAGTGCCACATCAAGACCCTCAACCTCCTCCCCGCCGTGATGTACAGCCAGGAGGCCGCCCGCGCAGGGGTCTATGAGGCTATCCTGTACCGCACCCCCGGTCAGAGCGGCTGTGGAGGCAATTTCTGCGGCGGTATGGCCACGCGGGTCACCGAATGCGCCCACTCCAACGTCCACATCATCAATGAAAAGGGCGAGTTCCAGACCGCCCCGCTGGATAACCTCATCCTCCCCGGCATCGCCCGCGCCCACCTCATCACCGCCTGCCACGCCCTGGGGATCCCCGTAAACGAGACCCCCTTTACGGTGGATGAGCTGCTGGGAGCCAAGGAAGTCTTGATCTCTTCCTCCTCCGCACCGGGGCTTCGCTGCGTGGAGATCGACGGCAAGCCCGTGGGCAGACAGGCACCCGAGGTGGTGGCCGCGCTCCAAAAGTGGGTGAGGGACGAGATCTTCGCGGCGACGGAGAGGGATTGAACGTAGAAACCCGAAAAAAGGAGGTCGAGACATGACACCGGACACCATCATAGCCCTTGGGATCATCGGCCTGTTCTATTTCACCGTAGCTGTCCTGACGGTCATCCTGGCCCGCCACGCCCACAAGGCGGAGCATATGGCCAAGCCCTGGGCGGGAAACATGATCCTCGGGATCGTCTGCATGGCGATCATCACAGGCATATTCATCCCCCTGGCCATCAAGGATCGCGCGCCGTGGTGGTCGGCCCTGTTCATTGTGGCCTTCAATCTGCTTGGCGTCAGCCTCATCGTTTCCTATTACAACTGCCGTCTGTGGGTGGCGGACACCTGCCTGATCCAACAGGACTTTTGGGGCCGCAAAAAGGAATGGCGCTACCGTGACATTGTTAAGATCGTCGAGCAGGGCCATGAGGTGATCTTTTGGTTCCGCAATACCCCAAAATGGCTGATCTATGCCAGAGACCCCAAGGCGGATGATCCCATGTTGGAGGCTATTCTGGAAAAGATCCCCCAGGGACAGCTTGACCCCGACCTGCCCGAGCCGCCTGTCCGTCTCTTTGCGAATGCTGTGTGTGGCGGTGCCGGCGGGTACTATGCGCTTTGGACGGCCTTTTACCTACTGACGTTCCCCTTCCTCATAATGGGCATCGTGGGTCGGTCATGGGTGATGACCTTGATCGTTGTCGTATTGATGGCGATCTGGACGGTGTACATTATTTTGGCCGTCCGGTCCGCCAATCGCGCCCACGCCTCGGAAAAATGGGCCAATATTGCAAGGCATTGTTGGAAAAAGGGATCCTTGCGCCCGTAAGAAATGATCCATATCTTGTATCTCGTATCTTGCATCTTTCCGAAAGGAGCTTCCCATGAACATCTTCGATTCCGCCCGTGACCGCCTCCTCATCGTCGCCCACCGCGGATCCTCCGCGGGCAACATCCCCTGCAACACCATGGCCGCCTACAAGGCCGCTCTCGCCCAAGGGGCCGACATGATCGAGGTGGACGCCAATATGTCTGCCGATGGCACCCTGTACAGCTTCCACCCCAAGATGGAGTCCCGCCATCTGGGCGTTGACCTGTCCATTCCCGACCTCCGCGACACCGAGGTGCAGGCTCTCCGCTACCTCAACACCGACCGCGTCCCCACCCAGTTCGGCATCCCCACCCTGGAGGAGATCTTCGAGCTGTGCAAGGGTAAATGCTACATCAACATCGACAAATTCTGGCTCTACCCCCGCGAGCTGTGCGGTCTGATCCGCCGCTTCGGCATGGAGGATCAGATCGTGGTCAAGACCTCCCCATCCGAGCAGATGTTCGACCTCATGGAGGAGGTGTTCCCCGAGATCGCCTATCTTCCTATCATCCGCAAGGACGAGGGACTCCACGATGCCCTCATGAAGCGGAACATCAACTACGTGGGCGCGGAGGTGCTCTTTGACCGCGAGGACACCGAGGTGGGATGCGAGGCCTACATAAATAAGCTCCACCGCGACGGCCGCCTGGTCTGGGCCAACGCCATTATCTACAACTACAAGACCCAGCTTTCCGCAGGCCATAGCGACGACATCTCCGCCGCAGGCGACCCCGAGGGCGGCTGGGGCTGGCTGGCGGATCGGGGCTACGATCTCATCCAGACCGACTGGCCGCTCATGCTACGGCTGTACCTGGAGGAGACGGGGAGACGGTTCAAGAAATGATGGGGATGTGTTATCCTCTGAAAAATATTTGACGTGCGGGATATGCTTTGAATTGCAGTTTAGCGGGTTGCTATAGAACAGTCATCCTGAGCGGAGCGAAGCGGAGTCGAAGGATCTCCTACCCATTTTGTCAACGCGACAAATACGTTATGAGATCCTTCGATTCCGCCGCGTTGCGGCTCCGCTCAGGATGACCGCTCAAAAAACGCGCCGACGAATCCAAATTTGAATATTTCACCATCGAATACCTGAAAAAACAAAAAGGAGACAAATATGAAGCTTGGTATCATCAACGGTTGGGACGAGGCTTCCTTCCGATACGTGGCGGAGCTTGGCCTGCACGCGGTGGAGTTCTGCTGCAACCACAATTACGACAGCATGGAGGTAGCGGGACACACCGAGGAGATCAAGGCCCTCAGCGAGCGGTATGACGTAGCCGTGGGCTCCATCGGCCGCTGGGGACAGAGGCGCATCGACGAGGGAGGCGAGATCATTCCCTCGGCTCTGCAGCATGACAAGAACCTGATCGATGCCGCATCCGCCCTGGGCTGCCCTGTGTTCAACGTGGGCTGCAACTGGACCGAGGGCAAGACCTTCGAGGAAAACTGCGAGATCGCCATCCGCTATTTCGGTACGCTGATCGACTACGCCAAGGGCAAAAACGTCAAGATCTCGGTGTACAACTGCTCCTGGGAGAATTTCGTCGTGACCGAAAAGGAATGGGAGCCCATCCTCGGCGCACTGCCCGAGTTGGGTCTGAAGTACGATACCTCCCATTGCCTCGGCCGCGGGGGGGATTACCTCCACGAGATGGTGGCGTGGGGCAGCCGCATCAACCACTTCCACATCAAGGGCTCTCTGTACGTGGACGGCCGACACTACGACGATCCCCCCGCAGGGCTGGATCAGATCAACTGGGGCGCGGTCATGACGGTCCTCTACAACAGCCACTACAACGGTATGCTGTCCATCGAGCCTCATTCCAACCATTGGATGGGCACCCGCGGCCAGTGGGGTGTGGAGTATACCATCAAGTTCATCACCCCCCTCATCATGCCCGAGGACTACACCTACAACGGCAGTCCCTATATGCCGTAACAGAAAAGAATACCGCGCAGACGGGGGCTCTCCGTTTGCGCGGTATTTTGTTATGAAAGATAGCGGTCGGTTACAAGCGGGTCGCATGGCGGATCGTGACGTTCATGCCAAAAGCAACCGAGACCCCAAGACACCTACAAGACAAAGCACCGCCGTGATCAGAACACAACACACCAAAAACGGTGCTTTTTTTCGGGTGAGTCCATGATACTCCTCCAACACGCTGCTCATGGGCAGGCAGTTCAGCAGAATACAGGGAAAGACCGTGATCAGCCAGACCGTGTAGGAGTACAAAGGGACGGCGGACACGAGGATCATACAGAAGTAGGCGGGGAACAGGGTCAGCAGGGAAAACAGCAGGATTCTACGGTCATCCTTTTCATCCAGCCCGAAATGAATGAGCTTTTGTTCGTATTTGTGCAGCTCCCGCATACCCTTTTCGCCAATCCCCATACACACAGCGTACAAAGCCAGTATCGCCAGCAGTATGCAGAAGGCGGCGACAGACATTTTGAAAACGCCGATGTAAATGCAGGAGAAAAAGGTAATCGACAAAACAAACAGGATGATCTGCCCTATGAGCCGCTTCATATTCGTCACTTTCAAGGTTTTTTTCATTATATCATACCCCACTGCGGCAAGTCAATCAACCGTTTTGAGAGGATTTCTCAACAAAAGCAAGAGGGAGATCCATCACAGCTCCCAAATCATGTTGTCGTGCGCCAGTACCGTCTCAAACCTATCCTTGGTATACTCCGCCAGCTCGGCCACCGCCCCGTCGGGGTTGACCTGATCGTAACGGTGGGTGATCACCAAGGTCTTCGTGCGGCTGGACTTCAGAAGCGCCATGACCTCGGGCTTGTTGAGCCTGGTGTGGGCGCCCTCGGTGACCACCAGATCCACATCGCTCTCGGTGATGACCTTGGGGTAATCGGGCATATCGGCCATCAGATCTCCCGTAAAGACCACCCGCTTACCCTCGGCCTCCAGAAGGAAGGCGTGGGCGTTCTGATAGTGATCCACGGGGATGGCGGTGACCTTCAGGTTGCCGTCGTCAAAGATCACGGCGGAGACGCGGCGGGCGCGGTCGCCGTAGGGGTCGGTGAGGCCTCCGTAGATCGTGTAGGCCAGCCGTCCGTGGAAGGCGGGGTCACCGAAAAGGAAGGCGAACATACGGTGGTAGTCCTCCTCGTCGGGGACAAAGACGGGGAAGGATACGTCCTTGAACTGGTGGAACTCGTTGACCTGCTGGGTCAGCACCGCCAGCCCCATGAAATGGTCATGATGGGAATGGGTAATGAACACCCCCGCCACATCCGTGAGGGGAATATCGTGGTTCTTCAGCAGAGTCAGGACGGGCGCGCCCGCGTCCACAAGGTAGTGCTTGCCGCCGGTGCTTACGAGGGCAGAGGAGCAGAATTGGTTCTTTTCGGTGATGCCGTGGCTGGTGCCGAGAAAGGTGATCTTCATGGCGGGCTCCTTTCGGGGGGGGGTCAAATTTGGGTTTATCGGTGGGATGCATATCCCTTTCACGAATCAAATATACCAATGGGGAAGGGGCCCCATGGGGGTCTCCTCTATGCTACCCACTATCAAATCGCTTGGTATATTTATGTTTTTTGAAGGTTTTTGGAGTTCTTAGAACCTTTTTGCAAAAAGGTTCTAAGCCGCCGGAGGCCGTTCCCCCGTTCCCCTACAAACTGCAATTTACAGCTCAATAAGCTCCTTCGGGCTCTTGGTGAAGTCGTGGATGGTGCCATCCTCCAGCACCGCGATCATATCCTCGATGCGGCAGCCGTACTTGCCCTCGATGTAGATACCGGGCTCCACCGTGACCACGTGACCGGGGGCGAGGAGGACGTCGGCGGGAACAGAGGAGGCGAAGCGGGGAGCCTCGTGGATGTAGAGACCCACGCCGTGGCCCAGGCTGTGGCCAAAGAGACCCTTGTAGCCGGCGCCATCAATGATATCGCGGGCGATCTTGTCGGCCTCGGCGCAGGGAAGCCCCACGCGGAGGGACTCGATGGCGGTGGTCTGGGCGCGGAGGACGGTGTTGTAGACCTTCTTGATCTCCTCGTCGGCCTTGCCGATGACCACGGTACGGGTCATGTCGGCGCAGTAGCCGTCCACTCTTGCGCCGAAGTCCATGGTGAAGAAGCCACGCTCCAGCTTCACGGGACGGGGCACGCCGTGGGGGCGGGAGGACTGGGTGCCCGACACCGCGATGGTGTCAAAGGCAGTCCCCTCCGAGCCGTGAGCCCGCATGAAGAACTCCAGCTCCAGAGCCACCTCCACCTCGGTGCGGTCGGGGTTGATGAAATTCAGGATGTGAGCGAAGGCGTCGTCGGTCAGCTTCTGGGCACGGGCCATCTTCTCGATCTCGGCGGCGTCCTTGTACAGGCGCAGACCGTCGATCATGGCCGACGCGCCGCTCTGCATCTCCACGCCCTCGAAGGTCTTCTTGAAACGCTCCAGGAGGGAGTAGGACAAGGTAGCCTCCTCAAAGAGGGCGACCTTCACGCCGTAGTCCTTCAGGATGGCGGCCACGTAGGAAAGCATGGAGCGGTCGGGCATGACGATCTCGAACTCGGAAGCGTCCACCTGGGTGCGGGCATCCTCGATGTAGCGGAAGTCGGCCAGCAGGAAGGCCTTCTCGGGGAGCACCACCACGAAGCCGTCGGTGTAGTTCAGCCCCGACAGGTATCTTTGGTTGATCTCGGAGGAGACCACAATGGCCTCGGTGTGAGCCGCCTTCATGGCGGATTGGAGCTTGGAAAGATGGGACATGGTATTTATCTCCTTGATTTGGTTTTTGTTTCAAATTTGGGATCGGGGCGTGGGATCTACCACCACTGCGTTACCGTCAATCCGGCATTTGTCGCGGTGTCTCTGAAGTAGTATTCGGTATACTCGGCAAAGGCTTTTTGCCCAACGTATGCCGCGGGCTTTCCGTCAGAGCCCATAGGCCATTCGGGACTTTGGAGCCAACGGGGGTACCCCTTGCCATCTCTGGGGAAGGCTATTTTGATCTCTTCTTTTACCATCCGCTTTCGTTCCCCTTTTTTCATGGTGGCCGGATAGTTGGGTAAAATGAATTGGCTTACATAATTCTCCGCGGAAATTCCACCCGCCAGATACCCCGGGAGCGTGTCCAAGATGAATTCGAATTCATTATGGTACTTCTCGGTTCTTTCCGAGGTCTGATCGAATTGATAGTAAAAATCCGCAAGGATGCCGTGTATCTCGTAAGCACCGTATGCTGTATGGGGCGACAGCTTTTTTAGGTGTGCGCTGACCTTGGGCGGATTTACTTTCCACTCGTTTGAAAGATCACGGAATGATTGTGCGTGGAGCTTGATATACCGCTCCACGTAGGAACGGGCGGCGAAGGGCTTGTTCTGATTCACGTTTTTCATCAGAATGGTGCGGCGTTGGATGGGAACGTCATACTTTTCCATGTAGTCCACGATGGAATCCAGATAATCGGCGATCTCATTCGTCTCTGTAAAGAGGCTCATAAATTCCGCGATGTCCATTTCACCGATGACAAAAGCTTTGATGGGTTTCAGTGCGGGATGATCGGAAAAACTTGTTGAAAACTTAGCGAGCTTTCTTTTCTCATTTATCTCGGTGAGCTTTTCGAACATGGTGTCCCTCCTTTCGCAATGACCCTGTGATTTGGAGTTTGATATGAGGGGACATGATATTTTTTGATTCGGTTTTTGTTTCAAATTTGGGTTTAGCGGTGCGATCACTTTACTCGGTAGGGGAGGGGCTTGCTCCTCCCGAAATCTGTAAAAATTAGAAATAGCAAAAGTTTTTTATGTAGCGGGAGGCCCAAGCCCCGCCCCTACGGCAAAATATGCGCTATCGTTAAACCCCATTTACATTTCCACAACCACCATGGCCGAGCAAGAGAATCCCGGTACGGTGTAGGTCACGCGGCCGTCCTCGTAGGCGAAGGACAGATCGGTCATGTCGGGGGCCAGATACACCCGCTTGGGAGCGGCGGGCACGGCCAGCGAGCAGGTCACGTCGGGGGTAAAGGGCAGATCCTCGATGATCTCAATACCGTTGCCCCTCACCTTGGGGATGGCGTAGACCAGCTGGTGGATGAGCTGAGTGCCGTTTTCGGTCGCCTTCACCGCCACCGAGGTGATGCCGCAGGAGGGCAGGTCGGTCACGAGAGTCTTGCCGTCTCCCAGCAGGCGGTCGATGATATCCAGCACGGCATACTTGACGTATACCGAGCCCTTGTCTGCATACTCTGTGAAGATATCCCAGCCGATATACCCGATCTGGGTAGTCACAACGGCGGCGGGAGAGGTTTTGTCACGATCGTAGGGGGTGTGCTGGTGGGAGCAGAAGCGGCGGGGGGCGCGGTTGAAGTAGGACTCTACCTTGAGGTCGCGCACCTCCCCGTCAAAGCCCTCCCGGAGGGCGATATCGTAGTTACGGCTGTAGGTGACGTAGCTGGTCTGGCCGTTGGGCTGCAGGTCAAAGCAGGGGCGCAGGTAAGCGGGGCGGGACTGGCCCTCTCCGCCAAAGTCTACGCCAAAGTCGAAGACGAACTTACCCTCATAGGTGCCCGACTTGCCTGTCAGCAGAAGTTTACCGCCCTTTGCCAGATAGGCGTTCAGCTTGTCGCGGAGAGCCCCCTCGGGGATCTCCATGGTGTCGGGGAGAATGAGGAGGCGGTACTTCCCGAAATCAGCCTCGGGGTCGAGGATATCGTAGAGGTAATGCCCCTCCAGCATGATGCGGTTGGCACCCAGATCCTGCTTGATGCCCTCGGGGAGGGCATTGGGACAAATAGTACGGAAGTTCTCGGCGGAGAGCAGACCGATATCGGCGGTGAGGTGAGAGCCCATCAGCCAAGGCTCGCGGGCCTCCACCTCGGCATAGGCCGCGCCGATGAGGTTGTAGGTGGCAAGGTCAAACTCACCGTCGGGGTGGAGCTGATCGCCCACCGAGCACCGCGCGCCGCAAGCGTTGGCCAGAGCCGCCTCGTAGCGCAGGGCATTCGGGTGCTTGAAGCCGCCGAACTCACCCCAGGTGGTGTGGAACTTGCCCGTCATGCCCAGGAAATCCCGACCAAGGGTGCGGGCGTAGGCGGCGGCGCGGGGGAAGTGATCGTAGCCCCAACCGCCCGTGGGGAGGGACTCCAGCTCGAAGTGCCCCTGATTGCAAAAGGCAATGTCACGGCCCTGGAAGATGGCACCGCCGTCGTTGTGGATGATAGGAAGCCCGGGGATGATGCGCTCCACCACCTCGGCCACGCGGTCGGTGTAGCGGTCGTAGATCACGCGGGCGTACTTCCACGCGTCGGCATCGCTCTCGGGGTCAAGTCCCCGCTCCTTCATGCCCTTGACACAGTCGGGGCACCAGCAGGGGACCATGCCGATGATATCCAAAAACAGACCGTCAAAGCGGCCCTTGTAGCGGGTCAGCATCTCCTCGATCTCGGCGGCGAGCTGATCCAGGTAGGCCGTGCCGAAGCAGAGACGGTGATAGCCCGCCTCGGTGTCGAAGTTGCCGCCGTAGCCGCTCTTGTCTCGGCGCAGATGCTCGGGATGGCGGACGGCGTACTGCTCGGAAAGTCCTGCCGAGATGTAGATCTCGGTGCGCACCCCCAGCTCCTCGCAGACGGAAAGCTGCTCGTCCAAGAGGTCACAGCACAGGTGGGGATGGGGGAGATTCACCTTTGTGGGATGGTAGGACCAGCCGTGGTGGCACTTGGAGAACAGGGTGATGGAATTCACATGACCCGCCTGCAGGGCCGCTTTGAAGTTTTCGCGGGAGAAGCGGGAGCCGATGCCCTCGATGCACTCGGAGGTGTGGAAATCGAGGTGGATCTGACGGTAGGGAAGGGACATGATCGTATCTCCTTTACATCATTTTTTGTGGGATAGAGCGGCATCGTACCACGTGGGTACGGGGTTTTTCATGTTATCGTACCAGGACAGGACATCGCTTGCCTGCCTCAGCATGGTTTGGATCTCGCCCTCCCCGAAGGGGATCGCCCAGGGGATGGAGGAGAGCATATTACTGCTGATGTAGAGCGCCAGAAGCCGCCAGAATTCCATGGGAACGGCGGTGTTGGCATCCACGCCGAAGTAGCCGTCCACCAATCCCGTAGCGAATACGGGCGAGACTCCCGCGCACCACACGATGCGGTTGAACTCCTCCCAGGGGTCTCCGAAGTCGTAGCGGTCGAAGTCGATGATGACGATCTTGGGATCGGTCTCGGCATCGGTGAGCATCATGTTGCCGATGTGGTAGTCCCCGTGCTGGAAGGTCTGGGGACGGTTTTTGAGCAGATGGCGGTTCTCCTCAATGAAGCGGAGGAGGTGGTGATCCCCGTCAAAATGGATGGGGCAATCGGCGTACATTTGGATCTTGCGGTCGATCTTGGCGTTGAACCGCGCCTCCCAATCGGGCTGATCCTCGGGGGCGGGGATGGAATGGATGCGGGTGAGGTACTGTCCTGCGTCGCGGCCCAATTTGTACTGCACCTCGGCGGGGAGGATGGGGACGGCGGCCTCGGCATCCACCCCGTCGATCCAGGAATGGATGGCGTAGACCCCTTCCTCGCACTCTCCGATGGCCACGGGCAGGCACATGGGGATCCCCGTGGCGGCTACGGCCTTTTGCAGGTCAAAGAGCTTTGCGAAGCGATCGCCCCGCTGGCGGGAGGTGACGCGGAGGAAGTAGGGGATGCCGTCGGGGGTGACGGCATAGTATTTCTTGTCCCCAGACCAACCGTAATCGATGGGGGTGAGGGATTGGAAGTCGGTGATATTCATAGCTTTTTTAAGGGTGTACTGCGGCGATAGCCGTTGACAATAGTGAGATCTTGTGCTATAATATGAGTTGGAAACCGAAAGGCTTCCCGTAGGAGTTGCCTGAACGGCGGCGGTCGCTTCCTCCCTTCAGAGGAAGTCGAAATCTTTTTCCTTCCTCAATGCTTGCATGGAGGGAGGTGATCGAATGGACTTTGTTACATGGAGCGAGCTCATCTATCTTTTGATCGAACTCGTAACGTTAGCATTTGTTATTCTGTCTTACTTAAACAGTAAAAAAAGATAACCGCCCCTCTTCCACAAGTGCGGTTATCTTTTTAACTTACACGAGGAAGTGACCGTTGCCGGTAGCTCCTACGCTTCTATGATACCACACTTTGCTTGGTTTGTCAATACTTTTTCGGAATTTTTCACAGCGGCGGGAAGGCCGCTTTTTTGTTTGGCTTACTCGCCCCTGCGCTCCAGCCAATACTGCTTCATGGCCAGCGCGTCCTCCGCCATGGTGCCGTCCGACTCGCAGATGATGCGGGGGCAGAGGTTGTCTACGATGATGGCCTCCATGAGGGGCTCGAATGCGGGGCCGTAGACGGTGTCCTCGAAGGTGACGTGCCGCTTCTCTCCCGCGTCGGTGAACTCGATCTTGGAGAAGTGGCAGTGGAGATGAGTGGCGTACTCTGCGCCCAGCTTGTCCGCGATGGTGTGGAAGACCCGACGGTAGCTGTCGCGGTCGGGGAACTGACCGCCCACACCTCTTGCGTTGAGGTGGCCGAAATCCACCACGGGATAGAAGTGGGGATCCACCATGCACTGCTCGATGACCTCATCCAGGGTGCCCAGCTGGTTGCGCTTGCCCATAGTCTCGATGCCCAAGCGGATGTGGGTATCTCCGACCGTCTCCATGAGACGGGAAAGGGTATCGCAGGACAGCCGCATGGCCTCCTCACGGGAGATCTTGCCCGCACTGCCGCTGTGGATGACGATGGTATCCGCTCCCAGCAGCTCGGCGGCCCAGAGGGACTTCTGGATGTAGCCGATGCTGTTGTTACGCTTCTCCTCCTCCACCGAGGACAGGGAGATGAAGTAGGGGGCATGGAGGGACATGAGGATGCCGTGCTCCAGGGCCTTCTGCCCGATGGCGAGGAGCGCGCCCTCACCGGCCATGATGCCCTTGCCCGCCTCGTACTCGTAGGCATCGAGGCCTTTACTTTTCAGCCAGCCGGGGGCTTGGACGGTGGCCTTACCGCCCTCGTTTTTGAACCACTCCCCGTTGCCGCCGGGGCCGAAGGTGGGGGTGGTGACGGTCTTGAAGTCGATCATATGTGTTCCTTTCTGACGGGGTAAGCTGCACCCGTCAAACGGCATAGCGTTGGTTTGGTTTCATCTATTATTGTAGCAGATTCGGGGAGATTTTGCAAGGGGGTGGGAGAAGATTTTCAAATTTGGGTTTATCGTTCCGATAAACCCAATAATGAATGATGAATAATGAATAATGAATAATGAATAATTTTGGTTGAAATCCTTCGGATTTCTCCATTATTTGAAAAAATGCGGGAAACCGAAGGTTTCCATCCACAATTATTCATTATTCATTATTCATCAGCCGCTTGCGGCGACTTCATTATTCATTAGCGGTTTATCGGGCACAGACCGATAAACCGCAATTTAAACGCCTCAACCACCGGTTGTCCCCTCCTCCCTGTTTCCTCACTTGCAAAATCCTCCGCCTTGTGGTATAATGAGACAAGAATGACACCACCCGAAGGAGGAGCCGCCATGCCAACCCCCACCCCCGCGACTAATCCCGCCGCCGTCTCCGCCACCATCCGCCGCCTCCGCCGCGAGAAGGGGTTGACACAGGAGGCACTTGCCCAAGCCGTGGGCGTGTCCCCCCAAGCCATCTCCAAGTGGGAGACGGGGCAGACCATGCCGGATATTACCCTGCTGTTGCCGCTTTCCAAGGAGCTGGGAATCGGGGTCAATGAGCTGTTGGGGGGCAACAGACGGCAGGAGCTGGAGAACCGGTTTCAAAAGGCTTGCGCCATTGGCCCCGAATACTCCCTGATGGTCACGTTGGAGGCTCTGGAGGAGTTCCCCGACGACGAGGACTTTCTGTACCGCCGCGCCTGCGACGAGCTGTCCATCGGCAAGACCAAGCCCATCGGGGCAGAACGTTTCATTGAACGGGCGATTCTGGGACTTCACTTCCTGTGTCGTAAGGATCCCGACTGGGCCACCTACCGCTCCGTGCTGGCGGAGGCCTATCTTGCCCAAGGGAACAGGGATCAGGCCTACACCGAGGCACTGGCCTACAATGGTCCCGAGAAGGAGAGGGTAATGAGACGCTTTCTGGACGAGGAGACCCAAATCGCCCAAAAGCAGCAAGCTGTCAAGGATGCCGTTTGCATTTTGTATAACGCGCTGTTTTCCTACGGTACCCCCGAAGCCATCAAGGCGGCTCATACCATGCTGGATTCCCTCTTGGGAGACGAACAGAACCTTCACGATCTCGGGTTGCGTGAGCTGTCGGTCAAAGAAGCCCTCCTGTGCCGCGACGCGAGGGACGACGAGGGGTATGCCCGCTACCTCACCAAAGCCTACGAGGAGGCGCGCGCCGTAGACACTTTGCCCCATGAGCGAATTCCTTACCGGAACCCACTCTTTGACCGTCTGCAATACGATCATATTCTGAAGCCGGGAGGTTGGAATGAAACCTATCAATTTCTGATGTTTCACGACAGCTTGCTTGCCCACCCCGCCGCCGAGGGGCTGAAGCGGCGTATGGTGGGTGAGCTGATCCGTTGCCGCGCCCTGCATTACGACGCCCGAAGCTATTTGAAATTCTGTGAGACACAGATAGGCAGCCCCTACCATTTCAATTTCAGTACCGCGTGGGACACGACGCGGGAGGAGACCGCCGCCATGGAGGCCTCTCTGCGTTACACCCACGCCTCCCTGTACAGATCCATTGAGTGGCGGGTACGCAACGGTGAATTGGCCGAGCGGCTGGTGAATGAGGGGACTCTGACGGGCGTCTTTGCTGGCTACGGCGACATCATACTGGCCTTCTGCAACTGCAAAGAGAAGAGCGCGTACAAGCGTCTCCCCATCCCCGAGGAGGAACGCGCCATTCCCACCGCCCCCGAGGGCGCAAAGATCCTTGCCATCGCCGAGCTGCTGGTCTCCCATAATTTCCGGAATTGCGGGCTGGAGGAAAAGCTTTTGGATTTTGTGCTGACCGGTGCCAAAAAACAGGGCTACACCCACGTAGAGGCTTATCCCATAGAGGATTGCTTGCCCGAAATGTACGACGCACGCCTGGCTATCTACGAGAAGATGGGCTTTCGGGTCATCCGTGACCTGTCGGGCGGTCATTTTCTCCACAATGAGTGGGATAGAGACGGTGAGAAGCCCTATCGGCGGCTTCATATTTTGCAAAAGGAATTGTAAATCTGCATATGAAAACAGGTGTTCTCCTTACGGAATCACCTGTTTTTTTCATCGGTTTCAACCACCGGTTGTCCTCCCATATCTATTTTCTCACTTGCCATTTCCCTCGTTCTGTGCTATAATAGACCCAACCCCACACCATCGAAGGAGGAGCCGCCATGCCAACCCCCACCCCCGCGACCAATCCCGCCGCCGTCTCCGCTACCATCCGCCGCCTCCGCCGTGAACGGGGACTGACCCAGGAGGCTCTGGCCCAAGCCGTCGGCGTGTCTCCCCAAGCCATCTCCAAGTGGGAGACGGGGCAGACCATGCCGGATATTACCCTGCTGTTGCCCATTTCCAAGGTGCTGGGGATAGGGGTCAACGAGCTGTTGGGGGGCGACCGCCGCAAAGAGCTGGAGGAAAGATTTCAAAAGGCGATCCCGTTTGGCGAGGAGCTTACCTTGCTGGTCTCCTTGGATGCCCTGAAGGAGTTCCCTGACGACGAGACCTTCCGTTACCGTCTCGCCTGTGATGAGAAGATCCTCGGCGAGCGTTCCACATCTAAGATAGACCGAGATCGCTATCTCAACCGCGCCGCCATTCGGTTTGGCGAGCTACACAACGAACACCCCGAAGATGAGATCTACGCCTCCATGCTGGCGGAGACCCTCTTTGCTCTGGGGAACCGCGAGGAGGCCATGAAGCTGGCGGCTACCTGTAAGGATCCTCAAAAGGAGCTGGCCATGCTTTTGGAAGGGGATGAAAAACGCCGCTACCAACAGGAGAAACTCCGTCAGGACATGATGTCCTTCTGCGACAGGCTGATGGCCGACCGTAGCCGTGAAGCCTTGACGGCGGCTCACACCATTCTGGACACCATCCTGGGAGAGGATATCGTCTATTGGGGCAACACCCGTTGGAGCCTGTATACCCGGGAAGCCGAGCTGTGCCGCGAGGAGGGGGACACGGAGGGCTTCGTCGCCGCCTTGACCCAAGCCTACGAGGTAGCCAAAACGTATGACAAGATCCCCTTCGGCACCTATCCCTCCCGCGCGCCCCTGTTTGATCTTCTGTCTTACGAAGTGAATGCCCACGGAGCCCTTTACGGTTTGATGGATACCCTGCTGGACGATACCAGGGCACCCTTGCTGGCCGATCCTGCGGCCGAGGGCTTGCGGCGGCGCATTGTAAGTGAGCAGGTCAACTGCCATCGCCTGTTTCGGCACGAGTGGATCGCCTACTTTCATTTCTGTCAGCGGCATATATGCGAATCGAACTATTACAATTTCAGTATCGCTTTTGATCTGCCCTACCATGAGAAAGACCTCATGGAATGGATGAAACGCTATCCCGGCTATGCCGGAGAAGCCATGCTGGGCTTCTACAAGGCCGCGGTGGAGGAGCTGGTGGGCAGCGGTGTCATGAGGGGCTACGCCGCTTATGTCGGAAATGACATTTTGGCCTACTGCAACTGCGGGGTCAAGGAAAAGTACAAGGTTCTCCCCCTTCCCGAGGAGGAACGCGCCATCCCCACCGCCCCCGAGGGCGCAAAGATCCTTGCCATCGTGGAAATTCTGGTCTCCCGCTTCTTCCAAAACTGCGGGATCGAGGAGATGCTGTTGGATTATGCGCTGGCATTCGCCAAAAAGCAGGGCTTCACCCACGCCGAGGTCTACCCCTTGGAGCGGATGGAGCTGGACAAGGAACGGTTCAACTCCCTCCTGTCCCTCTACGAGAAGGCGGGATTTACCGTGATCCGCGACCTGTCCAGTGAGCAGGACGGGCGGTATTTCATCATGCAAAAGGTACTGTGACCCCCATACATACGAAAACAGGTGCTTCCGTCAGGGAAACACCTGTTTTTTTCGGTATCGGTCTACTCTCTCTCCCGCTTTTCCTTCCCATACAGGATGACCCCGACCACGAACAGCGCGGCGGCGGCCGGCTGCAAGAGGGACCCGACCTGGATCAGGGACGCCTCACGGAACATGGCCAGCAGGGCGGAGAAGCCCATGCCCGCCGTTGCCACGAGACGGATGATCCCCACGATCAAAAGGGCGAGGCGGTCGCGGTCCTCGGGGGACCACCCCCAGAAGGCGGCGATCAGCAGGGCGACTTGGTACAGGGGCGGGGTGACGGTGATCCACCACGTCACGTTCTTGCCGAGTATGGCGGCAAGAACTGTGATGGCCACGGCGGCGATGCTTACGATACTGCTGATCTTGATGACCGAAACGGCGGTTGACTGTTTCATACCCGCTCCCCCTCCTTGTAAACAGAATTCTCCCGCCGACAAACGTCGCGGGTCTTGCATACGGGACAGGGCAGGGTGGCTTTGTCGGTGGTTTCTACCTGCCACCGCACGAAAAACAAACGGGACCCTTTCGGGCGGAACCGACTGCCGCAGGAGGGGCAGATATAGCGGTGGGAGGCCAGCTCCCGGATCCGTTCTATGCGGGGGATATTGACGAGAAACACGATCACAAGGGAGGGGATGAGAATTGCGAGGCAAATGACGGCAGTACCCATGGTGGTCTCCTTTCTTGCTTTTGGGGCATATAGCTTGCATCTATATCATATACCGACCGCGTGGAAAAGTCAATCAACCATTTTGATAGGTGGCCTCAACCGAACCGGGAGGGCTCACCACTCGATCCCGTTCCTCCTCTTGAACTTCTTAACAACAGGCTTCTCCAGCCACCGCTTGAATCGGAAGAACGCGTTCTTCTTGTCCCGAATGGGGGGCACGATGAGGCACTTGACCCCCAGGTTATGCCCCGCCAGGGCGTCGGTGAGGAGCTGATCCCCCAGCATGACGGTGGTATTCAGAGTCCCGCCCAGGTCGTTCATGGCCTTGACGAGGTTCTTCTTGAAGGGCTTGCCGCTCTTGGCGTAGGCGGGGATACCCAAGGTGCGGTTGAACAGCTCCACCCGCTCCCAATCGTTGTTGGACACGAAGGCGATGCCGATGCCCGCCTCGGCGAGGGAAGCGATCCAGCCCTTGATGCGCTCATCGGGCTCGGGCTGCTCGTAGGGGGCTAAGGTATTATCAATGTCCGCGAGGATGGCCTTGACCCCCAGAGACGCAAGGAACGCGGGGGTGATCTCGTCGAAGGCGCGGAACATATAGTCGGGCATCATGGGATTTCTCATCTCGTTCTCCTTTTTGGGGGATCTGTTACCCTTATTGTACCATATCGGCGGGATTTCCGCAAGAGCTTTTGCGATAATTTCCTCCCCCGGCGCATAAAATGCGGTATCGGAGTCGGTTTTCCGTTCCGCCGAGCTTGCTCGGAGATTTTGCATTTCCCGAAAGGAGTCCCCATGCGCCCGCGTTACCTGCTTACCCTGCTCCTGTCCGCCGCTCTGTTGCTCTCCGCCTGCGGAACAAGCGACCCTCCCCACGCCGCCTCGGAGGTGCTGACCGCTATGCTGACCGCCGTGACCGACACCGCCCAGCCTCTCCCCGACGGTGTGATCCGCCTCTCCTCTGCCCCTGTCGATTCCCCCGACTACCTGACCGAGACCTTCCTCTCCGCCCTGTACGGCGAGGCCGCGCGGGGGCTTCTGGGTGAGGACTCCGCCCACAGCCGTCCCGTGCAGGATGCAGCCCTCTACCTCTCGGTGTCCCCCTACCCCTTTGAGCTGGGGGTCTTCCGCTGTGCCGACGGAGACACCGCCGGAGAGGTAGCGGCTCTCTGCCGCGGACGGCTGGACACCCTGGCGCGGGGATTTGCGGAAAGCAAGTGGAGGGAGGCGGCCGAGGGCGGTCGGGTGGCGGTGGAGGGGAACTGGGTGCTTCTTGTTTTGTGTGAGGATCCTGTCCCTGTATCAGAGGCCGCGAGGCGGGCTGTGGGGTGAAAATTGACCTCACCAAAAGATTTTTGCGAAAAATCAAAAAAAATTTCAAAAACCTCTTGACAAATTCCTTTTTTTGTGGTATCATAGTCCAGTCGCCAGAACGACACCCATGGAGAGGTGGCTGAGCTGGTCTAAGGCGCACGACTGGAAATCGTGTTTGGGCTAATACCCCAACGAGGGTTCGAATCCCTCCCTCTCCGCCAAATACCCCCAAGGCGAAAGCCTTGGGGATTTTGCTTTTTATACGCCTTTTTTTGCGTGATCCTGTACCGAAGGAGGCCCCCATGCGCGCATTCATCTACACAGGCGGCACCGTCCGCACCGAATCCATCACCGAGCACCCCAAGGCCGACGATCTCTGTATCGCCGCCGATCAGGGCTACCATACCGCCAAGGCTCTGGGGGAGCGCATCGACCTCCTTTTGGGGGACTTCGACTCCATCGGCTCGGTCCCCGGGGACGAGGGGATGGAGATCCAACGGGTCCCCGCCGAGAAGGACTACACCGACACCCAGCTGGCGGTGGAGATCGCCCTGGAGCGGGGAGCTGACGAGATCATCATCATCGGAGGCCTGTCGGGGCGGCTGGATCACACCCTGTCTACCCTGGCCATCTTAGAGGATCTGAACACCCGCGGGGTCTACTGCACCGTCACCGACGGCCAGAACCGCGCACGCTACATGAAGTCTACCTCCACCCTCATCGCCCGCAGTCCCTACAAGTACCTCTCCCTCATCGCCGCCGACGAGGTGGTCAAGGGGGTGGATATCGAGGGCTGTAAGTACCCCTTGAAGAAGGCTACCCTCCGCCGCTCCCACCAGTTCGCCGTCTCCAACGAGATCACGGGGAACGTGGCGTTCATATCGGTGAAAAAGGGCGGGGTGTTCATCATCGAGTCGCGGGATGCGTGAGCTTCCGTCTCGCTCACAGGAATTATGGCGTCAGTTTGCTTTTACCCCGACCTTCGGTTGGGGTAAATTTTTCTTTTCGGAGACCGCAATCATATCCGCATTCCCGACACTATATGAGTGGAGCGCGAAAGCCCTGCCGCCCAAGTACCCGTTTCTTGAAAGGAGTCCGTCATGAATCCCACCCCCGAAGCCCTCATGGAGCAGTACGCCGCCGACTACATGGAGAAGGTGTTCTACTTCTGCCTGCGCAAGTGCGGCGATCCCACCGAGGCCGAGGATCTGGCCTCCGAGATCACCTGCGAGATCATGGCCGCCCTGCGAAAGGGGACGGTTCCCGCGAATTTTGCGGGTTGGGTCTGGCGCATCGCCCGCAATCGGTACAGCCGCTGGGCAGATGCCAAGAACAAACGCAGTCAGCTCATATCCGGAGATGAGCTGCCCACTGAGCCGGGGATTATGGACGAGGACGACGGCACAGACCCCGAGCGGCTGAACACCCTCCGTCGGGAGCTGGCCTTCATCCGCGAGGACTACCGCCGTGTGCTGGTGGCCCACTACATCGAGGATCGCTCGGTGCAGGATATTGCCGACGAGCTGGGCATCCCCCGCGGGACGGTGCTGGCGAGGCTTCACCGCGCTCGAAAACATATGAAAGAAGGAATGAATATGGCAAGAGAATTCGGAATCAGAAGCTACAAGCCCGAGGAGATTGAGTTTGTCAACAATTGCTCCTCCTTTGGTGCCTTCGGTCAGCCCTGGCGCATTCTGAACCACCCCCTGTACCAGAATATTTTCCTGGAGGTCTACGACACCCCCGAGACCGCCGAGGAGCTGGCCATCGCCCTGGGCGTCGCCCTTCCCTATATGCAGAGCGAGCTGGATTTCCTGGTCCGCGAGACCTTCCTGTCCACCGTGGAGACGGCGGCGGGGATCAAATATCAGACCGCCTTCCCCATTATCAGCCGTGAGGCCTGGCAGGCGTGCAACAAGCGTCAGGTCGAGCTGCAAGACGAGATGGCGGATCTTCTGGAGACCCTGGTTGACCGCTACGTGGCTCTGTGTCACGCCCACGGAGTCAAGCCTTATCGGGGCGGGCAGGACTATGAGACCGCCAAGTGGACGCTGCTCATGCAGGCCTTGGATACCATCCAATATGAGGCCTTCGGCAAGGTGAACCTGCACGGCTGGTGGACAAAGCGACCCGACGGCGGCCAGTGGGACATCATCGGCTATCAGGGCAAAACCAATGCTATGACCTCCGACGGCAAAAACGTCATCAACATCCCCGAGTATTTCGTGGGTCTCCACGGCTCGTCCGACACCGAGGTGTGCTTCCAGCAGTATAAATTCTACTACGAGTATATCATGGATCGTACACCCGAGTATCTGGACGGCAAGCCGGCCGACGCCCTGGGTGAGGTCGTCCGCGCCGAGGCTACGGGTACGCCCTGTACCGCAGACCCTACCTATCTGGAACAGCTGGCCGAGATCGGCTACCTCCGCTCCACCGAGGAGGGCTACAAGTCCGCTGTCCTCCACTTCGACATGGCCGACCGCACCGCCGCCTTTACCCCCGCCGAGCGGGAGGAGCTTCACAGCCTGGTCGTCCGTGTGCGGGAGATCATTCTGGGTCTGAGCGAGTACGCGAAGGGCATCCTCACCGCTGACCTCCCCGCCCACCTGCGGGAGGATGAGCATATCCTGGCGCTGGTCTCCATGAGCACGGGCTTCAAGCGGGAGCTGATCCTGCACCGCGCCCTTTCCGACGGCTGGCTCACCGACACGGGCGACCCCGCTCTGGGGGCATTCGTCCGTATGACTGTTTGATCCTTTTCCTCCCTCCGATGCCGAGGCTCGGAGCATGACCGTATTCCTCCTATCCCCCTTACCCCGCGCCTCGGCGCGGGATCGCTTTTTTGTATATAATGGCAAACTTTTTGTATAGATATACAAAAAGGAAGGCGGTCGGTTGACAATTCCGACGGCGGTTGCTATAATAGGGGTAGTGTACGGTTGTGCGCAACCTTATTGTAAAGGAGAAACGGTTATGAAAAAGTATATCGCCATTCTCGTTTGTATCACCGCCCTGCTGACGGCAGGCATCCTCTGCGCCTCCGCCGCGACCCAGGAGTCGGGCTACTGGGTGGAGAACGCCAAGAACATCGACGAGATCCTGGCCGGCGAGGCCGGTGAGGGCCAGGTAGGCTGGGAGGTCCCCTTCCTGCACATTCAGCCCACCATCGACGGTGAGATCGGCAAGACCGAGTATATGCCCTTCGAGCTGTACGAGGACTACCTGTCCTGGATGGCTCCCATCGGCGACGATTCCAACCCCGCCGTGGGTGGTACCACCGAGGAGGAGTTCACCGAGTTCTACAACTCCACCCAGCAGGATTTCTTCGACGCTTACTGGGGCTGGGACGGTGTCTACATGTACATCGCCTTTGAGATCAAGTGCCTCAACGGTTACAAGTGCGATCCCGAGCAGGACGTGCTGCTCTACGCCTACAACTGCCTTCAGGTAGGCTTTGCCGACGTGGGTTGTGTCGGTAAGGATGACACCTACGTGGAGCTGGGCTGCGGTGTCCACAGTGTGACCGGGGATCAGATCACCTTCAACTGGGCGGGTCAGTACTGCCCCGAGGCAGGCACCGACTTCGTGGGCTCCTACGATGCCGAGAACCAGGTGCTGGTCTATGAGATGCGTGTCCACCTCCAGTCCGTCATGGGTCTGGAGCGTCTGGTGGAGAACAACGATGAGGTCAACTACGGCTGGATCCTGGCTGTCAATGGTCAGGCCCAGAACACCAACGAGACCTGGCAGCTGGCCTTCACCCACGGTATCGGCGGTCAGTATTCGGGCAAGTGTCCCCAGTACTTCGCCCGCATCACCTTCGTGGGTAAGCCCGACGGCCTGGAGATCAAGCCCGAGGATATCCCCGGCATGAGCGAGGAGGACAAGGAATTCGGCCTGATGGAGGTCATCGACCTTTCCGACGAGGCTGTGGTGAAGACCTTTGAGGCCGAGAACGCCGGTGTGGACTTCGTGACCGAGGGCGAGGAGTCCTTCATGCGCATCACCTCCTTCGCCGTGGACGCTAATGTGCCCTACGTCTTCAGCAACAAGTATCCCAAGAGGATCCTGGCCGGCTCGGGCGACCACGTGGTGGTCAAGTACCGCACCTCCTTTGCAGACGGCGACGAGCTGGGTATCCTCTACCGCACCGTCAATAACCCCGAGTACAACCTTGATATGGCCTACAGCGAGCTGATCGGCACCGACGGCGAGTGGCACACCGTCATTTTCTACATGACCGAGGAGGCCTCCTGGAACCACTTCATCCTGAATCTGGGCCTGGTCCCCTTCTACTATGCCGACGACACCGCCCAGGAGACCATGGATATCGCCTGGATCAAGTTCTACCAGGAGGATCCCTACGATCTCTACTTCGAGAGCGAGTACGATCCCGACGGCAAGCCCGGCAAGGACGAGGATACCACCGCCGCCGAGGAGGAGACCACCGTCCCCGCCGAGGAGACCACCGCTCCCGAGGATGCCACCCAGGCTCCCGACGGCACCGCCACCGAAACGGATGTTGACATTCTCGTCGATAAGAAGGGCTGCGGTGCTTCCATCAGCTTCGGCGTGGCCGCGGTTCTCTCCGCAATGGCCGCCGCTGTGGCTCTGAAGAAGAAGGACTAACACGCGATTTATCCCGAATCGAACAGAAAATCCCGCCTGCCGAGAAATCGGCGGGCGGGATCTGTATTAGGTTAGAGGTAAGAGTGAAAAGTGAAGAGTGGAGGTGCAGATCCTTCGGATCTGTCCATTTTTATTGAAATGAAGGAAACCGAAGGTTTCCCTCCTCACTTCTTCACTATTCACTATTACTTATTACTTTAATTGCGGTTTTCGGTCGCAGACCGATAAACCGCAGTTTATCACTTGCTCCCCTGGCTCAGCGCCGCTGACCGATAGGTTCCCTCGGTCTGGCCGCACTCCTCGTTCCAGAGCTTCGCCATGCGGTCGTAGACCTCTTGGGGGATCTCGGGGGTACCTTTGGAGAAGGTGGGCAGGAGCATATCCTCCGCCGCCTTGGGGTCGGTGCAGGTGGTGTCGTGTCTCCACTTGTCCCGCTCCGCCTTGTCGCGGAGGTTGGGCAGCTCCAGAGGGATGCCCCCCGCCATGACCGAGCGGTAGGCGAAGAGACCGGGGAGGAACATATCCAGAGCCTCGTAGACATCGATGGTGTCGGCATCCTCGTCGCCCAGGATCTTTTTGATGAAGTAGTACATGGAGAAGAAGTCCGAGCCGCCGTGGCCGAAGCCCTCCACCTCTCCCTCGGGGGCGTGCTGAGGGAACACGGCGTTGAGAGAGCCCGTCTCGTAGCCGCCGTCGTACTCGTCCTTGTTGACGTAGAGCTTGCCGATGTGACCGTCCATGGCATCCTCGCGGCCGCACTCCAGCCGCCCCTTGGAGCCGTACACCGAATACCAGATGGAGTTCTTGTACAGACCGCCGTGGATGGACTTGACGATGCCGCCGTTCTCCAAAGTCACCATCTCGATGCCGAACTGGCCGCTCTTGGAGCCCACGCGGAGATTGCGCTGATTCTTGGTGCCCTCAAAGCCTACCACCGATACGGGACGAAGACCCGTCATGTGGATGATGGGGCCCAGGGAGTGGGTGCAGTAGAAGGTGGCGTACATATTGTTGCGCCAGTGATCCTCCTCGCCGTAGGTGATGGAGTGCCAGATGGGCTCGCAGTTGTGGATGTACTCCCCCTCACCGTACTCAAACTCGCCGATCACGCCCTGTCGGTAGAGCTTCTTCATCTCGTAGGGGGCGGGCATGTAGCAGTAGTTCTCGCCGTAGGCATAGACCAGACCGCTCTCCTCCACGGCCTCCACCAGCTCCACAGCCTCCTTCATGTTCTGGACGGGAAGCACCTCGGAGAATACGTGGAGACCCTTCTTGAGACAGCGGATGGCGAAGGGGGCATGCTCGTTGGCGTAGTTGGCCAGCACCACCGCGTCCATGTCGTGCTGGATGAAATCGTCAAACCTCTCGTAGAAGGCAATATCCAGCCCCTCGGCGTCGGCTCTCTGAGCATCCAGAGCCTCGGGACTCTTGTCGCAGATGGCCACCACCTCGGCGTGGTCGGCTCGCTTGCAGTAATTGATCATGCTGGTGCCGCGGTAGGCACCCAGGACTCCAATGCGTACTTTTTTCATGATGTTCTCCCTTCCGTAATCAGTAATTGTCCCAATCCGTGTTGGCGATCTCATCCTTCCTTGCCTTGAAGCGGGCGCGGATCTCGGTGAGCTGACCTGCCGTAATGAGGTAAGAGTAGGTCACAGGCTTGAAGCATTGGAGCTTCACGGCCTTCAGAGGAGCGATGTAATTGCAGGAGGCAGCGTGAGGATTCTTGGATCCGTCGTACATATGCCGCCCCGCCACGGTGCGGGTAATATTCGGGGTGTACAGACCCAGGCCGTAGCCGTCATCGTCTACGAAGGCGCTCCAGGTCTCGGTATTGCCCGCCTTGGGCTTGAAGGTGCAGTAGGGCCAGTCGTCGGGCCAGAAGGGCAGATCCGACTTCACCGACAGGGCATCGTCCGTCCAGGGCTTGTCGCCGTCGTACCAGTAGTAGTTATTGAGGTAGCTGACTGTATAGAAGGCGGGCACCTCCTGGGTGGCCATGGGGTGGGTGTAGCCCGAGAAATCCACGAAGCGGTTATCCACGATAAGGTAGTCTCCGTCCAGACGGTACCAATTCTCCATGTAGGAGTAGGTGGTGCCGCCGTCATGACCCCAGTCGCGGGGACGGCACTTGACGTAGACCTCGCCCTCGGTGATGCGGACGTCCACCAGCTTGGACTTGTGGTTGCCGCGGTCGCCGCCCTGGACGGGATTGTAGCACCAGCTGTTGCCCATGAACTCGCCGCGGACGTAGGGCGGATCCCCCGTGCCGTAGTAGGACTGCTGGATCAGACGGCCCGTGTCGAAGTTGTTCAGAATATTGACCAGGCCCTCCACGGGGCACTTTTTATCTTCCAAATAGGACAGTCCGCCGCCCCAGCACAGCTCTACGCCCACCTTGTAGCGGTCGTTTTCAAAGTAGAAGGTCTTCTCGGCCAGCACGGGATGGGTCTCCACCGCAAAGCCGTGAAGGGTAAACTCGCCGCTCTCGTGGGTGATGGCGCGGACGGTCATGGACAGAGCGGCCTCGGCGGTCATGTGGCGGAGGTAGCCGTCCATGTAGGAGGCGAAGGTGACGTTCTCCCCTGCCTCCAGAAAGAACTCCTCGGTGCGCTGTCCGCCTTGCTCGGCGTAGGTAAAGGTACAGCGCAGGGGGATGTCGGCGGTGTAGGACAGGACGTAGCGGTTGAAGGATTCGGTCAGATTCAACGAAATGACCGCGTCGGTTTTGGTGATTTGCATAGTCAAGCTCCTTTCGGGAGAGGATTGATTATAGGATACCACAAAATGGGATTTGTGTCAATTGTCCGCGGCAAATTTTGCGGATATTTTCTCCCGCTCGGGAGAATCGGCATATACTGGCAGTACCCGCTCCCCCGCGCCTGAACAGACCTACATATATAGAAAGGAAGGTGTCCCCATGAAGATCGTCGTCCTGCGCTCCCCCGCCATCATTGCTCCCATTCTGCGGCGGATGTTCGGTATACGGAAGGAGAAAAGACGCTGATACCCCGAAAGGAGGCGAAGGCCTCCTTTTTAAATTTGGGTTTATCGCTCTGCGATAAACCCAAGTGAAGCGCGGCAGAGCCGCATGAAGTGCTCGCAAGCGAGCGTGAAGCTCACGCTACGCGTGAATGAAGCGCGGCTTTGCCGCGTGAAGGAAGAAACCCTTCGGGTTTCAATTATATTTTAAATGGACAGATCCGAAGGATCTGCACCTTAATGCGCCCGAAGGGCGTACTTCATGCGACCACCGGGAGCGCTTCAGGCGGCTCGGCCGCTCTTCATGCGACCATCGGGAGCGCTTCACTTGCAGTTTGTCGCTGACCTCCTCTTTTTCTTGTGATTCTGCCCACACCTTCCGCCCTGCGAGGGGTCTGTCGGGTGAAATTGTATAAAAATAACAAAATGTCGGAAAAACCCTTGACAGCAAAAGAGAGTTGTGGTATAATGGCATCACCTCTGCGAAGAGCTTTTTTGTTGTGCCCGAAACTTGCGCCACAAGACGGACACGGGCTTTCGGAGAGGGAGGTACACGGCAGTCTTACTTCCGTGAGACTGCAAATAATTTTTATGGGAGGTGCCGATATCATGGCTAATGAAGTAAGAGTCAAGGTCACTCTGGTCTGCACTGAGTGCAAGCAGAGAAACTACGACACAATGAAGAACAAGAAGAACAACCCTGACAGACTTGAGCTCAAGAAGCACTGCAAATTCTGCCGCAAGCACACTCTTCACAAAGAGTCTAAGTGATTGGGAGGAATGAACATGTTTAAGAGCAACAAGCTGGCTATCCTGGCTGCTCTCCTGTCTCTCCTGATGCTGGTGTCCATGCTGGCTGTCGTCCCCGCTTTCGCTGAGGACGCCACCACCGCTGAGGAGACCACCGTCGCCGAGACCGTTGAGGCTACCGAGCCTGAGAGCTCTGCCGCGACCGAGGCAGGCACGAGTGCCGAGTCCTCCACCGAGAAGGGAACTGAGGCTTCTACCAAGGAAGAGACCACGACCGAGAACAAGGCCGAGGCCGAGGAGAAGAAGCAGCAGAGAACCCGCGGTATCATCAATCTGGTGGTTGGCGCGGTCATTCTGGTCGCCCTGATCGTCCTGATCGTGATCTACCGTGCCAAGATTCCCGCATGGTGGAAGGGTCTGAAGTCCGAGTGTGGCAAGATTACTTGGTGCCCCAAGGACAAGCTGAAGAAGAACGTATTCGTCGTCGTCATCATCATTCTCGTCATCGCCGTTGCCATCGGCGTGCTGGACTTTGTCTTCTCCAGAGGTATGATGCTTCTGGGAGACCTGTTCCACTAATACAGGTGGCTCGACATGAGTGATATCGATGAGATGAACGTAGGCCCGCGGTGGTATGTGGCGCACACCTATTCGGGCTATGAAAGCAAGGTCAAAGCAAACCTTGAAAAGATCGTAGAGAACCGCGGTCTCGGAGACAAGATCTTCGATATCCGCATTCCCGTTGAGACCATCGTTGAAAAGAACGGTGACGTCGAGAAGGTGGTGGAGGTCAAGATCTTCCCCAGCTACGTCTACATCAAGATGGTTATGACCGATGAGAGCTGGCACGCCGTCCGTAACATCACGGGCGTGACCGGATTCGTGGGTCCCGGGTCCCGTCCCACCCCCCTGTCCGATGCCGAGGTCGAGGCTCTCAACATTGAGGAGGTCAAGGTACGCCTGTCCGTGAACGTGGGCGACAACGTGCAGATCGTTGCCGGCCTGTTTGAGGGCTATACCGGCGTTGTCCAGTCGATCTCCGACGATCTGCATACCGTCACGGTGCTGGTCAAGCGTGGCCGCCGCGACATGCCCGTCGAGCTTGAGATCAATATGATCAAGCCCGCCGACTGATCGTTTCGATCTACACGTTTCGGGCGGAATCGCCCAACCCCGGACTCTACCTGAATCAGAGAGTCCCGTCTGCATCAAAATCCCCGTGAAAGGGGTGCGGAAACGGTGTGCTTAGCCGCGGCCGTGTCCGTCGTGGGAGGGAGAAAATACTGCCACTGGCAACTCTCCCGTACAAGTACCACATTTGGAGGTTCAAATATTATGGCAAAGAAAATTATGGGTTATATCAAGCTCCAGCTGCCCGCCGGTAAGGCTACCCCCCAGCCTCCCGTTGGTCCCGCTCTGGGTCAGTACGGTGTGGCTATCCCCGTGTTCACCAAGGAGTTCAACGAGCGCACCAAGAATGACATCGGTCTGATCATCCCCGTTGTCATCACCGTCTACGCTGACCGCTCCTTCACCTTCATCACCAAGACTCCTCCCGCTCCCGTCCTGATCAAGAAGGCTGCCGGCATCGAGACCGCTTCCGCTAAGCCCAACAAGGACAAGGTCGCTAAGCTCACCAAGGAGCAGGTTCAGAAGATCGCAGAGACCAAGATGCCCGACCTGAACGCCGGTTCCCTCGAGGCTGCCATGAGCATGATCGCAGGTACCGCCCGCTCCATGGGTATCACTGTCGAGGACTAATTGAAGGAGGTATACGGAAATGGCTAAAGTTGGAAAGAAGTATTCCGATAGCGTTAAGCTGATCGATAAGAGCAAGATGTACGATCCCGCCGAGGCTCTGGCTCTGGTTTGCCAGACTTCCAAGGCAAAGTTCGATGAGACCATCGAGATTCACATCCGTCTGGGTGTTGACTCCCGTCACGCTGACCAGCAGGTCCGCGGTGCCGTCGTCCTCCCCAACGGTACCGGTAAGACCGCTCGCGTTCTGGTCTTCGCTAAGGGCGACAACATCGCCAAGGCTCAGGAGGCCGGTGCCGACTACGTTGGCGGCGTTGAGCTGGCTGAGAAGATCCAGAAGGAGAACTGGTTCGACTTCGACGTCGTCATCGCTTCCCCCGACATGATGGGTACCATCGGTCGTCTGGGTAAGATCCTGGGTCCTAAGGGTCTGATGCCCTCTCCCAAGGCCGGCACCGTCACCCCCGACGTTGCCCGCGCTGTCCGCGAGGCTAAGGCCGGTAAGATCGAGTACCGTCTCGATAAGACCAACATCATCCACTGCCCCATCGGTAAGGCTTCCTTCGGTGCCGAGAAGCTTCAGGCTAACTTCGACACCCTGGTCGGCGCAGTCATCAAGGCTAAGCCCGCTGCTGCCAAGGGTCAGTATATCAAGTCCTGCGTGATCGCATCCACCATGGGCCCCGGCATCAAGATCAACCAGTCCAAGCTGAGCTGATTTTGAATCGGAATCCATCGTAACTTGATACAGAAAAACCGCTGAGCTTCGGCTCGGCGGTTTTTTCTGTTGGGAGGGCGACAGGAGCTCGTCGGTTCCCTTCGCTCCGTGGCAAGACATTTTTGGAGTCGGAAAGGGATCGGTAAGACCCGATTGGCGGCATCCAATAAAATTTCAGAAAATCTTCACCCAACAAGCATCCGCCCCTGACAAACATGGATATACTGTATGATGAATCTATCTGAAAGGGATCACATATATGGGTAAATACTTTGGTACCGACGGCTTCCGCGGGGAAGCCAATATCACCCTCACCGCCGACCACGCGTTCCGCTTGGGCCGTTTCCTCGGCTGGTACTGCAAGGAGCATGACCTCTCCCTGCCCGCGGATGGGCGGGTAGCGGCTCACCGCCCCCGCATCGTGGTGGGCAAGGATACCCGCCGCTCCTCCTATATGTTCGAGTACGCCATCGTGGCGGGACTCACCGCCTCGGGGGCTGACCCCTATATGCTCCACGTCACCACCACTCCCAGCGTCTCCTTCGTCACCGAACGGGAGGACTTCGACTGCGGGGTCATGATCTCGGCCTCCCACAACCCCTACACCGACAACGGCATCAAGCTGGTCAACCGTCGCGGCGAGAAGATCAACGACGACACCATCGCGGTCATCGAGGCTTACCTGGACGGCGGAGCGGCCGCTCTGGGGCTTTCCGAGGAGGAAATGTGGAATCACGACCTACCCGCCGCCACGGGGGCTGACGTGGGGCGCATCATCGACTACGCCGCAGGGCGCAACCGCTACGTGGGCTACCTCATCTCCCTGGCCGCCAATTCCTATAAGGATTTCCGCGTGGGTCTGGACTGCGCCAACGGCTCGGCCTGGATGATCGGGCGGGCGGTCTTTGAAGCCCTGGGCGCGAAAACCTACGTCACGGGTGCCGAGCCCGACGGCCTCAACATCAACGTGGACTGCGGCTCCACTCACATCGACCGCCTCAAGAAGCTGGTGGTGGAGAAGGGGCTGGACGTGGGCTTTGCCTTCGACGGTGACGCTGACCGCTGTATCGCGGTGGACGAGAAGGGAAATGAGATCAATGGCGACCATATCCTGTACGTCCTGGGCAAGGCCATGAAGGAGCAGGGAGCGCTGGTGAACAACACCGTGGTCACCACCGTCATGTCCAACATGGGTCTCTACCGCGCCCTGGAGGGTGCGGGCATCGACTACGTGCAGACCACCGTGGGCGACCGCTTCATCTACGAGAACATGACCGCCAACGGCCACGTCATCGGCGGGGAGCAGTCGGGTCACGTCATCCTCCGAAAGTACGCCACCACGGGGGACGGCATCCTCACCGCCATCATGGTCATGGAGCGGATCGTGGACAGTAAGCTCCCCCTATCCAAGCTGGCCGAGGCGGTGGTCATGTACCCCCAGATCACCCAAAACCTCCGTGTGCCCGACAAGGACGCGGTGCTGAACCACCCTGCCGTGAAGGAAAAGCTGGCTGACTGCAACGCCCGATTGGGCAGTGACGGCCGTATGCTTCTCCGCAAGAGCGGCACCGAGCCCGTGGTGCGGGTCATGGTGGAGGCCGCCGACGAGGGGACTTGTGAGGCGTATATTGCCGAAATGGTGGCGGTCATCCGCGCCGAGAAGCTGACCTGTGAGGATAAGTAACATGGAAAAACGAATCACCCCATCCCATATCTCCCTCCGTACCCAAGCCCTCTTCGACCTCACCCACACCCTCGCCCGCCCCTGGCTGGAGCATACCGAGTACCCCTGGGAGATCCTCTCCCATATCCCCGCGATCATCCGGGAGATCGGCGCGACCCTTGACCCCGCCCGCTATGACCACCCCGCCGAGGATATCTGGATCGCCAAGACCGCCACGGTAGCCCCTACGGCCTATATCGGTGCCCCTGCCATCATCGGGGAGAACACCGAGGTACGGCATTGCGCCTTCATCCGCGGCTCGGCCCTCATCGGGGACGGTTGCGTGGTGGGCAACTCCACCGAGCTGAAAAACTGCATCCTCTTCGACGGGGTGCAGGTGCCTCACTACAACTACGTGGGGGATTCCGTCCTGGGCTACAAGTCCCATATGGGGGCGGGGGCCATCACCTCCAACGTCAAGAGCGATAAGTCCCCTGTCACCGTCAAGCCCGCCGCGGGCTATGAGGGAGACTTCGATCCCATCCCCACGGGGAGAAAGAAGTTTGGTGCCATGCTGGGCGACTTCGTGGAGGTCGGGTGCAACAGCGTGCTGAACCCCGGGACGGTGATCGGGGCGCACACGAATGTCTATCCTCTTTCCTCGGTGCGCGGTGCTGTTCCCGCCCATGCGATTTTTAAGAGCGGGAAGGGAAGCGAGATCGTGAAGAAAATGAAGAATGAAGAATGAAGAATGAATAATTGTGGTGCAAATCCTTCGGATTTGTCCGATTCATTATAATTCCAATCGCAGGAAACCGAAGGTTTCCATCCTCCATTATTCATTATTCAATATTCATTCTTCATTGTTGAAAGCCCCGCCATGCGGGGCTTTTTCTATACCCCATCCCTTGACAATCCCCCCCTATCCATGGTATAATAAAGCCATACCACCCAAAGGAGAAACCCCATGGAACCCAAGGACTACACCCTCGTCAAGATCGAAGGCGAGTACGCCTACCTCCGCGAGATCAATGAGACCGATCCCGCCAAGGATATTTTTATCGCCTTAGCCCTCCTGCCCGCGGGGGTAGACGTGGGGGACAAGCTGCACTACGAGATGTTCGCCTACACCCTGATGGAGGATTGATGCCATGATCATCGCTGAGCTGGAAACCGTCCTCGCCGTGCGGGGGTTGACGGCTGTGCGGGAGGAGTACACCACAAAAGAGTGGTACGCTATCCAAGGCTGGCCGAGACCGGGCCGCAAGCAAGGAGACACCCCCATTGTCGTCCTGCGGGTGAAGAACCCCCTCCACGGAAAGGACTTGTGCTTCGATTTTCATGAGTCCAAGGGAGATCTTGTCCTTTGGAATATGTACTTCGGAGGCTACGACTATGAATGGTTCCACTACCGCCCCTCTGTGGATCAAGAAATTGATGCGGTTCTGCACGACGAGATCTATGTCGTCACATGGGACAGGGTGCGGTATGTTCCCTCCGGCATTCAAAACGTTTATGAGGTATCGGACGATCCCGCCCGAGAGAACGAATCCGCCGAGCTTGCCCACGTCCTCGCCCGCCTCCGCAAGAAGGCTGCCAAGGGCGCATGGCTCTTTGGAAAAGAAGGAAGATTTGAGGTCTACTCGTGGAACACCTACGAGTGTATCGCCCCCGAAAAACGCAAATAAAAACACCACATAGAAAGGAACCCACCATGAAATTCAATGAAATGCCCTACGCCCGCCCCGACATGGAGGCCGCCAAGACCCTGACCGCCGAGCTGACCGCCCGCCTCCGTGAGGCTTCCGACTACGCCGCCGCCAAGGCCGTTTTCCTGGAGTACCAGGAGGAGCAGAAGCATATCTTCACCCACTGCACCTTGGCCGAGATCCGCCAGTCCATCGACACCCGCGACGAGTTCTACGATGCCGAGGTCAAGTACATCAACTCCGCCATGCCCGCCGTACAGGAGTACGCCCAGGGCTTCACCGCCGCCCTGCTGGCCTCCCCCTTCCGCGCCGATTTTGAGGCCGAGTACGGCGATCTGATGTTCGTCAACGCCGAGATCGCTCTGAAGTCCTTCTCCCCCGAGATCATCCCCGAGATGCAGGCGGAGGCAGATCTGACCATGGCCTACCAGAAGCTCATCGCCTCGGCCCAGATCCCCTTTGAGGGCGGTGTGTACACCCTCTCCCAGCTCACCCCCTTCAAGACCGACTCCGACGATGCCCGCCGTCTGGCCGCGTGGAAGGCCGAGGGTCAGTGGTACAAGGACAACCAGGCCGAGCTGGATCGCATCTACGACGAGCTGACCCACCTCCGCGACACCATGGGCAAGAAGCTGGGCTACGAGGGCTACACCACCCTGGGCTACTACCGCATGGGACGCAACTGCTACACCGAGGCCGACGTGAAGAAGTTCCGCGCCGCCGTGGTCAAGTACCTCGTCCCCGTGGCGGATGCCATCTACCGCGCACAGGCCGAGCGGTTGGGCAAGACCTACCCCATGAGCTTTGCCGATAACGCCCTCATGTTCCGCTCGGGCAATCCCCGCCCCGCAGGCTCCGCCGAGGATATTCTCCGTCAGGGCGACAAGTTCTACGATGAGCTGTCCCCCGAGACCTCGGAATTCTTCCGCACCATGCGGGAGCAGGAGCTTCTGGACGTGCTCTCCACCGAGGGCAAGGCGGGCGGCGGCTACTGCACCGGCATCCCCGACTACGAGGTGCCCTTCATCTTCGCCAATTTCAACGGCACCCAGGGCGACGTGGAGGTGGTCACTCACGAGGCGGGCCACGCCTTTGCCTGCTGGATGAACCGCAAGCGCATCCCCATGGACTACATGTGGCCCTCCATGGAGGCCTGCGAGGTGCATTCCATGTCCATGGAGTTCTTCGCCTGGCCCTGGGCCGAGGGCTTCTTCGGGGAGGACACCAAGAAGTTCCTGAACAGCCACCTGGCAGGGGCTTTGACCTTCATCCCCTACGGCACCATGGTGGATCACTTCCAGCATGAGGTCTACGCCAAGCCCGACATGACCCCCGCAGAGCGTCACGGCGTGTGGAAGGAGCTTCTGGGCATCTACATGCCTTGGGTCAAGCTGGACGGTGAGATCCCCTTCTACGCCGAGGGCGAGGGCTGGCAGAGACAGCAGCACATCTACAATTCCCCCTTCTACTACATCGACTACTGCCTGGCACAGACCGTGGCTCTCCGCTTCTGGGCCATGATCCGGAAGGATCTCTCCGACGCGTGGGCCCACTACATGGCTTACACCAAGGAGGGCGGCAGCAAGACCTTTACCGATCTTCTGAAGCACGCGGGTCTGGACACTCCCTTCGACGAGGCCTGCCTGCGGGCGGTCTGCGAGGAGGCCAACAAGTGGCTCTCCGAGTTCGATCTGGGCGGGATCGTGTAAAAGAGGGGTCTGTCAAACTGTTTGACAGAACAGATCGAAAACGAGACGGGTGACCCTCATCCGTCACCCGTCTTTGGCGGGTGCCACCTTCCCCCGGGGGAAGGCAAGGAGCTTGTGTTTCTCGTCAACTAAAAAACTTTTTAGTATCAGTATATTTTGGGGGTATAGGAAGCGAAAAACACACCTCGTTCTTGCCTTCCCTTGGGGGAAGGTGCCGACCAGCTCCTGCGGCGGGAGGCGGATGAGGGTCACCCTACCCAACTTCGATCTATTCTGTCAGATCAATAACCCCCAATTTGAAGCATTTTCAATCGCCTATAACAGAGTCTACATTATGGAGGTTTCCCATGAGAAAGCCCTTTTGCGATTGGTTTTCGCGCCCGCCTGTTCGCCGCTATGACGGAATTTACTATTATGATTCTGACCGCGACGCGGACTGTTTTGATGAATCCGATGTTGCAATTTGGCGGTCGGGAAGGATGAGGCGTAACTTCCACAGCGATTTCTTTCTCAACAATCCTGCGTCTCGCCGTCTTGTGGATGCAATCATCGCTCAAGGCGATCCTGTGGTGGAAATTGCTTGCGGCCCCGGTATGGGGCTCATGCCGTCGGTGAAGCAACTGGCGCCGGATCACGTATGCCTGGCGACAGACGCAAACTCGCTGGTGATTGAGGAGTGGAAACGGTATCTGGACGGGAATGAGACAATCAAGAATCTGGATCTTGCCCAATTTTCTCTCATGGATATTCCGTTTCGGGATAACACAGTTCCTGCCTATTCCGGCTATATTGGGTTGTCCTCTACCCGCAACGGCGAGGAGGGACATGAGCGGGCACTGCGTGAAATCTACAGAACCTTGACGGAAAACGGCTTCTTTTATACCATAGAGACATGGATGGACACCGAAGCTATGCTCCGCGTGTTCCGTGAATCCGGAATGACCCCGTGGAGCGGGCTTGAATCAGATCATCCTACTCCAACGTGGCGGGAAAGATTCCTGCAAGTCGGTTTTGAGATCGTAAGCGAAGACGTGTTCGAGTCTCGGACACTGACCGCTGATGACAACGAACTGGGGGAAGCCGCCGAACAGTTGGGAATCGGGATCAGCGTGATTTCCAAGGCTTATATTTTACAGAAGAATTGATTTTTGCCACCAAAAAGGCGGCAGTAAGACCTTCACCGATCTCTTGAAGCACGCGGGTCTGGACACCCCCTTCGACGAGTCCTGCCTGCGGGCGGTCTGCGCCGAGGCCAGCAAGTGGCTCTCCGAGTTCGACCTGGGCGGGATCGTGTAACCCTGCGGAAATGCCCTGAAAACCGAGCCGAGTCATCCCTGTTTGCAGGCGGTGGCTCGGCTTTGCTTTTTCCGTTGCAATTCTGCTCCGAGGCGGCAAAAAAATTGCGTTTTTTTTGAATTTCGTCTTTACAATTCGGCGTTTTTGTGCTACAATGAGTGCCGCAGATCCGCCGCATCGGGCGCGGGTCGTAAAAAGCAATCCTATTCATCGGCTGACAAGAGGAAGACCCATGAAAAATCATAGAAAGCTTCATGAAAACCGGGATAGACGATCCAAGCTGATCCCGTATATTCTGTTCCCCATGGTCGTCGGGATCCTGTCGGGAGTTCTGATCTTCCTGTTCAAGGTCGCCTCCGCCGACGTCATGCGCCGCTCCGAGCAGATCTATGCCTTCGTGCGGCAGAACCCCGCCTACGTCCCCCTGCTGATCCCGGGGGCGGCCGCCATCGGCGCGGTGTCCGCTCTGATTCTGAAGTACGCCAAGGAGTGCCGAGGGGGAGGCATTCCCACCGCCGTGGCTTCCATTCGCGGGCTGATCCCCCTCAAGTGGGTGCAGGGCATTACCGTCCTGTTCGGCTCTGCCCTGCTGACCTATCTGGCGGGTGTGCCGTTGGGCAACGAGGGCCCCAGCGTGCAGATGGGTGCCGCCGTCGGTAAGGCAAGCTCCCATCTGACGGGCAAGAACAGACAGGCGTGGGAGCGCTATCTGATGACGGGCGGAGCCTGCTCCGGCTTTGCCATTGCCACGGGCGCGCCCCTGTCGGGTATCCTGTTCGCCTTGGAGGAGGCCCATCGCCGCTTCTCCACCACCCTCTTTACGGTGGCCTCCATTTCGGTTCTTGCGGGTACGGTGACCCATCGGTATCTCTCCTTCTTTTTCAAGGTGGATACCACCTTCTTCGATCTGGAGATCACACAGATCCTCCCCATGCGGTACCTGTGGACGGCTATCCTCGTCGGCGGGGCGTGCGGCGTTTGCTCCCTGCTGTTCACGAGGCTGTATCGGATCGCGCGGAAGGGCTCCGATGCCTCGGACGGGAAGCGGGGCTTCATCCTGCGCTTCGTACTCATTTTCGTCATCACCGCTGTTCTCGGCTTCCTGTCGGCTCATTTCGTAGGTTCGGGACACTCCCTCATTGAGGCCATCCTGCATCGGAAGACCGTCTGGTACGCCATCCTCCTTGCCTTCTTTGTCCGCGCGCTTTTGATGATCTTTTCCAACTGCGAGGGTGTCAGCGGCGGTATCTTCGTCCCTACTCTGACCTTCGGCGCTATGATCGCATCGCTGGTGTCGGAGGGCTTGATCGCGTTGGGTCTGATCGACGGACGGTACGGCACGATCCTCATCGTCGTGGGTATGGCCTCCTTCCTGGCGGCATCCTCACGCACTCCCATTACCGCCATCGTGTTCGCGGCGGAGGCACTCTGCGTGGCGGCCAACATCATGCCGGTGGTATTCGGCGTGGTCGTGGCCTATCTGATCGTAGAGATCTCGGGCAAGACCTCCTTTGCGGATACGGTCATCGAGCGACGGGCGCAGGAGGTACGGCAGGGCAGGACGCCCATGATCGTAGATGCCTACATGACGGTACAGAAGAACTCCTTTGCGGAGGGCATGGAGATCCGCGAGATCCTGTGGCCGCCCACCTGCACCGTGCTGTCCATCGACCGCAAGCAATCCCGCGCCACCCATCACGGCGGGCAGGAGGTCTGCGAGGGGGACGTTCTGCACCTCCACTACCAGACCTACACCCCCGAGGAGACCGGGCGCGCCCTTTCCGCCATTCTGGGAGATCAGCCGGAGGATCCGCCGGCGCACACCCGGGAGGGAAGCAACGAGCATCTCGTTCCCTCGGATTGACCGTAGGGTCAGAAACAACGTACGCAAAGGGCATGCCGACCGCGTGCCCTTTTTGCGTTGCCTTGGCGTGAAGGTCTTCGGAGGATTTCGGGCTCTACGATACCAAGCGCGGCGGCGTATCCTTGAAGGATCGTGGATTTCATTTCCCGAAAACCCCGACTTTCCCAATTTCCTCTTGACAGAGGACGGCTATCGTGCTATAATGACAGGTAACAAGCCCCCGTGACGGAGGCTGATGAAAACAGTCGGGCCCCACACGCCCGAGAAAGGACAATCCCGAGGAATGCTTCGGGAAAGGGAACAACACTATGGCAAACAAACTGAGAGTCGGTATCGTCGGCGCGGGCAACATCGCCACCTCCGCCCATCTGCCCTCCTACATGGAGCTCACGGACATCGTTGAGGTGGTCGCCATCGCGGACATCGTCCCCGAGCGGGCACAGGCTGCCGCCGAGAAGTTCGGCATCCCCCACTACTTCGCCTCCGTCGAGGAGCTTTTGGCCAACGTGGACGTGGACTACATCGACATTTGTACCTGGACCGCCGCCCATGCCCCCGTGTGCATCGCCGCCGCCAAGGCAGGGAAGCACATCCTCTGCGAGAAGCCCCTGGCCGCCTCTCTCGAGCAGGGTCTGGAGATGGAGAAGGCCGTCCGCGAGGCAGGCGTTCAGTTCATGCTGGCCGTGGTGACCCGCTATATGGCCGAGGCTATGAAGTGCCGCGAGCTGTACGAGGAGGGCGTGTTCGGTGAGATCTACACCGCCAAGTGCCGCTACGTCCGCCGCAGAGGTACTCCCAGCGGCTGGTTCACCGACAAGGAGCTGGCAGGCGGCGGCCCCGTCCTGGATATCGGCGTTCACGCCATCGACCGTACCTGGTATCTCATGGGCAGACCCACCCCCATCACCTGCTCCGCCGAGACCTCCTACCGCATCGGTGACTTCCAGACCAAGGGCATCAACCGCTGGCGTCCCTTCGGCGAGGGCTTCGGCGTGTTCGACACCGAGGACTCCGCTATGGTGTTCTTCCGCTTTGAGGGCGGCAAGACCATGACCGCCGAGATCGCCTGGGCCATCAACGGTAAGGAAGCCAACGACGTGACCCTGTTCGGCAGCAAGGCAGGCTGCTCCTTCGAGCCTCTCACCGTCTACGGCGAGAACGAGGAGGGCTACCTGGCCGACGTTCAGCCCGAGGTGACTCCCAACAATATGTTCGTGGAGGAGCTTCGCCACTTCGTGGATTGCCTGAACACGGGCAAGACCCCCGTCTCCCCCATGGAGGATGCGCTGACCGTCCAGAAGATGCTGGATGCCATCTACCGCAGCGCCGAGGCCCACGCCGAGGTCACCATCTGATCCCTTACAAGCTCATCCCCCGACACGCGCATTTGGGTGTGTCGGGGGATTTTTTCATTTGAGGAGATCCCCGTCAAGCCTCGGGAGGCTTGCGATTGTTGTTTTTACAACAAATTGCTCAAATCTCCCCAAGAGAGATGGGAAAAGCGGTACAAACTCACAGTTTTTATGAACGAAACGCCAAAACGCGGGGAAAACTCTTGACAAATAAGGGGCTTTGCGGTATAATTAGTATGTATGTCTGTATCCGTATGTACCGCGCTTCATGCGTTTGGATAGAGCAAGCGAATCAATTCGCCGCAAGACCGAGGTACACAGCGCCCCATCCCGCTCCCCAGAGCCCCATGCCCGCGCGCCCCTGCCCCAGCCTTCCGACGGGAAGAACAGGAGAACAACCGCTATGTCTATGAATTTTATCCACAAGCTCCCCATCCCTCAAGAGACCAAGGAACGCTATCCCGTTTCCGCCGCGGCCGCTTCCCTCAAGGTCGCCCGCGACGAAGAGATCGCCCGGGTCTTTACGGGGGAGTCCGACAAGAAGGTGCTGGTCATCGGCCCCTGCTCGGCAGACAGCGAGGAGCCTGTGATCGAGTACGTCCGCCGTCTCCGTATTTTGCAGGACAAGGTAGCCGATAAGCTGATCCTGATCCCCCGCATCTACACGGGTAAGCCCCGCACCACCGGCGAGGGCTACAAGGGTATGCTCCATCAGCCCGACCCCAACGACGCGCCGGATATGTACAAGGGCATCCTGGCGATTCGTGAGCTCCACACCCGTGTGCTGACCGAGTTCGGTCTCCCCACCGCCGACGAGATGCTCTACCCCGCCAACTACCGCTACCTGGACGATCTTCTTTCCTACGTGGCTGTGGGTGCCCGCTCGGTGGAGAACCAGGAGCACCGCCTGGTATCCAGCGGCGTGTCCTGCCCCGTAGGCATGAAGAACCCCACAGGAGGCGATCTGTCGGTCATGATGAACGCCCTGACCGCGGCTCAGCAGTCTCACTCCTTCATCTTCCGCGGCTGGCAGGTGCAGACCACGGGTAACCCCCTGGCTCACGCCATTCTCCGCGGCTACGTCAACAAGCAGGGACACAGCCTGCCCAACTATCACTACGAGGATCTGGCCCACCTGGCTGAGCTTTACGCAAAGAGCCCCAAGCTGGTCAACCCCGCCGTGGTGGTGGACACCAACCACGCCAACTCCGGCAAGAAGTACCTGGAGCAGCCCCGCATCTGCAAGGAGGTTCTCCACGCCTGCCGTCACAACAGCGACATCAGCCGCATGGTCAAGGGCTTCATGATCGAGAGCTACCTGGAGGACGGCTCCCGCAAGGTCACCGAGGAGGGCTTCGGCAGATCCATCACCGACCCCTGCCTGGGCTGGGAGAAGACCGAGCGTCTGGTGCTGGACGTGGCCGACCTGCTCTGATCCTCAAGGGGGATCCCTCAAAAACAGTCAAGCATTACCTGAAATATTACCGAAAATGATGATGAAAGGCTTGGTTTGAAAATTATGTCTAAGAAAGTCATTGATGGCGAGCAGTTCCAGAAAATGGTGGCCTCCGCCGCGAATTCCCTGGACACCGAGAAGACCGAGATCAACAACCTGAACGTATTCCCCGTTCCCGACGGCGACACGGGCATCAATATGTCCCTGACCATGAAGCCCGCCCGCGAGATCCAGGTGGAGCCCGGCACTCTGGCCGAGGCTGCCTCCCGCGTGGCCAACCGTCTGCTCCGCGCCGCCCGCGGTAACTCGGGCGCGATCCTGTCCCTGTTCTTCCGCGGTATGTCCAAGTCCTTCGAGGGCCTGGAGACCGCCGATTCCGAGGATATCGCCAAGGCCATCCGCAGCGGTACCAACGAGGCCTACCGCGCCGTCAGCAAGCCCGCCGAGGGTACCATCCTGACCGTCATGCGCGGCACCGCCGAGATCGCTGAGGCTGAGTCCGAGCAGTTCAAGGGCAACCCCGAGGCCTTCTTTGAGCGCCTGCTGGAGGGTGCCGAGGAGGTTCTGGAGCAGACTCCCGAGATGCTCCCCGTCCTGAAGCAGGCCAACGTGGTGGATGCCGGCGGACAGGGCTTTGTCACCATGCTCAAGGGCATGTTGGCCTCCCTGAAGGGCAACGACGTGGCCGCCGTGGAGGGCTCCGACGACGAAACCCAGGAGGGCGCCGACTTCGGTGAGTTCGATACCGACTCCATCACCTTCGCCTACTGCACCGAGTGCATCGTGGGCAAGTCCGATGCCTTCCGCGGCGAGGGTACCGCCGAGGCCTTCAAGGAGTTCATCTCTCCTCTGGGCGACAGTATGGTCTTCGTGGACGACGAGGAGATCATCAAGGTGCATATCCACACCAACGATCCCGGTATGGTGCTGTCCGAGGCCGTCAAGTACGGTGCACTGGAGATGGTCAAGATCGAGAACATGAAGAAGCAGCACTCCGCGCTCACCTCTGCCGGTGAAAAGGCCGATAAGGGCGAGATCGATCCTCCCGTGGACTACACCCCTGACAAGGACTTCGGCTTCGTGGCCGTCTGCCTGGGTGAGGGTACTGCCAACATCTTCCGCGAGCTGGGTGTCCATGAGATCGTCACGGGCGGTCAGACCATGAACCCCTCCACCGATAACCTGCTGGACGCCATCCGCAAGACCCGCGGCCGCGAGGTCTTCGTCCTGCCCAACAACAAGAACATCATCATGGTGGCCAACCAGGCCGCCGCCATCATTGAGGCCGAGGTGGCCGAGGGTCTGATCCCCCAGCAGCGCGTCATCGTGCTGGAGACCCGCAGCGTGCCCGAGGGCATGTCGGCTATGCTGGCCTTCGATCCCGACTCTGCCGCCGACGACAATGCCGCCGCCATGACCGAGACCTTCGGTACGGTTCATACCCTGTCGGTCACCCGCGCCGTGAAGGACGCCGCCATCGACGGCATCTCCATCAAGGCGGGCGAGTACATGGGCCTGTGCGACCGCAAGATCGGCTACACCGGCACCGACTATGAGATCATCATCCTGGAGATGCTCCGCAACTTCCCCGATGCCTCCTTCGTGACCGTCCTCTACGGCGACGAGGTCACCGAGGAGAATGCCAACATCATCTTCGAGAAGATGAAGGCCGAGCTGCCCGACGCCGAGTTCAGCCTGCTCTACGGCGGTCAGCCCCTCTACGATTTCGTCATTTCCGTTGAATAAACCTCTGGGGGAGAGCCAAACCGGTTCTCCCCCGAAATAGATTTCGCATCAAACCAACCGACCTCCCCCGTCACAATTCCTTGCTTGAAGGTTTTGGAAGGATTCTTAAGGGGACTTTTTCCAAAAAGTCCCCTTAAGCCGCCGGAGGCCGTTTCTCCAAAAAGGAGCCGACTATGGCAAGAGATATCAAAGAAAGCCGCGCCGAGATCGACGCGCTGAACCGCGAGCTGGTGGAGAAATTCTGCCGCCGCATGGACGTTTCCGCCGACGTGGCGGACTACAAGAGGGAGCATGGTCTTCCCGTCTACGACCGTACCCGTGAGCGGGAGATCCTGGCCGACATGGCGGATCTGGCCGGCCCCGAATACCGCTACTACGCCAAGACCTTCTTCACGGTCATGATGGATCTCTCCAAGGCCCGTCAGTCCAGCCTTCTGGCCGCCGCACACGCCGCCGACCATTCCGAGGACGTGTCCCAGCGCATTGTGCGCGCCATGGACGCGACTCCCTCTGTCTTCCCCGACGGAGGCCTGGTGGCCTGCCAGGGCGTGGAGGGGGCTTATAGTCAGATCGCCGCTGACCGTCTCTTCAGCCTCCCCCGCATTCGCTACTACGGCACCTTCGGTGACGTCTTCGAGGCGGTGGAGAGGGGGGAGTGCGAGTTCGGTGTCCTGCCCATCGAGAACAGCACCTACGGCACCGTCAACGAGGTCTACGATCTCATGCAGAAGTACAATTTCTCCATCGTCCGCAGTATCAAGCTCCGCATCGACCACCGTCTGCTGGGCAAGCACGGTGCCAAAATGGAGGATATTCGGGAGGTCTACTCCCACAGCCAGGCTCTGGGCCAGTGCCGCCGCTTCTTAGAGGCTCACCCCGAGATCAAGACCCACGTCTGCCGCAATACCGCCGAGGCCGCCGCTACCGTGGCCGCTATGGATCGGGACGACGTGGCCGCCATCGCCTCGGAGTCCTGTGCCTCCCTCTACAGCCTCGCCCAGCTGGCCGATGGCAACACCATCATGAACGCGGGGCGCAACGATACCCGCTTCATCTGCATCACCAAGGATCTGCGGGTCTACCCCGGAGCCACCAAGATCAGCCTCATGCTGACCCTGCCCCATGAGCCCGGCTCCCTGTACGCCACCCTGGCCAAATTCACCGCCCAGGGGGTCAACCTCACCAAGCTGGAGAGCCGTCCCATGGAGGGGCGGGACTTCGATATGCGCTTCTACTTCGATTTCGAGGCCTCCCCCGCCGAGGAGCGCATCCGCTACCTCCTTTCGGACCTGGAGCGGAGCTGTGAGACCTTCGCTTTCTTGGGCGGGTATAGCGAGATCTGACCGAGAAACGAATGAAAATACCGCATCCCGTGGGAAGGACCCATGAGATGCGGTATTTTTTGTGAGATATGGGGGCGGACTTACTTGACCGCCTCGGCGATCAGCTCGTCTACCTTGGCGCGGATGGCCAGCATCATATCGGCGGATCTGGCGCAACGGGAGAACTTGATCTCCTTGCCAAATACTGCCTCGATCTCGGCGATGACCCGCTCCTTGCCGTAGAAGGATTCTGCCAGCTTCATGGCGCGGCAGTCCTCCAGAGCCTCGTGGAAGACGATGATACGGGTGGACTCGTAGGCCGTGCCGTCCTCGGCGGGGTAGACCGAGAAGGGGTCTCCTGCGGGTACCCAGTATTCGCCCGAGGTCTCGGCGTAGGGGTTGATGGTGTTGACCGAGTGCATATTGTTGTAGAAGTTGTAGCCCCACTGGAGGAAGCCCGCGATATCGTACTTGTAGAACTGCATACCGATGGAGCGGGTGCGCCAGCCCGGCATGGCGATGAGGCGGTTGGACACGTCCACGCA
>JBGVRH010000101.1:0-6043 GCA_045128275.1 Eubacteriales bacterium | reverse complement strand
CATACCCCCTGTGAGTACCCTGCGAAGGGGTGGGATCACACCTATTCCCTCACCTACAAGGTGAATGCCCCCAAGGCTGGCTCCTATCGCCTGGTGGTGCTGGCCAGCGACCTGGAAAAGGAGTACACCAGCGACTTTTTCGTGGACGTCAACGGTAGCCGCGCCGTGACCGCCGCCAAGAGCTACACCATCCTGGAGCATTTCCCCGCCACCTTCGACCCCAACCTGCTCAAGGTCATGGATCTCGGCACGGTGACCCTGAAGGAGGGGGAGAACACGGTCTCCTTCGTCATCGATAACGTGGACAGCCAGAACTCCTGGAACCGTCTGTCCTTCTTCATGGACTACTTCAAGCTGACCTACGCGGAGGGAAGCCAAACCGCGGCGGGATGCTCGGTCTCCTACGCCGTGACCCCCGAGGGAGAGGACGGCGAGGCTCTGATGGCCGCCGCGACCGTCCACGTGTTCGACCGCCGCTATCCCCTGAGCCTGGAGGCCTCGGTCTCCGCCAAGGCGGGGAATGTGGGCTATACCGTGACCGATCATTTCGGCCGTACCCTGTACGAGGGCAGTACCGAGATCGGCGAGGACGGCCAGGTGACTCTGAAGCGGACGGTCAAGAACCACCCCACGGGCTACTTCGTTCTGACAATCGGTGACCAAAGCTGCCGCTACGCCGTGCTGGAGAGCTTTGACCAAAAGACCCCCGAGGATTCCCCCTTCGCCATGGACTACGCGGCCTACTATCTGGTCAAGGATCCCGAGAAGGTCTACGCCATCGCCACCGCCGCCCGCATGGCGGGTGTGACCTGGGTGCGTGACCGCGCCGACTGGCGTACCTACGAGGCTATCAAGGGTCAGTACGATTTCACCTCCACCGAGGCGGTCTACCGCGCCATCCGCAAGGCGGGGCTGAAGAATCTGGTGATGCTCTGCTCCGCCCCCGCCTGGGCCACCGATCCTCTGAAGCCCGACGGCATGGCAGGCGGCTTCCTCCCCGCCCAGCAGGATATCTACCACACCACCAAGGCCATGGCGACTTACTACAAGGACGTGGTGGATGCCTGGGAGCTGTGGAACGAGAGCGACCACGGCTTCGCCCTGGAGACGGCAGAGCAGTTCGCGGCGTGGTATAAGGCCGCCGCCCTGGGCGTGTACGATGCCGACCCCAACGCCATCATCTCCTTCGGAGGCCTGTGCCAGCCCGACGAGAACATCGACTACATGCACCTGTCCCTGCTCAACGGGATCCTGGACTACTCCTCCATTTTCAATTACCACGCCCATACCCCTCAGGGCAGTAGCATTCCCGACTTCTCCCGCTTTGCCATGGTGGCGGGTACGGTTGGTACTCTGAATCACTACAATACCCAGAACAAGCCCATCTGGCTCACCGAGGCGGGCATGAAGATCATGACCTCCACCCCCAGCGAGAAGAATCTCACGGATCAGGCCCCCTACATCGTGACCTCCGCGGTGCAGTCTCTGTCTACGGGCACCGACAAGCATTTCTGGTTCGTGCTGGCTCCCTACATTGAGAACGGGGGGGATTTCGGCACCTTCAGCCCCGACCTTGAGCCCTACCCCACCCTGGCGGCGGAGTCTGCCATGACCCACGTCCTGGGCAAGGGACAGTACCTGGGCGAGCTGTGCGATCTCCCCGAGGGAGCTTACGGCTACCTGTTCTTCACGGGAAGCCGCGCGGCAAGCGTGCTGTGGGCGGGGAAGACTACCTCCTACACCTTCGCCGCCGAGCAGGCTGTCATTGTGACCGACCTCATGGGCAATCAGACCCTGGTCAAGCCCGAGGACGGTCAGATCACCCTGGAGATCGGTGTGGATCCCGTATTCGTGACCTACAGCATCGCTCCCGCCTACCAGAACAAGCAGACCGAGGTGGCCACGCCCGCTCCCTTGCAGTTCACCGTGGGGCAAAGAGTCATCATCTACCCCGAATTCGAGGGCTACGATATCAACGACGGCGTGACCAAGCAGCAGGGCCACAAGATCACCGACGGCGAAAAGGTGACTCTGCACGTGGTCAATTTCAATGAGACTCAGTTCAGCGGTCGCATCGAGGCCTTCCTCCCCGGCTTTACGGTGGAAGGTCTTGAAAAGGAGATCACCGTCCCCGCTATGGGTAAGGTCACTCTGACCCTGACCCTGCAAAGGACTACCGAGGAGAACGTGGACGATTACCTGTCCTTTGTGGGTGAGTTCAACGGCCACAAGACCTCCCCCTCCGCCGCCCACGTCTACACCGATACTCCCGTGCAGGACGGCACGGTTCGGTTCATTGGCATACACAAGGGCAGAAAGTACGGCGTAGAAGCCCTGTCCGAGGTGCGGATCCGACTGGGACGGGGTGAGGGCATCGGCGTTGCCTACGTCAACGGAAAGAAGATGGAAACCGTGACCTGCGAGGATAAGGAGCTGACCCTGGATCTCTCCGCCCTGGAGGAAGGGAAGCACACAGTGACCGCCGGCGTGGTCACCTCCACGGGAGATTTGATCTACACGGTGTTCTATATTTCGTATCGGGACGGCGTTGTGATATTTGATATGAATTGATCATATGTATATATGATCCCGACGGGTCTCTTTTGAGATCCGTCGGGATCTTATGCTTGTTCGGGAAAGTGAGTGGGGGCGGCCAACACGGATATTTTCGGTTTCTCTATCAAAAAACAAAAACGGATTGCTTACGCAATCCGTTTCACTATGGTGGAGATCGCCGCGAGGGCGCGGCGGGGAGTCTGAACCCACACCCCATCCTTCGGATGGGCTGGGCAAGCCGCTCTCCGCTCCCGTTGGTCGCTGAAAGGTCCCGCTTTTTTTCTTGCTTGCGGCTTGCACAGAGCCTCTCGTCCTCTCATTTTCACCAAAGAAAAAGGACGGCTGATGCCGTCCTTTTTCTTTGGTGGAGATAAGGGGAGTCGAACCCCTGACCTCTTGAATGCCATTCAAGCGCTCTCCCAACTGAGCTATACCCCCAAGTGGTTGGTGTTGTTCTTGACAACGGTGATATTATAGCACAACGCATCGGTTTTGTCAATAGGTTTTTGAAAAGTTTTTTGAGAAAAATGCAACTTGTACATCCTTGTCAAATCCTTGAAAAAATTTCCCGTATCCATTGACAAACTGCCTAAAATTCGGTATAATAAGAGGGAAGTACCACCCAAAAGGAGGCTCCTATGAAGAACACTTACCGCGCTCTTGCCGTGATCCTTGCCTTGATCATGGCCGTGAGCGCCTTCTCCGCCTTGCTGACCACCGTCCACGCCGAGGAGAACATCGCCTCGGACAAGGCCGTGACGGTCAAGGCCTTTGACACCGCCGAGCTGGCGACCCACTCTGCCCGCCAGTTCACCGAGGGCACTCCCATCGGCATCCGCATGGGCTTTGGCGCGCCCTTCAATAAATTCACCCTCTGTATGCCCACCTGGGGCGACAAGTCGGTCAATCTGACCCTGTCCCTCTACAAGTGGGACACCGACTTCGACACCACCCGCTCCAAGGCTCCCGTGGCCACCAAGAAGATCGAGAAGCACCCCGACAACGGTCACGCCATGCTTTCCTTCGACGAGCAGCCCGCGGGGGAGTACCTCATCTGCATCGACGAGTTCTCGGGGGGCCGCTTGGGCGCGTGGCAGATGTCTGCCGCCGTGAGCAACGCCTATACCTATGAGAGCGGCGTGGAGAAGCCTGCCTCCTGGGAGATCTCGGTGTCCTTCACCAAGACCCCCGTGGAGCCTTTCCGCAAGATCGAGAGCGCCAAGGACGCCATCGACGGCAAGCATACGCCTCCCGCCGAGTGGGAGATGCCCGCCGACCACCTGGTCAACACCCACAAGGTCATGCCCGATACCTGGGTCTTCACCGACGGTCTCGGCCGTGAGTCCCTCACCTTTGAGGATGTGGGCGGGATCAAGGAGGACAAGACCGTAGCCATGTTCTACTGGACGTGGCACGTGGATCTGGCCTTTACCCAGCCCCTCAACGTCAACGATTTCATCCTGAAGTACCCCGAGGCCATCCGCGATTACGATCACGAGGCCTGGCCCAAGGGAGGCGGTACCGCCTACTTCTGGAATGAGCCCCTCTACGGCTACTACCGCACCAACGATCCCTGGGTGCTCCGCCGCCATGCCGAGCTTCTGGCCAACGCGGGGGTGGATACCATCTTCACCGACAACACCAACGGCGCGTATACCTGGAAGTCCAGCTACACCCCTCTCATGGAGACCTGGAATGATGCCCAGGAAAACGGCGCGGTGAACGTCCCCAAGGTGTCCTTCCTCCTGCCCTTCGGCCCTACCGACGGCAGCCGCGAGCAGATCGAGATGCTCTACCTGGATATCTTCCGCCCCGGTAAGTACCAGAACCTCTGGTTCTACTGGGACGATAAGCCCATGCTCATGGGCTACAACGGCAATATCAACGCAGGCTCCAACCTCCACAAGGAGATCAAGAGCTTCTTCACCTGGCGCCCGGGTCAGCCTGCCTACGAGATCAAGGGCAAGCAGCTCGGCAACTGGGGCTGGCTGGCTACCTATCCTCAGATCCCTTACTATAAGGATCGGGACGAGGCAAAGGCGGGTACTGTGGAGCAGACCACGGTCGGCGTGGCGGTCAACCACAGCTACATCACCCACGCCTGCACCGCCATGAACAAGGGCGAGGACATCATCGGCCGCTCCTTCACCTCGGCCTTCAAGGATCGTTTCGTCAAGGAGGGAAGCGAGGCCACTCTCATGGGGTACTGCTTCTCGGAGCAGTTCGACTACGCCCTGGAGCTGGATCCCAAGGTTCTCTTCATCACGGGCTGGAACGAGTGGACGGCGGGCCGTCACGAGAACTGGGGCGGGGTGGAGAACGCCTTCCCCGATCAGTTCAACAACGAGTACAGCCGCGACCTGGAGATGACCAAGGGGGATCTGAAGGATCACTACTACTACCTGCTGGTCAACTACGTCCGCAAGTACAAGGGCGTAAACCCCATTCCCACTCCCTCCCTGTCCCAGACCATCGACATGACCAAGGGCGCTGACCAGTGGTCCACCGCCGAGCCCTACTACGCCGCCTACATCGGCAACACCGCCGACCGCGATGCCCAGGGCTACGGCAACCTCCGCTACACCGAGACCTCGGGCCGCAACGATATCATCGGCGCGCGAGTCGCCCGCGATGCCGATACCGTGTGGTTCTTCGTGGAGTGCAATGAGAATATCACCCCCTACACCGACTCCCTGTGGATGAACCTGTACATCGATTCCGATCAGTCCGCCAAGGGCTGGGAGACCTTTGACTTCGTGGTCAACAAGTCCGCCGCCTCCGCTGATACCCTGGTGCTGGAGAAGTTCACGGGCAACGGCTACGACACCGAAAAGGTGGCCGACGTCAAATACAAGGTGGACGGCAAGACCATGATGGTGGAGATCCCCAAGTCCGCCCTCGGTCTGGAAGGGAACGATTACACTATCAACTTCGCCTGGACGGATAACGTCCACGATGAGGGGGACTACACCAAGTTCAGCGGTGATATTCTGGACTTCTACCTGTCGGGCGACGTAGCCCCCGGTGCCCGCTTCAAGTTCTCCTATATCTCCACCAACGAGAACACCACGGGTGAGGCCGAGACCGAGGCCCCCACCGAGGCTCCCACCGAAACGCCCACCGAGCCTGCCGTCACCGAACCCGCGGAGACCCCCACGGATGCCCCTGCCACCGAGGCTCCCGCCGAGTCCGACACCGAGGCCGAGCAAAAGGGCTGTCAGTCCGTCACCCTCTCGACCGCCGCCGTCCTCCTGGCATGTGCCGCCGCCGTGGCATTAGCCAAGAAGAAGGAATTCTGATACCAAAACAAAAAAAGGATACCGTGAGATGATCGCGGTATCCTTTTTTGTGGGGAAATTGAGGTTTGTCGGGCGGTTTGAAAATGCAAAATGCAAAATGCGAAATGCAAAATGAATGAAGCCTTTTGCTTCGCAAAAGCCTATTTTATGGTAAGATTTTTCGATCAAACACCCGAAAAGCATTGCCC
>JBGVRH010000100.1:0-24988 GCA_045128275.1 Eubacteriales bacterium | reverse complement strand
TTGTCATAGGGTAACTGCGCCTTCGGCGCACCCCATATCCCCTTTTTTGAGGGGTAAAACAAGGTTAAAACGTTATTTTTGCATTTTTTGGCCTTTTTCTCTATCGACTGATCGTTTTTGTGAGGTTTTTAGAGGTGGCCTATAGGCTATGCTGCTTTTGCGGGTTGTGCCTTATCTAGTGTCAATTTTGAAAGCATTACAAGTGTCGGTGATTATGCGTTTGCTTGTTGTGGAGAACTTAAGTATGTTCACTTGGGCAAATACCTTGAATCGGTTGGAAGCAAAGCGTTTGCTCAAGGATGCACGAAGGAAATATCTCTTGGTCGTCCGCAAAGCGAATGGCCCGCTATTTCCTTCGGAAAAGACTGGTATAGCGGCACTCCCAAATATTCGAGTAACGGCTGCTACGTTGCCACCTGTGTTTACGGCTCCTACGACTGCCCCGAGGTCTGGACACTCCGCCGTTTCCGCGACAACACGTTGGGCTCTACTTGGTACGGACGGGCATTCATCCATACATACTACGCCATCAGTCCCACCCTGGTAAAATGGTTTGGCGAAACTAACTTGTTCAAGAAAATGTGGCGCGGGACGCTGGATCGCATGGTACATAACCTGCGGGATCATGGCGTTGCCGACACTCCCTACGAGGATAAACATTGGTAAAAAATATGGACTGTCTCCCTGCGAGGCAGTCCATATCTGTTTTCAACCAAATCCCCCAAAACACTCCCACCCCTTCAAACAAATTTTGTACCATCTTTTCTCTTGACAACAAAAGAAAAAAGTAGTATAATGCTGACAAACGATCACCCACGGAGGCCGCCATGAACCACCCCATCTCCCCCCGCCACATCATCCTCATCGGTATGCCCGCCTGCGGGAAGAGCACCGTGGGAGTGCTGGCCGCCAAGACATTGGGGTACCGCTTCATCGACTCCGACCTCATCATCCAGGAACGGGCGGGCAAGAAGCTCCACCGCATCATATCCGAGGAGGGGCAGGCGGGCTTTCTCGCTCTGGAGGAGGCCGTGAATCTGACTCTCGGAAACGATTCCGTCCCCTCGGTCATCGCCACGGGCGGGAGCGCGGTGTACAGCGAGGCCGCCATGGCGCATTTCAAGTCCGTCGGCACGGTGGTCTACCTCCGCCTGTCCTTTGAGACGGTGCAAAAGCGGCTGGGCAACTTCACCCACCGCGGGGTGGTCATGCCCGCGGGCTACACCCTCCGCGACCTCTACGACGAGCGGTGCGCCCTCTACGAGCGGTACGCCGACATCACCGTGGACGAGAGCCGCGGCGACAGCATCGGTGACGTGCTGGATTCCCTTTGCGCACATTTCGATTGTGACTGAACACTTTATTCCATGTTTTCAGGAGGCCATCATGGCATACAAAAGACTTCTTACCATCCAAGACATTTCCTGCGTGGGTCAGTGCTCCCTGACCGTCGCGCTCCCCATCCTGTCCGCCTGCGGGCACGAGACCGCCATCCTTCCCTCGGCGGTGCTGTCCACCCACACCGCGGGCTTTACGGGCTTTACCTGCCGCGACCTCTCCGCCGATATGCCCGCCATCAACGCCCACTGGAACAAGGAGGGCCTGCGCTTTGAGGCGGTCTACACGGGCTACCTGGGCTCCACCGAGCAGATCGACTACGTCAAGGCCATCATGAACTCCACCCTGACCCCCGAGGGTCTGCGCATCGTGGATCCCGCCATGGCGGATCACGGTAAGCTCTACCCCGCCTTCGACATGGACTACGTGGAGGCCATGAAGTCCCTCTGCGCCGCCGCCGACTACCTCCTCCCCAACGTCACCGAGGCCTGCTTCCTTACCGGGATCGAGTACCGCGAGGAGTATGACGAGGCATACATCCAGGAGCTGATGACCGCCCTGCACAAGCTGGGTGCCAAGAATATCATCCTGACGGGTGTGGGCTTCCATCCCGCCCAGACGGGTGTCATGATCTCCGAGTCGGGTGTGCAGTCCTACTACTGCCACCGCCGCCTGTCCGAGAACTGCCACGGCACGGGCGACGTGTACGCCTCGGCCTTTGTGGGCGCGCTCATGAAGGATCTGGATGCCTACACCGCCGCCAAGATCGCCGCCGACTACACCCTCCTCTGCATGGAGAACACCCGCGGCGACAAGGATCACACCTACGGCGTCAAGTTCGAGCCTATGCTGGGGACGCTGATGGATATGATCCGCATTGCGCGGAAGATGGCGGTTCGGGATTGAGAACCAAACAGAACAAACATAGATTTAGCCCGTCGGGAATACTCCCGACGGGCTGTTTTCTGATCAATCGTTCAGAACGATATAGGTAGTGGGCATCTCTCCCATGTGCCAGTTGGGGATCAGCTTGCCCTCCTCAATGAGTAGCTGAGCAGGAAGAGACACGGCGCTGGTATGCTTCTCCGTAAAGGCAATAGCGGCCACTTGCTCCTGCAAATGCTTAGGAGTGTGCTGGCTCAGCACAGCGGCTACGGTCGCATCCAGCGCATCCAACGCCGGCTTCAGCGTTCCTGCCACATAATCTTCGGCCATCCCCTGTACGCGGGCATACTGCTCTGCCGTGTAGATAGGCATATTGACTGCAAATCCGTCTCCTTCCTTGCGGATATAGCCCAAACGGATCAAGTCAGCCACCGCCTCCAGATCGTATTCGCTGAGCTTTTGGCAGTCTCCGCGGGCAATATCACAGAGGATATTGACATAACGGCGGTTGCCGTAGAAATCGTGATGATCGCCATAAGGCTTGGGAAGGTAATCGTAAAACATTACACGGTCTCCGCGCGTACCGTCCAGCTCACAGAAATTGAAGGTGTACTGAGGTGCCTCGGAGGTGGCCTCCACGCACCACTGGCAAGCGCGATCACCCCACCCCGTCTCGGGAATCGACAGCTTGTCGAATTCGTCAAAGGGCTCGACGGCGCGGAACATAGGGACGATCAACTGCCAGCGGAGGGTATTGTCAGAAAAGCCATTCCCTGCAAAGCCGATCTCCTTGTAAGCGGTCAAACGGTTCTGCAAAAACTCAGCCATACCATTGGCAAGCTGGCGGCGAGCCTCTTCGGTGGCGGTATTTATCTCTCTGCGGCAGTCCGCTGTGATAATGATGACATTGGTCTTATAGCGAGGGCCATCCGTGATCAAGATCTTCTTGTCAGCAAGAGCCTTGATCTCGTCGTCAAGGTAGGACAGGGAGATGCCCGTCTCCAGGCTGATCTGTTGCGGTGTGAGGGCATCATTGTAGCAAGCACTCACAATGTTCTGGCGGATCTTGCTCTGCATAAAGTCCCAAAAGCGGTTGGGGCCTTCCCCGCAAAACAAGGGAATCAGGGTCTTGGGGTCATAACTCAGGGTTCCTAATTTGCGTTCCATATTCATTCCTTCTTTCAGTATGATCCGGGATTTGAAAAGGAGGTACTTGACCATGCTTTCGCTGATGGACAAACGCTCCGCGATCTCGGCACAGGGTTTGCGGTGGATGTAGTACAGCACAGTGGCATGGCGGTGCCGCTCCGAGAGAAGGGTCAGCTCACGGCGCAGACGGAGGATATCCTCGGTCTCTTCACCGTCAAAAGAAAAATGCTCCTCCTCGGCGGGTATATCCTCGGTCAGCTCGCTGTACTGCCGACGGCCTCGCTTACGGCACCATTGTTTGTACACGTTACCTGCCACCCCCCACATAAAGGCGTAGAAAGCCGTATCGTCGCGGATATTCCCCGCCGATTTGACCAGCTCATAGAGAATATCCTGGGACAGATCCTCCGCTTCCTCGCGGGTGGGGGTTCTGGCAATACAGTACCGGTAGATAGTTTTGGAGACCTCGGCGATCTTTTGGTTCAGTTCTTCTTTGGTCATGGGGTTCCTCCCGGGGTTTTTCAGATGCATCTGTCCATTTAGTGAAGGAATTCGGAAACGGTTAGGCTTTTTTCATTATAATTTAAAAATATTTTTTTGTCAAGAGAAAATATCGCCCGTCGGGAATACTCCCGACGGGCTTTTTCATTCAACTCAACTCCCCCAGCATCCTCTCCAGCACCTCATCCACATACCCCGCGTCATCCGACAGGGTACGGAGATCGTACACCACTCCGTCGTACTTGAAGATGGCGTAGTACCAGTATTCCGCCCGCAGAGAGGGCTGTTGGCGGGCGATCTGCACCTCCACCCCGTGGATGATGCGGGTCTCGGTGGCCTTCTTGGTGAAGACCATGTCCACCTTCCAGTCCTCCAGGTCGGGGTCTCCGAACATACAGTGCAGTACCACCTGCCCGTTTCCCATTACCTCACTCACCAGGAGGGAGTACCAATCGGCGGGGTCGGTGGGGTCGCCGCCCTCCTTGTAGTAGAATTCATAGGACGAGGCACCCAAGCCCTCTGCCAGGAGCGCGCCATCGTACTCGGCGGGGAGCTGATCGAGATCCGTCAGCTCCAGGCAGACCCCCTCGCGGAACACGTCGGTCATCTGTGCGGGGGTCAGGGCGGTCTTGATCTGGATCGCCAGCACCGCGACGAGGCAGATACAGGCCGCTAGCCCGCTCCACTTGAGCCAGCGGCGGCCTTTTTGACGGCCTTTCAAGCGGGTCTCGCTTCCCGCCCCGGGCGCGGCGGCCAGGATATAGGCGGGGTCGATATGCGTCAGTTCACGGAAGATATCTTGGTTCGTCATAGGGGAAAGCCCTCCTTTTCCAAATGCGCTTTGAGCTTTTTTCGCAGGCGGAGCAGCACCACCGTCGCGTGGCTCACCGTCATCCCGCAGTCGGAGGCCACCTCCGCCACCGGACAGGCGTACCAGTAGCGTTGCAGGAACACCCGCCGATCCCGCTCGGACAAAGCTCCGATAAAGCGATCCAGGCTGTCCCGCAGAGCCACGCTCTCGGGCATCTGCCCTGCCTCCCTATCGGGCAGACATTCCGCCAGCTCCTCCAAGGGGGTCGCGGCGTTCCCGCTCCGCTTGGCGGCCGTATTCTCCTCCAGGCGGTTGACGGCCAGCCCACGGGTCAGCATCCCCATGTAGGCCTTGAGGCTCTCGGGTCTGTGGGGCGGGATGGTGTTCCAGGCCTTGAGACAGGCATCGTTGACCGTCTCCTCGGCGTCCTGCTCGCTCCCCGTGATGCGGAGAGCGATGTAGTGGCAGTAGCGGCTGTATTTGCGCCGGGTCTCGGCGATGGCCTCCTCGTCGCGGTCGAGGTAGAGCATGATGATGTCCCGATCGTCCACGGTGTGCGCTCCTTTCGTTTTGGGTCTGAAGGTCCTTCACCCACAAAAACAGGAAAAACAGGGGAAATACTACAGCATCCGAAAATTTTTCTTTTCTGCTTTATTATACCACAAAAGCCATTTCAAGTCCACCCCTCATTGACAAACCGCTCCGCATCTGTTATAATGGTACTATCAAGATCTCCCGAAAGGAGGCCCGACATGAAGCCCGACACGCCGAAAAAACGCCTGCTCCGCATCACCCTGATCGGGGGCGGTCTCCTTGCCCTGCTGGTGGGCTACGGGGTCTTTTACAATCTCACGGGCTACGGGATCCCCTGTATGCTCCATAAGGTCACAGGGCTGGAGTGTCCCGGGTGCGGGCTGACCCGCGCCATCGCCGCCGTGGTGCGACTGGATCTTACCGCCGCTTTTGGGTTCAATACCCTCTGGCCCCTCTACGCCGCCTATTTTTTGTGGGGCGGGATCTCCATGGCCGTAGCCTACGTCAAGCGGGGGGAGTCGGGCTGCCTCCCCGGCAAGACCTGGATGCACGCCGTCATCCTCTCCATAGTCCTCCTCTACGGTATCCTGCGCAACCTCTTCTGACCATTCTCACATCCGAAAGGGATCCATCATGCGTATCCTCTCCTCCCACAGGCACACCCTGGCCGCCTGCTATCTGGGCTACATCACCCAGGCCATCGTCAACAACTTCGCCCCCCTCCTCTTCATCACCTTCTCCGCCGACTACGGCATCCCCCTGTCGCGGATGGCCCTGCTGGTGGCTGTGAATTTCGGCATCCAGATCCTGGTGGATCTCATCGCCGCCAAGTACATGAGCGTGTGGGGCTACCGCCCCTCGGTGGTGGCCGCCCATATCTTCGCCGTGCTGGGTCTGGTCGGTCTGGGCATCCTGCCCCGTATCCTCCCCGTGCCCTTCGTGGGGATTCTCCTGGCCATCATCCTCTACGCCATCGGCGGGGGACTCACCGAGGTACTGATCTCCCCCATCGCCGAGGCCTGCCCCACGGGGAATAAGGAAGCCCAGATGAGCCTCCTCCACTCCTTCTACTGCTGGGGCCACGTGGCGGTCATTGTCCTCTCTACCCTGTACTTCCATTTCGTGGGGATTCAACATTGGTGGATCCTGTCATGTCTCTGGGCGGCCGTTCCCTTCTTCAACATCTTCTACTTCGCCCGCGTCCCCATCCGCACCCTGGAGGAGGACGTCCCCGAGGGGGAGACCCTCACCCCCGGGGGGCTGCTCAAAAAGCCCCTGTTCTGGCTCCTCGTCATCATGATGATCTGCTCGGGCGCGGGAGAGCAGGCCATGAGCCAATGGGCCTCCGCTTTTGCCGAGGCGGGCTTGGGGGTATCCAAGACCGTGGGCGACCTGGCCGGCCCCTGTATGTTCGCCATCCTCATGGGCACCGCCCGCTTCCTCTCCGCCAAGCTGACGAGGCGCTTCTCCCTCACGGTCATCATGACGGCCTCTTGCATTCTCTGCGGGATCTGCTATATCACCGCCGCCCTGTCCCCCTCCCCCATCCTGTCCCTGATCGGCTGTGGGCTCTGCGGCTTCTCGGTGGGCATCTTCTGGCCCGGTACCTTCAGCCTCTCCGCCGTGACCCTTCGCGGAGGCGGCACCGCCATGTTCGCGCTGTTGGCTCTGGCGGGGGATTTGGGCTGTATGGGCGGCCCCGCCGTGGTGGGTCTCTGCACCGAGGCTTTAGCGGGCGGCTCTCTGAAGGGCGGTATGCTCTTCGGGCTGATCTTCCCCGCGGGGCTGTTGACAGGGCTTTTGATCCTGTCCCGCTCCCGCGCCAAGCGTTGAAACCTAAGATTTTACATATACGGTGGTTGACCCGCCACCGCATCTTCATCGAAAGGAGGACTCCACGGCACGCCTCGGGGCTGCCGTCCCCACCGCCGCGAGGTCTTGCGGTTTCCTCGCAAGCGGAGCATGACCGAACCGCCACCATCATAACGGAAGCGATTCCGATTCTGAAAAAGGAGATTACTATGAAAATCGCATTGCGTATCACCACCCTTTTCGTACTGACCGCGCTCCTGCTGGCATCCTTCACCTTCCCTTCCTTCGCCGAGGACACCGACAACTACGTAGCCGCCCACTGGAAGTTCCAGAACGAGGAGGGCTACTACACCGGAAGCGTAGAGGACGATTCCCTCCGCTTCATCGACCTGACGGGCAACGGTAACGACCTGGAGGTCTGCTTCGAGGGTAACGGCGACAAGCTGGATATCTTCGAGTGGGACGAGGGCGCTACCGTGGGTGAGGACGGAGTTTACTCCACCAAGTCCTCCCTCCGCTTCGGCAACACCTGGGAGAAGGCCCTGTCCGTGGATCCTTACGATGCCGCCCAGACCGCGTACAGCGGTGCTTACGTGTCGGGTAAGTACTTCCAGACCGTCAACGGCGCTCCCCTGAACAACGTGGACAGCACCACCGGCTGGACGGTGGAGATCATCTTCAAGATCGACGAGGAATGGAACAACAACTACAATCGCTACACCGGCCTCTTCTCCCGCCAGGGCGTGGTGGAGAGCCAGGATGAGCCCGCCTTCTCCATGGCCCTCACCGAGCTGATCGGCGGCGGCACCGCCGATGGCTACATCGGCCGAGAGGGCACCACGGGCCTCCAGTACGTCCACGTGGACGTGGATGAGGTCAAGACCAACCACGAGCGCAAGAACGGCGAGATCTACGCCGAGCAGTGGATCCACTACATGGTCACCAGCGACGGCTACTGGCTGGACGTCTACGTCAACGGCGAGAACGTCCTCTCCATGGCCGAGAACAACGAGATCTACATCACCGACTCCCTCTTCAGCTGGGAGGTAGGTGTCGGCCGTAAGCTGGGCTTCAACAAGGACGAGAACAAGGATCACGCCACCATGAACCCCAAGCACCCCGAGGGACTGATCCGCCGTCTCTTCTGCGGCTCCATGTCCGAGATCCGCTTCACCATGAACTATATGGATATCGAGGACTCCCTTTTGTACGGTGAGACCGCCCTGGAGGACAACAAGCAGACCGAGGCTCCCACCGACGAAGTGACCGAGGCCCCCACCGAGGCACCTACCGATGCCCCTGTGACCGAGGCCCCCACCGTTCCCGCCGAGACCGAGGCTCCCGTTGAGTCCGCCACCCCCGACAACACCGACGCACCCGAGGAGGGCGGCTGCGGAGCAGTCATGGGCAGTGCGGGACTGCTGGCGGTCTTGGCCCTCTCGGTCCTGCTCACGTACAAGCGGAAAGAGTGACCCTTTCAAAAACGCGAGTTTTTTACAAGTTTTTTTGAAAAACCCGTAATGAACGCGCCATAATTGCGTCTTATATGGCAGAGGCTCTCTCATGGGCCTCTGCCGTATTGCTTATTTGACTTGAGTATTGTTCAAATTGCGGTTTATCGGTCTATTTTATTCCTTCGGAATTGAACGCGCTTCGCGCGTTCACGGGCGGCCACATAGGGCCGCCCCTACAAGCATATTTCATTGTTTGACAATAACTTTTCTGGTGTTTGTTCACTTTAAGGCGATTTGTAGGGGCGACCCCATGTGGTCGCCCGCGGGAGGGGCAAGCCCCTCCCCTACGATAAATTCGTGTCACCGATAAACCCAAATTTGAAACCCGTCCCCCAATTTTGCATTCCCGAAAGGAGCCTACCATGTCTAACTCCTCCCCCAAGATCTTCAAGCGCATCGCCCTGACCTGTCTCGCCGTCTGTGTGGCCATTCCCGTCCTGCTGATCCTGCTCCTCTGGGGCGCGTCGGTCTTCCGGGATCTGACCAACCCCTACCGTTACGACTATCCCGAGCATCTCAAGACCGACGATCTCCGCGTGACCTACGAGCAGTTCGACCCCGCCCTGGTCTACCTGACGGCCTGCGACACGGTTCAAAACCGGGAGGGCTACAGCAGTGCCCGCTACTTCTATGCCGCCCTTCCCGACACCGACACGTCGGACTATCTGGCCATGTATGAGGCCAACTCCTTTATTTGGGCCAGTTACACCCCCCAGATCCTCCGTCCCGCAGGAAGCGATGCTCACCCCATCCTGGACGGCACCGTCACCGCCGAGCTGTACCTCCGTAAGCCCTACGCCCGCGACAGCTGGTCATGGAACAGCAAGCAGGACGAGCGTCATCTGTACGGTCAGCTGGTCTATGACCGTCGGGTGGCCGAGCTGACCGATGCGGCTCTGCTGGAGGAGTTTACGGCCATCGCCGCCACCCGCGCCCACATGGAGGAGGCCACCTACGACAGGATCTGCGGGGAGATGCTGGGTCTGCCCCCCGAGGAGGTGCCGGGCTATACCGAGACGATCCACCCCGACGGTCACTACATCATTTCGGACTTCACGTGGGGCTATCGACCCGTGACGAATAGAAACAGTCAAGCCCTGTACCTTCGCCTGTCGGTGGCCGAGCATCCGAATATCGTGTGGGATGCCGCTGTTTACATCAATGACGAGGGCGAGTACGCCCTGCGCCGTCGGGTATACGTGCGTCCGTCCTATGCCATCGCTGAGCCCTATGCCTTCAAGACCGACTCCTATGCTCTGTACTGCCCCCTGTCGGTCTCCCTGGACGCCTTCCTCCCCGAGGGCTGGGATGCCCCCGCCGAGACAGAAAGCGAAACGGCACCGTAACCCAAGGACACCCGAGCGGGTGTCCTTCCTTTTTGTGAAAGATACCCGAAAATCCACCCTTGCCGACGGTGAAGATTTCCTTTCCCGCGCTTGACTTTTTCGGGGGTTCGTGATACAATGTGTTTTTGGTAAGCCATTCATTTCACATAAATGCGAGGTACCTATATGACTCCCACCGTCGCCGTCCTCACCATATTTCTCGTTACCTGCGCCGCCCTCATCGCCCTGGTCTTTGTCAAGCCCGCCGTCATGATCGGAGGCAAGAAGATCAGCATCTTCTGGTTAGCACCTCTCGCGGGAGCGGTCGCTCTCACGGTCAGCGGGCTTTTGACCCCCGCCGAGATCGCCGCAGGGCTGACCAGCGCGGGGGACGTGAATCCCATCAAGATCCTGCTCCTGTTCTTCTCCATGACCATGATGTCGGTCTACCTGGACGAGATCGGCTTCTTCCGTCTCCTGGCTCACAAGGTACTGGGTAAGGCCAAGGGCAGTCAGACCACCCTGTTCTTCCTGCTCTACGGTCTGGTGTCGGTGCTGACGGTCTTCACCTCCAACGACATCATCGTCCTGACCTTCACCCCCTTCATCTGCCACTTCGCCAAGTCGGCCCGCATCGATCCCCTGCCCTACCTGGTGTCGGAATTCGTGGCCGCCAACACCTGGAGCATGGCCCTCATCATCGGCAACCCCACCAACATCTACCTCATGACGGGCACGGGGGTCTCCTTCCTCGCCTACACCGCCCGTATGATCCTCCCCACCGCCCTGGCGGGGCTGGTCTCGCTGGGTGTTCTGTACCTCCTGTTCCGCAAAAAGCTCAAGGCTCCCCTTGACCCCGAGGAGTCCCCCACCCCCACCGTGGATCTCCCCACCGAGATCATCGGCCTCGTCCATCTGGGCGGGTGCATCCTCCTGCTTTCGGTTTCTTCCTTCCTGAACCTCCCCATGTGGCTCATCACCTGCCTGTTCTTTGTGTCGCTGGTGGTATGCACCATGGCCGTCAGTTTCTTCCGCCGCCGCTCCATCTTCCTCATCGCCCGCTGTATCATCCGCGCCCCTTGGGATCTGGCTCCCTTCGTGATCTCCATGTTCATCCTGGTGCTGGCTCTGGATCAGTACGGCATCACGGGAGCATTGGGCAGCTTCCTGGCTCAGCCGACCACGGTGGGCGGGACGGTGGCCTCCTTCGGTGTCTCCTCCTTCTTCGCCGCCAACATCGTCAACAACATCCCCATGAGCGTGCTGTACAGCTCGGTGGTGGGGAGCATGGAGGCGGGGGCATTGACCACCGCCGCTCTCTTTGCCGCCGTCATCGGCTCCAATCTGGGTGCCTTCTTCACCCCCACGGGGGCTTTGGCGGGCATCATGTGGACGGGTCAGCTCCACGATCACGGGGTGCCCTTCTCCTTTGTCCGCTTCGTCAAGTACGGCGCGACGGTAGCCGTCCCCGCCATGGCGGCGGCTCTTTTGGGGCTGTGGATCTGCTGTTGAAGGACGGGTATATAGTAAAATTGCCCTTTTTACAAGGCCCTTCCATCGGTGTTTACAGTTTATTTACTTTTTTCCTGTAAGTTTTCCCCACCAAAGAGTGTCTATATAGGTGAACGCCTTGACAGCCTCGGGGGGATATGCTATAATGGATATACCATATACGACCATAACGGAGGTACCAACCATGTATACCAGCGAAGAGATCATTTTTGTCGTTCTCTACCTCATCGTCTATTTCTTTATGATGGCCTACGGCATTTTCACCTACATCGGCATGAGCCTGGGCGGCTTCCGCATGGGGCGCAAGGTGTGGATGTCCAAGCCCTGGCTGTTCTGGATCCCCGGCTGTAATATCTACGCCCTGGGCAGTCTGGCGGATTCCGCCTGTATCCTGCGGGAGTATAAGTCCACGAATTACCGCAAGAAGCTTCTGGTCTGGTTTCTGATCAGCATGGGCGCGGCCATCGAATGGTGCGTGTCCTTTGCGTCGGTAGCGGTACTGTCCTACTACGCCGAGCAGGTCAGGGTGGGTAGCATAATCCACCACCGTCCCAAGGAAGTCGAGGCCCTGGTGATCCCCGTCCTCCTCCTTCTGTTCCTGACCGCCGCCCTCATCGCCCTGTACACTGTGTACATGGTGTTCTACTTCATTGCCCTTCATAAGATCTACAAGCTCTACGCCCCCGACGGCGCGACGGGGCTGACGGTGCTGTCCATCCTGGTCTCGGCGGCGATCCCCGTGATCTTCCTCATGCTGTCGGGCCGTACTCCCGCCGTCAGTATGATGAAGGAGGAGCCCCAAACGCCGCCCGACGAGCCCCAAGCCCCTGCCGCCGGCGGGCAGAGCTTCTATTCCCTGTAACGTAGCCGTCCCATCCAAGCCGTCCACAGTTCCCACTGCACGGGGACACGAACACCGCACCGCGCGAAATCAACGCAAAAGACGGAGGTATTTTCCATGTCTACCAATCAAGAAGCGATCTTTGCCATCGTGTATCTCATCCTGTACTTTTTCATCTTGATCTACGCCGCCTACTCCTACATCGGCATGGGTCTGGGTATGTTCCGCATGATGCGGAGCGCGGGTATGCGCAATGCCTGGATGTCCTGGGTGCCCGGCTGTAACGTCTACGCCATGGGCGACCTGGCTGACCGTCAGACGGCGGCCAACGAGGGCAAGTCCACCGCCTACCGCAAGAAGCTGGTGGCCTGGACCATCGTCACCTACGCGCTGTCCTTCCTGTTTCTCATTGCTTGCGCGGTGTTCACCGTGGTGGCGACCGCAAATGAAATGCTGGATCAGAACGGCGAGCTGATCGAGATCCCCGAGCAGGACATGAATATCCTCATCGTCCCCTCCTTGCTCGTCCTGCTCACCCTGGCGCTCCTCATCGCCTTCTACATCGTCTACGTGGTCTGCTACCTGATCTGCTTGAACAAGATCTACAACCTCTTCGCCCCCGCGGGTGCCGCCGGGCTGACGGTGCTGTCGGTCTTCGTCATGATCGCTGTCCCCGCCATCTTCCTGGTGCTGTCGGGACGCAAGCCCGTCTTTGTCCATGATGAGAACAGCGATCTGCCTCCTCCCGCGAGTCCCGCCGGTCCCGCCGATATGGGACAGAGCTTCTATTCTCTGTAAGGAGCTTTGGAAAAGATCTGATTGGAAACAGGCGGGGATATTGGTTTGCAAATTGCTGTTTATCGTGCTGACGGAACCAAGCGGAATGGGGACGTGTAACCCTCATCCGTCACGCCTTTGGCGTGCCACCTTCCCCCAGGGGAAGGCAAGAGTATGAGGAAAGTCCACGTATTGTTGATTCCATAAGCGAGAATAGCATTTTGAGACATGAAAAAAACTACCCTTTTCCTCGTCCTTGCCTTCCCTTGGGGGAAGGTGGCACCCGCCAACGGCGGGTGGCGGATGAGGGTCACACAAACGGTTTTATATCGGTTCAAACTATTCGATAAACCCAAATTTGAAGCCTACCGCAATCGCCTAAATAAAACACCAAAAGGAGACCACCATGAAAAAGCTGCTTCTGCTTGCCCTGTGCGCCCTGCTGACCGCGGCCCTGTTCGGGTGCGCCCCCTCTGCCCCCAAGCGGGAGCACGTGACCGAAGATGCCCCCGTATACGATCCCGAGGATATCTATACCGAGACCACCGCCGAAGAAGCCACCCTCCAGGGGCGGCTGGTGGCGGTTTGCGGTGAAAACCTGTTGCGGGTGGAGCTGTTCCAAAACCAGGCCGAGCTGATCGCGGCTCTGGGCGAGACCGTCTACGTGCGGGTCAGCGACACCGCCGACGTGGAATCCTGGTGCGAGGGGGACGGCGTCTTTGTGACCTACGACACCATCGAGCGCTCCAAGGATCCCAAGGATCTGCCCGTAGTCGTGGCGAAGAAGGCGCACATCGAGCTTCCCGCCTACAAGCCCGTGATCTACCTCTACCCCGAGACCCCCACCGAGGTGTCGGTGACCCTTACCCTCAACGGCCGTCTCACCTGCACCTACCCCGACTACGAGGCGAGCTGGAAGGGCTTCACCGCCCACCCCGACGGCACCCTGACATTCCCCAACGGGAAGGAATACTACTGCCTCTACTGGGAGGGTATGCAGGCCACCGAGTGGGACTTCTCCCGAGGCTTCTGCGTCAAGGGTGAGGACACCGCCGCCTTTCTGGAGTGGGCACTGGCCAAGCAAGGCCTGACCCCCCGCGAGGCCAACGAGTTCATCATCTACTGGCTCCCCCTCATGCAGGAGAATCCCTACAATATCATCTCCTTCCAGACCGAGGCCTACACCTCCACCGCCGTCCTTGAGGTGACTCCCGCCCCCGACAGTACCATCCGCATCATGATGGCCTACTATCCCTCCGATGAAGCCGTGGAGATCCTCCCCCAGCACTTCGAGACCCCCGTCCGCGAGGGCTTTACCGTGGTGGAATGGGGCGGCTCGCGGGTGGAAAAGCCCTGATCCGTGACTCCTTGCCATCTCCCCAAGACCTCCGCCCGCGCGGGGGTCTTTTTTGGTGGGATCCCATCGACAAAACTTCACAAATTTCCCCCGAAAAGCCCTTGCCATTCCGCCCTTTTTGTGGTATAATAAGATGATATACTATTTATTATGGAGTAGTCTCCCCATTTGAAAGGAATTCACCCCCATGAAATATATTTTAGCCTCCGCCTCCCCCCGCCGCCGCGAGATCCTCGCCACCTTGGGCGTGGATTTCACCGTTCTGGTGGCTGATGCCGACGAGTCCTGCGATCTCACCGATCCCGGGGCGCGGGTGGAGTCCATTGCCATCAAGAAGTGCCTGGCCGCCCGCGACCGCCTCGTAGCCGAGGGCATGGATCCCGCCGATACCGAGACCGTCATCATCGCCTCGGACACCCTGGTGGTGCTGGACGGGGAGTTTCTGGGCAAGCCCCGGGACGAGGATGACGCCGCCCGCATGATGTATATGCTCCAGGGCCGCACCCACACCGTGGCCAGCGGCATCGCGGTCTGGCACAAGGGCCGCACTGTCACCGCCCACGAGCTGACCGAGGTGAGCTTTTCCCCCATGACCGAGTCCGAGATCTTTGCCTACGTAGCCACGGGGGAGTCCTTCGGCAAGGCGGGAGGCTACGCCATCCAGGGTCACGCCGCCCGCTACATCACGGGGATCCACGGGGACTACTTCAACGTGGTGGGCCTCCCCGTCCGCCGTCTGTACGAGACCCTCAAACTGGTCTTCGGCATCCATCTGTAAGCTTTCTTCCCCGTGACACACGGATTTCATACTGACACCGAAAGGAGAACCTTCTATGGCCTATATGGTCGGATTGGATATGGGAACCACCTACACCCGCATCTGGACGCAGGAGGGTGGCATCGTGCTCCGCTGTCCCTCGGCGGCGGCCATTGACAGCGAGACCCACAAGCTGGTCGCCCTTGGCGTCAAGGCCAAGGAAATGCTGGGGAAGACCCCCCAGGACATTCTCGCCTACCGCCCCATCCGTGAGGGCTTGGTATCCGAATTTGAGGTAGCCGCCCGCATGGTGCGCGCCATGTTCCAGAATAAGCAGATCACCTCCACCTTCAACCGTCCCGTGGTGCTCATGGCCACCCCCTACCGCATCAACCAGGTGCAGCAGCTGGCCGCCGAGAACACCGTCTTTGAGGGCGGTGCCAAGGCCGTTGCCCAAGTCCCCGCCATTTTCGCGGCGGCGGCAGGAGCGGGACTCCGCGTCAGCTCCCCCCGAGGAGGTATGATCCTCAACATGGGCGGCGGCATTTCCGAGGTGGCCGTCATCTCGGCGGGAGGCATCATCGCCGCCCACTCCATCAAGGTGGCGGGAGAGCGGCTGGATTCCGCCATCATCAACTACTTAAAGCAACGCCGCAACCTCATCGTGGGCAGTCCCACCGCCGAGGATCTGCGGGTCACCATCGGCACCTGTGACAACAGCCTGGATCGCGGCAGCATGAAGATCTACGGCCGCAACGCCCGCACGGGGCTGGCCTCCACCCAGGAGGTCTTCTCCTCCGAGATCTGCGAGGCCATCACCCCGACTCTTGTGGCGGTCATGAAGAGCATCACGGCGGTGCTGGAGGACGTTCCTCCCGAGATCGCCTCGGACGTCTACGACTACGGCCTCATGCTCTCGGGCGGTTGCGCCCGTATGCCCGGTCTGGCCGATGCCATCCGCCGTGCCACGGGCCTGCGGGTCACCATCGCCCGCAATCCCCGCGACTGTGTCATCAATGGCCTGGGCCGCATCATCAAGCACCCCGAGCTATGGGGCACGACCCTGGAATACAGACTGAAGTAATCCCACCCTCCCGCTCTGAAAGGAGCTATTATGAACAACACCTTCTACACCCTTGGCGACCCCGCCGCCACCCCCGATCCCCTGTCCCTGCCCCCTTTGGGTGCCGATCCCGCCGAGGCGCGGCGCACCTTTTCCCGCATCGGCATCGCCTACGCCGTCCTGGTGCTGGTTCTCCAGGTAACCGCCGTGGCGGCCCAGTACCTCCTGTACTTCCTGGCCCCCGCCGTCCTGTCCTACTGGTGGATCAACTGGGTCTTCTCCCTGGTTCCCCTGTACGGCGTGGCTCTCCCCATCCTATGGCTGATCCTCAAGGGGATGCCCGTATCTCCCCACAACTCTGACTACGCCCTCAACCGCACGGCTGCACTGGAGAAGACTCCCTTCCACATGGGCCATTGGATGATCCTTCTGGTCATCGCCTTCGGCTGCATGACCGCCGGCTCCCTGATAGGCAACATCATCATGATGATCCTGTCGGCCATCCTGGACTACGACTACGCCAACGCCCTGGCAACCATGGTGGACAGCTCCCCCGTCTGGGCTACCTTCTTGGGTGCCTGCGTCTGCGCCCCTTTGGGTGAGGAGCTGCTCTTCCGCAAGCTGCTCATCGACCGCACCCGCCGCTACGGCGACCTGCCCTCCATCCTGCTGTCGGGCATTCTCTTCGGTCTCTTCCACGGCAATCTCTTCCAGTTCTTCTACGCCGCCCTGGTGGGTATGCTTCTGGCCTACATCTACACCCGCACCGGCAATTACTGGTGGTGCGTGGCCATGCACGGCGTCATCAACCTCATGGGCAGTATCGTCACCCCCGGGCTGGCCGAGCTTCTCCCCGAGGACATGGTGAGCTTCACCTCCCCCCTCCAGCCTCTGATCTACCTGTTCATCCTCATCTGGCAGTACGGTATGCTCATCGCGGGCATCGTCCTGTTCTGCATCCTGTTTTCCAAGCGCAAGCTCTCCCGAGGCTCTGCTCCCCTCTACCGCGAGAATGCCGCGTCGGTCATGGTGGGCAATCTCGGCATGATCGTCTGCCTCGTTGTCATGGGCTTGGTCATGGCCATCAATCTCTGGCCCGTGCGGTAATCGGCGGAAAATCGCCAATTACCGCAGTGAAATACGCCTTATGGCGTGTGAAATAGCGCCGCAAGCGGCGCTGTGAAATACGCTTGCGCGTGTGAAATTCGCCCTTCGGGCGAGTGAAGGTTCAGATCCTTCGGATCTGTCCGACTTTCTATCCAAGAATACCCAAGAAAGGAGTCCGCCATGGCCGCCCGCAGCTCATCCAAGTCCATATCCCGCCTGTGGGGGCTGGGGATCGCCTTTCTGGTGATCTGCGCGGTCTACGTCATTCGCCTGGCGACCCTGGAGCTGACCTCCGAGAACATCGGAGGCCACAAGCAGGACGGCACCACCGAGCGCACCGTAGTGGTGCAGGCTGTCCGCGGTCAGATCTACGACCGCAACGGCGTTCCTCTGGTGACCAACGCCTACACCTATGACCTGACGCTGGACTATTCCGTCCTCCCCACCGATCAGACCAACCGCAATTCCGCCGTGCTCCAGGCGCTCCACATGCTGGAGACCTGCGGCGAGGTGGGTCGGTTCTGCGCCTACGATTTCCCCTTTGACGGGTACTATCCCAACTACACCTACAAGTCGGTGGCCTCGGATCCCGCATCCGACACCCACGATACCTTTCTGGACGTGGTTCAGACCAACGGTCTGCGCCGCGAGGCCATTCTGCGGATCAAGAGCGAGCAGCGCATGAACACCTCGGAGGCCAACGACTACTACGATGCCGATCCCCTCGCCTGCATCACGGCGGAGCGGCTCACCGCCTACTTCGTGGAGGAGTACGAGCTGGACGCCAAGGGGGAGGACGGCTCTCCCCTGTACGGAAACGCCGATATCGACCGCCTCATCCGCGTCCTCTGGGGCATGGAGGCGGTGGGCTTCTCCCGCGCCAACGACTACGTCCTGGCCAAAAACGTCACCATGGAGACCATCACCCACGAAAAGGAGCTGGGCATCGCAGGTATCGGCTTTACCACCAACGCCACCCGTGTCTACTGCTTCCCCGGCTACGCCTCCCACATCCTGGGGCAGACAGGCCCCATCTACGCCGAGGAGTGGCCCTACTACAAGGAGCTGGGCTACGCCATGAACGCCACCGTGGGCAAGTCGGGCTGTGAGGCCGCCTTTGAGGAGTACCTCCACGGCCAGGACGGTGTCAAGGTGGTGGTGGAGGATCAGGACGGGCGCATTGTCCGAGAGTACATGAAGACTGAGCCCGTGGCGGGCAAGGACGTCTACCTCACCATCGATATAGACCTCCAGATCGCCGCCGAGGAGGCTCTGGCCGAAAACGTCCGCTACGTGCAGGGAACCTACCGCCGAGAGGACTGCAAGGCAGGAGCCATCGTGGCCATGGATCCGGGCAACGGGGAGCTTTTGGCCATCGCCTCCTATCCCACCTACGATCTGGCCACCTTCAACCGCGACTACGACAGCATCGTATCCAACGATGCCCTCCCCCTCCTCAACCGCGCCCTGGGCGGTCTCTATGCCCCCGGCTCCACCTTCAAGCCCGGTATGGTGGCCGCCGCCCTCACCGAGGGGACGGTCACGGCCTCCACCAAGCTGGAATGCGCGGGAACCTACACCTACTACCAGAGCTACCAGCCCGACTGCTGGATTCACAACAGCTCCAGTGCCGTCAAGCAGCACGGCTGGATCAACGCCGCCGAGGCTCTGCGGGTGTCCTGCAACTGCTACTTCTACGATCTGGGCAGACAGTTGGGCATCACCAATATGAATCTCTACTGCCGTATGTTCGGCCTGGGAGAGTCCACGGGCATTGAGCTGGGTGAGCAGCGCGGCTCTCTGGCGGGGCCCGACCACCGCGCCGATGTACACGGTCTGGAGTGGCAGCCCACCGACACCATCGCCGCCGCCATTGGCCAGTCCGACAACGCCTTTACCCCCCTCCAGCTGGGGGTCTACGCCTCCACCCTCTTCAACGGCGGCACTCGCTACGCCGCCCACCTTCTCTTGAAGGTGCGGGATTTCTCCACCCGAACCGATATTTTCGTAACCAAACCCACCGTCCTGAGCGAGTTCACCCTGTCGGATGCCCACCGCCTCACGGTCATGGAGGGCATGGAGCAGATGGTGGCCACCTCAAGCGAGGTCAGCCGCTATATGCGCAACGTCCCCGTCACCGTAGCGGGCAAGACGGGTACCGCCCAGACAGGCTCGAAATCCACCGAGAACGGTCTCTTCATCTGCTGCGCTCCCTCCCGAAGCCCCGAGATCGCGGTGGTCTCGGTCATCGAGCGGGCGGGCGGCGGCTCCTACTCGGCCATGTCAGCGGGGAAGGTTTTGGAAGCATACTACAAGAACAAGTAAGTTCAAGCCGACTTTACAATCATCCTGTATCCTATGAAAGGAAACCGCATGGAACAGAAACGCTTTTCCAAGCTGGACGACGGCTTTGTCTGCGTCCATTGTGGGAAGGAGGTCAAGCCCCTGGGCTACTCCTCCCGCAACCACTGTCCCTTCTGCCTCTGGTCACGGCACGTGGACATCAACCCCGGCGACCGCGCCAACCCCTGCGGAGGGGATCTGGAGCCCATCTCCGCCGAGCCCGACCCCAAGAAGGGGTACATCATCATCTCCAAATGCACCAAATGCGGGGAAATCCGCCGTTGCCGCGCCGCCCACGAGGCCAAGGTGCAGCCCGACGACCTGATGCTCATCATTCGGCTGACGGCGAGGGGGAAGGCGGAGAGACCGAAACGGTAAGTTGCGGCTTGACGCCGCAAATGATGTGCGCCACAGGCGCAATGATATTCACCGCGGACTGCCGCGGTGAAATGATGTTGCCCCTCGGGGCAAACGATGTGCGCCCCTTGGGCGCAACGGAAAGGGAACGAATGGTTTCGCCCTACAAAGCCAAATTTGAAAACAAACTATATTAAGGATATCTTCCCATGAACCAACTTCTCCAAACCAAAGGCAAGCTCCTGGGCGTCGACTTCGGCGACAAGCGCACGGGGCTGGCCATTTCCAACGATATGCGCACCCTAGCCTCGGGGATCACCCAGATCTCGGTGGGGGGCATGCAGAAGACCGCCGCCGCTGTGGCGCAGGTAGCCAAGGATCGCGCCGTGGTCGGTGTGGTCGTAGGGCTTCCCGTCAACATGGACGGCTCCCACGGCCCCCGCGCCCAGCACGCCGAGAAATTCGCGGGACTGCTCCGCGAGGCTCTGACCGCCCTTGCGGTGGAGATCCCCGTGGTGATGCAGGACGAGCGCATGACCACCATGGCCGCCTCCCGCTACCTCAACGAGACCGACACCCGCGGTTCCAAGCGCAAGGGGGTCATCGACACCCTCTCGGCCGAGATCATCCTGCAAAACGCCCTGGACAAGCTCCGCTTCATGAAGGAGCGGGAGACCGCTGCGGCTGACGCGGCCGACGAGGCTAATGCAGAAGAAAGCGAGGACACCCCATGAGCGAGACGATCCACGAATCCCTCCCTGTCAAGATCGCGCGGCTCACGGTGAAGGCCCTGGGCATGCTCCTGGTCTTCGGCACCATCCTGTTCTTCATCTGGCGCGCCTTCATCTCCACCGTCGTCCCCGCCGAGGTCAAGTACCTGTCGGCCAATGCCCCCCTCAAGGAGGCCTACGCCGCCGCCCTGGCCGAGGGGAAGGAGGTAACGGTCTTCTACCAGGAGAGTCAGTACGACACCACCACGGTGCGGGACAAGAACTACAGCTACTTCACCGCCAAGGATGCCCGCTTCATCCAGGAGGCCAATCAGGTACAGATCCTGTTCCGCTACAACAACGCCACCATCCGCCATCTGGTGGAGGACTACCAGCTGGACGAAATCCCCGACCGCTCTGAGGATCTCTATGACGTGACCCTCTACGTGGCCTACGATCTCACCCCCGCCGACCTCACCGACAACGCGGGCAACGATCCTGCATCGGTGAAGTTCGTCCGCTACCACGCCACCTCCTCCGAGCCGGCTCAAAGCCTGATCTACAACTACCGCCGCATGACCTTCGACGGCCTGGACATGACGGTCACCGACACCCCCGTGCTGGCGGTCTACGTGGACGTCTACTACCTGGGAGATCTCAACTACGAGGCCGAGCCTTACGGCACCATCTGCATCTATGACTACCTGGCCGAGAACACCTACGGAACCCTGACCAAGCAGGAGATCGAGGCGCTGGAGAAGCTTTCGTGACCCCCGTCCTCGGCCGGCCGAGAACACCTACGGAACCCTGACCAAGCAGGAGATTGAGGCGCTGGAAGGCTTATCCTGATCCCGCTGACCCCATCTCCGCCCGATTACGGGGGAATCCCGCTCCGCCGCCTGTCCAAGGCCCTTTTGGGTCATTCTACCGCGCAAACCGTCCGATTCTCCCGAAAATTCCCCTGTTTTGCCTGGTGTGATAGGAATTCTACCGTGAGTTTCCTCGGATTCTCCCGCGAGTTTCCCTCCCATCTCCCCCGAGTTGCCCCTGCGCTTGATAGAGTATACCTCCGAATTTCGGCAAGTTTGTTGACAACACAACAGCCCTATGGTATAATAAGCCGAAAAATTCCCGGAGGTACGAAATCCATGACACATGACATCCGCGTGACAAGCCGCGAGGAAATTCCGATCTTCTTTACGACCGATAACGGGTACGTCCCCTTTCTGGACGTGGCCGTCTCCTCCCTCATCCATAACGCCTCCTCGGAGTACACCTACCGCATCATCATCCTCAACACCGGCATCAAGCAGGAGCATATCGACCTGGTCAAACGAAATGAGCGTGAGGGCTTTACCATCGATTTCGTGGATATTTCCGAGCAGGTCAAGGACATCCAGTCCCGCTTCAAGAACGTCTACCACTTCTCGGTGGTGACCTACTACCGCCTCTTCATCGCCTCCATGTTCCCGCAGTACAAGAAGATCATCTACCTGGACTGCGATCTGGTGGTGCTGGGGGATATCTCCAAGCTCTACCACACCGACCTTGAGGGCAACATCTTCGCCGCGGGCCCCGAAATGTTCGTCCGCTCCACTCCCGAGTTCCGCCGCTATGCCGAGGTGGCTCTGGGCGTGGATCCCGACGGATACGTCAACGCGGGGGTGCTGGTGGTGGATCTGAAGCAGTTCCGCAAGCATAAGATCGAGGAAAAGTTCATTGATCTCATCACCCGCTACGACTTCGACCTGCTGGATCCCGACCAGGCCTACCTCAACTACCTGTGCGACGGTAAGATCCTCGCTCTTCCCAGCGGCTGGAACAAGGAGCCTCTGCCCCTGCCCTGCGAGGGGGATCTGAACATCGTCCACTACGCCCTCTACAAGAAGCCCTGGCAGTACGACGACGTGCTGTATGGGGAATATTTCTGGGAGTACGCCGAAAAGTCCCCCTACCGCGCGGATATTCTGAATCGGAAGGCCGCCTTCGGGGACAAGGAAAAGGCCGAAAAGGCCGCCATGGCCAAGGAGATCCTGGAGCACGGCATCCGCATCGCCGAATCCGACTACACCTTCGTGACCAAGCTGGGACGCAAGTAAGGAGACGACACACATGGAACAATCAGCCCATAAGCTCCTGCTCCTGGAGCGCATCGCGGAGCTGGAAAGAAAGCAGCTGTGGCACCTGGACGTGGAGGACGATCCCGAGACCTATCCCCTCATGCCCGACAAGGTGGATTACCTCAACGAAAAGCTGAAGAACAAGATCATGAACCGCATCGCCAACCGCGCGGGGGAGAAATTCTTCGAGACCCTCATCCAAAACGGTCAGCTGGTCATCAAGGAGGTGCGGGGCATTGAGAACTTCACCGCCGTAGAGGGAGGCAAGCTCATCACCTGCAACCACTTCAGCGTGGGGGACAACTACGCCGTCTGGCGGGCCATCCGCGACCATGTGGACGGTAAGCTCCTCTACAAGGTCATCCGCGAGGGCAACTACACCAACCCGCCCAAGCCCTTTGGCCTCATGATGCGGCACTGCAATACCCTGCCCCTGTCCAGCCGGACAGACACCATGAAGAAATTCAACAAGGCGGTGAAGACCCTTCTGGCACGCGGGGAGTCCATTCTCATCTACCCCGAGCAGGGTATGTGGTGGAACTACCGCAAGCCCCGCCCCATGCAGGAGGGTGCCTTCGCCCTGGCGGTGCTGAACAAGACTCCCATTGTTCCCTTCTTCATCACCATGGAGGACACCGACGTCATGGACGGCGACGGCTTCCCCGTGCAGGCCTTTACGGTGCATATCCTCCCCGCCATCTATCCCGATACGACCCTACCCCTCCCCGCCCGCAAGGAAAAGATGCGGCAGAAGAACTACGAGGCCTGGGTACAGGTCTACGAGGAATTCTACGGAATTCCCTTGATTTACAGTAAGGAAAAGAACGTATGAAACTCTACCTGCTCATCATCACGGTGGCCATGGCCGTCATCGCGGGGATCAACATCGCCTGCGAGGTGGCTTCTCCCCTGTACGTCATCATAGCCGTGATCTTTTGCGTGGTTCTCCAGGTTGCGCTGGATGCCCTGGCCGCCCTATCGGTCTGCTTCACGCCCGACCGTCTCTACCCCGCCGATTCCCCCCGCTTCCGTGTCAGCGAGCGGGAAAAGAGAATCTACATCAAGCTGGGTGTTCGTGTCTGGAAGGAGAAAATCCCTGACCTGGGCGGCATCGCGGGCTTCAGCAAGAGGAAGCTGAAGGAGCCTGATAATCCTGCCTACGTTGAGAAGTACATCATCGAGTGCCACAAGGGCGTGTTGATCCATCGGATCTGCTACCCGCTGGGACTGCTCGTGATCCCCACTCTCCCGAATCTCTGCGCCCTGACCATCGGCCTGCCCGTGGCGATCATCAACACCCTCCTCCACATCCTCCCCGCCATGGCCCTGCGGTACAATACCCCCATGCTCTTGAGGGTACTGAAACGATTGAAGCAGAAGCAGAACCAAGTCTCTACCGTAAAGCAGGCCCTGCCGTCGGCATGACCGTCCCCCTCCGCGCCATCCAAACAGAAAAGGTGCCTCCCGTTTGGGAAGACACCTTTCTTTTTTGTTCGGTTTACGGATTACACTCCACCCGGAAGATCCCGTAGCCCCTGTCGTTGCGGATGACCTCCACGGTGAGGTCGGCGGTCTTATCCCCCGCCTTGATCTTGGCGGTCAGGGCGTAGCGGGAGCCGTCCACGGTGGAATCGTAGTAGGAGGAGCTCATGCCCGTGATCTTCTCCACTACCGCGCCCTCGGTGAGGTCGATGCCCACCTTGGTCTTGACCTGCTCGGCGAAGGCGATCAGCAAGTCCTCGGTCATGGCGGCATCGGGGTGGTAGAGAGCGGCGGCCTCGGCGTAATTCTCGTTGTCCAAGGCCGAAAGAAGGGAGTCCATGGCGGTCTTGGCCTCCTCGCGGGTGATACCGCCCGAGCAGGCGGTCAGGGAGGCGAGGAGCAGGCAGAGGGCGGCGAAGACGGACAGGACACGGGTGGCGGTTTTGGTTCTATTCATAGGTGAATGCCTCCTTGCTTTGCTGTACTGTTGCAATAATACACCTTGGAGGGTCATTTGTCAAGAGGAAGGGTGAAGTTTCCGAAAAATTGTCAATGCGCACAAATCATATATTGGGTTTCTGTAAAATACGCCAACGAAAAACACCGTACCGCCCATCTCGGGTGTGATACGGTGTTTTCTCTATGGGACATAACCCGTAGCGGCGGCTATCAGCCGCCATCGGGTCGCTCGCG
>JBGVRH010000099.1:0-5128 GCA_045128275.1 Eubacteriales bacterium | reverse complement strand
TTACGCGGCGACAGGATAGAACCGGGTGGTGAAATTACTTAATCTCAACAGTTGCGCCGGCCTCGACGAGCTGAGCCTTGATCTTCTCAGCGTCCTCCTTGGAGATGCCCTCCTTGACGGTCTTGGGGCAACCCTCGACCATGTCCTTAGCCTCCTTCAGGCCCAGACCGGTGATCTCGCGGATGACCTTGATGACACCCAGCTTCTTGTCACCGAAACCGGTCAGAACGACGTCGAACTCGGTCTTCTCCTCAACAACGGGAGCAGCGGCAACAGCGCCAGCGCCAGCAACAGCAACGGGAGCAGCGGCGGAAACACCGAACTCCTCCTCAACAGCCTTAACGAGCTCGTTGAGCTCCAGAATGGTCAGAGACTTGATCTCTTCAACAATAGCGGTAATCTTCTCGCTTGCCATTTCAATATACCTCCTGAAATGAAAATTTTTGAATTCCGTCATGCGCCTTTGGCGATGCGGTTTGTGCGTTATACGCAAATCTCGCGCGTTTCGCGCTTACGCGGCGGGGATTTGTCCCTCAGGCCGCTTGGTTGGGTCTATCGACCCGTAGGCAATTAAGCCTCTGCGGGAGCCTCGGCAGGAGCCTCGGTCTCCTCGGCGGGTGCTGCACCCTCCTCCAGCTTCTCGGCCACGGCCTTGACGGCGTAGGCGAACTTGTAAACGGGGGACTGGATGCTGCCCAGGAACTTGGCGATGAGGACTTCCTTGGAAGGAATGTCAGCCAGCTCCTTGACGCCTGCTGCGTCGAGAACCTCACCGTCGCAGTAACCGGCCAGAATCTTGAAGGACTCGATCTTCTCGTCGTACTCCTTCAGGATCTTAGCGGGAGCGATGGGATCCTTCTCGCTGATGGCGATAGCGGTCATACCCACAAGGTTCTCCTTGAGAGCGCCGTAACCGCAGTTCTCGCAAGCGCGACCGGTCAGAGAATTCTTCACGACCATGTACTTAACGCCTGCCTCGCGCAGAGCCTTACGCATGGCGGTATCCTTGTCGACGGTGATACCCTGATAGTTCACGATCACACCGCCGGCGGAAGCCTTGATGAGCTCAGTCAGCTCGGCAACAGCCTGCTGCTTTGCTTCCAGAATAGCATTACTCGGCATTTGATTTTCACCTCCCTGTGAATTTGTGCGCCGTTTTTCAAAACGGACAAAAAAGAAATCTTTCTCCCGAAGCGCATGCTTCACCGAGAAAGACTCACACAGGCAGACCGCGGTATCCCACGGCTTGCGTTTATATGATCTCCTCGGCAGGGAACACTCCTTACGGCTGCGTTTTACGGGAACCTGCTGTCTTTGGATGGTTGGATTCGTACGGATGCGGACACCCGTAACCACTTGCATATTATAACACACCCCCGCCTGTTTGTCAAGAGAAAATGAAACATTTTTCTGCAAAAACATTCACAGGCGGGGGGATCGTGTTTTGTGTATTATGACGAAAACGTAATCGAAACGGCTTACTGACCGTCCTCGTTATTCTCGGCCATGATCTCGTCGAAGCTGCGGGCGGCCACAGGCTCGTCGGTGGAGTCGGCTTCCTCGGCGGGAGCGGTCTCCTCGGCGGGAGCGGTATTGTCGGCGGTGTAGGTGAAGTCGGCCTCGTTGAAGGTGTTAAAGCCGTCCTCGGCGGGAGCCTCACCCTCGGCACCGAACTCGGGCAGAGGCTCGTCCTCGGGCATCTTCTTCAGCTTGAAGCCGTTGATGACACCGGTGATGAGGTAGAACATGACCCAGGCGTGGAAGAGAATGTCAATGATGGCGGCGGAGGGGTCAATCGTGGCCAGCAGGAACAGGTAGAGGCAGTCGAAGGAGAAGAACACCAGGGCGGGGATCATCCAACCTACGCGCTTCTTGGAGAAGACCCAGCAGAGCAGATAGGGGACGGTCAGAATGATGCCGATGATGATGGGGACGATAAAATCAGAGAATACGACGACCTCCTCCTCGGACATGGGCATGGCCAGCACTACGGGAATGGCGGGAATGGAGGCCGAGAACAGGAAGTAGGAGCCGTTCAGCGCCAGAGTGAACAGATTGACCACCGAGACGATGATGACCAGCAGAAGATTGGCGCGGCTGCGCTTGTACTTCATCTCCACCTCCTCGCGGGGGGACATAGGCGCGGTGTTTTGGACGTTTGCTTTGAATTTCATGACTTGCGGATTTCCTTTCAATTGTTATATATGGTGATACCATAATCAGAATGAATGCCCCTCGCCCAGGATGTGGCGGAGGGTCTCGGCCTCGTAGCCGGGGATGAGGAGGTAGGAGCCGTCACGGAGGGTGATCTCCACGCGGCTCTTGCAGGTGTAGCTGAAAGGCCACTCGTCCACTCTGTCGGCCTTGTAGGGCTCCTGGTCGATGGCGGCGGACTTGTACCAGCTCTTAAACTTCACCCGCTCCTTGATCCGCTTGACCTCGGTGATCTCCGAGAGCGGCAGGCGCATGACCACGTCCTCGTCCGAGAGGTACAGGACCTGGCCCTCCCGCCAGACCGACACGGGGATATTGTCATAGGTGTCGCGGGGACGGATCTCATAGGCCTCCCCCGTCGAGGTCACGCCGTGACGGTAGGGAAGGATATCCAGCGACCACCCGTGGTCGGGGATCTCCAGCTCGGCGCGGGCGGCGGCGACGGTCTCCGACAGACGAGGGTCAACGGTGGCTTCATCTATGGCGATTTCGGGGTGCTTTTTGATGCAGATACGGTGGACGAGCCGTGCAAAGACTTTCTCGGCCAGATTAAATAGCCATGCGAGTAACACGATGAACAGGAACTCACAGACCCCGACCCAGGCCAAAACCTTCGTGTTGTCATGGAACAGCAACATGAAAGCGGCGAGAACGGCTATGAACAGTAGGAAGGTCAGTGCGTTTGAGACGAGAGACTCCATGATCTCCCATTTCTTCCGTATGTCCCGCGCCTCCAGCCACGCATCATACAGCCCGTCCTTCTCGGCCTTCAGATCGGGCGAAAGCGTCCGCACCGTATAGGCGTTCAGATCGAACACGTCGGTGGAGCGGTTCTTGTCCTCGCGGTCGGGGCGCACTGTGTAGGAAAAGAGGTTTTGGCTGTCCATGGGGGTCAGATCTCTCCGTCCAGACAAGCCGCCCCCACGATTCCTTGGAATCTCTCAAAATCGTAGCAGGGCACGCGGATCTCATAATCATCCTCCCCGTCGCGGATCACGACGCGGTAGTAGGTGCGGAGGCGGTAGTTGCCCTCGCTGTCCTGCTTGATGCCGAACCGGGCGTACTCTCCCTTGTTGAACTCCTCGTCCTTCCACCAGTAGGAGATCTTGTACTTGGCGTCCACGGTGTAGTAGCCCACGATGGAGGCCTTGGGGAGCTTCTGGACGCACTCGTAGTCGGTGAAGCAGAGATAGTCGCCCTCCTGCCAGAAGAACACCTCGGTGTTCTCGAAGCAGCCGCTGTTCAGCACCTCCTTGGTGTCCCCGTCGGCGGTGGACTTGTAGCGGTAGGGCAGAACCTCCACCGCGGTGACCTGCTCGTCCTCGGGGTGATCCAGCTCCATTTTGATGCGGCGGGAGACGGCCTCCAGAGAGTTCAGGGACTCGTCCATATCGTCGGGGAGATCCTCACTCTCATCCTGCTTCTTCTGTCCCCGCTTGTGGATGAGCAGCAGAGCGCCTCCGATAGCTGCCGAGAACGCGCCTCCGACGAGCAGCCATATGCCGTTGCTCAGAGCGGTCATGAAGTCGGTCTCGGGGAGGGCCTTGAGAAAGCCCATCAGCACGATCAGCCCCAGACCGATCAAGGCGTAGCCCCCCAGCAGCAGAGGGAGCTTCATGGACTTCATGGCGGCCTTGGCAAACTCCTTGGAGCCCTTCTCACGGGCCTCACGGGTGGCGGGGGAGATCCGCGCCGTGGTAAAGGGGGTGTCGTCGAAATACTCGTTCTTCTTGTTGTCGGTGAGATCCACCGCGATCAGATGCTTTTCAGCCATAGTCGGGTTCCTTTCTGACGGAAGTAGAGGGGGTATATATCCCCTCTCTTATATAGACGCATTTTTCGTGCCGAATCTTTCAAGAATCTGAAAAAAAGTTGAAAATTTTTTCAAGCCACCCCGTGAGCCGCCAAAAGTGCCTTGACGGGGGCCCAATCGTAGCAGGGGATCAAGACCTCATACTCCCCGCCGATCCGCAGACCGAAATACCCGTGACCTCGGCGGCTGAGGAACCCGCTCTTGCGGAGGCCGAATTCCTTGTAGCGGTCGGAGTCGAACTCCTCGGGCTTCAGCCAGATATCGATCTCAAAGTCCTCGTCGTACTCCCGAAAGCCCTTGACTTCGGCCAGCGGTACCGCGAACAGCTCCTGGGCCGTGGCCAGACAGAGCTTTTCGTCCTCCACGAACACCGAGACCGCCAGGTTGTCGAACTTGCCCTCCTTGCCCACGCGGAGAATCGTATCGCCCTTTACCTTATAATGGTAGGGAAACACGTCCACGGTCAGGGCGGTGGCGGGGACACCCAGCTCCCGCGCGGCCTCTGCGGCAGCCTCCTCCAGCTTTTGGGAGGCCTCGGTAAAGTCCACTTTCAAGCTCTCGCTTTGGGACTGGTTGATCTTACGGTTGACCCGCTTGGCCTTGAAGTTGAAAACAATAGAGGTCACCAGCAGAGCCAGATCGATGCCGTGAAGGAAGAACATAGACCCATAGATCCCCGCCTTGGCGTCAGCGAAGAACAGGGCGATGGCGGCCAAAAGACACCCGAAGCAGACCAACCAGTATCGGTTGGCTTTTTTGTTCAGTGCCTTTTCCTCCTCGGTCTGCTGACGGGGCGCGGCCTGCTCCTCCACGATGGAGAAGGCCCCCTTCAGCTTGCCCCGCACCTCCTCGGAGACGGTCTTCCGAAGGTAGGGGCTGCCGTCAAACTCCGTGGCGTTGGGGTTGTCGGTTTTGTTGATGGAAAATAGATTTTTCATGGCGGTTTTCCTGTGGATGAGTTTCAAATTTGGGTTTATCTGTGGGATACACATCCCTTTTACGCATCAAATACACCAATGGGGAAGGGGCCCCATGGGGGTCTCCTCTATGCTACCCACTATCAAATCTCTTGGCATATCTACGCTTTTTGAAAGTTTTGGG
>JBGVRH010000098.1:0-53135 GCA_045128275.1 Eubacteriales bacterium | reverse complement strand
ATAAGAAAACAGAATGTTTGAGCTTTAGGAGCGACGAGGGCGTCGCTCCCTACAGGCGTTTGTGCCAACCGAAACCCACCGATAAACCCAAATTTGAATCCCCCATTCCGATTTCTGAAAGGAGACACCCCCATGGAAACGAACCTTCCCCTGCAAAAGGCCGCCTGGATCTGGCCTGTGGCCGAGTTTACCCGCAATCAGCGCGCGAATTTCTTCTTTGAGGCCGAGATCGACGCGATTCCCGCCACCGCCGAGGTCTGCATCGGCTGTGAGACCCGCTACTGGCTGTTCGTCAACGGTAAACTGGCGGTGTTTGAGGGCGGGCTCTTTCGGGAAAGCACCCCGGGGGACGGGTACTTTGATACGGTGGACTTGGCGCCCTACCTGCGGGAAGGGAAGAACGAGATCGCCATCCACGTCTGGTATTACGGTAACGGCGGGCGGAATAATTCCTATTGCGCCAAGCCCGGCTTGATCCTGGCCTGTGACGCGCTGGGACTGTACAGCGGCGCGGATACCCTCTGCTACGTGGACACCGCCTACTATATCCCTGCTACCGAGCCCACCAGCTACCTCTACGGCGGTGAGCATACCGCCTACAATGCTACGGTGAAGCCCTTCTCCTACTGCCCCGCCAAGGAGGGCGCGGGTAAGGCCACGGTGCTGGGACAGTACGGCGATACGCCTTGGGGCGGCTTGGAGAAACGTCCTGTTCCGCTGCTGTTCTTCACGGATCGCATCCCCTGCGAGGCGGCCGTGGAGGGGGAGACCTACACCGTCTCTCTGCCCTACGCTATGCAGTTCTCTCCCTACGTCAAGGTGAGAGCCAAGGGCGGGGAGGTGCTGGACATCCGCTCGGATCGCTACGCCGTCCGCGGCGGCCCCGGGGATACGGCCAACTGCTACTTCGGCCACCGCGCCGAGTATATCTGCCGTGAGGGGGAGCAGGAATTCGAGATGCTCGACTGGATCTACGGCGAGAAGATCTTTTTCCGTGTTCCCGAGACCGTGGAGGTGCTGGAGCTGGGCTACCGCGAGAGCGGCTATGACAGTCAGATCACCGCTACCTTCCGATGCGACGATCCCGATGCCAATATCCTCTTTGAAAAGTGCGTCCGCACCCTCAAGGTATGTATGCGGGAAAATTACATGGACTGCCCCGACCGCGAGCGGGGACAATGGATCGGTGACGTGTCGGTGCAGGCGCCCCAGATCGCCTACGTGCTGGACAAAAACGGTCTGCTCCTGCTCCGCAAGGCTATTTTCGATTTCATCCGCCTGCGCAAGGGCAACGTTCTGATGGGCAACCTCCCCGGGGACTGCTTCTGTGAGCTGCCCGCCCAGAGCCTCAACGCCATCAGCCAGTGGGGCATGATATCCTCTTACTATCAAGCTACGAAGGATCGGTCGGTGTTGGAGCTGGCCTTTGAGCCTGCCGTGGCCTACCTCAAGCTGTGGGAGACCGACGGCGACGGGGTGGTGACCCCCCGCACGGGCAACTGGGAGTGGTACGATCACCTCTTCAACTGCGACGGGGAGGTCTTGAGCATCTGCTGGTACTACTCCGCCCTGCGCTTTGCCCGCTTCATGGCGGGAGAGCTGGGGATCCATGACCACGACGGGTTCATCACGACCCGCATGGAGGCCATCGAGCGGGTATTTGAAGCCCGCTACTGGAAGGCCAAGGAGGGGTATTTCGCCTCCTCCTGCTTTGCCGATGACCGCGCAAATGCTATGGCGGTGCTGTCGGGGCTTTGCTCCGCGGACAAGTACCCCGCCGTGCGCTATCTCCTCCTGTCGGTGTTCAACAGCACTACCTACATGGAGAACTACGTCCTCACCGCTCTCTGTGAGATGGGCTACAAGGCGGACGCCTACCGCCGCATGATGTGCCGCTACCAGCCCCTCATCCGCAATGAGAACTCCACCCTGTGGGAGGATTTCTTCCATCTGGGTACCCGCAACCACGCCTGGACGGGCGGCCCCGCTACGGTGCTTTTGCGGTACTTCGCGGGGGTGCAGAGTGATCTGACGGTGCAGGCTCCTGCCGATATCGCGCCTCTGAAGCAGATTCGATGCTCCTTTGAGGATGGGGAAGGGAAGACGGTGGAGGTTATGATTCCCTGAAACAGCTTTCTTTTCGTCATAAACTGAAAAAAACGGCAAAAGGTATTGACAAATCAATCCCTTTGCCGTATAATATACGTAGAGAGGCTACCGATACGGTTGCTTCCTATCAAATCAAAGAAATAATCGCCTTGAACTTGACGGGTTGCGGGCGGTTATTTCTTTTTATTATTCTGGTAGATAATGACAACAAGTGCCAACAGGTCAATGACCACTGTGCAAAACAGGAAAAAGACTTCCCAAGTCATGTACAACTCTATCACCTCCCCTCTGTTTGAAACATCGGGAAAGGCTTCGGATAATGAAAAGATACTTTCCCAATGAGAACAATGAGGAAAGCAACCGCACCGTAAGGCTTCTCTTGCGAGAAGTCGGTAGCCCACATACATCATAACACTTTTTTGAGGATTTGTCAATCCCATTTTCCCGAGCCTATTGCAAAATCCCCGAAAATGTGCTACAATACTATGAGTTGCAATCAACCAAAGGAGTCAACACCATGCTGAAACGCTTCATCTCCTACTACCGCCCCCACAAGCTCATATTCACCCTGGATATGCTGGCCTCTCTCCTGGTGGCACTGGTGGGTATCGTCTACCCCATCATCACCCGTGAGATGCTTAACGAGCTGATCCCGAACAAGCAGTACCGCATGATCGTGTTCGCGGGCATCGGGCTTCTGCTTCTGTACATCGTCCGTATGCTGCTGAATTTCTTCATCCAGTATTACGGCCATGTCATGGGCGTGCGGATGCAGGCCCAGATGCGCTCGGATATGTTCCGCCATCTGGAAAAGCTGCCCTACTCCTTCTACGATAACCACGAGACGGGTAAGATCATGTCCCGCATGACCAGCGACCTCATGGACATCAGCGAGCTGGCCCACCACGGCCCCGAGAATCTGCTCATCTCCTCCATTTCTGTGGTGATCTCCTTCATCTACCTGTCCACCATCAATATCTGGCTGACCCTCATCATCTTCGCCTGTGTCCCCTTCCTCATCCTCATCGCCTCGGTTCTGCGTAAGCGCATGCGGGATGCCTTCATGGAGAGCCGCGTGTCCACCGCCCAGATCAACGCCTCTCTGGAGAGCAGTATCTCCGGCATCCGCGTGACCAAGGCCTTCACCAATTCCGACAAGGAGGAGGAGAAGTTCGAGGAGGGCAACGGCATGTTCGTGAATGCCCGCCGCAAGGCCTACAAGGCCATGGGTCAGTTCCACTCCATGACCTCCTTCATCACCGACATTTTCAACGTCATCATCCTCATCGCGGGCGGTCTCTTCCTCTACAACGGTGCCATTGATTTCGGTGACTACTCCGCCTTCATCGTCTCGGTCAACCTCTTCATCGGCCCTGTCATGACCCTGGTCAACTTCATGGAGCAGTACCAGACGGGTGTCACGGGCTTTGAGCGTTTCGTGGAGATCATGGACGAAGCCCCCGAGGAGGACACCCCCGGTGCGGTGGATATCGGCGTGGTGGAGGGCGACATTGAGCTGCGCCACGTCTCCTACCGCTACGAGGACAGCAACCCCGTGCTGGATGATCTGTCCTTGAAGGTCAAGAAGGGACAGACCTACGCCCTCGTAGGCCCCTCGGGCGGCGGTAAGACCACCATCTGCCACCTCATCCCTCACTTCTATGACTGCGTGGACGGTGAGATCCTCATCGACGGCAAGGAGCTGCACACCGTGACCATGGCCTCGGTGCGCCGCAACATCGGTATCGTCCAGCAGGACATCTACCTGTTCAATGCCTCCATCCGCGACAATATCCTCTACGGCCGCCTGGATGCCACCGAGGAGGAGGTCATCGAGGCCGCCAAGCGGGCCAACATCCACGATTACATCATGACGTTGGAGAACGGCTACGAGACCGTCATCGGCGAGCGGGGCGTGCGCCTGTCGGGCGGTCAGAAGCAGCGGCTTTCCATCGCCCGCGTGTTCTTGAAAAATCCCCCCATCCTCATTCTGGACGAGGCCACCTCGGCTCTGGACAACACCACCGAGATCCTGATCCAGCAGGCTTTGGACGAGCTGTGCAAGGGAAGAACCACCATCGTGGTAGCTCACCGTCTGTCCACTATCAAGAACGCCGACGAGATCGCGGTGATCGCGGACGGGCGCATCGTGGAGCAGGGAGACCATGAGCAGCTCATGGCAAACGGCGGGATGTATGCGGAGCTGTACAGCTTGCAGTTCCGGATGAATAATGGAGATTGATCTTTGTCGATCCTTGTAGGGAGCGGTGCCCTCACCGCTCCGCAACCTTGAAATTGATCATTTTCCATGTCAAATAGGATTTTCGTAATCATAAAGTTCCAAAAGCATTGGTATGTTTTTCGTAGGGAGCGGTGTGGGCACCGCTCCCTACATGAGGAAATAAACAAAAAGAACGGAGCGAACCCACGTGGGCACGCTCCGTTTTCGTTATTCCGTTTTTCTCCCCACAAGGGTGAGGTATTCCTCATAAGTCACCAGCAGTTTCAGCGCCTCCAGCAGGGCGTTTGCGCTCATGCCTGTGGGAAGCCCCACCTTCACGGCCAGCTCGTCCCGCTTTCCCGTGCTGTTCGCCCCGCCCGTGAGACCGTCCTCAAAGAAATCCGCCTTGGACAGGGGATTCTCGGCGGCGCGGGTGAGGGGATCGGCATCGGTCTGGGCATAGGGGAGGAACAGGTCGTAGAGGAGGGAATCCTCCATGCCCTCCACGCCGAGAGTCCCTGCGGCCGAGGGCTTTTCCTTGCGTTTTTCCTTGCCCTTGATCTGGGGGATGTAGAGGGGAATGATCCTATCCTTGGGGAGCATCCCCGACAGGTGGGAGCGGATGATCTTGCCCCCGCCGTCGCTGTCGGTGAGGACGATGAGGGGGGAGGCGGCGGCGAGCCTGCGGAGGAGAAGCCGCTTTTCCTCCTTGCGGAACACCCCGAAGCCGTCGGTGACGATGATCTGGGCGTCGATGATATTGGAGAGGCGGATCTTATCGTATTTGCCCTCTACAACCACGGGGTAGGGGATGGGGAGCTTATCTTTTGGGGACATGGTGAATACCTCACAGGAAAGTGATCGGAAAGAGGGGGCCCTCTCCGGCAGCGGCAAGGCCGCTGCCACCTCTCCCGAGGGGAGAGGCTGGAAAAGCGCGCATACAAAGGCTCCCCCTATGGGGGAGCTGTCGCCGTTGCTTGCAACGGTGACTGAGAGGGCAAGTGAGGCGTTTTACCGCCCGAAGATCAGAAAATACCCGATCACCAGCGCCCCCAGCACGATGCGATACCACCCGAAGGAGGCGAAGCTGTGCTTCTTGACGAAGTCCATGAGGAACTTGATGGCGGCAAGGGAGACGAGAAAGGCGGTGACACACCCCACGGCGAGGATGCCCCACTCCAGAGCGGTGACGGTCACGCCCTCGGCGAAGAGCTTGACCACCTTCAAAAGGCTTGCCCCCAGCATGGTGGGGATGGCCATGAAGAAGGAGAACTCGGCGGCGGCGGCGCGGGAGCAGCCCAGGAGCATGGCACCCAGGATGGTGGAGCCCGAGCGGGAGGTGCCGGGGATGAGGGCCAGCATCTGGAAAGCACCGATGAGGAAGGCCAGCTTGTAGCTGATGCCGCCCACGTCGGTGACGGCGGCCTTATCGGCGGGCTTGAACCTTTCGATGAGGATGAAGAGGATGCCGTAGACCACCAGAGCCACGGCTACGGTGATATAGTTGTACAGATGCGCGTCCAGCCAGTCGTCCAGCAGGACACCCACAGCGGCGGAAGGGATCACCGCCACGCAGACGCGAAGCCACAGGCCCCAGGTGCCCTTCTTCTCCAAGGCCGACTTGGAGGGGGAGAAGGGGTTGAGCTTGCGGAAGAACAGGACGATCACGGCAAGGATCGCGCCCAGCTGGATCACCACGTCGAACATCTCGGAAAATACGGGGGAGACGTTCAGCGGGCAAAGCTCACCCAAGAGGATCAGATGCCCCGTGGAGGACACGGGGAGCCACTCGGTGATGCCCTCCACGATGCCGTAGAGGAGGGATTTCAGAAGCTCAAAGAAAACAGTCATGGAAATTCCTTTCGGGTAGGATGGGTGGAGGGGGGATCACGCGAAGAGGGCGGCCGTGTCGGTATCCGAGAGGAACAGGGCGGCGTAGCTCATGGTCAGATGGAACAGGGAGGTGTTCCACTTGGTGTCCTTGCCCCAGCCCTCAAAGGTGGTGGTGGCATCCTCGCGGAGCATCCGCAGCCAGGCGTCGGGGTGGGTCAGGGCGTCGCGGAGCCGCTTGGTCTCCCCGTCGCGGCAAAGCCCCATGAGGATGGGGAAGGCGCAGAAGAAGGAGAGGGAGGCGATGCCGTGGGTGTCCAGCAAGGAGAGGATGTTCTGCTTGGTGGATCCGTCGCGGTACAGGCCGAAGCCGTAGACGAAGCTGTTGCCCACGAGGCTGATATGCTCGCTCTCCTCGCTGTCGCGGAAGAGATCTTTAGCGGGATCGTAGAAGGCCCTGTAGAAGGCCTCCTCCACGGGGGTCTCGTCGCGGTAGGGGGGAAGCTCCAGGATGGATGCCATGTGATTGGCCACGCGGATCGCCCCCAGGTAGTAGGCGTTGATGGACACGTGGGCCGTGTGGCACACCTTGCCCTCGCGGATGTCCACGTCGTAGCCGTGGCGGAAGTTCATGGGCCACTCCACCACGCACCATTTATCCAAATCCCGCAGAAGTCCGTCTGCTTCGTAGTCCCGTCGGTAGGCCTCCAGCAGGGAGGTGACCTTGCCGTAGTTTTCCAGCAGGTAGGCGCGGTCTTTCGTGAGGCGGTAGTGCCACAGCACCAGGTAGACGAGGATCAAGGGGTACTCCGCGATCTCCTGCATGAAGGAGCAGTCCATGCAGGTGACGAGGGTATCGGTGATGAAGGAGGTAGCGAAGGCATCGTCGATGAGCTTGCGCACCATGGAGTCGTCGTGGGTCAGGACCATGTTGGTCAGGGCGGTGTAGCAGCCGTCGCCCAGGTAGAAGCCCTTTTCCCGCTCCATGCAGTCCTGGATGACCTCCTGTACGCCGTATTTCTGGGTGTGTACGCACAGCTCCCAGATCCTTCGGAGGGCGGGGTCGGAGGCATAGGCGGGGCTCATATCGGCCAGAAGGGTAAAGGGGTAGTGCCGCGCCTGCATGCACACGGCGGTGACGGTCACTCCCTCATCCAGTTCCAGCTCGGCGTAGCGGAAGGCCTTGTAATCGTACTGGGACAGCTCACACTCCCCCTCTGCAAGGATCCACTCCTCCTCGTAGGCGCAGTTGGCGCGGAGATTGTGGCGCAGAGTCCCGTCCTCGTTCAGCTCCTGGGCACAGCGCAGGGTCACCCGATCCCCCCCATGACCGCAGGCCTTGACCCACAGGTAGCCCACGTAGTTGGAGCCGAAATCGTACAGAAGACGGTTGCCATGGGTCTGCACCGTCACGGGAGAGATCTCCTCAAAGGTCAGCATGGCGCTCTGCTGGGGGGTCAGGGTGTGATCGGCGTGCTTGCAGACCGTGGCGGGCACCCAAGAGCTGTCGTCGAAGTCGGGCATCTCGAAGCCCACCTCGGGGGCGCGGCTGTCGTACCGCTCCAGAAACTGGGTCTGGTAGCCGCAGATACCCATCTCGGTAAAGCCCGTATGGGTAGCCACGGAAAAGCTCTCGTCGCTGGACAGGAGGGTCTCCCCGTCCACCACCAGATCGCAGAGGAAGCCGTGGCGTTGGTCGCCGCTCTGCCAGACGCGGTTGATGAGTCCCTGGTAGAGGGTATGGACGGCGATGACGTTCTCCCCCGCGGTCAGGTAGGGGGTCAGATCCACCTCGTTGTAGTTGTACTGGAAATGGTAGGAGGGGGCAGGGCCCTGGGCAACGAAGCGGCCGTTTACGTAGAGCTTATAGTAATCGTCGGCGGACAGAAAGATCTTTGCCTCCCGAAAATCCTCTCTCACGGTGAAGCGGCGGCGGAAGAGGACGTGGCAGTTGCGGTGCTCACTGCAATCCAGGGGGAGGGGAGTGAGCTGCTTGTGAAACACGTTGCGGGGGGAGAGATCAGCCAGGGCGGCATTGGAAATCCACGTACCGAGGAAGGTATGTGCCATGTTCGTTGCTCCTTTCGGTTGCTATGTTGGGGGGAGACTTTGCGGCGGGCGGGGGATCAGTTCTCCCGCTTGGTGCCCACCCGCATGATGTCTCCGGGGGTCACCTCGAAGGGGACTCTGGCCCAGAAGGTCATCTGGGGGTGGGGGATGTTGGCCTTGATGCGGCCCTGGGTATCGTACAGCTCGCCCACGTAGAAGAACTTGCCCGTCTTACCGGGGGAGATGATCTCGGCGGGGTCGGCGGCGCGTACCTTGTTCTTTTCCATGAAGCGGTAGAGGCGGCCGTCCGCGGTCTCGTAGGCGACCTTCATGTCCAAAATGGTCTGTAATTCTGCCTGTGCCTCGGGGGAGTCCGACTCCAGCGCGGTGGCGTAGTAGGCCTTCTCTCCGATGTAGTGGCCGCCCTGCACCAGTTGGGGCTCCTTCATGGGATCGTCCAGGTAGAAGCCCGTGGCGTACTCGCGGTGGGATACGCTGTCCAGCTCCCTCATCCAGTCGGGGTCGAAGGTATAGCCCGCAGGGTCGCGGGTGTAGGCATCCATGGCCATGCGGTAGGTGTTGGTGACCACGGCGGTGTAGTAGGCCGATTTCATGCGCCCCTCGATCTTGAAGGAGTCGATGCCGCTTTCCATCAGCTCGGGGATATGTTCGATCATGCACATATCGCGGGAGGACATGAAGAAGGTGCCCAGCTCGGTCTGCTCCACGGGGATGGGGAAGTGGGGGCGCTTCTCCTCGTAGATGGTGTAGTTCCAGCGGCAGGGCTGGGAGCAGGTGCCGCGGTTGCCGTCGCGGCCGTCGGTCATGACGTTGGCCAGGAGACAGCGGCCGCTGTAGGACACGCACATGGAGCCGTGGATGAAGGCCTCCAGCTCGATGTCAGCGGGCAGAGCCTCCTTGATGGCCTTGATCTCGGAGAACTGCAATTCGCGCGCCAATACCAAACGCTTGGCACCCATGCGGGCGTAGGCGCAGGCGGCGGCGGGAGAGATGATGCTGGCCTGGGTGGAGATGTGGATCTCCATGTGGGGGAGCATCTCCTGCACCGTGGCCATGACACCCAGGTCAGCCACGATGAAGGCATCCAGCTGACAGCCGCGGAGATCGTCGAGGAACTTGTAGAGGTAGGGGTATTCATGGGTGCGGGGCATGGTGTTGAGGGTCAGGTAGACCTTTTTCCCCATGCCGTGGGCGAGCTCTACCGCCTCATAGAGCTGAGGAACGGTGAAGTTGCCCGCCTGGGAGCGCATACCGAATTGCTGACCCGCCAGGTAGACGGCATCGGCACCGTAGGAAAGGGCGGCGCGGAGCTTTTCGGGGTTGCCTGCGGGGGAAAGAAGCTCGGGCATATCGTTTTCTCCTGTGATGGATGGATTTTTGGGCATACACAATTATTATACATCTTTTATGCGGGTTTGTCAACGGGTTTGGGGAGGGAATTCAAATTTGGGTTTGTCGCTGAGCTTTGCTCAGCAGAGAGATACAAGATACGGAGATACAAGATACAAGATAAAGAACGCGAGCCGCCGTAAGGGTTTTTGCATATCTTGTATTGGCCGAGCTTGCTCGGCGTGTATCTTGTATCTTTGTATCTTACCGTAAAACTGCAATTTCTTTTTCTCCTCATTTTCTGCAAATCCCCTTGACATTCTTCTCCCAAAATAGTATAATAAGAAAGAATGGAGGGGTATGCCCCTCCGCGTGTACGATTCCAAAATTCTTTTGAAGGAGAAACGTTATGAAGAAGCTTTTGTGTCTGCTTCTGGCGGCTCTGATGCTCTTTAGCATGGTGGCCTGCGCTACCGGCGGTGATGATCCCTCCGGCGACGAGACCAAGGATCAGGGTACCCAGAATGAGGTGGAGACCGCCGATCCCAACTACGTGTGCGATCTGCCCTCCGACCTCAACTTTAAGGATGCCACCATCGGTATTCTCTACGCCGACGTCAACAACAAGGGTGACGAGCTGGTCAGCGAGAAGCTGGGTCTGGGCGTGGTGTCCGACGCGGTCTACGAGAGAAACATCGCCGTGCAGGAGTGGCTGAAGGTCGGGTTCGAGTTTTACCCCGAGACCGACGCGACTCAGGTAGCTAACTCCCAGACTCTGGACATCCAGAGCGGCCAGGGTGACTACGACATCATCGCCAACGGTACCTATATGGCCGTCCAGCCCGCTATGGAGGGTAAGTACATCAACTTCACCCCCCTGGAGAACATCGACACCTCCAAGCACTACTGGACTCAGGGCTACAACGACATGGTGACCTTCACCGACGAGAACATGCAGTTCCTGGCCTCCGGCCCCATCGCAATCTCCATGTTCCGCTTCATGTACCTGACCCTGTACAACAAGACCCTGTTCACCGACAACCAGATCCCCGATCTGTACGAGACCGTGAAGCAGGGCAAGTGGACTCTGGACTACCAGTATTCCATCGTCAAGGATCACTACGTGGACAAGGACGGTGACTCCAAGGCCTCCGAGGGCGACTTCTACGGCTTCGTCACCGGCGACACCATCTCGGTGGATCCCTACATGGTGGCCTCCGATATCCACATGATCACCAAGGATGCCGAGACCGGCGACCTGATGTACAACGCCGAGGCTCTGGGCAACCTGTCCGACCTCTGCGATAAGGTACAGCTCCTGTACAACGACGCCTCCACCTACGTCTACAAGGGCGCGACCATGGATGACGTCCCCTACAACTTCATCATTGAGCATTTCACCGCCGACAACGCCTTGATGGTCACCACCATGTTCCTCAAGATGGAGACCAACTTTGAGTCTCTGGCCGCTCTGTCCTACGGTATCGCTCCCATGCCCAAGTTCTCCGAGATGCAGAAGAGCTACTACTCCTACGTGCAGGATCAGGTGACCTGCTTCGGTATCTCCGCCGTGGTGGGTGACACCGAGCGCCAGGAGATGCTGGCCGCCGTGCTGGAGGCTATGGCCTACCACAGCTACAAGCTGGTTCGTCCCGCATACTACGAGACCGCTCTGTCCGACCGTTACATGCAGGATCCCCAGTCCAAGGAAGTGCTGGATACCATCTTTGATACCCTCTACTTCGACTTCTCCTCTACCTGCTCCAACATCTTCGTGGGTTGCGTCATCCGCGACAACCTCCGTCCCATCCTCAGCGGCAAGAAGAACAACGTTTCCTCCTCCACCCGCTCCTGGCAGAGACAGGTCGAGCGCCATCTGACCACCTACAACGAAAAGCTCATGGAGATCATGGGCGGCTGATATCCCCCTTTGATCTGAATCAGAAAGCCCCCGCAGGCACACGCCCGCGGGGGTCATTTCTTTTGGGGACATATCTTTGTCCGTCCTTGATCTTGCATTTTGCATTTCGCATTTCATCCATGCCCCGCCGTCAGCCATTGATCCCGCTCGGCGGGAGCTTCGTCCCCTTGGGCGGCGGTCAAGTGCTCGCGGCAGTAGGGAAGGACACCCGCCTCCTCCAGAGCCTCGCGGTCGAACTTCACAAGCTCGATGATGTGGGGGCAGGTGGAGGCATCCTCGGCGGTGGCGCGGGGGATATCCGAGAAGAAGAGCAATACGCGGGGGTGGTAGAGGCTGTACCGCCCCTTATGGAGCACCACGGCGGTGCCCCAGTCCTTCACGTCCTCCCAGCGGAGCAGATCCTGCTCTCCCGCACGCTTGTTGCGGACGCGGATGCCCTCGGGGGTGACGGTAAGACGGCACCGCCGCTCACGGATGATGGCCTTGATGCCTGCGACGTAGAGGAGGGCGCAGCCCGCCAGCAGGATGAGGGTCTCGGGGAGGTAGCGGGAGGGATCGGATAGGGTGAAGATCAGGCCGAGGGTGGCGATCACCAGAACCATGGAGGAGACCACCGTCTCGGAGGGGGCGTGGCGGAGGGTGAAGCCCTCGGGGGTCTTTTCAATTTTCATGAGCTTTTTCAGTCCCTTCGAACACATCCGCGTAATGCTTGCTGTTGTAGTCGGTGGCCAGATCGTTGGTGGCCTGCATGACCAGGTACTGGGCGTACCAGATGAAGATGCCCCAGGTGAGCATACCCAGGATGCAGAATCCCAGCACCTTACCGCCGCTGATATCCACGGCTACGCTCTCCCGGACAGCCGCGCGGGCGAGGCGGTCGGCGGCCTTGAACCACCAGAAGACGGGGAAAAGACCGCAGGTGAGGAGGGTGAAAAGAATGTAGAGCAGGACACCCTCGTTGTTCTTGCCGTCGTCCTTGCAGAGGGTGTTGATGTCCTTTGTCCAATGGTGGAGGTGCCAGAACTCGTAGATACCGAGGGTGATGATGGAGAGGAGGAGGAGCTTGAGGAAGGAGCGGTCGTCTTTGATGGGTTGCATGGTGGGGTGTCCTTTCTTATGTAAATGATTTGAAATTGCGGTTCTGTTTCATCAGATCCACCGCTTCTTCTCGGCAATCCGTTTGCCGTCCACGATGATGTAGCTGAAATCATCCTCGTCCAGCCCCGTGTGGATGCGGTGGCCGTCCAGGGTGACGGTCAGGTCGTGGGGGAACTCCAACGCCGCCTTCATCTCATCGTACACGATGCCGTTGACCACCAGCTCGTTGACCTTCCTGACCCGACGGTAGCAGATGCGGTATCCGTCTATGGTGGCTTCCAGCAGGACGCGGTGCTTGACCGTCGTATCGGCGTGGCGCAGACCCGTTTCGGAAAGCCCCGCGTCGGCGGTCTTTTTCTGCTTTTTGCGGCGGGTTTCGCTCCGCTTTTCCTCCTTGCGGTGGGCTATCTGCGACCATATACCGTAGAAACCGACGAATACTCCCGCAAAGATCATGAAGCCGCCGATGACCTTGTAGCCGATCATGTAGCGGTCAATGTCGATCTGTGATTCCTCGAAGTTCATAAGCTCCTCCGTCTCGGTTCGGATCTCGATGACGTAGTCGCTGTGGGGATGCACGAGGATCCACAGCTTGGTACCCGCCTCCAGCGACTTCATGGTTTCCTGAAAGGCGTTGGTCTCGGTGTGGGCGTAGACGTCGAAGTTGGAGCCGTCGGTAAAGCAGAGGTCACGGTCATTGTGTCCCACCTCGTAGCGGGCGAACTCCCCCTCATAGGCGATGGCCTCCTCACGGGAAACGGGGGTGGTGTCTCCCAGAAGGAGGATGAACAGGATCCCCGTGACTATGGCAAACAGCGCGAATCCCAGCGTGGCGGGGAGGGACTTGGTGACGGCGGTGAAGAGGGGATCGGGGGTGTAGGAGCTTGTACGATGCTTCTTTGTTTTCTGTTTCATGGGGTGTCCTTTAGGGTGTGGGGGATAAATCAGATACAAGATACAGAGATACGAGATACAAGATACAATGTGAAGCAGGTCACACGACCCACCCGTATCTTGTATCTCGTATCTTTGTATCTTCCAAAATTTTCCCCCTCCCCCTTTCGGGAGAGGGGGCATCGGCAGGGAATGACCCTACCGTGTTTGGACTATGTAGGAGAGCTTACTTCTTCTCCTCGGTAGCGGCGGCAGCCTTGCCACCCATGAAGCCCGAGATCATGCTCTTGACGTCCAGACCCGTGGCCTCGGCGAGACCCTCCATGACCTGGTTGGAGGACTGCATGACGTCGCGGAGCAGCTTGGTGGAGTTGCCGTCGCCGTACATGACGATCTTGTCGGTCTGGGAGAGAGGTGCGGCGGCGTTCTTGACCACCTCGGGGAGGGCGGTGAGGTACATCTCCAGGACGGAGGCCTCGCCCATCTTCTTCTGGGCCTCGGCCTTCTTCTCGATGGCCTCTGCCTCGGCAAGACCCACGGCGCGGATACCCTCGGCCTCCTTCAGCTTGGCGAAGGCCTCGGCCTCTGCGATGGCGCGCTTGGCCTCAGCCTGGCGCTCCTGCTCGTACTTCTCGGCCTCTGCGGCCTTCATGCGGGCGAGAGCCTCCTGCTCCTGCTCGTAACGCTTTGCCTCGGACTCCTTCTGACGGCGGATCAGATCGGCCTCTGCCTTCTTCTCGGCCTCGTACTTCAGAGCGTCTGCCTTCTTCTTGATCTCTGCGTCCAGCTTCTTCTCCTGGAGGGCGATCTCCTTCTCGAACAGCTCGGCTTCCTTCTCTCTGCGTGCGATATCGGCGTTGGCGGAGGTGACCTCGATGGTCTTTCTCTGCTCCTGCTTCTGGATATCGTAGGCGGCGTCGGCCTCTGCCTTCTTGATGTCGGCATCCTTCTTCAGCTCGGCCTCACGGATGGCCAGGGTGGTGTTCTGCTCGGCGATGCGCTGGTTGGCCTCCACGGCGACCTTGTTGGCGGACTCGCGGGCGTTGGCCTCGGCGATGGCGATATCGCGGGCGGCCTCGGCCTTGGCGATCTGGGCGGCCTTGCGGATCTGCTCCACGTTGTCGATACCCATGTTCTCGATGGTACCGGCACCGTCCTTGAAGTTCTGGATGTTGAAGTTGACGATCTCAATACCCAGCTTCATCATATCGGGGATGGCGTTCTCCTTGATCTTCTCGGCCACGATCTGGCGCTCCTGCACCATTTCCTTCAGACCCACGGAGCCCACGATCTCACGCATGTTACCCTCCAGCACCTGAGTGACCAGGAAGATGAGCTGGCGCTGATCCATGCCCAGGAGGGACTCGGCGGCCTTTTCCAGCAGTTCGGTATCCGAGGAGATCTTGATGTTGGCGACACCGTCCACGGTGACGTTGATGAACTCGTTGGTGGGGATGGCTTCGGAGGTCTTGATGTCTACCTGCATCACGTCCAGGGAGAGCTTATCCAGACGGTCGAAGAAAGGAATGCGCAGACCGGCGCGGCCGATGAGGATCTTCTTCTTCTTGCGCTTACCCGAGATGATGTAGGCGCGGTTCGGGGGGGCCTTGACGTAGGACGTCAGGAAGAGAATGACGACCAGGACGGCAGCGATCACGCCGATGATGACGGGGGTCCCGGCTGCCATCGCAAAGAGGGCGGTTGTGGGAATGAACATATTCATTTCCTCCTTGAAATAATCTACACGGTCAGGCATACGATCCTTCCTGTGTTGTGCTATCATTATATCACACGGTCACGTGATTGTCAATAGAAATTTTGCGAATTTACATTTTATTCACAAATTCAACACATCGTGAATTCTTGTAAAGAATTTTGTGGGATTTGACCAAGGCGTTTCCGTGATTTGACCGAAACGGCTTGACAAACGGGCGAATATGAGCTATAATAATAGGATAGAAGAAAAGCACCGAGGAGGCCGCCATGTCTCATCTGACCCACTCCATCACGGCTTGCCCTTGCGGGAAGCCTCATACCTGTCCCATCCGTACCGTCCGTATCGGTGAGGGGGCTCTTTTGTCTCTGCCTGCGGTCTGCGAGGGCTATCGCCGCATCCTGTTGGTGGCGGACACCAACACCTATGCCGCCTGCGGAGAGCGGGCGGAGGCTCTTTTGGGGGATCTGATCGCATCCAAACACATCTTCGCGGGGACGGATCTGGTCATCCCCGACGAGACCTCGGTGGAGGCCATCGAAGGGAAGCTGACCGACGGGGTTGACCTCATTGTGGGCGTGGGATCGGGGGTCATCAACGATCTTTGCAAGTTTGTGGGTCACAAGCACCACCTTCCTTATATCATTGTGGCCACTGCGCCCTCCATGGACGGCTATGCCTCGGCGGGAGCGGCCATGATCCTGGACGGCATGAAGGTCACACCCTCGGCCACCCCGCCCATGGCCATCGTAGCCGACACCGAGGTGCTGAAGAACGCTCCCATGGACATGATCCGCGCGGGGTACGGGGATATCATCGGGAAATTCTCCTGCCTCAACGACTGGAGGCTGGCGGCGTACATCCGCGGGGAGTATTTCTGTCAAACAGTATATGATATGGTGATGGACACCGCCCGTCGGGTGAAGGCTCTGGCGGAGGGCATCGCCAACCGCGACGGGGAGGCCATCACCGCCCTCATGGAGGCTCTGGTGGAGGTAGGGGTGGCCATGGCCTACGTGGGCAACTCCCGTCCCGCCTCGGGAAGCGAGCATCACCTGTCCCACTTCTTTGAGATCACGGGCATCCTGAACGGCATCCCCTACCTCCCCCACGGCACCGATGTGGCCTACTCCTCGGTGCTGACCGCGAGACTGCGGGGGGAGATCCTGCGCCGTGAGCCTGCCCGCGTGGGATTTGACCGCGCCGCTTATGAGGCCGCCATCCGCAAGGCTTACACGACCATTGCGGACTCGGTGATCGCCCAGCAGGATCGTCTCGGGTGGTATCACGAGGATGAGGTGGATGAGTTCGTGCTGACCCACACCGAGGGCATTCGCGCCATCCTCTCCGAAGCTCCCGACGAGGAAGAGGCAAGGGAGATGGTGGAGGCCATGGGGCTTTCCATGAGGGAACTGTATGAAACCTACGGGGAGGCACATATTGAGGAGGCGATCCGCTACGCCAAGGATCTGAAGGATCGGTATTCGGTGCTGTGGGTCTACGGGCTGTACTATGCCTGAAGGAGGAACCGCTATGAAGCAAGCGACATATAATGAAGGTAACATCCCCCGCCGCGTGAGCAGCGGCTTTTGTCCTGAGGGACACGTCCAGGGCATTGCCATCGATGAGGACGGCGGGTATATCTACTTTTCCTTTACCACCATCCTATTGAAGACCGACCTGGCAGGCAATCCCGTGGGGAGTGTGTGCAACATCGTCGGTCACTTGGGGTGCATCACCTTTGACCCCGACCGCCGACGGGTCTACGGCTCCCTGGAGCTGAAGCACGATGCCATCGGGCGGGGGATCGTCAGCCGCACGGGCAAGGAGCTGGCGGAGGAGGATGCCTTCTATCTGGTCTCCTTTGACTGCGATACCATCACGGCCATGAATATGGATGCCGAGGTGACGGATGAGCGGGGCAGGTCGGTCATGACCGCCCTGTATCTCCCCGACGTGGTGAAGGACTATACCGAGACCGACGAGGTATCGGGGAAGCCCCACCGCTACGGGTGCAGCGGCATCGACGGGACGGCCTACGGCCCTGTGTTCGGTCAGTCCCCCGACTCGAAAAAGAAGATCATGGTCTGCTACGGCGTGTACAGCGACGTGGAGCGCACCGACAACGATCATCAGGTGATCTTGCAATATGACCCCGCCATGATCGAGGAATGGGGGAAGCCCCTCACCCAAGCCGCTCCCCACCACAGCGGATGCCCCGCCGAGGCGCTGTACTTCTTCCACACGGGGAACACCACCTACGGGGTGCAGAATCTGGAATACGATCCCTTCACCCGCACCTACCTTGTGGCGGTGTACACGGGCAAGAAGGAGCGCTTCACCAACTACCCGCTGTTCTTCATGGATGCCGCCGCCGCGCCCGTAGGATCCGAGCTCATCGGACGGGGCGGGGAAGCGGGCCTGCTCCTATCCCCCGCGCGGCCCACCGAGGCCGTGAGCGAGACGGGGGGCTGCTGGTTCGGTCTGGGGCAGACGGGTGTCTACGCCTTCGGGGACGGTCGGTACGCCTTCTCTCAACACATGAGCCGCGTGGAGGAGAGCGGTGCCCGCACCCAGGCCTCCGAGGTGATCCTCTACCGACTGGACGAGACGGGCGACTTGGTCTTTGCCGAGGTCTGACGACCTATGTTTCACATCACATATTGAGCGAAAGGATATAGAATGAACGAAGTTTTTGATTATCTCACCGAATTCAACGCCGTGACCGTGGTCATCCGCGTGGTGCTGGCCGCCCTGGCGGGGGCTTTAGTGGGCCTGGAGCGTGAGTTCCACGGCCGTGCCGCGGGTATGCGTACCCACATGATGGTGGCCCTGGGCGCGGCTCTGGCCGCCATGATCGGCCTGTTTACCGTCAAGGAGCTGGGTTTCTCCTCGGATCCCCTCCGTGTGGGTGCCCAGGTCATCAGCGGCGTGGGCTTCCTCGGCGCAGGCACCATCCTGCTTCGGGGCGGCGGCTCCCGCATCACGGGTCTGACCACGGCGGCGGGACTCTGGACGGCGGCCTCCATCGGTCTGGCCGTGGGCATCGGCTTCTACGTGGGTGCCTTCATGACGGTATTCGCCGCCATGCTGACCTTCACCCTCATCACCAGCTTGGAGCATTTCCTCAACCGTAAGCGCCAGCGCATGGCCATCTACCTGGAGCTGGACAACGTGGACGCGGTGGCCCCCATGCTGGAGATGCTGCGCACCGAGTACGGTCTCATGGAGGCCCAGGTCACGCCGCCTCGCAGCGGCACCTCCCCCCACGTGGGCATGGAGATCCTGGTGCGTGTTCCCCAGAAGCTCTCCACCGCCGCCAACCTTCGGCGGTTTACCGAGCTGGAGCACGTGATCTTTGCCCTCCGCAATATCTGAACCCTCTTGGCACCGCTTCACGCGGTGCCTTTTTTGGCGGGATCTTCACCGATAGACCCCGATCGGAGGAGGGAAAGGCGGCAGACCGCTCGAGAGGAGGGCTTTGTTCCCCCCGATTTCGTTAAGTTTCCGTGAAGTTTTCCCGAATCTTTCGGTGAAATACTTGCTTTATGGCGGGAAGTATGATATACTTATTCTGTAAAAATGTGACTTCTCACAATAAACGGAGGTATATACCATGGCATTGGATAGAAATCAGGTGCCTGCCGAGAGAAAATGGCGGGTCGAGGATATTTTCGAGAACGTGGAGGCGTGGAACGCCCTGTACGCCGAGTGCGAGGGGGAGCTGGACTTCTCCGAGTTTGAGGGTAAGCTGAACACCGTCGAGTCGGTGCTTTCCTGCATGGAAAAGCTCAACGCCCTGGTGCTCAAGCTCAACAAGCTGGCCATCTACGCCCACATCCGTCACGACGAGGACAGCCGTGTCTCGGAGTTCACCGCCCTGTCCGCCCGCTTCTCCATGTTGGCCATGAAGCTCTCGGGCGCTACCGCATTCATCACCCCCGAGCTGACCGCTCTGCCCGTGGAGACCCTGGAGGCTTTTGCCGCAGATCCCCGCCTGGGCGACTACGACTACACCATCAAGTGCATCATCAAGGACAAGCCCCATGTCCTGTCCAAGGAGATGGAGGAGCTTCTGTCCCAGGGCTCCCGCGTCTTCGGCGGCTACCAGCAGGTCTTCGGTATGCTGGACAACGCCGATTTCCCCTTCCCCACCATCAAGGTGGACGGCAAGGACGTGACCGTCTCCCACGGTATGTACGGTGTCCTGCTCCATCACCCCGACGTCCGTGTCCGTAAGAAGGTCTTCCAGTCCTACTATAAGGCCTACATCGGTCTGATCAATACCATCACCGCTACCTACACCGGTAACGTGGATAAGGACATCTTCCTGGCCAAGGCGCGCAAGTATGAGTCCTGCCTGGACAAGGCTCTGGCCTCCGAGGACGTGGATCCCAAGGTCTACAAGAACCTGCTCCGCGCCGTCAACAAGGGTCTGCCCCTGCTCCACCGCTACTTCCGCGACCGCAAGAAGGTCTTGGGCATGAACAAGATGCACATGTACGATCTCTACCTGCCTCTGGTGGCCGATGCCGAGCTGAAGCTGGACTATGAGGAGGCTTATGACCTGGTGGTCGAGGGCCTGGCTCCTCTGGGCGAGCGGTATCAGGCTCTGCTCCGGGAGGCTCATGACAACGGCTGGATCGACGTGGAGGAGACCGAGGGCAAGCGGAGCGGCGCGTACTCCACGGGTGCCTACGGTCTGCCTCACCCCTACGTCCTGCTCAACTACCAGCCTACCACCAACAACGTCTTCACCATCGCCCACGAGATGGGTCACGCCCTCCACTCCTACCACTCCCAGCAGGCCCAGCCCCAGGAGAAGGCAGGCTACAAGATCTTCGTGGCCGAGGTGGCCAGCACCGTCAACGAGGTGCTGCTCCTCAAGTACCTCCTGAAGAAGACCGAGGACGCAAATCTCAAGAAGTATCTGCTGTCCTACTACATGGACATGATCAAGTCCACCTGCTTCCGCCAAACTCAGTTCGCCGAGTTCGAGTTCCTGGCTCACGATATGGCTGAGAAGGGTCAGCCTCTCACCAAGGACGCTCTGTGCGATGCCTACCTGAACCTCAACAAGAAGTATTACGGCCGCTCCGTCATCTCGGATCCCGAGATCGCCTACGAGTGGGCCAGAATCCCCCACTTCTACCGCGCCTTCTACGTCTACAAGTACGCCACGGGCATCATCTCCGCCATCTCCATCGCCGAGCGCATCTACACCGAGGGCGCGCCTGCGGTTGAGGACTACTTCAAGTTCCTGTCCTCCGGCGGCTCCGACAGCCCCGTGGAGCTTCTGAAGCTGGCGGGCGTGGATCTCACCAAGAAGGATGCCTTCGAGGCCGCTATGGCTTCCTTCAAGGATGCGCTGGAGCAGTTTGAGGCTCTGATGTAAAAAGCATGAATTATGCACTGGGGAGTGGCTTGGACAACTCTCGTCACTCCCACGCCTGTGATCGACTGTCTCGAAAGGAGGTACACTGCCCATGAAACGACACGCGCATATCCCGAAGCTGCTATGGTACGTCCTTTTGAGCGTTCTGTTCGTGTTTCTGCTGCTTCTGTCCGCCTGTGACAGCAATAATCCCCCCTCCGATACCACCGCCGAATCGGTGGAACATCCCTCCGAAGCCCCCACCGAGGAGACCTCCGACGGTACCGACGCGGGGACGGGGGACGGAGACTCCTTCACCCTGCCTGAGGATGACGAGCCTACCGCCGAGCCCGAGACTGACGACTCCACCGACCCCGCCGAGACCGAGGAGGACACCCCCTCCGAGACCTCCGACGAGAGCGACGGGGAGACCTCAGCGGAGGGCGGCGAGATCATCACCCTCCCCCCCGAGACGGTGCCCGAGCCGGAAACCGACGAGAGACCCATGCCCCGTCTGGATATCTACACCGATGACGGCCATGACGTCACCTCCAAGGATGTCTACAAGCACGGCACCGCCACCCTGTCGGGCTGCCACGAGAAGTTCGCCTTTGAGAGTGTGGGTGTCAACATCCGCGCCCGCGGAAACTCCACCTTCGGCGCTCCCAAGAAGCCCTTCCGTCTGAAGTTTGACGCCAAGCAGGAGATGCTGGGCCTCAACGGCGGGAAGGCCTACAAGAGCTGGGTGCTCATGGCCGACTACTACGACGGCTCCATGCTCCGCACCTTCGGCACCTTCAAGTTCGCCAAGGCCCTCATGGAGAGCAAGTACTACTCCTCCGACTGCACCCATGTGGAGGTCTACCTCAACGGGGAGTACCGCGGAGTCTACCTCCTCTGCGAGCAGACCCAGATGAACCGAGGCCGCGTGGATATCCCCGAGAAGGAGGACGGCGACAATTCTCTGGAGCACGGCTACCTCATGATCGGTGTGGGCGGCCAGGCAGATGAGCCTGAGCTGATCAACATCCCCATAGATCTCCACATCACCGACCGCACGGGTCAGACCCGCTACTACCACTCCATCAACTTCACCCTCTCGGGCGGCTCCTACACCAGAGAGCAGAAGGACTACGTCTCCCGCTATGTGGCGGGGGTGTTCCAGGTGATCGGGAAGGCGGTCTACGATCACGAATACTACGACCTGGACCGCGACGGTAACCTGACCCGCAAGCGCCATTTTGAGTGGGCTAAGACCCCTGAGGAGAAGCAGATCGAGACGGTCTCCGCCGTGTTCAACCTGGAGTCCGCCGTGTCCATGTGCATTCTGGACGAGATCTGCAAGAACCTGGATGCCATGGCCTTCAACATGTACGTGGATCTTTCCCCCGAGGGAGACGGTGTCTTGACCCTGGCCGCGCCCTGGGACTTCGACTTCTCCATGGCCAACACCCACTACTCCACCACCCACTCCTACTCGGGCTTCTACGCCACCAACTTTTCCGAAAGCGAGGGCGTGCGCGTCAACTTCCTGTACGTCCTGCTGGGCAGTATCCCGTGGTTTGAGGATATGATCCGTGAGCAGTGGCAGGAGAACTACACCGAGCTGAAGAGCGTGGTGTCCGAGATGATCTCGGTGAACCATGCCTACGATGCCGCCTTCAACCGCGACTGGGATCGCTGGGGCAAGCCCATCCACCGCAATCTCATCCACCATCATGCCTCCGCTGACCTGGCCACCTTCAATGAGCACGCCGACGCGGGCACCTTCGTCACCGACTGGCTGACCATGCGCCTCTGGTGGCTCAACAAGCAGTGGGGCGACGGCACCGAGGAGGATATCTTCGACGTGGAGGAGGCTCCCGAGCTGCAGCTCACCTTCCAGACCCCCGAGGATCTGGCTATCGTTACGGGGGAGCGCCGTTGTACCGTGGAGCTGACCGAGGACGGTCTCCTGCTTCGTCCCAACCACGAGGCCTACGATCCCTACTTCAGCTTTGATTACGATCTCATTGGCAAGAAGTACGATGCCATGTTCTACCCCATCCTGGAGTTCACCTACAAGATCCCCCGCAGCTCCAGCCAGCAGACCTTCATCACCGAGCTGTTCCTTTGCTCGGGCGGGGTCGAGAACGCCACGGGCGGTATCTCGACTGCGGTAGAGGTGAAGGCCGACGGCAAGTGGCACACGGTGCGCATCGACCTGTCCGAAACGGGCTTCTGGTCGGGCACCATCCATGAGATCCGTATGGACTTCTTCTCCTCCTGCCAGCCCGATGACAGGATGTACCTGAAGGATTTCAAGATCCTTACCGAATAAGACCCCGACGGGGGCCGCGAGGGCGGCCTCCGTTTTTTTCGCGTCAGGGAAGAAATTGTCTCGACAAAATTCCCCTGGGTACGACGTTTTTTCACTTTGGTTGATTGACAAACCGCCCTTATTGTGCTATACTGTAATGGAATATAAATAAAATGAGGGGTCATGTGCTCTCCTTGACGGACATACAGTTAAGGAAGGATCGGATACCCTAAAAAAGGAGAACACTATGAATCCGTATATCATTCTGACCGACGTCACCTGCGACCTGTCTCCCACCATCCGCGAGCAGTTCGGCATTACCGACTACATCCACGGCCACGTCAGCATCAGCGACGGTCGGGAGCTTGTCACCACGCTGGACTGGAGCAACATCACCCGCGAGGATTTCTATACCTGTCTGGGCGACCGCCGTATGCAGGTCAGCACCGCCCCCGCCAGCCCCGAGGAGTATTACGAGCACTTCAAGAAGTATGCCGAGGCGGGCACCGATATCATCAGCATCTCTATCTCCTCCAAGATCAGCTCCACCTACAACGTGGCGGTGGGCGCGGCGGAGCGGGTGAGAGCCGAGTATCCCGAGCGGAGGATCGTCTGCGTGGATGCCCTGCGTATGTCGGGCTCCATGGGCCTTTTGGTCTGCTACGCCCACGAGCTGCAAAGAGAGGGCAAGACCCTGGATGAGGTGGTGGACTGGCTGGAGAACAACCGTATGCGTGTCCACCAGATGGGCCCCATCGACGATCTGATCTTCGTGGCCCGCCGCGGCCGTATCTCCATGGGCAAGGCCATCATGGGCAGCTTCGCGGGGGTCAAGCCCATGGGCGACTGCAACCGCGACGGCTACGTTACGGTTCTCACCAAGGCCAAGGGCATGAAGAAGGCTCTGAACGCCACCGTGGCTTACGTGAGGGAGGTGGCCGCCGACGTGCAGAACCAGTACCTCCTCATTGTTCACAGCAACCGCGAGGAGTACGCCATGACTCTCAAGGCGAAGCTGGAAAGTGAGCTGCACCCCAAACAGGTGCTGGTCAGCGATTCCTACTCCGCCAGCGGTACCAACATCGGCCCCGGTATGGTGGGGGTCTACTTCCTCGGTGACGAGGTCTCCGAGGATCTGACCGTCGAAAAAGAGATCATGGCCCGCGTCATGGAGTCGGTGCGGTAAGGCGTTCCCCAACGAAACACAGGAGAAAAACATTGGAAACAATCAACGGTCCCGTGTATCGGGATATGCTGCGGTATGGCCTTGCTCATCTGGAGGCTCACCGCATGGCAGTCAATGACCTGAACGTCTTCCCTGTCCCCGACGGCGACACAGGCACCAACATGGTCATGACGCTCAAAAACGGCTTCCGCGCCATCGAGCATGGCGAGGGGGATCTGGCGACTCTGTCCCGAAGCTTTGCGGACTCCGCCGTCTTCGGGGCGCGGGGCAACTCGGGCGTGATCCTCTCCCAGTTCTTCCGCGGCCTGTCCGAGGGCTTCGCGGGGCATGGTGAGGCGGATATTTTCGTCCTGGCGGATGCCATGGAAAGGGGCTGTGCCTGTGCCTACAAGGCGGTGGCCAAGCCCGTGGAGGGAACCATTCTGACGGTGTTGAAGGACGTGTCCTCGGCTCTGCGGGAGGGACTTTCCACTCTGCACGATATCGACGGGGCGGTGGAACTCATGATCGCTTCGGCCAAGGAGTCTCTGGAGCGCACACCTGCACTTCTCCCCATCCTCAAAAAGGCGGGGGTGGTAGACAGCGGCGGCGCGGGCTTTGTGTACTTTTTGGAGGGTGTCCTCCGATACCTGAAGGGGGAGCCTCTGTCCGCTCCCATTGAGCAGGCCGCCGAGGGAGCCGCCGACCTCGTGGACTACGCCCTCTTTGATCGGGACAGCGACTTCTCTCTGGGCTACTGCACCGAGCTCCTGCTCCAGCTGACCGCCGCTCAATTCGATTACAACGAATTTTTGACCCGCTTGAATACCTTGGGCGAGTCGGTGGTCTCCTCCCTGGAGGGGGACAAGGTCAAGCTGCATATCCACACCCCCACCCCCGAGGCCGTGCTGGCTTACTGCCACCGCTTCGGTGAGTTCCTCACCATGAAGGTGGAGAATATGTCTGTCCAGCACACGGGACGGATCGAGAAGATCCTCTGCGCTCCTACCGAGGAGGATGCCGCTTTAGCGGTGGTGGCCGTGGCGCCTAACCAAAAGCTCCAGCGGATGCTCTCGGAGATGGGAGCGGATGCCGTGATCCTCTCGGAGGAGGCCCCCTCGTCTCAGGACTTCCTGGAGGCCTTCCACCGCGTGTCGGCGGGGGAGATCCTGGTCTTCCCCAACAGCTCCAACTCCATCCTCAGCGCCATACAGGCGGGAAGCATGTACAAGGGAGCCAGGGTGACGGTGCTGAACTGCCGCTCGGTGGCGCAGTGCTACGCATCCCTTCCCATCATCGATTTTGCGGACGGGGATATCCACGCCACCGTCACCGCCATCCACGATACCATCGGACATCTGAAGGAGATCTCCATCGCCCACGCCGTCAAGACCGTGCGCTACGGGGACAAGACCATCACCCAAAACGATTACTTTGCTCTGATCGGGGACGAGGTGTTGACCGTGGGGGCAAGCTTTGCCGAGGTGGCGCGCCGTACCCTGGAGACGGTGCTTTCCGAGGAGGATCGGGACGTCATCACCTTCTTCTACGGCAAGGGCCGCTCAGAGGAGGAAATGACCGCTCTGGCCGAGACCGCCGAGGAGCTCTCGGGGGGCGCGGAGGTCAGCGTGATCTCTACTCTCGACCCCGTCTACGATCTCGTGATCACCCTTGAATAAAGATAGGAAAGGCAAACGATATGAAAAAGATCAAAAGCCGCAAGCTCCTGGCCCTGTACGGCTGCTCGGGCATGGGCGTGAATATGATGAATCTCATGGTAGGCTCCTACCTTTGCTCCGCTCTCATTACGGGCGGCTTCGCTCCCGAGGACATCGGAACCTGGACCTACATTGACAAAAATCTGGTGGTGGCTACCCTCTGGGCGGCATTGGCCTTCGTGGCGCGGGTGCTGGACGGCATCATCGACCTGCCCTTCGCCTCCTTCACCGACCGTCTGAAGACCCGCTGGGGCCGCCGCAGACCCTCCTTGGTCATCGGTTTTGTGCCTATGGTCATCGCCTATCTGCTGTTCCTTGTCCCCCTGAATCAGGGTGAGACCGTGCTGAATACCGTGTGGTTCGGCGTTCTGCTCATGATCTACTACGCCTTCTACACCCTCACCATGCTGACCTTCTACGCCACCTTCTCGGAGGTCACCGAGACCGAGGGGGACGTGGTCTTCCTGTCCAATATCAAGTCGGTCTGCGACGTGGTGTACTTCATTCTGGGCTACGCATTGGTGCCCGTGTTCGTGGGCATGGGGGTCAACATCCGCTACGTGGCGCTCATTTTCCTGCCTCTCTCCCTGCTCATGCTCATCCCCATGTTCCTCCTCAAGGAGGAGCCCACCAACAAGCCCGCCCCTGTCCGCGAGGGCGAGGTGGCCGAGAAGCCTCTGACTCTGTGGAAGGCCATCGCCGTGTCGGTGAAGAACAAGAACTTCATCTACTGGATGTGCACCGCCGCCATCATGAACTTCGGTCTCCAGCTTTTCCTGGGCGGCATCAACGAGCTGTTCTCCTCCACGGGGCTGAACATGACCGTGGTCATGGCCTCCTCCTTCGTGCCTGTGCCCTTTACCATCATTCTCTACAATAAGATCGTTTCCAAGCGAGGCCTGGGCTTTGGCTACCGCTACATCCTCACCATTTTCTCCATCGGTATGCTGGTGATGTACTTCTGCAACGTCAACTCCCCGAACATGAGCAAGCTGGCCCTGACCGCCGTGGCCATCCTGGGCGGTGTGTTCGTTTCCTTCGCCATCGGCGCATTCTTCTCGGTGACCTACACCGTCCCCTCCCATCTGGCCAAAAGAGAGCGAGAGGAGAAGGGGATCAGCGTGGCCTCCATGTACTTCGCGGTGCAGGGACTCTTCGAGGGCGTCTCGGCGGGTCTGGCCACGGGCGTCATGCTCACCGCCCTCAAGAGCGAGGACATGATCGGCAACATTTCCTTCCTGCCTCTGATCGTCGCCGCCGCCTGCATGATCGCCTTCGGTATGTCCTTTGCCTTCCCCAAGGTGATCTCCCACATGGGTAAGGAGCGTGCGACCAAGGCATGATTCTCTTCGATATTTTCCGCTGGCTCGCCATCATCCAGGGCTTCTGGCTCTACTGGCTCTTCTTCAAGCGCAAGACCTACTACGAGGACGGAAACCCCCGCCGTAAGAGCCGCCGCTTCAAGGGCCCCAAGCTCATCATCTCCAACCATTACTGCGTGCTGGACTTCATGCTGAATATGTTCCTGGTTCTTCCCCGCAAGCTGTGGGTGGTGGCCTCGGAGCACGCTTACCGCAACAAGCTCCAGGGCTTCGGTATGCGGTTCTTCGGGGGCATCCCCTGCGACCGCCGCATCCGCAGTATGCGCTTCATGGAGAGGTCGGTGGAGGTGCTGAAGCGGGGCGGTCTGGTGCAGATCTTTCCCGAGGGAAAGAACACCGATGACGGACTTATCGGCCCCTTCTACGCCAGCTACATCGTTATCGCCCACCGCGCAGGGGTGCCCATTATCCCCATCATGACCGATGGGAATTACGGCTTTTTCAAACGCACTCACGTTTTGGTGGGCAATGAGATCGACCTGAAGGACTACATCACCGCGGAAGGGCCCATCATCCCCCGCGACCAGCTGGAGTCGGCCAACGAGGCCATCCGAAGCAAGGTATTGGCTCTCAAGGCCGATCTCGATGCCCGCGTGGCCGCCGAGAAAAGCAAGAAATCCAAAAGAAAGGACGGTAACTGAATATGCTCATGGCTTTGGCATGGGATCTGTCCGCCGTCCCGCCCTTCGTGTGGATCATCCTGGGGGTACTGATCGGCAGCGGCATCCTCATGTGGCCGCTGACCCTGTTCGTGGCCTCCAAATGCGTGTACGACTCGACCCTGCGCCGCACCTCCCCCGAGAAGTGGGGACGGGCACCCTCCGCTCCCGATGACCCCGAGAGCATGAAAATGGATGCCATGGGCATGGCGTGGGCAGAGGCCAACCGCCACGCCGTGAAGGAGGTACACGTCACCCGCGACGGGGTGGATCTCTACGGCGAATACTACGATCTCGGCCACAAGCGGGCGGTCATGATCCTGTCGGGCCGCACCGAGAGCCTGCGCTACGGATACTACTTCGCCATCCCCTACGCGGCGGCGGGGTGGAACATCCTGGTGGTGGATCCCCGCGCTCACGGAAAGAGCGGCGGTGAATTCAACACCGTGGGCTTTGAGGAGAGCCGCGACGACATCGCGTGGGTCAAGCACCTGCGGGATGCGCACGGCGTGGAGCAGGTGGTATTCCACGGCATCTGCATCGGGGCGGCGGGCGGTATGCTGGCCTTGACCTCGGAGGATTGCCCCGACACCGTCTGCGGCATGGTTACAGAGGGGATGTTCCCCAACTTTGGGGAGTCCATGAAGAACCACCTCATCGAGCGCAAAAAGCCCGTCAAGACCTTCTACCCCCTCATCAACGCCTGGATGAAGCACTACACGGGGCATTCCATGAACAAAGGCCCCATCGACGTGATCCACAAGATGGATATTCCCCTCCTCATGCTCCACAGCCGGGAGGATCGCTACTCCACCCCCGAGTATGCCCAAAGGCTCTTTGACCTGGCGGGCACCTCGGATAAGCGCCTGGTCTGGTTTCCCGTCGGTCGGCATTCCATGCTCCGCATCACCGACACCGAGCGCTACGACACCGCCGTGAAGGAATTCGTCAAGCAGTTCGACACGGCACTGATCTCTTGAAAACCATTCATTGAAAGGAAGGTATATACTATGTTTTGTAAGAATTGCGGCCGTCAGCTGGACGAGGGCGAGAACGTCTGTCCCGTGTGCGGCACCGTCAACGGCGGCGAGACCGCCACTGCCCCCACGGTCGAGTACGGCTATGATGCCATCAACGAGGCCAACGAGCAGCTGAAGAGCGGCATGGGCGGTCAGGCCCTCACCTGGGGCATCCTCAGCCTGGCCTTCTCGGCCTCGGGTTGCCTGTCTCTCCTGGGCTTCATCTTCTCCTTCATCGCCAAGAGCAAGGCTCTCGCCTATGAGCAGACCTTCGGCGTGCTGGAGGGCAAGGCCAGAGTGGGCCGTATCCTGGGCAAGGTCGGCTTCGGTCTGGGTCTGGGCATGACCATCTACGTGGGCATCGCGTTCTTCGTGGGGCTTCTGGCAGGCTTCATGGAAGCCGGTCTGATGTAAGCGCGGAGGATTCACTATGTTCTGTAAGAACTGCGGCCGCCAGCTGGACGAGGGCGAGAGCTACTGTCCCATCTGCGGCACTGTCAATAGTCCTGAGGCTCCCATAGCTCCCGGCACTCCCTTCTACGGTGAGCCCGACGAAAGCGTCAAGAGCGATATGGCGGGCAAGACCCTGACGTGGGGTATTCTGAGCCTGGCCTTCGGCATTTCGGGCTGTCTGTCTCTTCTGGGCTTCATCTTCTCCTTCACCGCGAGAAAGAAGGCAAGAGAGTACGCGCGGCTGTTCGGTCAGCTGGAGGGACGCGCCCGTGTGGGTAACATCCTGAGCTGGGCCGGCTTCGGCGTGGGTCTGGGCTATTCCATCTTCTTTACCCTTTACTTTGCTATCATTATTTTCGCCATGGTTCTGAGCATTGGCGGGATGATGTGACTGAAAGAAGAAAACAGCCGCAAGGCAGTCTGCGTATGCATCGCGGACGTCCTTGCGGCGTTTTTTATGTGTATCTTGATCTCAGCTCGGCATAGCTTCCGCGGAGGTGGTAGCTGATGCCGTTTTTGTTTTCCCCGATGACGGTCAGACCCAGATGGGCCAGCACCGCCAGGGACTTTCGGTTGCGCTTGTCGGCGTAGGCCTCTACGGCTTGGATATCTGCGGGGAGGCGGGGGAGGAGATAGCGGTAGAGATCTCCGAAGAGACCGCTTCCGTGGTAGGCGGCCTTGAATTGGAGCTCCTCCATCATGAAGGTGCTATGATCGGCGGTAACGTAATATTGGAAAAAGCCGATCAGCTCGTTTTGGTCATAGATCAGCAGGATCTGTCGCGCCTCCTTTTCCAGAGCGGGCGGGACGCAGGACAGCCACTGGGCCTTGTCCTCCTCGTAGGTCATCCCCGTGGGGGCGATCACCCGCATATTGGTGGCGAGGATGTCAAATATCTCGTCCAGTAGGGCGGGGGTGGGAGGCTTTTGCAGGTAGCGGAAGGAGATGCCCGTCATGTCTTGTCCTCAAATCCCACCTTGAAGATCTCCATCTGTCCGGGGGCGAGGAATACGCCGATCTTGGTGAAGCCCGCGTGCGCCTCATAGACGGCATCGTGGTGGGAGACCTTGAAGTCGATCTCGCGGCCGTTGTCCCAGTAGCGGGTGCAGGAGGTGACACCGGGATCGAAGACGAAGGAGAAGAGACCCGACTCAAAGGGGGAGTTGTTGCAGAGGCAGAGGTACTGATCGCCGTTCTCATCGTAGAAGGTGCTGACGATACCGGGGATGCCGTGGGCGCTCTCCATCTTGCGCAGATGGGGGATCTCGTAGGTCATGTAGAGGGGGTAGTCGCCGTAGGCCTTCTGGAAGTGCCAGGTCTTACCGTGCTTCATACGGGTGATCATCTCCCCGTAGCGGCGGTGGAAGAACTTCTGCACGCGGCGCATACGGGTGTAGGTCTCGGACTCCTCCCCCAGCTCGTCGATGGGGGCACCGCGGTAGTTGTTGCAGTTGTTCTGGCCGTAGTAGTAGAACCACAGGATACCGTCACAGCCGCTGGCCACGGTGGTGGAGAGCTGCCAGCGCAGATCGTCCTCGGTGGGGACACGGTAGCGGAAGTGACCCACCGACAGAAGGGTGTTCCAGACCTTGACCCCCTTGCGCTTGCCCGCGGAGGTGTACTTATTGAGGTTGAGGAAGTAGGAATTGGTGCCCTCCTCCTCGGGGTTCATCTGCCAGTAGCAATCGTAGCAGATGAGGGGACAGCCCGAGGCATCGATGAAGTTGTCCAGCCAGTCCTCGAACTTCTGCCCGCCCAGGAAATCGGTCTCGATGCCTAACCAGTAGGGGTTGAAGTTGAGGAGAGGGGTCAGCTCGGGGGAGACCTCCCGCATGATCTGGTAAGCGCGGACGCAGGCCTTGAACTCGGCGGGGTGGAGGGGCTCGTCACCGATGAAGAAGCCCAGGGTGGCGGGGTGGTGTCCGAAGTCGGCGTAGGCTCGCTCGTAGACGGTGCGGAAGGCCTCGGGATCCTCCTTGAAGTTGTGGAAGATGAGATCGTTGATGTAGACGAAGGCCTTCATGCCGTGGGCGTGCATCTCGTCCAGAAAGGCGGTCATGAGGGCGGGATCGTGATGGCCGTAGCTGAAGGTGGGGGTCTGGTTGCAGGTGATGCCGCAGTTTGCCCAGCGGGCAACGTCGGTCACGGGGGTAGTGGTGACGGAGGGGTAGTTCCAGAATCCGATGGGGTACATGGACATGATGGTAGTTCCTTTCTTATTGTGATCTGATTCACGCCCGAAGGGCATATCTCGCCCAACGGGCATATCGCGCCCCAAGGGCATATCGCGTGCGAAGCACATATCGCGCGCCGACAGGCGCAACTCATTTTGCGGGATCGGCGAGATGCCCTTCGGGCACGATATGCCTGAAGGCGCGATATGCCTTCGGCACGATATGCCCGTTGGGCGTGACGGAAGACGGTCTCTTAAAAGGTAGGCTTCCCCAACACGGGATACCCCTTTTCGTCCCACCCAATGGGCTGAACGAACACCTCCCGCCCGTTCCAGCCCGAGCCGGAGACGCGGTTGGCGTGGTAGACGATGTAGTCCACCTCTTCTCCGTTTTCGGTGACGGTGGTGAAGGAGCAATGGCCGGGGCCGTGGATGTCTTTGGTCTGGGCAAAGATGGCCTCGGGGGACTTTCGCCAGTTGGCGGGGTCGAGAATATCTCCCCCCGCGAAGGTCAGAAGGCCGAGACAGTAGTCATCGTACTGGCTGTCATTGGCGGAGTAGACGATATGGATGAGACCGTTTTTGTGCAGGACGGCGGGGCCCTCGGTGACGCATCCCACGCGGGTCTCGAAGGGCAGCTCGGGGGTGGTCAGCACCGTGATGGGCTCGGAGACGGTGAGAGGGTCGGCCATGGCGGCGATGTACATATGGGCGCAATCCGACCAGACGAAGTAGAGCCGGTCGTTGTGCCACAGGATTGTGCCGTCCAGATTCCACTTATTCTCGATGCCTTTTACCATGCCGTGGTTTTTATAGGCGCAGATGGGGGTGTCCCCCTCCCCCTCCAGTACCGTCATGACGTGGAGGAAATTTCCGTAGTCGGGGGAGGCGTAGATATACCACTTGTCCCCGATGCGGTGCAGCTCGGGGGCGAACCAGTCGGTGATAGCGCCCTCGGCGGTGCAATCGTAGACCATGGTGGCCTCCCCCTCGCCGATGCCCCACAGGGTCTCGGAGCGGGAGATGAACACGCCCTGCTTGTTGGAGTAGCAATGGTAGTAGTAGCCATCGTAGCGGAGGACGTAGGGGTCCCAGGTGGTGGCGGTGGGGGAATTGGGGATGATGGGGTTTCGGTAGGGCTTCATGGGGGCTCCTTTCGGGGGATCTTGGTTTTGTGTGAGAGGAGTTTACTCCTTGGGATCCTTTTTCCATTGATAGAAGTCGAATTCGTCCCGCAGATACTCCACGTTCTGCTCGGGATCCGACAGATCCATCCGCTTGGGGATAATGGTGTACATGGTACCTGCCTTCCAGCCGTCGGGATCCTTGAAGACCACCTCCCGCAGAGCGTAACAGCCTCGGAAGATCTCGTCACCCAGCCACGTGACGCCGCTGCCGATCACCACGGTCTCCAGCTTTTCGCATCCGCTGAACACGCTGTAGGAAAGTTCCTCCACGTGATCGGGAATGGTGACCTCGGTCAAGGACTTGCAGTAGCCGAAGGCCTGGCCGCCGATGATCCTCAAACCCTTTCCAAGGGGCAGAGTCTTGAGACCTTCACAGTAAAGGAAGGCTTGGTCTCGGATCTCCTCCACGCTGTCGGGGAGGGTCACCTCGGTCAGACTCTTGGCGTTCCAAAATGCGTAGCCTTCAATGACCACCGTACCGTCGGGGACGGTGTAGGTCTGATCCTCTTTACCGCTGGCATATCGGATCAGGCGGGTGCCGTCGTAGGAGAACAGATTTCCGTCCACCGACTTGTAGACGGTGTTGCCCTCGGCCACGGTGATCTCGGAGGGGGTACGGCAGTCGCTGAAGGCTAAGCTGTCGATGTGCTCCATAGTGGCGGGGAAGGAGATCGTCTTCAGGGAGGGGAGGGCGAAGCCGCCGATGGACAGAATGCCCTCGGGGATAATGAGCTCATCGAGATTGTCGCAATCCTCAAAGGCACCGCCGCAAATGACGCGGGTGTCGGGGTGGAACACGGCGGCCTCCACAGAGGGGGACATCTGCACCAGCGCGAGGTAGGGATTACCGGGGCACCCCAGATAGGAGCCGTTCTCGTACTCGTTATAGATCAGCCTGTCGCAGTTGTAAAACACGCTCGCGTCGATCTCACGGATACCTCGTCCCAGATTCACGCTCTCCAAAGCCCCGCATCTGAAAAACGCGCCGAATTCGATGCGGGTCACGCAGTCGGGGATAGTCACGGACTTCAAGGAGTGCTGATCCATAAAGGCATCCGTGCCAATGGCCACCACAGGCTTGCCGCCGAGGGTGTCGGGGATGGTCACGTCTGCGGCCGAGCCGACGTATTCGGTGATGGTCACCTCGCCGTTTTCCACGGTGTAGCGGAAGGCTCCCCGGCGGTATTCGCGGTAGCCGCCGCAGGAGGGAAGGGCGAGGACGCACAGGACGGTGACGAGCAGAACGGGCAACAGAACGAAAAGCTTCTTCTTCATGATAGTTTCCTCCTATGGTTTGATTCGTAGGGTGTGGGCGTATGTAAGGGAAATGACCTGATGGGGATATGCCTCTACCATATAAGACACTTTTTACAGGAGAATATTACAGGATCAGCCGAAAAATGTGTGAACACAATGTAAATTCGGGCTTCGCGGACGGTCGGGGCTTCCTGTGCCCCCTTGGCGCACCCTGCCGCCCGAACCGATCCGAGAAAATTGTCAGGGGATCAGCGGAATGACATACTCCCCGAAGGACAGCCCCTTGACGGTGGTCTTGATGACACCGCCCGTCACTGCAACGGTGTCGGGACGCTCGGCCACCTGCTGATCGCGGAGGGTGTTCATGGAGAGGAGGCTGTCCGCCGAGAGCAGAACGCCCCGCGCCTCGCCCTCGTCCACCGCAAAGGCGGTCAGGTCGATCTCCACCTCCCCGTCCTCCTCGGTGCGATTCAGCAGATTCAGCACCAGCGCGGTGCCGTCCTTATTGACCGAGAGCTGGACCTGGACGGGATCGGTGCGCTTGGCGTGGTAGCCGTCGAGGACGAGGGTCTGGTAGGCTTCGGTGGTGGCGAAGCGGTGCATCATCATGCCCGCCGAGGTGACGTAGGCACCCTCCTTGGGGGTCTCGATGACCGACTGGGAGTGGGTGTTGGCCAGATTATTGAAGTTGATGAAGTCGATATCCTGCCCGTATCTCTGCCACATCATGAGGGTGGCGGCGGCATCCAGGGCGTAGGACCACTTGGAGAACATGAAGCACTTGTTCTGTCTGGTTTCCGAGCGGGGGACCATGTTGTACACGTCCGCGCCGTTGAGGGGGAGCCACTCGGTGTTGCAGTAGCGGATGGATGTGCCGTGAGCCTTATTGAACTTATGGAGAATGTCCAGCTTGCGGATCAGATCCCCCTCCTCAAAGCCTCGGTCAGCGAGGAAGTCGATATCCATCCCCGCGATCTCCACCATGCGGGCAAGGTTCTCGATGGAGGAGCAGTAGGAGATCATGCCGATCTTGATGGTGGGATCCACCGCTTTCATGGTGCGGGAGTACAGCACGCAGGCCTCGGCGTATTCCTCGTCGGTGAACCAGCGGTGCATCTCGTTGTCCATCTCCCAGTATTTGATACCGTAGGGCTTGACCCGACCGTTTGCGATGCGGGCGCGGCCCCCCTCGGTGGTCTCGTCGCCGTTGCAGTACTCCACCCACGCGGCGGCCTCTCTGGCACCCTGCTCCTTGTCCATGAAGTGGGGCAGGTCTCTGCCGTGTTGGGCGGCGTAGAGGGTCTTGTCGTTGGGATCCCCCTGCAGGGACTCGGGGGGGACGTAGTCGAAGAACCGCTTGAAGGGGTGGAACATATTGACGCAGATCATGGACTCCGCCCCCACGGCCTCGGCGTAGGTGGCCAGCTCGTCGGTGCCGATATCGTTGTACTGGTAGCCGCCCCAGAAGTAGGAGTACATGGGGGGACGGTAGTCGCCCACGCCGTCCCGCCAGTTATAGAAGGAGGCAAAGCACCCGCCCGGCCAGCGGATGACCTTGGGGGAGACGTACTTGCCCGCCTCCACCGCGCTCTTCTTGAAGCCGCGGATGGCATCCGAGGGGATCAGGGTGAAGTCATCGCAGATGACGGAGGTGTGGGGAGGCAGGAGGAGGGCGAAGGTGTAGCGGCCCTCGGCGGGGACTTCAAATTTCGCCGTCACCTCGGTATAGGTGTCCCCCACCTCGCACAGGGCGCAGGTCACCACGGGATCCTCGGTGGAGCCTTCCTTATATATAGCCACCGTCAGCCACTTGTCTCCTTCGATCCGCTTGATCTTACCCTTGAAGGTATAGGTGACGGCGGGGAAGCAATGCTTGCCGTCCTGGGCGAGGCCGCCGAGGGTGTCGCTGTTGTTCTCCACCTTCATGGCGGTGTTCCCGTGGCAGGCATCGTCGCAGTAGCTAATGCGGACGTCGGCGGTGGGGGACTGCTCAATGACGAAGGTAGCGTCGTCGGTGATGGGCTGATAGCCCGCCGTGCCGGGGAAGGCGAACCAGGCGTTATGCTCGTAGCCCGAGTGGCACCAATCAAAGACCCGCCAGTCGGTCTCACAGCGGGAGGCGTGGTCATTCTCGTCCTCCAGAAGGTCGTACCAGAGCTTGTTGATCATGCGGTAGGGGTAGAAGGGCTCGAAGCTGCGGTTGAAGAACATCTCGGCGGCCATACCCTCCACCTGGAGGCCGTAGCCCAGCTCGATGAAGTTGGAGGCCAGCTTTTCGCTGATGGGGGTGGAGTGGAAGGCGCGGGTGGCTTTGAGTTTCATGGGGAGGCTCCTTTCGGGAGGGAATTGCCGCTGTGCGGCAAATGAAGTGCGCGGCGGGTGGCCGCGGCGCAATGATGATGCGCTCGGCATAGCCTTCGCGCAAATGAAGTTCCGCTTCGCGGAAATGATGTGCCCCTGCGGGGCAACGGAGGGGAACGGAGGATCTCAGCCCCCCTAAAATCATACCAAAAAATCCCCTCTCCGTCAATCCCTTTCCCGAAAATTCTCTGCGTTTTGCTCAAAAAAGTTTCTATTCAAGTAAAATACTTATGCAGAATATCTTTACAAGGCGGGGGCGGTGTGCTATAATAAGGATGTATCTTCCCAAAAAAGGAGAATGACCATGAAAAGATCTGCTCTCACCGCAGCCCGCCGCGCTCTGGCGTGGCTTCTCTGCGTTCTTATGCTGGCGGGGACCATCCTCACCGCTCTGCCCGTGTCCGCCGCCGAGGTGAATATTGCGCGGGGTAAGACCGCCATCGCCTGTCACAGCGAGTCGGGGTCTTTGACCCCTAATAAGGCGCTGGACGGCAACAGCGGTACCCGTTTTGCGGCGGGCGGTGGTTGCCCCGATCATGCGTGGTATGTTTTGGACTTGGGGAACAACTATGACGTGACCAAGGTCCGCATCAACTGGGAGGCGGCCCACCCCTCCGCCTACGTGCTGGAGATCTCCCAGGACGGGCAGACCTTTACCCAGCTGAAGCAGGTGACGAATGCCGCCGCGGGCTGGGTGGAGACCTCCGTCAGCGGTATGGGACGGTTCCTGCGCATCCGTGAGGTGGCCCGCGCCCTGGCGCAGTACGGTATGTCCATGTGGGAGCTGGAGGTGTACGGCACCCTTGCTTCCGTGGATAATGCCTGCCCCTACTACCGCGTAGAGGCCGAGGCTACCCGCAACGGTACGCTGAAGCTGTCCCGCGAGGGGCTGGTGCCCGAGGGGACGCAGGTGACTCTGACAATCACACCCATGGCGGGAGGGAGCCTCATCAAGCTGACGAAAAACGGAAAGGATGTGACGGCTGACGTGAAGGATGGCAAGTATACCTTTACCGCCGACGGCGAGGCCGTGTTCGACGCGGAATTCACGGCCGCTCCTGCGGATCGTTTTGAGTGCGAGGACGCGCTGGTGTACGCCTCCGACGGGGTGACACCCATGGCGGTCACCCGCGTGGCGGATGTCAACGCTTCGGGAGGCGCGGTCGCGGGGAGCACCGGCGGCAAATACTTTGAGTTTGAGAACGTGGTGGAGTCCAACTGCATCCACATTGCCTATGCCGCGCCCAACACCAACAACATGAGCCTCTACGTCCGCTATCCCTGGGAGGAGAGCTTCCATGAGGCGGGTCTGATCCCCTTCTCCACCTCCAATTCCTGGAATATGGATTCCTCCTACATCGCCGTGTCCCCCATGGTCTACATCCCGGCGGGGTCGGATATCCGCATCCGTCCCAACGTGGACGTGAATCTGGATCGCCTGTGGCTGACCAGCGAGGCCTCGGGGACGGTGGCCGACGCGCCCGCCAATACCCTCACCGCCGCCGTTCTGTCCACCAAGGCCGAGGCGGATATCATGGCCACCTACGCCAAGAGCATCCAGCTCTCGGCGGGGCAGAGCGTGACCTTTAAGGCTCCGGCCGTCCATGACAAGTACAACGTGCTGAGCCTGTCCTACCGCGCCGAGGCAGATGCCGCCGTGGCGGTGAAGAAGGGAAGCACCGTCCTCGGCACGCTGTCTTTGGGTAAGACCGTGCTCCGTACCTACGCGGGGGCGGGTCTGCGCACCGACTCCTACGCCAAGGGGGACGAGCTGACCCTGACCGTCACCCAGGGCGAGCTTTGGCTGGACTACGTAGCGGTGAACTTTGCTCCCGATCCCGAGGTAGTGACGGTGCAGACCATGCCCGAGACGGGGGAGCGGCTGACGGTCTCCCTGGACGGCATCTGGGGGATCGATACTTCCGGCGCTTCGGGCGGCGTATCGGCTCCCAAGACCATTCCCGAGGGAGTGGACTTCATCAATTCCATCCCCGTCCCCGGTCTGTGGCACTCCGCCGCCTTCGATCTCGGAGAGTACAGCGGCGCTCTGACCTGGTACAGAAAGACCGTGGTGCTGGAGGAGGAGCCCACCGGTCAGGCACTCCTCTACATCGGCTCTGCCCAGTACGGCCGCCATATCTACGTCAATGGCCAGTACGCGGGGAGCTATGAGTACAATTACTCCCACTCCTACACCGATATCTCCGACTTCTTGAAGAAGGGAGAAAACGAGATCGTCATCATGCTGGGGGCGTGGTCTCTCCAATTCGGCAACCCCAATACCCCCGCCCACGTGCTCTACGACGGCGAATCCACCGAGGACGAGCCGGGCATCACGGATTCGGTCTCCCTCATCTTCAACGCCGCCCCCGAGGTGCAGGCCGTCCAGACCAACCCCAACATCGACAAGGGGACGGTGCAGGTGCAGGTAACACTCAACAACCGCTCCGACAAGGCTGTGACCACTGACGTGACCATCTCCATCTACGAGCTGGGGATCTTTGAAAACGGCGTGGCCAAGCAGACCGAGGTCAAGGTGGGTGAATTCACCCAAAAGGGTGTGAAGGTGAACAAGAACGGCATAGCTACCTTCGTGGTGGATGCCGTGGAGCTTCAGAGCTGGACGAAGGACAAGTGCTGGTCGCCCGACTCTCCCTACCTCTACCGCATCGAGGTCAAGACCGCAGGGGACACCTACACCGCCCGCTTCGGTATGCGCACCTTTGATTTCGACCCCGTCACCAAGTACGCCCGCCTCAACGGGGAGATCTTCTACCTCTTCGGCACCAACGTGGCCATCGAGCGGTACTATGACGATCCCCTCTGCGGCACCACCCCCTGGGAGGAGGACTGGATCCGCAAGCTCTACGCGGAGTTCAAGGACGTGAACTGGGTCTGCTTCCGCACCCATCTGGGTCATGCCAACAGTAAGTGGTTCGATATCGCCGACGAGATGGGCATGATGATCTTTGACGAGTACCCCATCTGGGGCAACGCGGGGGTGGATACCGTGGACACCATCATGCCCGAGATCTACGCCTGGATCGATAACCGCGCCAACCATCCCTCCATGATCGTTTTCGATGCCCAGAACGAGGCCACCTACGATCTGCCCGATCAGATCATCCGCAAGGGACGGGAGTACGATCTCCAGAAGCGTCCCTGGGAGAACGGCTGGCGGCCTCCCGTGGGGGAGAACGATCCCGTGGAATGTCATCCTTATATTATAGGCCAGCAGGGCATCAGCGGTCTGAACAGCATGAACGTGTCCAAGCCCATCGTCACCACCGCCAACATCGGCTGGACCTATGACCAGTACCCCGACCATCCCTACCTCATCAACGAGCACGGCGAATACTGGATCAACCGCGAGGGCGCGGCCATGAGCGGTACGGCGGGGACGTGGAACAACGCCCTGCCCGGTGCCACCAACGAGGAGCGGCTGGCCTACTATGCCGAGCTGATGGCCGCCCAGATGGAGGCCTTCCGCACCGAGCGCGCCTACATCGGTCTGCTCTTCTTCTGCGGTCTGGGCTCCTCCTTCCCGAGTGCCCAGGGTGTCACCTCGGATATCCTGTCCCCCGACGTCTCCACCGCCGAGTCCTTGCAGATCCGCCCCTACACCAAGGAGCTTCTGAAGAATGCCTTCGCGGATCTGGGCATCGTCATCGACGAGTACACCGAGGAGGTCAAGCGCGGGCAAAAGCTCCGCTTGCCCATCGTGCTGGTCAACGATACGGGGGCGGCTGTCACCGACCTGCCCGTGACCCTCAAGATCATGAGCGGGGATACGGTTCTGTACGCCGAGCGCATCACCATGAGCGTGGATGCCTTCTCGGCGGATAACAAGGGGCTTTCTACCGAAACGCTGGATATCACGGTGCCCGCCTTCCGCGATTACTGCAAGAACAGATCTGTCCTCACCGTCACCGCCTCCTACGAGCTGGATGGCGAGACGGTGTACAGCCAGCGCAAGTGGACCATCCAGGGCGGTGACTTCACGGACGATCCCCTGCCCACCTACGATTGGCTGGAGCAGGAGACTCTGCCTGCCGAGACCGAGACGGATCCCGCTCCTGTGGAGTCCGATCCCATCGACACCGAGCCCCCCGCGCCCGCCGACACCGAGGAGCAGGGAAGTGCTCCCGAGTCCGAGACTCCTCCCGCCAAAAAGGGCTGTGGCTCGACGGTATCCGCCGCCGCTCTCCTGATTTCGGCAGGATGTGCCTTGGCTCTGTCGAAAAAACGGGAAAGGTTTCTACGGTAAATAATACCAAAAATTACCAAAAACAATTGACAACGACGGCACGATGTGCTATAATACAAGCGTATTGATCTTCCGTTTCCTCCATTCGAGGAAATAGGAGACAATCGACCGCTTGGGAGTCGACCGAGACCGACCGCGGTTGGCATGGCTCTGGCCCACCGCGCGCCGCGTCGCTGATCGGAATCCCCTGTAAGCGAATGGGAGGGTGACTGCGGGTCACTCTCCCGTTTTTTTGCACCTGTGCGCGAAAAACAGCATTCCGTGACGGGTGTGTAGAAAAGGTGACGGTTTACCGAAAGATTGCGGGATATATGGTTTTTTTCCTCAATACCCCTTGATTTTTCGTTTTATATGTGTTATAATGAAACTGCAAAAGGATGCCCACACGGTGAACGTGGGGATAAATATGACTAATAGGATGTAAAATGAAAAAACTGAAACGATTCATCAGCCGTCTGCCCGAGCTTTTGCGGGAGTGGATCTGGCTGGGACACTATATGAAGCGGTACTGGCTGAGCATCGCCTTTTACATTGTTTTGGGCTTGCTTGGCGTGGGCATGGGACTGATCGTCCAGTACGCCCAGGCCGCTCTGATCGGTGCGGTCACGCCCGTCTTCATGAAGAGCGAGGTGATCCAGTGGATCATCGTCGCCATTTCCCTGGCGGTCAGCCAGATCTTCATCAATGCCGGAGCCACCTGGATATCCACCCGCATCAGCATCCGCGTGGTCAACGAGATCCGCGAGGATATTTTCCGCAAGATGGTCGTCACCCGTTGGGAGGCTATGTGCAATTACCACTCGGGCGATCTCATCAACCGCCTGGAGGGAGACGTCAGCAACATCTCCTCGGGCGTCATCCACTTTATTCCCAACCTGATTACCCGCTCCGCCCAGTTTATCGGCGCATTCCTCATCATCGCCACCAAGGATCCGATCATGGCTCTCCTGGCTCTGGCCAGCGCGCCCATTCTGGTCTTCTCCGCCCGTCCCATGATGCGCATCATGCGTAGGCATAACGAAAAGATGCGGGATATCAACGGCCGCATCCTCTCCTTCAACGAGGAGGTCTTCCAGAATATCCAGCTGGTCAAGGCCTTTGATCTGGGTGCTACCTACTGCAAGAACCTGCGTGACCTGCTCAAGGAGTACCGCAAGATCCGCCTGGATTATACCAAGATCACCATCCTGGTAAGCATCGTCATGGGCTTCATTGGCCTGCTGGCGGGCTACGGCTGCTACGCCCTAGGCATTTACCGCCTGGCCACCCAGCCCGGCTTTACTTACGAGCATATGGCTCTGTTCCTCAGCATGTCGGGTACCCTGTCCGCATCCTTCTCGGCTCTGGTATCCATGGTGCCCTCCGCCGTGTCCACCGCTACTGCCGCGGGCCGTGTCATGGAGGTTACCCAGCTTCCCGCCGAGACCGACGAGTACGCCGCCGAGGCACAGGCTCTTTGCGAGGCCGCTGAAAAGCAGGGCGTCCGCATTGAGGTGCGGGACGTCAGCTTCCGTTATCAGAAGTCCGAGACTATGATCCTCAATAAGGTTTCCTTTAGCGTAGAGCCCGGTCAGGTTGCCGCCTTCGTCGGCCCCTCCGGCGGCGGTAAGACCACCGTTCTGCGGATCATGCTGTCTCTGCTGCAGGCCTGCGAGGGAACCGTCACCGTCAGCACCGCCGACGGCTCGGTGTCCGTACCCCTGACCGAGAGCGTGCGCCGTCTCTGCGCCTACGTCCCCCAGGGCAATAGCATCTTCTCGGGCACCATTGAATCCAACCTCCGCGCCGTCAAGCCCGACGCCACCGAGGAGGAGATCGTCAACGCCCTCAAGACCGCCGATGCCTGGAGCTTCGTCTCGGCTCTTCCCGAGACCTACCGCGCCGAGGTCAGCGAGAAGGGTCACAACTTCTCGGAGGGTCAGCTGCAACGCCTCTCCATCGCCCGCGCGATTCTGCGGAATGCCCCCATTCTCATTATGGACGAGGCCACCTCTGCCCTGGATATTGATACCGAGGCCCGTGTGCTTCGCAACATCATGACATCCAACCCCAATCGCGTTTGCCTGATCACCACCCACCGCGCCAGCATGCTGGAGTATTCCGACCTCATCTTCCGCGTGGACGGTGACGGCTGCTTCCAGCGGCTGAATTCCGCCGCCGAGCTTCGCGTCAGCGACCTGCAGCCCGACGAGGAGGAGCCCGTGGAGGCCAAGGCATAAATCCGTCGCATTGCGATGAATCCGCCCGTGGGCGGCTTTGATCCTTGTTTGTAACAGTTTTCATCATCCATTATAAGGAGGATATACCAATGGCTATTCAGTTGAAAAAAGGCTTTGTACTCCGCAAGATCGGCGTACAGTACATGGCCGTCCCTTACGGCTCCATGACCAACGAGGTGAAGGGCATGGTTTCTCTGACCGAAAGCGGTTACCTGCTGTGGCAGGCCATCGAGAAGGGAACCGATACCGTGGAGGCTCTGGCCGACGTGTTGATGGCAGAGTACGACGTGGAGCGTGACGTCGCCGTCCGTGACGTGAATGACTTCGTGGATTACCTTGCCCAATTGGGAGCGGTCACCGTATGAGCATTGAGTGTGAGCAGGGAGTTGAAACCACTCCCGAATTTCTGAAATTAAAGACAGAGCTGTCTCTGTGGGCAAGGCTTCAGAAGTTTCCCCTTTTCGCCACCTTTGAGCTGACCCCTCTTTGCAATCTCCGTTGCCCTATGTGCTACGTCCGACTGGATAAAAAGGGCATGGAAAAGCAGGGAAGGTATATGTCCGCCAAGGAGTGGCTGGAGATCGCCCGCCAGGCCCGCGATATGGGGCTGCTGTTCGTCACCCTGACCGGCGGCGAGCCCTTCCTGCATCCCGAGTTCTGGGAGATCTACCACGGCATGACCTCCCTGGGACTTCTGGTTGCCGTATATTCCAACGGCCTTTTGATCGACGAGACGGTGATCAAGCATTTCAAGGAGGATCCGCCTCACAACATCAAGCTGTCCCTGTACGGTGCCAGCAATGAGACCTACGAGACCATGTGCGGGGTCAAGGACGGCTTTACCCGCGTATCCCGCGCGCTGGATCTGCTGAATGAGTCGGGGCTACCCTTCTACTGCACCACTACCATTGTGCATGAGAATATGCACGATTTCGCGGCTATGTACCGCTTCGCCGCGGAGAAGCAGCTCAAGTTCTACCATACCTCGGCTGTCGCGCTTTCGGCTCGCAGCGACTTGGGTACTCCCGAGACCTCCCGCACGCGGACAGATGAGATCCAATGGACGCTGGAGTCCATGAAGAAGGAGATGGTCAAGGTCGTTGATCTGCGTCCCTTCGCACGGTGTGCCGGCGTGAATATGACCTTCTTCCTGACCTGGCACGGTCACCTGGGCTTCTGCGGCTTTTCCCCTAAGCCCTACGTGCAGATCAAGTTCCCCCTGGACTTCAAGAGTGCCTGGGAACAGATGCTGGATCAGGTGGCCGCCATCAAGACCCCCGAGGAATGTCAGACCTGTGAGCACGTTGAGTTTTGCAGACGCTGTCCCGGCCTTCTGGCCTCCGAGAGCGGAGATCCCGAAAAGGTATCCGAGTCCTTCTGCTCCCAGGCCGCGGAGAAGCATCGCATCTACAACGAGCTGAAGGCGAAGGCCGAAAGCACCGCTGAGAGTGAGTGCAAAGAAACGCCCCAAGAGTGATTTGTTGAAAAAGTATAAATTGCGGGTCAAAATGAAATCAAAATTTGTCTGATATTTTTTCTAAAATATCTTGACACTTTTGGCAAAATAGTATATAATGTATGGTACAGAGCCAGATTTATAGAAAGGAGAACTCTACCATGAAGAAGGATTATCTGAAGCCCGAAGGCAAGGTTGTTGCCCTCCGCATGAACGAGAATATCTCGCTCTCCGGTTTCCCCATCAGTGACCGTTTCGGTATTCACTACACCATCGAGGGGGACAAGAAGTACATCTTCGGTGATACTCGCTTTGAGGCTTCCAACACGAAGAACGACAGGTATGATCGTTTCTATGATCTTCTCCTCGCGTTCATCAACAACATCGATCCCAACTGCCTGTTCGATCCCGACGCTGAGGAATAATCTCCGGCTATGGGAAGTGTTTGTGTGCCAACCGTCGATTGAGATGGGTACTCATGAAATGGGCCGGTACACGAGAAGATTGCCGTTTTGGCAAGTGAATTTATGAAAGGAAAATAACGACCATGAAGAAGTTTTATGTTAAGCCCGTTGCTACCAACATTGCTTTCGTTGTGAACGAGAACATTGCTACTTCCAAGAACCCCGATACCAGCCTGACCGGTTTCGGTAGCTACGCCAACGCTGGGGATAACTGCAACGAGTTCTTCAACTCTACTCAGATCAAGACTTACCTGGAGCCCGGTCAGACCAGCATTCTGCTTGCTTTCGCTAATCTGCAGAAGAATGAGCCTGAGAAGCTGCAGGAGATCATGGACAAGATGAATCCCCTTACCGGTGATTTCAACTGCTACTAATTTCGCGTAACTGAATACATATGCGAAACCACTATCTGATAGCTGACCACATCGTGCGGGTAGGGGATGACACCTTGTCAGACCTCCTGACGGGATTTGAATGCGATTCAGAGTGCAAATCGGCTCCTGATCCCTGCGGTCAGGAGTCGATTTGTTCTATCAGAAGAACCGCGACTCCGCCCTCCCACGGTGTGGAAACCGTTGACCATGATTTTCCCGTGAGCCATGTGCTGACGCTTACCCGCGAAAGCTCCGCTGTCCTGGTCGCTGATGATACCTTTGAAAGGATCAGCGTGCGGGCGCGGCAAAAAGAGGGCTTGTCCGATCTGTTGCTCCTGGCGATCTATTCCCGTCTGACTTACTTTCAGACCATTTTTGTACACGGTGCCCTGATCGACGTTCCCGGGTACGGCGGCATTATGTTCACCGGACGGTCCAACGTTGGCAAGACCACCCAGGCCATTCTGTGGGAGCAGCATGAGGGCGCGGAGATCATCAACGGCGACAAGGTCTTTTTGTCTGTGAAGCCGGAGTATCCAAATGAGATCTTTGCCTATGGAAGTCCGTGGCGAGGGTCCTCTCCCTACTGTGTGAACAAGCGTATCCGTCTCCGCGCGATCATTGATCTTGTTCGCGAGGAGGAGAAGTATTTGCGTCCCCTGAACGATCTTGAGGCGCTGGTTTCCTATATGCCCAGCGTTTTTATGCCCAACTGGGACGTGCGTTTGACCGAGAAGGTCATGGAGACGGTAGATCTGATGCTGCCCCGTGTACCGATCTATCAAATGAGCTGTGACAAGGATCAGTCTGCCGTGGACATGGTCAAGGCCGTGCTGTTCCCCGGTTGATCGAGGGGAGGAGGAAATTTTCATGAGTCAAGAGAAACATCGAGAGATCGATCGTATGCAAATGCTCATGCTTTTGCATCAAGCGGAGGAGGGAACCGTCATTCCCCTTATGATTACGGGGATGAGCATGACCCCATTTCTCTTTCATAAGCAGTCGATCGCGTTTCTGAAAAAGGATTCGGGATATCAGCCCAAGGTGGGCGATATTGTTTTCTTCGTGCGGACGGATATGTCTGCGGTTTTGCACCGCATTGTCAAAATCAACAAGAACGGCACCCTGATCATCAAGGGCGACGCCCAAAGATGGCGCGAGGAAATACATCCCGGCCAGATCCTTGCTCACGTAACCCATATCATTCGTACCGAAGAGAAGTTTTCAGTGGAGTCCAAGTCCTATCGCTTCTGGGTCAAGGTCTGGAAGCCTTTCCGCTTGATCCATCCCCCCCTTGCATACGTGATCAATGTGTGCCACCGTCTCCCCTACAAGCTTGCCCGCATGCGTCGGAAGGGAGAGAATTGAGTCAAGAGCTGTCGTTTCTTGCGACGGCTCTTTTCTCTGTGCGGCCAAAGCTATTGACAATGCAGGTTTTATGTGGTATAATGAAACAGATTACAGGTCTTGCGCCGAATGCGCCAAGAGATCTGAAAAGTAGAGGATGCTGTATGAATGATTTCCAAAAAGGGATCCTATCCCTTCTGAAGGCCTCTTTGCTGGAGATTGAGCCGAGTCAGCCCATTGATATGGATTTTCGGACGGTGTATGATTTCGCGGAAAAGCAGCAGATCGTAGCCGCTCTGTATTACGGAATCAGCCAGGTTCCGGCATATACGTCTCACCCTCTTTTCGGGGCTTTTTTCTCGCGGTTCTGTATGTATCTGAGCCATAACGCGGATCAGATGGACACCATCATCCGTATCTGCAAGGCCTTTGACGAGGCGGGAGTGGACTATATGCCCGTGAAGGGAACTCTGCTCAAGCCCATGTATCCCAGCCCCGAAATGCGCACCATGGGTGACGCGGATATTCTCATCCGTATGGATCAGTATGCCCGTGTCTCCGCCGTCATGGAATCCTTGGGGTGTCGGTTTGACTACGAAAGCGACCATGAGTACAGCTGGCGTACCCCGACGGGACTGCAAATCGAGCTGCATAAGCGTTTGATTCCCAGCTACAATAAGGATTACTATGCTTACTACGGCGATGGCTGGGATTTCGGCCATCCTTGCGAGGAAGGCGGCTACCGCTACGAAATGTCCCCCGAGGATACCTTCGTGTTCCTGTTTACCCACTTCGCCAAGCACTACCGCGACCAGGGAATCGGCATCAAGTACGTGCTGGATTTCTACTTCTTCAAGAAGAAAAATCCCGATCTGAACATCGCGTACATGGAAAAGGAGCTGGAAAAGCTGCAGCTCCACGAGTTCTATGAGAACATCATGCTCCTTTTGCAGGTTTGGTTCGAGGACGCGCCTTCCACCGAGCTGACCGATTACCTGACCGATAAGATCTTCTTCGACGGCGTTTTTGGGCGTGCCGAGCTGAACATCATTTCGGATGGCTTGAAGCTGTCCAAATCCACCAAGTCGGTGAAGAAGAAGAAGAAACTGCAACTGTTCTTCCCCTCCTTGGCCGTCATGCAGTTGCATTATCCGATTCTGAACAAGTTGGCCTTCCTGTTGCCCTTCATTTGGATCATCCGTCTGGCTGACCTGGCCATCAACCACCGCGACCGCTACCGTCGGCGCATGAACCGCTTGGAGAAATTGTCCGACGAAACCATCAGCGAGTATCAGCGCGAGCTGAATTACGTGGGCTTGGACTACAATTTCGGCGGCGACGAACCACCCACCAAGAAAGAATAACCGCTGTTTTCAACAGCAAGTTTTCAACAGCAAGAGAGTGACGACATCGCCGCATGCCGTTGCTCTTTTTGCTTTTTCGTCTCCTCGCTGCTCCCGCGGGAGGAAACTACTTGACAAGGGCGGATATCTGTGCTATAATGAGCCCAATGTGAAGTCAATGTAAACTTGACGACCCGGAGGTACACGGTATGAAGATCAAGACCATGCGCCGCACCTACGACGAGGTGATGGCCCTCCCCCGACCCAAGCATACGAAGCCCTGGAAGCCTACGTTCCTGTTCCGCACGATCATGCGGATCGCCTTGGCCCCCGACCTGTGGGCGACTCACTTTACCTACACCCGCGACAAAAAGAGCGAGCCCAAGGAGCCTTGCCTCATCCTTATGAACCATTCCAGCTTCATCGATCTCAAGATGGCGGTGGGGGCGCTGTACCCCAAGCGGTTCGGCATCGTCTGCACCACCGACGCTATGGTGGGCAAGGGACTGCTCATGAAGCTGCTGGGATGCATTCCCACCCAAAAATTCGTCACCGATCTGAACCTCATTCGGGACATGAAGTACATGCTCCATGAGAAGAAGACCTCGGTCTTGCTCTACCCCGAGGCGGGCTACTCCTTTGACGGCCGCGCCACCGCTATGGCACCCGTCACGGGCGGGCTGATCAAGATGCTGAACGTGCCTGTTCTCATGATCACCACCCACAACGCCTTCGCCCGCGACCCTCTGTACAACGGGCTGCAGAACCGCAAGGTCAGAACCTCCGCCGACGTCACCACCCTGCTCACCGCCGAGGAGGTCAAGACCAAGACCGCTGAGGAGCTGGAGGCGGTGGTGCAGAAGGCCTTTACCTTTGACAATTTAGCCGAGCAGTACGAGCGGGGGGTCAAGATCACCGAGACCTTCCGCGCCGACGGGCTCCACCGCATCCTGTACAAGTGCCCCGCCTGCATGGCCGAGGGAGATATGGAAGGGAAGGGGACAGAAATAACCTGCCATGTCTGCGGAAAGACCTGGTTCTTGAACGAGGACAGCCGCCTGGAGGCTACCGACGGAGTCACCGAGTTCCCCCACATCCCCGACTGGTACGACTGGGAGCGACAAGAGGTGAAGCGAGAGATCGACCGCGGGGAGTACCGTCTGGATACCCCTGTGCAGATCGGGTTGATGGTGGACTACAAGGGACTCTACATGGTAGGGGACGGCTGGCTGACCCATAGCAAGGACGGCTTCCGTCTGACGGGCTGTAAGGGGAAGCTCAACTACGAGCAGAAGCCCTGCGTCTCCCACACCCTGAATGCCGATTTCTACTGGTACTGCATCGGGGACGTCATCGGCATCGGCAACCGCGATTGCCTGTACTACTGTTTCCCCACCGCCCCCGACGGCAAGATCCCGCCTGTGGCCAAGGCGAGACTGGCTACCGAGGAGCTGTACAAGGTGGCTATGGCGGAGCGGCGCAGACCGAGCAGGACTGACAAGCCCCAAAAGGGAGAGTAATTTTCCACCGCAAGCGGGCTTTTATCCACAGAAAAAGAGGGACGACAGACCTCCGACGCGCGAAAAACGGTGTTTGGGAGGAATGTCGTCCCTTTTTGGGTGTGGGGAAGTGTAGGAAAATGCAAAATGCAAAATGCAAAATGCAAAATTGGAGCGCGATGGAACGGGAGAAAAACGGTTCTTTCAAAAACTCTTTACGGTGTGATCGTTGATCGGGTATGCTTTCAGGATTCCTTCTTCACGTCATCGGGCACTTGAATTTCACCGTCCTGCTTTTCAAATTCGGCGATGCACTTGCGGATGAGGTAGAGGATCTGGCCGTTGCCGCTTCTGCCCTCATATTTGGCGATATAGTGGAGCTTGTAGTGGAGGATGGGGTCGATCTCGATGCCGAGGTGCTTGTTTTTCTTGTTTCTCATTTAATCGTTGCCCTTCTTGTCCCGTTTCCCGATAGTGATCTCTCCGTGTCGATCTTCATATTTTTCGATACAATCCCGAATCAGGATCAGGATCTGGCTGTTCGCGCTTCTTCCTTCATAGTCAGCGATCACATGGAGCTTGTCCAGCATGGTCTCGTCGATGCGGATGGATAAACTTTTTGTAGCCATAATAGCCTCCGAATTAACATATTATGCATTTACTTTACATCTATTTTGTGTTATAATGTGATAAATGAATACAAAATATGTTCAAAATATGTTTGGAGGTGACCATGAAAGTAGCAATCGTAGGCTCCCGAGGCCTGTCTGTGAAAGATTTTTCTCCTTATCTGCCCCCCGAGACCACCGAGATCGTCAGCGGCGGCGCCAAGGGCATCGACCAATGCGCGGCGGCTTACGCGGTGGCCCACGGTCTGACCCTCACCGAGTTCAAGCCCGATTACAGGCGGTACGGCAAGGGCGCGCCCCTGAAACGGAATCTGGAGATCGTGGACTATGCTGACTGCGTGCTGATCTTCTGGGACGGCACCTCCCGGGGGAGCCGTTTCGTGATAAACGCCTGTGAAAAGAGCGGAAAGCCTCACCGCGTGGTGCGGCCTGAGACAGAGTGACGGCACAAGAATACCCGCCTGTACCGTGAGGGTAACGGGCGGGCTTTTATTATGGGTGGGGGATCATTCCGCCCCCAACAGGTAGGCGATGCTGACCCCCAGCACGCGGGCGATCTCGGGGAGCAGGGTGATATCGGGGCAGGAGATCTCCCGCTCCCACTTGGACACGGCCTGGGCGGAGACCCCGAACAGCTCTCCGAAGGAGGTCTGGTTCATGGATCTTTCCTGCCGATAGGAGCGGATGGAGGCGGAGATGCGGAGGGTGTTCACGGTGTTCATGGGGGACTCCTTTCTTGGAAGTGAAGGGTGGATCGTGTTTTTTTGTGGGTGCTTACAGTATAACACAAAATTGGATCAAGATCGAAAAAGTGGGATAATCGGTCGCGATTTGGGATGATTGGTTGTCGGTTACCGATATTTACACCAAGCGGTACACGTCAAAGCTCCCCTTGACCGCCCGACGGGTCATGATCCCGCACCCGATCATCTCCCGACGGACGGTGCAGAAGTCGTCGTAGACCTCCCCGATGATGGCATTGACCTCGGGCTCGGGGTAGTCGCGGTCCCGCTCAAAGCGGCGGGAGATCTCCCGCAGGACGATCTCCTGCTTCTTGCGCTGGGCGGGGAGGCGGGTGAGGCGGCCGTACTTGAAGAAGGTGGAAATGACCTCTCTTTCGTAGGCGGCCTCCTTGTCGGCGGTGGTGTCCCCCGTGATCAGGAGGTCGCGGAGGGGGCGGTCGAAGATATCTCCGTTGAGGGAGTAGATGATGTAGAACTGGGCGCGGGAGCAGTTCACCATGCCCGCCGCCTCCATCTTCTTGAGGTGGTAGCACACCGTGGCGGGGGTCAGCTCCAGCTTGGTGGCGATCAGCTCCACGTAGGAGTCCCCCTCGGCCAGGATGTTGATGATGCGCAGGCGGGTCTCGTCGGCCAGGAGCTTGAGTAGGGTGAGGTTTTCGGTCATGTCACACCTCTCTTTGGCTCCAGGCCTCGTCGAGGCAGACCTTGGCGAAGCGTAGGCCCCCCATGCGCTCGGTCAGCTCCACGGTCTCCCAGTCGGAGGCGTGGGGGAGCTTGCTTTCCAGCTTGGCGGTCTCGGACTCGATGAAGGCCAGCATGGCGTAGTACAGGCTGTAGTCGGGCTTGTCTGCGTCGGCGGCGGCATCGTAGAGGGCGAGATAGTCCCCGTGCTGTTTGAAAAGCTCATCGAAGGGAAGGAGCAGGTAGTGGAAGGCGCTCATGTCGTGGAGGCCGCGGCAACGGTTGATGTTGTGGATGGAGGCGTGGATGAGGGAGACCGTGGCGTAGCGGTACTTGGCGCACTTGTATGCGGCGATCTGCGCCTTCTTTTCGGCGGGATCTTTGTCCAGCGCGTCGGTGAAGCGCTCGATCCGCGCGCATTCACGGGACAGGGCCTCGTCGGCCAGCTTGTAGAATTTCGTGTTGACCATGGTCATGCCTCCTCCATTAAGTTGGGATATACGCCGTTTTCGGCTCGCCATGCCTCCCAGATAGAAAGCATCTCCCGCACCGCGCCGATCTTGATGCGGAATTCAAAGGTATTCTTCGCGTCCCCTGCGGCCTCGGCTTGGGCCAGCTCGGTGATATATCCCGCCAGGAGCTGATCCCGCATGAAGAGGTCGGCCTGCCACGCGGCCATGAAGGAGAGCTTTTCGTCATCGTTCAGGGAGGCATAGACTTCTTGGTGCTTGGGGTATTTGGGGAGAATCATACCCCAAAAGTTCTGTCGGATCTGGTATGTGCGCTGTCTCTCCCATCCTGCGTTGAACAGCAGACCCGCGTTGCCGCAGAGGGTGTACATACCGTTCTCGATCAGCAAGGCCTTGCGCTCGCCCGGCTTGTCCTTGGGGACGGCATCCAGCCGTGCCTTGCACTCGGCGCACTTGGCGCGGGTGAGGTCGACAAGGGCTTTGTCAATGTCCAGATAGTTCATGATTCTATTTCCTTTCATATTTGATTCGTATGTCCATGGGCTACAGTGATATTATACACGTCTAATCACTTTCTGTCAAGAGTATTTCGATAAATTTCTAATCACTTAAACCGATGGTTGAAATTGCCTCCCGAGCAACTCAATCAAACAGAGAATCCGACTGCCGAAACGGTAGAGAATGAAATGACCGGAAAATCATTGACAAGGATTGTAAAATACCGTATAATAAAGATACCACAAAGCAAAAGAACCGCCCGAAACGGAGCGGTGAATATCGACGGAGGTATCTATGAGACGGTTCGTGCGATCCATCATTCCCATGGCCATTACGGCCGCCGTGACCCATTTTTTGATGTTTCTGATCCTGGGTGACATTCTGTTCACCGTGGCTTGCGCGCTGGTGGGGCAGAAGTGGGCGGCGCTTCCTTACACCCTGTTCCTGTTTCTGTTGCAGGTGGGGGCGATCCTCATCGTGTGGCGGGTACGCAAGCCCCGCGACTCCGAGGCGCGGCGAGAGTATCTGAATCTCTTGGGCGGTGAAGTCTATTCCCGCAAGGCCGACCGCAAGGTGGTGTCCCGCGACAAGACCTTTCGCGCGGAGCTGGTGGCCTATGCCGTGGTGGCTTGCGTGCAGTTCTTCATGCAGTTCAGTATCGGTGCCATCATCTACGCGCCCATCGCGTACCTGATCTTCCATATCTATAACCGTCGGCTGTGGCTGAATCTGCACGAGACCTGGGCGGATGAGCGGATACGGTTGAATCCTGATGCATGAAAATTGCTGTTTGTCGGGCTGTTCGGCACGATAGCTTGGTTGCCAATAACCCATTGTAGGGAGCGACGCCCTCGTCGCTCCGCCACCTAAAAAATGCCTGTAACTATTGTAAGAATTATATTTTCCCCACTA
>JBGVRH010000097.1:0-17181 GCA_045128275.1 Eubacteriales bacterium | reverse complement strand
GCGGAATACTTCAAATTTGGGTTTATCGCTCTGCGATAAACCCAAATTTGAAGTGAAAAGTGAAGAGTGGAGGTGCAAATCCTTCGGATTTGTCCATTTTTGGTCAATAATGAAGGAAACCGAAGGTTTCCCTCCTCACTTTCACTATTCACTATTACCTATTACTTTAATTGCCAAATGTCAATGCACATACCCGTCCTTGAAGAACAGGCGGATGACCTTTTTGCTGTACCGCTCGGGGTTGCGCCCCACGCGGATGGAGAAGAAGATGAAGACCCACCACAAAAGGATAAAGCCGCCGATGAAGGGGATCAGAGGCCAATACTCGTTTTGGCGGAGCCGCTGGTTGTCCTCAAAGGAGAACAGGACGGTGTCTCCCACCATGACCGCCTCCACCCAATAGTAGGCATCCCCATTCTTGGGCTTGGTGCGATCGGCGTAGACCGTGACCACGGTGGTGCCGTCGCAGGCCTTTTTGATGGGATCGAGATCCACCGACCCGTCCAGATGGCGGATCTGGAAGCTCTCCTGGAAGCTCTCCATGCTCTCGTCCGCGGGGTAGAGGTATAGATGGTCCCCCCGCACCGCGGCGCGGTCGAAGACCACCTCCATCCGCTCATTCTCATCGGGGGAGGGGGGCAGAATGTATACGTCGGCCACCAGCCATCCCAGAAGACCAAGGAGCAGGAGGGTGATGCCGATATACACCACGATCAGCCCCGCGCCGCCCTCTACGTGCCCGTTGAAGGGATCGGGCAGCTTGGGCTTGACTCTGGGAATGGGCTTGCCGCCGTTCAAGGCCTGATACCGCTTCTTGGCCATGATCTCAAACTCCATAGCCCCCACGGAATACTCGTCCAGCATGGCGAAATGACGGCCCATGTAGAAAATATCCTCGTGGGTGCCCTCCTTGAGGCCCGTGATCTGATCGTAGGTGTAGGTGCGCTTGATGCCGAGGAAATTCTTGTGGGTGAAGGACTCCTGGTCAAAGGTGATGCGGCAGTTGAGGTGAGCCAGGGACAGGGAACCTCCCAGCATAGAGAAGCAGAGGAAGCAGAAGGAGAGCCACGGGGACTCGTTGGTGGTCAAGAGGACGATGAGGGTGGGGATGAGGAACGCGCCTCCGCAGATGCCCCCGATCCAGGCGAAAAAGCCGGGGAGGTAGACCCGCCCCTTGTTGGAACGGCCTCTCTCACGAATGGCGGAGATGATGCTCGCTATGAAGATGATAGCCAGGATCGCCGAGGCGGCGAGGATGAAATAGGTCATGACAGAGATCCTTTCAAAGTGATTTCACCTTATAAGACGCAAAAAGAGGGGGAAACCTTTCAGGTTTTTGGGGAAAAACGGGGGAGTTTACAGTTTCTTTACAAAAAGAGACTTCAAATTTGGATTTATCGCTCTGCGATAAACCCAATAATGAAGAATGAATAGTGAATAATGAATAATGGAGGATGGAAACCTTCGGTTTCCCGCGATTTTTATTTGAATGAATGGACAAATCCGAAGGATTTGCACCGAAATTATTCATTATTCATTTTTCATTATTCATTTGCAGTTTGTCGGTCGCAGACCGATAAACTGCAATTTCACTATCCCCCATGACAAACAAGAGGGCCTGCAAGCAAGCCCCCCTGAAACGGTAAAAATTACAGATCGAAATACTTCTTCTGCAGAGCGGGCATCTGACCCTTCATGGCGGCCAGGATCGCGGTGGCCTGCTTGTCTCCCGCGAAGTGACGGCGGAGGATGTGACCCTCGGCGCGGCAGACCTCGTCGTGGATGGGGAAGTAGTTCTCCATGAGGAACGCGCCGTAGCGGATCCAGCGGAAGTCGCCCACCAGACGGTACTCGGTGCTGATGGTGTCCACGGCCACCGAATACTTGTCCTTGATGGCCGAGACCAGTCCCTCGCGGGTGTTCTCCTTGGCAAAGACGATGGTGGAGCAGATCAGGGAGTTGCGGTTGTTCTCGGCGGAGGAGTTGTGGGAGTCGGTGGAGCCTACCACGGGATGGTCGATGCCCTTCTCCCGCATCTCGTAGTAGAGAGCGGTCTGGAAGCCGTTGTGGGTGTAGTAGTTCTCGCCGCCCAGCACCTCAAAGGCGTGGAAGGGCTTGTTCTTGTAGATGAACTCGGTGTACTCCTCGGGGAGCTGCATGAGCTGGCAGAGCCAGTAGGGGTGGGGGAAGATGCCCAGGCCGCCGTTTGCCTCCATGTGCTCAAAGGTCCACTCCAGCACGGCATAGCTCATACGCTCGGAGTGATGCTCCAGGGGCACGCGGGCGGCGCGCTCCTCGATCATGGCGGTGAACTCCTCGCGGGTCATGCGGTCGGGGGCCTTGCCGTCCAGACTGCGCCAGGCCAGATCGTCGCCCGCCTTCTCATCGTTGGGACCGCCTGCCACCAGGGCGTTGATGGAGTAGGTACCGCCGAAGTTGACGTAGTGGACGTCATTGTGGGGCAGATGCACCTCCTCGCCGGGGATGATGGCGATATCGCTGACACCGCCGTGGCGCTGGATGGCCTCCAGAGAGGGGTAGTAGCGGTTGTGATCCGAGATGACCATGAAATCGTAGCCGTGGCCGCGGTAGTTGGAGACCACGTTGACGGGATCGTCGTGGCCGTCGGAGCGGCAGGTGTGGACGTGGAGATCGCCCCGCTGGGGGATACGGCCCGCCATGTCCTCAGCCAGGCAGTAGACGGGAAGGGTAGCCAGGCGGCGGTCGCCGTCGTTGATGTTGAGGTAGTACTCGCCCTCGCCCTCAAAGTAGGCGGTGACACGGAGGCAACCGTCCTCGTCGGGGGTCACCGACAGGGTGGCGCGGCCGCTCCGCTCGGGCCAGACGCGGGCGTTGCCCTGATTGACCTTCAGCACCTCCACGGTGTAGGCCTTGTCCTTGGCAAAGGCGGTGCGGATGCCCAGGGGCTTGACGGTAACGGTCTTCTCGCGGTCGCCCAGGAATACCTTGGGGTATACGTCGTAATCGTAATAAACTTGCTTCATGGTGTCCTCCTTGCGGGTGGAATGGTTATACCTATATCCTACTACATTTTGCGAAAAAAATCAAGGGGTTGAGGGAATTTCGGAGAGAAAAACCTCACCAACCTGTACGGAAAGAGAATCTTTGCCTGTATCCGTCCTTGAAACAAAATGCACTTAACTCGGCTTTCGCTCTGTTAAGTGCATTTTGTGGGGTATGACGAAAGAATCAGAACTTGAGATCCACATCCACGGGCAGACCGGTACGGTCGGACTCGAAGGCGGCCTCCATGATCTTCATATCCACCATCATCTCGTGGTGGGTGACGATCTGCTCGCACTCGCCGTCAATGGCGCGTACCCAGTTGCGGTAGTAGTCATGGACGTCGGCGTGAGGCTGAGGAATGGACTTCTCGGCGATGGACTGCTCGTTTCTGGGGGCCATGGTCTTGGTGATGCCGGCGGCGGTGACCACGGGAACCACTTCCTTCTCGTTGTAGTTGTGGCACCAGACCACGCGGGCGGGCTGACCCCAATCGGGGATCAGGGCGGCACCGTCGCGGCCGATCATGTAGAAGCGGGACAGGCCGATGAAGTTGGAGGTACCCACCTCCACGTGCACCGACAGATCGCCCTCAAAGTACATTTCCAGCTTGAAGCCGTCGTCCACCAGCTCGTTGGTGATGTGATCGCACTTGCACCAGATCTTCTTCAGAGCCTTGTCCTTCACGATACCCATGATCTGGTCGATGAGGTGGATACCCCAGTCCAGGATCATGCCGCCGCCCTGGGCGGGATCCTGACGCCAGTCTCCGGGGATACCGCGGGAGCCGTGACAACGGGACTCGATGTGGTGTACGGGGCCCAGTTCGCCGCTGTTGTAGATGTCCCGCATGACCAGAAACTCACCGTCCCAGCGGCGGTTCTGATGCACGGTGAAGAGCTTGCCGGCGGCCTTGGAGGCGTCGATCATCTCCTGGAGATCGGCGGAGGACAGGGTGACGGGCTTCTCGCAGATGACGTGCTTGCCCGCGGCCAGGGCCTTGAGAGCCAGAGGCTTGTGCTGATCGTTGGGGACGGCGATGGTGACGAAATCAATGGCGGGATCGGCCAACAGCTCCTCCAGGGAGGCGTAGGCGTGGATGCCCTTGGACTCGGCCAGAGCGCACCGCTCGGGCTTAATATCGTAAATACCCATCAGATTGACGACGTCGCTGTTTTTGAGGAAATCCCCGTGCCAGCCGCCCATACCGCCGTAACCGATGATTGCTCCATTCTTCTTTGCCATGATGTGATTCCTTTCTTACTTAGGAACAGATCCGTATTCCCGCAGAGCATTCCCTGCGGTCAGCCATATTATACAACATATTTTGGGAAATTGCAAGGTCTTTTGCGGAATTTATCCCAAAAAACTTTTGCGCGGGCGGGCGGTAGAGCCCAAGATTTCTTGACAAACCGAGGGGGATGTGCTATAATCAAGGTAGTCTTTTCCCAAAGGAGGGAATTCTATGAAACACTTTGCCCGTTTCCTGTGGCTGGCGGGGCTTCTGACCCTGTGTTTGTGCCTGACCCTCACCGCTTGTGACGGCGGCGACACCGAGGCCGACACCACCCCCGCGCTGTCGGATACCGCCGCGCCCACCGAGCCCGCTACCGAGGCTCCCACGGACACCCCCACGGAACAGCCCACCGAGGCTCCCACCGCGGAACCTACCGAGGAACCCACCGAGCCCGAGACCGAGGCTCCCGTCCTCATGCCCACGGTGGATCTGGACAAGCTCGCCACCGACGATGCCGGTGCCTTCGTGACCCGCCCCACCAAGTGCGAGGTCTCCTTTGAGAATGACGAGACCGAGGGGAAGTTTTTGCGCATGACCACCAAGTCGGTCACCGCCGTGGGTACCGCCAAGCCCTACATCCTCTTGGAGCTGGAGGAGCTGGTGGCCTCCATGAACGGCATCCTGCCCAATACCACCGAGTACCCCCACGTGGTGCTGAAGGTGCGCGCTAACGGCCTTTGGAGCCGCAGCTTCACCTATTTTGGCGCACCCACCGTCCGCGAGGCCGCCAACTTCGAGGGCTTTGCCCGCACCGCCCGCCGTGCGGAGGGGGATGACTGGCAGTATATCTACCTGGATCTGACCCCCTTCTCCAAGGACTGGAAGTTCCTGTACCTCAACTTCGAGAAGGCCGCTGGGAAGGATGGCGAGTCCATGGATCTTTCTGAGATCCATTTCTTCGCCACCGCCGAGGAGGCCGCCACTCTCTACCCCCACATGGAGGACACCTACCCCATCGTGGAGCAGACCATGGAGAATTACAAGCTCAAGGTCATGTCCTTCAACGTCCAGACCGAGAACGGCACCCAGGTGGACTTTGACCTGCGCGCCGAGATGCTCCGCGACCTCATGGATCAGCTTCAGCCCGACTCCATCGGTATGCAGGAGGTCACCACGGGCTGGATCTACCGCATGGATACCTTTGCCTTCAACGCGAGCTACGCGGGCGTGGGCGAGGGCCGTACCCCCGGCGGCGAGGCCAGCTCCATCTACTACCGCAAGGATAAGTTCGATCTGGTGAATTCCGGCACCTTCTGGCTCTCCGAGACCCCCGACGAGGCGGGCACCTACCTGGAGGCCTCCCTGTACCCCCGTATCTGCACCTGGGCTCACCTCCGCGACAAGGTCACGGGCTACGAGTACATCCACGTCAACACCCACCTGGATCACCTGGGAGGCTCTGACGGCCGCTCCCTGCGCACCGCCCAGACCCGTGTGATCCTGGAGTACCTGAAGACCCTGCCCGACGTGCCCATGGTCATGACGGGTGACTTCAACCAGGCCAAGACCAACAGCGAGGAGAATACCTACGCCATTTTCAAGAACATCCTGGGGCAGAGCAACTTCACCGCCTCTACGGGTGAGAAGATGACGGGCAACTTCTCGGATGCCCGCGCCGAGGCCAAGGATACCGTCGCCTCGGATGCCTGGGCCTCCATGACGTCCTACTGGCAGGAGGGGACAGACAAGTACAACCCCGCCAAGAAGCCCATCGACTACGTGTTCTACACCACGGGTGACTTCACCGCCGATATCTACCGCAACATCCACTACCACCGCGACGGCATTTACATGTCGGATCACCTGCCCCAGTACTGCGAGCTGACCGTTACGGTCCCCGCCGCCGACGGAGAATAAATGAGGGAGATTGATGTATGAAACGAATTGCTTGGATCCTGACCGCGCTGACGTTGCTGACCGCTTGTCTGACGGTCGCCGCCCTGCCTGCCGCCGCCGAGGCGGAGTTTGAAATGGTCATCCCCTACGGAAAGCCCACCGTGGACGGAGTCGTCAACGAGGGCGAGTACGGCTGTACCTATACCATGGATCAGTCCACCGCCGCCGCATGGGTCGGCGAGGTGGGGGATTCCTTCGTGGTGTGGCATCTGGCCTGGGACGAGGGCGGCCTCTACTACGCCGGTACCATCAATGACTCCACCCCCACGTGGCGGGATGCCAACGGCCACTGGGTGGGCATCGACTGCCTGGAGCTGGCCATCAATCCCGGTCGGCTTCTGAAGGGCTCCAAGGCCGAGGGCGTGTTCTTCTCCTTCGGCTCTGCGAAGGACGGATCCGTGGTGGGCTACCGCCACAACTTCGCCGATGGTCTGGTGTCGGATGCCATCACGGGCGTGAACACGGGCCACGTGGAGGGCACCGACTCCTACACCATGGAGGTCTACATCCCCTGGTCGCTGGTGCAGATCAAGGAGAACTGCACCGTGGGCGGCAAGGAGAGCATCCGTCTGGACGCCACCAAATGGGAGGCTACTGTGGGCGCAGAGCTGGGTCTGCTCCCCTGCGCCATCGACTCCCTGGACGCCCACGGCAGGGATATCATCGCCTATAAGTTCAACGGCACCGATTTTATCGCCAAGGACTTCGTCGTAGCCACCCTGGCGGATGCCGAGGGCAAGGTGCCTGTGGAGACCGAAGCGCCTACCGAGGCTCCTACCGAGGCTCCCACCGAAGCCCCCACAGAGGTGCCCACCGAAGCTCCTACGGACACCCCCACCGAGGCTCCTACCGACGCTCCCACCGATGCCCCCGCCGACGGCACCGAAGCCCCCGCAAAGAAGGGCTGCGGCTCTACCCTGGCCGTGGGTCTGTTGGCCGTGCTGATCCCCGCCGCATGGATCGTTCTGCGGAAGCGGGAGGATTGAGCTTGATCCCATAACAAAAAGAACCACCCGATCTCGGTCGGGTGGTTTTCTGTATGGTGGGATCACTTCACCATCCTCCGCACCTCGCCCCCCAGAGGTTTTCCCTCTCGGTAAGCGGCGATCACGCGGTCGACCTCCTCCGAGGCTTCCACGGTGAAGATGAAATGGTGACCCGACAGATGGGCGCGGGATACCTCGTCCATGCGGTCGGACATGGCCGTGGGGAGGGAATTGCACACCAGATTGCGGTGGCCTGTTCCTCTCGGAGAGTCCTCGCGGAGGACGGGGAATTCCTTGCCCATGCGATCCTTCAGCACGGCGGCGTTCTTTACGCAGACCTCGCGGCAGACGGCCTCGGGCTTTTTGTGGCGGTAGATCTCCCGAATGGCGCACTTCTCCAGCAGCATCAGGGGGAGTCGGCCGTAGATCACGGCGGCGGAGGCGGAGATGTGACCGTATTCCGACAGAGCGGCGGAAATATCCCGCATACGGGGGATGGTCAGCTCGGGGGAGAGGATGAGGTCGGACAGACCCAACCCCAGCAGACGGGCGGCGGCGGGGGTGTTGGCGGTATTGAGGCGGAGATCGCCGTGGAGGGTGACTTCATCCGTCAGTCCGCAGGCGGCTACTGCCTCGCGTATGAGGGGCAGATGCCCGATATTCCCCACCAGGATGTGACGGACACCGCTTTGCAGGGCGGCGGTCAGCTCCTCGCGGATCGCGTCGGCCTCGCGGTCAAAGACCACGGGGGGCATCAGTATGCCGCGCTTGTGGGCGGGAACGGCGGCGGGGTGAGCCTTGCCGAGGGGCAGGTACAGCAGGTCAAAATAGACTGCGGCGGCGGGGGTAATCTGGGTGGGGGCATAGAAGCGGGCGGTGCGCTGAACGGCGGTCATGCCTCGGCTCTCCCCACAGGGGATCCCCACCAGAATCTCCTCCGTGACCGCCTCCGCGGAAACGGGACTGTACCCCTCGGCGGGGGTGGGCATAGCGGCTATGCGGGTGGCATCCAAGGCCTCCAGAGCCTCGCGGCGCAGGGCGTTGAGACGGGAGAGGGGGAGGGAGAGGCCGTCCCCGATGCGGCTTTGCACCGACTCGGCAAGGTAGGGGGTGCCTCCCGTGCGGGTGAGCTGCTTTTCGGCGGCCTCGTGGGTCAGGGCGGTGGACTCGGCCTTGTCGGGAGTCTCGGCGGTGATCGTAACGGAGGCGTCGGGAGCGGTATTGTCGCAACGGAACAGGGGAGCGGAGGCGGTCAAGGCCACGGGCTGATCCTCTTTTACGGTCAGCTCCAGGGACAGGGGAAGATGGGGACGGTGGCGCACACCTAAGGCGGCCTTCTCGGCGGCGGCGGTGCGATCCTTGTCGCTGTCGGTGCGTACCCCCATCATGGAGCGGTTCACCTTACCCACCTGGTAGCCGTCGGTAAAGCCTCCGCGGGAGAAGAGATCGCTCAAGGCGGCCATTTCCTCGGGGGTGGCGGCGCGGTTCTCGTCCAGGAGTCTCCGCCAGATGGCGGTGACGCCGCTGACGTAGCCGGGGGACTTCATGCGCCCCTCGATCTTGAGGGAGGAGACCCCGGCCTCCACAAGTGCGGGGACGTGACCCGCCAGGGAAAGATCCTTCAGGGACAGGGGGTAATTCTCGGCGGTGGGATCGGGGGAGCGGCGGTCGGCTTGGAGGGGCTGCTTGCCCTTGAAATTCGGGCGGTTCTGTCCCTTTTGAGGGGCTTTTTCGGTGGCTTTGCCCTCACAGCCTCCGCATCCGTAGGGAAGACGGCAGGGCTGGGCGCATTCGCCGCGGTTGCCGCTTCGGCCTCCCACCACCGAGGAGAACAGACACTGCCCCGAGTGGCTGACGCACAGCGCGCCGTGGATGAAGACCTCCACCTCCAGGGGATTGCTCCCCACAGCGGCGGCCAGGTCGGGGAGGCTTGTCTCACGGGCGATGACAAAGCGGGAAAAGCCAAAATCCGCCAGGACCTGTCCCGTGGCGGCGTTGTGCCCCGAGAGCTGGGTGCTGGCGTGCAGAGGTAGATTGGGCAGGGCGCGGTGAATGAGGGCGGCGGCACCCAGATCCGCGACGATGAGGGCATCCACCCCCGCCGAGGCGGCCTCGTAGGCGGCCTCCAGGGCATCGGTCAGCTCTCTGTCCCACACCAGGGTGTTGAGGGTGAGGTAGACCCGCCCACCCATACGGTGGGCGTGGGTGACGGCCTCGCGGAGAGCGGCGGTGTCGAAGTTATGGGCGTTCATGCGGGCGTTGAAGCGGCTGCCGCCCAGGTAGACGGCGTCCGCGCCCGCGGCAATAGCGGCCTCCAGCGCCTCGGGAGAGCCGGCGGGGGCCAGCAGCTCGGGGAGGCGGGGAGGCTGATTGGTCAGATTCATGTCCGTGGTCAGACGGGATCAGTCCACGTCACCGAAGGAGAGCTGCTCGAACATGGAGCCCACGCGGGAGCGGCGGCGGGGCTCCTCGGCGGGGGTCTCCTCGAAGGACTCAGCCACGGTCTCGGCGGCTGTCTCGTTCTGGGCATCCGCCACACGGGAGAGGAACTCGGTGGGGGGGATGGGATCGGGGGAGACGGGATCGGCGGGCTTACCGCTCTGGGTCAGAAGGGAGCGGAGAACCGCGTTCTCGTTGCGGAGTCTCTCCAGCTCGCTGACGAGATCGGCGTTGCGATCCTTCAGCCCGTCCAGCACCACGCCGTACTTGGCGCACTTATCCTCCAGCTCGGCGGTCTTTTCGCTCATGCTGATGCGGTCAGCCACGCACTCCAGGGCGCAGAGCAGGGCGGCCTCGGTCTTGGGGCAACGGCTCTTGAGGTAGATTTCCCGCATCTTGCGATCCAGGATCATACCAACCTTCTCCACCTCCTCGGCGGGGGCGTCGGAGATGACGCTGATCTGAAGATCGGCAATGCTCAGGGTGTACTTCTGCTTCATGGTGTCTATCCTTCCTGTTTTCGCCGTCCTTTTGCACAAAAAAACGATTTGGACGGCAGAATATACAAAATGTACTTGAAATTCCAAGGATTTGGGAGTATAATAAAGGCACTACCTCCCACTACCCTTATTATAATACAAAACTTGCTGATTGAAAAGGGCTTTTTGGTAAATTTTCTTGGAAAGTGATAAATTTTTTATGAGTATGACGGAAAACAGCCGCCGCATCGTGGTCAAGGTGGGTACCTCTACCCTCACCCACTCCACGGGGGCATTGAATCTCCGCCGCATCGGGGCGCTGGTGCGGGTGCTGTCTGACTTTAAGAACGCGGGAAAGGAAATGGTTCTGGTCTCCTCGGGCGCCGTCTCGGCGGGGGTGGCCAAGGTGGGCGCCGCCAGACCCACCACCATTGCCGAGAAGCAGGCCATGGCCGCCATCGGTCAGAGCGAGCTCATGCGGCTCTACGACCAGCTCTTCTCCCTCTACGGCCACACCGTGGCCCAGATCCTGCTGACCCGCGATGTGCTGGACAATCCCGTCCGCCGCGACCTGGCTGAGAACACCTTCGAGTCCCTCCTCTCCCGCGGCTGTGTCCCCATCGTCAACGAGAACGACCCCGTCTCCACCGACGAGCTGACCAAGTTCGGTGGCAACGATATTCTCTCGGCCTACGTGGCCAGAGTCTGCCACGCCGATATGCTCATCAACCTGTCGGACGTGGACGGCCTCTACGACAAGGATCCCCGCAAGCATCCCGATGCCACCCTCATCGACCGCGTGGACGATCTGTCCGACACCCTCCTGGCCGCCGCAGGCGGGGCAGGCACCGAGCGAGGTACGGGCGGTATGGAGGCCAAGCTTCGCGCTGCCGCCCTCTCCACCGAGGCGGGCATTCCCATGTTCATCATGAACGGCCACGATCCCGATATTCTCTACCGCCTCTTCGACGGGGAGCACGTGGGTACTTACTTTACCGCCAAGCGGTAAGACTGAATCGATCGGGGATTGCGTCCTTACACAAATTGGCGCATGTCGCCTCCTCGTTTCCCTCGTTCTCCAAATATCAGAGTGGGGTGAGGGGCCCCCGCGGGGGTTTTTGAGATGGTAACGGGTTTCGGTTCGTGCGGCTCTGACTTTCAAGTTGCATCAATGCTTTCGAGCCTCAGCGACCATGGCCGAATGCATGATTTTTGAGTAAGTTTTAGGAGATTCTTAAGAACCCTTTTCCAAAAGGGTTCTTAAGCCGCCGGAGGCCGTCCCCCCGATAAACATTGCAAGCCTAACAACGATTCTACGAAAGGAGACCTCACCATGCCCGCATACGTTTGCGTGACCCATGCCCTGGCCCGCCGCGAAGAGACGGACAGCTTTTGCCGCGGTCTGTCCCGTTACGGCTTCCGCTTTTCCTGCATCCATGAGATGACCGAGCCCCAGCACAGGGAAGAGACCCTGACCGAGGCCTCCCTTCTCATCGCCCTGACCAATCCTGCCGCCGAGGCCGCCGAGACGGTGGCTTCGGATATCCGCCGCGCCCTGGCGAGAAAGCTTCCCGTTCTGTGCGTGAGCATGGAGGAGAATGGCCTGGACAGCCGTTTCTGCTCCTCTGCCGAGGGTGACGCGGTGCTGATCCCCGCCCCCTCTGCCACCTCTCCCGACCGCAACGCCGTGGCCCTGTTCATCCACCGTCTCTTTGTCCGCCATCTGGCGGGGCAGGAGGCCTGCTTCTCGGCGGTTCGCTGTGTGGAGGATACCTTTGGCCGTACCATCGCCGCCGCCGTGGCCGCCCATAAGGGAGATCCTCAGGCCTGCTATGCCCTGGGTATGGCCTACGAGCGGGGGGAGGGGGTTCCCAAGCTGGAGGTGGAGGCCGCCCATTGGCTGAGGCTGGCCGCCGACAAGGGGATCCTCAACGCCCGCATCCGTATGGGCGAACTGTATCTGATGGGGCGGGGAACCGAGCGAGATCCCGCGGCCGCCTTCCGCCTCTTTACCGAGGCGGCCGCCGCAGGGGCTCCCCAAGGAGATTATCACAGAGGCAAGTGCTATCTGGAGGGCCTGGGGGTCATGAAGGATCCTGAACGAGCCCTGGACTGCTTCAAGCTCGCCGCCGAGGATGGCTATGCCCCCGCTCTCTACGAGCTGGGACTCCTCTACCGCGACGGGGTGGGTACTCCCAAGGACTACCGCGCCGCCGCCCGCGCCCTGTATCTGGCCTGTCAATTCGGCTCCGCGTCCGCCGAGGGGGAGGGGGGCTTTTCCCTGTCCCTTCTGGGACATCCCACGGGAGAGCAGATCACCTGTGTGACCATGCGCCAGCTTCGCCGCTCCCGTCTGAAGGCGGCTCTGCGTCGCAAGCTGACCGCAGGCGGCAGATCCGTGAGCGAGAGCCGTCTGGATTCCCTGGCCGCCGTGAGCTTCGGCAAGAGCCGCGTGACCCACACCGATCTCCCCGAGGACGGCTGGATTCGGGAGATGACCGAGGCGATCCGAAATGGGAAGAATCAACCCTCCGCCGATGCCTCCGCGGGCTTCTCGGTGGCTCGTGCCGCCGTGACCCTGGGTCGGCTCATGGCCGAGGGCGATCCCGCTACGGGAATTCCGCCTCACCCCACCCGCGCCCTGGTGTGGTATCGCTACGCCCTGTACCTGGGGAGCGCGGAGGCCATTTGTTGCCTGGGCGATGCCTACCGCCGTGGCTACGGCCTGCCTGCCGACGCGGAGCGAGCCTTCCGTCTCTTTGCCCTGTCTGCCGAGATGGGGGATGAGGGAGGTCAGTTTGCCCTGGGTGTCTGCTGTGAGCAGGGCATCGGTACCTCTGTGGATCTCCACCGCGCCTTCCTGTCCTATGAGCGCGCCGCCAAAAACGGCTACCCTCCCGCGCAGAACAATCTGGGCGGGTGCTATGAGCATGGTTTGGGTGTGGTGCGGGATATGACCGCCGCCGTAGAATGGTATGCCCGCGCCGCTACCGAACTGCCCGAGGCCGCCTGCCGTCTGGGTCTGTGCTACGAGGAGGGCAGAGGCGTGGAGGTGGATCCCGCCAAGGCCGTCCGCCTGTACGAGACCGCCGTGGAGGGGGGACATCCCTACGCCATGTACCGCCTGGCCCTCTGCTACGACCGAGGTCTGCGCGGAAAGGCCGTGATCCTCAACGCCGCTCCCGCAGAGGAGCCCATCCATCCTGCCCATACTCTGGATACGGACGTTATTCCCGCCGAGCAGGCTCCCGATTACAGCTATGCCGCCCGCCTTTTGGAGAGAGCCGCCGAGGGAGGCGTGGCCGATGCCGCCTACGTCCTGTCCCTGTACTACGGAGAGGGACGCGGTGTGCGCCGTGACGAGGAGCGCCGCCTGGCCTGGTTGACCGAAGCCGCCGAGGGAGGCTGTCTGCCCGCCTGCTACGAGCAGGGTATGTGCTACCTGGAGGGCCGAACCCTGGTGCGCAACCGCGACCGCGCCGTGGCTTGCTTTGCCGATGCCGCGACCCTGTGGGCCGAGAGCGGGGATCACGTGAGACGGGAGACCCGTCCCGAAGGAATCCTGGCCGAGTCGGGCCTGACTCTGGCCGAGGCCGCGGGAGCCGCCCTGTATATGCTGGGCTACTGCGCCCTCTACGCCATCGGTGACCGAGGAAATCCTGCCATTGAGGGGAATCTGACTCCCGCAGAGCGAGTGACCCTGGCGGCCGCATATTTCAGAGATGCCGCCGCCGCCGACCACGTGGGGAGCTTGACCGCCTTGGGTGATCTGTACGCCTACGGTCTTTTGAAGCCCGAGACGGCCACCGCCGAGGATGAGTCCCTGCGCTACTATATGGAGGCCGCCCGTGTGGGTACCTCCCGCGCGTACATATCCGAGATGGCCACAGATAGCCCCATCGACGCCCTTTTGAGCCTGGCCAACTGCTCCCGACAGGTGGCTGAGGCCGCCGCCGCCGAGGGAGACGAGGGCTCTGCCGAGCTTGCCAAGGTTCAGACCTGGCGATCCCTGGCGGGAGGTGCCGAGGAGGGAAGTCTGGACGCTTACGTCAGCATGGCCGCCTGCGCCTACCGCGGCTACGGCACCCCCAAGGATCCCACCACCGCCCTGTGGTTCTTGAACAAGGTCGCCCGTGCCGAGAAGGGACGGGTTACCGCGTCCTTGTGGCTGGGAGACCTGTACTACGCGGGGGTGGACCGTGAGCCCTCTCCCGAGCAGGCGGAGGAGGCCTACCTCCGCGCCATTGAAACCCCCGATACCGAGTCCGAATGCGGGGAGTACACCCTCCGTGAACGCCGCGAGAGCCGCCGTCTGGCTGACCGCCGCGCCCGCGCCGAGGCCTGCTACCGCCTGGCCGTCCTCCGCGCCGTCCACTTTGCCGACGGGGAGAGCCGCCGTGAATCCTTTACCTACCTGGTTCGCGCCATTCTCATGGGTCATACCGCCGCCCGAGAGGATCTGGCCCGTATGTATGCCTACGAGTCTGCCTACGTGGAGGCCACCTCCCCCAAGGAGAAGAAGTCCCGCCGCAAGGGTCTCCCTACCCCCGCGAGTGCCTATGCCCGAGGACGGCTGAACCGCCGCGCGCCCGATTCCGACACCAAACGCGATCATCCCGCCGCCCGCTCCCACAGTGGTTGGATGACCGACTACTACACCGCCCTGTGGCCTACCCCTACCCTGTTCAGCTTTGGCATGATCCCCACCTCCGCGCCTGCCGACCGTCCTGTTTACGTGTCGGCCGAGGTCACCCCCGCCATGCTGGCCGCCGCCCTCAACTATCTGGGTGACTGCCTCTTCTTCGGGGAGGGACTCCCTGCCGATCCCGCCGCCGCCGCCGAGTGCTACCGCGAGGTGGTATCCATGAGGATTCAGGTGCCGCGAGGACAGAATCCTCCCCAGGGTCAGATCTGGGCCCGTTACAGCTACGGCTGGTGCCTGCTTCACGGTGTGGGTGCCCCCCGCAATCCCCGGGAGGCCATCCGCCATCTGACCTCCGCCTCCAAGACCCACGCCGAGGCCTGCTTTGTCCTGGGCGAGTGCTACGAGCAAGGGGTCGGCGTGGACGTGGCCGACGGTGTGGAGGCCTTCAAATACTACAGCAAGGCCCTCAAGCTGGGCTATCCCAAGGCCGAGGCCAAGGTGAGGGAGCTGGAAAAGAAGCTTCGCGCCGAGGCGAAGGGCGATTCCCGCGAAAGGAGGATTGATGCGGTATGAAGATCACCGTCATAGGCTGCGGCCGCTGGGGGTCCCTCATTACCTGGTATCTGGCCTCCCGCAAGGGACACGATCTGACCCTGTACGGCCGATCCTCGTCTCCCCATATGCAACGCTTTCTGTCCGAAGGACGGAATGATCTCCTGACTCTGCCCGATACGGTGCGGCTCACCACGAGCCTTGCCGACTGCCTGACCTCGGATTGCGAGACCGTCATCATATCCGTCGGCGCCCAGGGCCTCCGCGCCCTTATGACTGAGCTGTCCGCCTATGATCTGACGGGGAAGACCTTCGTCCTCTGCATGAAGGGCATTGAGGCCGCCACGGGCAAGCGGCTCACCGAGGTGGCGGAGGAGTTCCTCCCTGCGTCGGCCAAGGTTGCGGTTTGGGTCGGTCCCGGCCACGTCCAGGAATTTTACGCCGGCATCCCGAACTGCATGGTCATCGACTCCGAGGACGAGGCGACCAAGGGCCGCTTGGTAGATGCCTTCTCGGGGGACATCATCCGATTCTACTACGGTACCGATCTCATCGGCAGTGAGATTGGCGCGGCCTCCAAAAACGTCATCGGTATTGCGGCGGGTATGCTGGACGGAGCGGGGCTGACCACCCTCAAGGGCGCGCTCATGTCTCGCGGCACCCGAGAGATCGCCCGTTTGATCTCAGCTATGGGAGGCAGTGAGCTTTCGGCTTACGGTCTCTGCCACCTGGGTGACTACGAGGCCACGGTCTTTTCGAAATTCTCCCACAACCGCGCCTTCGGCGAGGCCTTCATCAAGAGAGAACGCTTTACCGAACTGGCCGAGGGCTACGCCACCGTCCGCGCCCTGGTGCTTCTGGGACAAACCTACGGCGTCGACCTGCCTATATGCCAAGCGGTCTACCGTATCCTCTACGAGGGCAACGACCCCGGGGAGGAGCTGGACGGGCTGTTCGGACGGACGCTGAAGACCGAGTTTTACGTGTAAGTAAACAAAAACACCGCCTCCGCAGGAATTCCCGCGGGGGCGGATTTGTTTTTCCCATGACGACTGTGCCTCCCGCCCAATGACGGACGGCGGAGGGGCTTGATCAGTGGATCATGCGGGGCAGGATGCCGCGGCTTCTCGTGCCGCCCTCGGTGCCGGTGGGAGGATCGCCGGCGTTGCCGTTGGGATCGACAGTCCCTGCGTCGGGGTCGAGAGGTCGGGTAGTGGTGGAGCCGGTGCCGTTGTTCCCGTTCGCGGGTGTGGTGACTGCCGTGGTACCGCCCTGGGTGCCGTCGGGGTTCTTGTCGCCGCCCCCGGTGCAGGCCACCGAGCAGAGCAGTACCGCGGACAGGGCCAGGGCGGAGAGACCCCACGCCGAGGCCTGTCGGATGCGTTGAATGGTGTTCATCGTATGACCATACCTTTCGGGCAGGGGAGTCTCCTCTGCCGTGATTTGGAAAGCACCCTCCCCGGAGGCTTCCCCGGGGAGGAGAGCCACAGCCCCGTCTACCTATGAGGAACACAACACGGGGCTGTGGCCGTTATAAGTAGCGTTGATCTCTTCACGAAAGCGAGCACAGCGGGCTGTTCGGAAGTATCTTTGGCTTGTGGCTCTGTGGATAGTGTGGGCGGTAGAAGAGGAAAGTATAAGTGGAAAAATTTGGGTTTATCGGTCTGCGACCGAAATGCAAAATGCAAAATGCAAAATGCAAAATCAGAGAACGGCGGGACGATGCGGGAAATTGTGTGCAAGAATGATTTTTCTATAGGGGACAATCATTTTTGGAGTGTAGAATGACAAATTCTTACCACAAAAATTGGCTTTTGCGCCAGCAAAAGGTTTCATTCGCACTTGATTTTGCATTTTGCATTT
>JBGVRH010000096.1:0-29809 GCA_045128275.1 Eubacteriales bacterium | reverse complement strand
ACCGTTTTTAAAAAAATTTTGTTTGGGGGCCACCGATTGGGGGCCCCCGCGGGAGGGGCAAGCCCCTCCCCTACAATGGATTTCTGTTACCGACAAACCCAAATTTACCAAAATCTCCCCTTTGAAAGGAAACGATACAATGGCCTTCGACGCCGGTATGCTCGCCTGCATGGTGCATGAAATCCGCACCGTTGCCCTCGGCGGCAGAATTGAAAAAGTCATGCAGCCCGAGCGGGATGAGATCATCCTCCAGCTCCGCTCCACCGAGGGGGGCAAGCGGCTGCTCATCAACGCGGGTACGGGCCCCCGCATGAGCTTCACCGACCTGACCCGCGAAAACCCCGCCCAAGCCCCCATGTTCTGTATGCTCCTGCGCAAGCACCTCACGGGCGCGCGGCTGGCCGATATCCGACAGGAGGGCTTTGAGCGCGTAGTTACCCTGGAGTTCGACACCCGCGACGAGATGGGCTTTGCCTGCACCCGCTGCATCGTGGCCGAGATCATGGGCAAATACTCCAATCTCATCTTCACCGACGGGGACGGCAGGATCATCTCCGCCCTCAAGACCGTGGACTTCTCCACCTCCGCCCAGCGCCAGGTTCTCCCCGGTATGCGCTACGAGTTGCCCCCCGCCCAGGATAAGGATAACCCCCTGGAGGTGGACTTCGCCCGCTTCGCCGAGCTGTTTGCCGCCGAGTCCCCCGACAAGCCCCTGGATAAGTTCATCCTCTCCCGCTTCTGCGGTATTTCCGCTACGGTTGCCCGGGAAATGGCGGTGATCGCCACCCGCCACACCGATACCCCCCTGCGCTACGCCACCCCCGAGGAGGGCTGGAAGGGCTTTGACGCGGTCATCTCCCGCATCAAGGAAGGGAACTACCAACCCACCATGGTCTTCGACGGCGGCCAAGCCGTGGAGTACGCATTCTGCCCCCTGACCCAGTACGCGCCCCCCGTGGAGACCCGCCCCTATGACTCCGCCAGCGGTATGCTGGATGCCTACTTCGAGACCCGCGACAAGGAATCCCGCATCCGCCAGCGCGCCGCCGATGTTCTGCGCCTGCTCACCAACGCCGAGAGCCGCATCAAGAAGAAGCTGGATATTCAAAGAGGAGAGCTGGCCGACTGCGAAAAGGCGGATATCCACAAGAAATACGGCGACATGATCACCGCCAACCTCTGGCAGCTCACCCGCGGTATGAAGCAGGCCGAGATCACCGACTACGAGGTGTGGGACGAGGAGAAAGAGGAGTACGGCACCGTCATCATCGACCTCGACGAGCGTCTGACTCCCTCCGCCAACGCCCAGAAGTATTACAAGAAGTACGCCAAAGCCCGCAACGCCAAGGTGGAGCTGGCCAAACAGATCGAGCTGGGCGAAGCCGAGCTGGCCTACATCTACACCGTCTTCGACGCCCTCACCCGCGCCGAAACGGCCAACGATCTGGCCGAGATCCGCGACGAGCTGTACCGCTCCGGCTACGCCTCCCGCATGAAGGGCTACGCCGCCCCAAAAAAGCAGCCCGCTCCCACCGTGGCCAAGTTCCGAACCACCAACGGCTATCTGGTCTTGTGCGGCAAGAACAACCTGCAAAACGAGCACATCACCCACAAGCTGGCCGACCGCAACGACTACTGGTTCCACGCCAAGGGTGTCCCCGGCTCCCACGTGGTCATGGTGACGAACGGCGAGGAGCCCGACGCCCAGGACTTCACCGACGCCGCCTCCATCGCCGCCCACTACTCCAAGGCCGCGGGCGGTACCCAGATCCCCGTGGACTACCTGCTGGTCAGACACGTCCGCAAGGTGCCGGGGGCTAAGCCGGGATTCGTGACGTACCATACGAATTGGACGGCGTACGTCACGCCGGATGCCGAGAGGATTGCGAGGATGAGGGTCAAATAACCATGGATAACGAGTACTGCGGTCTGTCGAGCGATGAAGCATAAGGAGAGAAGTATGTATAAAAGATGGCCCAATATGGGCGACTCCGATATCTACAAGGTGGACTTTCCCCCAAAACAGATCTACGCGGAAGCCTATACGCGAGAACCTGTTCACTACGATAAAAACCAAATCGAGCTTTGTCCGAAGTGTGGTGCCTATCTGTCGGGTATGAAGTGGGTCGGAGAAAAGACCTGTACCATAAATCGGAAGGCTCTGCCTGATTTTCTCCATATATACGGCGGTACGAACTATTTCGTCATATCCGAAAATGCTCTTACTGTATTACAGGAAAATAGGATCAAGGGCATCAAGGACACCGAAAAAGTGGACAAGATCTTTTACAGAAAGGCACCTATCGAACCAACCTACTACATTCTTGAGCTGGAGCGCCTTGATTGCCCCATTGACCACGAGCATTCCAATTTTGTCTACTTTGATGAGCCTCACGAGCATTCCTGTAGCCTGTGCGATCCTATGGGGCGGACGACTCATGCATGCTTCGGCTTCTGCTTTAAGCCGGGGACACAGATCACGATGGACATTTTCCACATCTATGAGATGGGCGGAGCGATCTTCCTGTCCGATAGATTTCTGAAGGTCTGCGAGGAAAATGGCCTTACGGGCTTGTCCTGCCATAAGATCACGGAATATTATGAGGGCGTTTTCAATACGGAAGAAAAAGTGGAAAGAGCGTTACGGAAAAGCCGCAAAATAATGGGCTGGAATCGGAAATGAGGATCAAGTAAGCAGCCCCCATACCCCTCCCTGTGGAGGGGTATTTTTCTGTCAATTTCCCTTGTTTATATTGACAATTTCTCTTTCCTGTGTTATAATCATCTCAACCAATCTGCACAAATCCCTGTAAAGGAGATTATACCATGCTCATCGCCAACACCCCCCTCGCCTCCTACCGCATCATCCTCCCCGCCGCCGCCATGGAGGGCGAGCGGGACGTAGCCGAGGTACTTCGCGATACCCTGACCCGCGCCACGGGCGTGACCCTCGAGATCGCCGCCGACGATACCCCCGCCACCGACTATGAGATCGTCATCGGCAAGACCACCCGCGACACCGACAAGGTGACCGCCGCCCGATCCGAGATCCAAAACGACGGCTACGCCATTCTGGTGGACGGCACCCGCCTGTACGTCACGGGCAACCTCCCCCGCGGCGGTGTCTACGGCGTGTACACCTTCATGGAGGACTACCTGGGCGCACGGTTCCTCTCCGATACCTACATGACGGTGCATGACGGGGAAGTGAAGGATATCCCCGCCGACCTGTGCCGCGTGGATTCCCCCTACTTCTTCTCCCGCGATACCTACTGGTACCACATTCTCCACCCCCGCCGTCCCACCAAGCTCAACATCCGCAACGCGGTCAAATCCAACCACTGGGATATGCCCGACCTGGGGGGCGGTGTCACCTACGCGGGCCGCTTCGTCCATAGCATCTGGGATCTGGCCGAGATGGAGCATGAGATCGGCCGTCAGCCCTGTCTGACCGACGAAACGGTGTACGAGACCGTCCGCAAGAACGTCCGCCGTGTCCTGAAGGAGAACCCCAACGCCACCATCGTATCCGTTTCCCAGGTGGATTCCTACCCCGACCAGCTGGGCTGTCAGTGCGAGAATTGCAAGGCCATTGACGACAGGGAAGGAACTCCCATGGGATCTCTTTTGACTTTCGTCAACCGCATCGCCGACGACATCAAGGAGGATTATCCCAATGTGTACGTGGATACCCTGGCCTACCGCTACACCCGCAAGGCACCGAAAACCATCAAGCCCCGCGACAACGTCATCATCCGCCTCTGCTCCATCGAGTGCTGCTTCTGCCACCCCCTGGACGATCCCGACTGCCCCCACAACGTGGAGTTCAAGAAGGATATCGAGGAGTGGTCGGCCATCTGCAACAACCTCTACATCTGGGACTACACCACCGACTTCCTCTGCTACCTCTCCCCGTTCCCCAATTTCGCGGTGCTGCAGAAGAACGTCAAGTTCTTCAAGGATCACCACGTCATCGGTATGTTCGAGCAGGGCAACTACCAGTCCCTGTCGGGGGAGTTCGGTGAGCTGCGCGGCTACCTCCTGGCCAAGCTCCTCTGGAATCCCGACATGACCGAGGCCGAATACTATGCCCACATGGACGAGTTCCTCCGCGACTACTACGGCGCGGGCTGGAAATACATCCGCGAGTACATCGACGTGACTACCAAAAAGGCCGCCGAGCGTCATCTCTTCATCTACGACACCCCCGACCGCATTTTCCCCTTCGCCAAGATTCCCCCCGAGGATATCGGCGTGGATCCCGAAAAGATCGCGGAGTGGAACCGCACCGTGAAGAACAACCCGGCCGTCAAGCCCGCCGAGGAGATCGCCTTTGCCGAGTATCTCCTTGACCTCTGGAGCCGCGCTCTGACCGCCGCCGAGACCGATGACCACCATGCCCACGTCATGCAGTCCTCGGTGCAGGCCCTCTACTACGCCCAGTTCATCCTCCCCACGGATCGCTTTGAGAGCCTGAATATCCCCATGCTGGATGCCATCCGCGCCACGGGCATCACCCACTTCCGCGAGGGCGGGCTGATCCCCGAGCTGGATAACCCCGAGGCGTATCCCGACTTGCGGTAAATTGGGGTTTAGCGGTGTGTTCACGCTCGAAGGGCATATCGCGCTCAACGGGCATATCGTGCCCAGCGGGCATATCTCGCGCGAAGCGCATATCGCTCGCCGTTAGGCGAAATCAGCTTTTTTGTGAGTTTGCGAGATGCCCTTCGGGCGCGATATGCCTTGCAGGCGAGATGTGCCCTTCGGGCGCGATATGCCCTACGGGCGTGACGGGCTCCGCCCGATAAACCCAAATTTGTCCCCTCCCAAAACATTTCCAGAAAGGACTTCTCCCATGAAAAAACTTCTCCTCCCCCTCCTCCTCTGCGGTCTCATCGCTCTCCTTCTCTGCGCCTGCAACACTACCCCTCCTCCCGATGAGACCCTCCCCGACACCACCGCCCCCGTGACCGAGGCTCCCACCGACCCCGCCACCGAGCCTCCCACGGAGGAATCCACCGAGACCCCCACCGAAGAGACCACCGAAGCTCCCACCGAGGAGGTCATCACCGACTACTTCGAGGCCAACTCCATTGAGATCGTCACCCCCGATCCCACCAAGTTCGCGGATCTGACCCTCACCGACGAGGGCTACGATATCTACCAGCTCCCCGGCAACGGCAACGGCGGCTGGCGGTACGGCCCCTCCTACATCTACTACGGCGACGGCCGCGTGGATGCCTACTTCGCATCCGGCGGTGACAGCGGCGAGTGGGATCGTATCACCCACCGAAGCTCTACCGACGACGGCAAGACCTGGGGCCCCGAGAAGATCGTGGTCTACCCCACCCCGGGCAGCATGGACGGCCACTCCTGCTGTGACCCCGACGTGGTCTACTTCGACGGCTACTACTACCTGGGCTACACCTCCACCCTCAATGACGGCGGCTACTGCAACAACGTCTTCGTCGCCCGCTCGCAAAACCCTGACGGCCCCTTTGAGAAGTGGAACGGCTCGGGCTGGGGCGGCGCGCCCATGCCCATCTTCTACTTCGAGCAGTCCTACGGCTACTGGGGCATCGGTGAACCCAGCATGATCGAGCTGAACGGCACCCTGTACATCTACTACACCTACGCCACCCCCATGAAGTCCTACATCATGCTGGCCACCGCCGACGCCACAAACGAGAATTGGCCCGCCACCCTGCAGCACCACGGTGCGGTTATGGAGAAGAAGAGCGACTCGGTTTGTGTCAAGTTCGTGGAGGACTGGGGCAAGTTCATCCTGGTCACCCGCGAGGACGTGCTGAGCAACGGCAACTGCATCGTGGTCTACGAGTCCGCCGACGGTAAGAGCTTCACCCTGGTGGATGCCGTTCGGGAGAACACCTGCCCCGGTATGTTCTCCATGGGTCTGTCCTCCCGTCCCAGCGGTCATATCCGCCTCTCCGAGGATGCCGACCGCCTGCGTCTGGCCTACGCCTACGGTGACTCGGGCTGGGCGGCGTGGAACACCCGTATGCACGCCGTGACCCTCACCCTGTCCGACGGCAACGATCTGGATGCCGAGAGCAAAAAGCCCGCCCTGAACGTGGGCATCACCCGCGAGGAAGCCCCCTTTGGCTGGGAGGAGTGGACCATGATCCGCACGCATAAGGATCTGTTCGTTATGACCGTGGGAGAGAAGCAGAATCTGAATTTCTACTTCCGCGACCGCTACGTCAACGGCAAGGACGGCTCTCTCCGCGACAAGGAAATCACCGTCAATGACTACGATGAGTCGGTTGTGTCCTTCAATAACGGACGCATGATCGCCCAGGGCGCGGGCGAGACCACCGTGACCATCCGCTATAAAGATCTGACCCACGTCATCCGCGTGGTGGTGCTGGCTACCAAGGCCGAGCGGGATGCCCTCCTGGCCGAGACCAAGGTGGAGCTTCCCATCTCGGAGCTTACCATCTATTTGGGTGAGCGGAGCATCTACCGTCCCCAGATCCGTGTCCGCGTGAGCAAGGGCGACGGCACGGTCAGCGAGCTGTACGTCAACGACGGCCCGAGCGTCCTGACCTTCACGGGCTACGACGAGAGCATCATCGCCGTCAACGATAAGGGAGTTGTTACCGCCCGCGCCGCTGGCACCACCGAGGTGACGGTGAAGTACGGCACCCAGACCATGAAGGTGAAGGTCAAGGTCTCTTCCGACCCCGCCGATTCCTTCTTCAAAATGGGCGACGTGGAGGAGATGAACTACGTCTCCCTGGATTTCACCAAGGAGATCGACCGCACCGTCCTGTCCCACTTCAACAGCTGTGAGATGACGGCCACCGAGGAGGGCATGCGGGTCACGGTCAAGTCCGCCAAGACTCAGCCGGGCGCCACCGACCCCAGCTTCAAGGTCGTGTATCAGGGAGCTTTGGATCCCATCATGACCGAGAACTACACCGCTGTGGAGATCGTTTACCGCGTGCCTCTTGAGAACACAGCCCACACCACCAGGATGGAGATCTTCATCGGTGCAGGCTCGGTCATGGATGCCCAGGGCGGCTACTCCACCCAGGCCGATCTGATCTGCGACGGCGAGTTCCATACCCTCCGCATTCCCGTGTCCCATCTGGACTACTGGAAGGGTCAGCTCAACGTCATCCGCTTTGACTTCTTCACGGCAGCTCTGTCGGGGGATGCCATGGATATCTCTTCCATCTCGCTGGTTTCTTGATTCGTATCTGTACCTACAAGGGAGTCTTCCACCGTGAAGGCTCCCTTTTTTGTGTGGGAGAAGTTTTCAAATTGCAGTTTAGCGGGGAAGTCCCCCGTTCCCCCCTCCCCAAAAGGGTGAAGGGCGAAGCCCTTCATTAAGAAACAGAGGCCGGCGGTGTCGGGGGCGGCCTTGAGCGCCCTGACGCGCACCGGAAGGTGCAAGAAGTTTTACGGGTCGTGACGGGATTCGCATTGCCCCGCAAGAATTTTTTCGATTTTAAATCTTCTTGCGCTACCGCGCGCGCCGAGGCGCTCCAGGCCGCCCTCGGCACTGCCGGCCACCATGTGAAGTGATGGGGGCTTCGCCCCCATCACCCCCTTAAAACCAGAGACCCAACGCACCGATAAACCCAAATTTGAAAACCCCCTCCTCTTCTCCCTACAGAAAAATTCAAAAAAACGCCCAAAAGGTCTATACAAAAATCGAATTTTGTGCTATAATATATTCTGTATATTTATATATAAGCATGGAAAGGAATTTCACAATGGCATACAACGATAAAAACGGCGGCCGCGGCGTTAAGAAGTACCCCGCCGACAAGAACTTTACCCCCAAGAGTGACAGACCCTACAAGGAGGGCAAGTCCTCCGAGCAGAAGTCCGACCGTCCCTTTGGCGATAAGAAGCCCTACGAAAAAAAGACCTATGGGGACAAGAAGCCCTATGAGAAGAAGTCCTTCGATAAGCCCTACGGTGATAAGCCTCGGGCAGACCGCTCCCATGGGGAATACAAGACCTTTGAGAAGAAGCAGTACGACCGTGACCTCCGCGACGACGACCGTGATGAGGACGGCAACACCCCCGACCCCGAGGCAGAGGGCCTGGTGATCGGCCGCAACGCCGTCCGCGAGCTGCTCAAGACCGACCGCACCGTGGATAAGCTCCTCGTGCGCCGCGGCGACCGCGAGGGCTCCATCGTGGCCCTGGTGGCCGAGGCGGTGGAGAAGAACATCCCCATCGTGGAGGTGGATAAGAACAAGCTGGATTCCCTGGCAGGATTTGTGCCCCATCAGGGCATCATCGCCATGGTGGCCCAGAAGGATTATTGCACTGTTGAGGATATCCTGGCCATCGCCAAGGAGCGAAACGAAGCCCCCTTCATCGTCATCGCCGACGGCATCACCGATCCCTACAACCTGGGTGCGCTCATCCGTTGCGCCGAGGGCTGCGGTGCCCACGGGCTCATCATCCCCCGCCGCCGCGCCGTGGGTCTGACTGCCCTGGTGGCCAAGTCCTCGGCAGGCGCTATGGAGCATCTGGCGGTGGCCAAGGTGGCCAACATCCACCAGACCGTCCTGGATCTGCAAAAGGAGGGCATTTGGGTCTACGCCGCCGAGGCGGGAGGCTCTGCCCACTACGATACCAATTTCAGCGGCCCCTGCGCCCTGGTCATGGGCAGCGAGGGTGAGGGCGTATCCCGCGTGGTGAAGGAGACCTGCGACGGCATCGTTTCCATCCCCATGTACGGCCACGTCAACTCCTTCAACGTCTCCACCGCCGCGTCGGTCATCCTGGCCGAGATCGCCCGCCAGCACCACAAAGAGTAATTACATTGTCACATAAAGAAAAACGAAGGGAGGGAACGACTTGACCGAAAAGAAGAACCCCCGGAATGAGACCGTGGACTGGGCTGAGCGGCTGAAGGCCTCCATGAACGCCGAGTCCGCCGAATCCCCTGCCCGCGCCACCGCCCCCACCGCTGAGGAGGACGATCTGGCCGCCCTGCTCCGCGCCCAACTGGCCCACCGCGCCGAGTCCGCCGATGCCTTTACCTACGATCTGGATACCAGCGAGTTTGAGGAGGACGAGGAGACCGAAGAGGTTGAAGCCGCCGAGGAGGCAGAAGAGAACGAGGAGATTTTTGAGGTTGAAGAGACCGAAGAGACCGAAATCCCCGCCCCCATCCCGGAGACAAACGACCTCCCTTGGGACGAGGACGAAGAGGACGAACCCGCCCCTCTGCCCGAACCCCCCGCTACCGTGGTATACACCGCCGAGGCAACCCCCGCTTCCATCTCCGAGACCGATGACCTTCCCTGGGACGAGGACGAAGAAGAAGAAACCGAGCCTCTGCCCGTCCCCCCTACCACCGTAGTATACACAGCCGAGGCAAACCCCGTTTCTAACTCCGAGACCGAAGACCTTCCCTGGGACGAGGACGAAGAAGAAGAAACCGAGCCTCTGCCCGTCCCCCCTACCACCGTGGTATACACCGCCGAGGCAACCCCCGCTTCCATCTCCGAGACCGACGATCTTCCCTGGGACGAGGACGACGAAGAAACCGAGCCTCTGCCCGTCCCCCCCACTACCGTGGTATACACCGCCGAGGCAAGCCCCGTTTCCATCTCCGAGACCGATGACCTTCCCTGGGACGAGGACGACGAAGAAGAAGCCGAGCCTCTGCCCGATCCTCCCGCTACCGTGGTTTACTCTGCCGAGGAATCCACCCCTGCCGAGGAACCCGCCCCTATCCTTCCTCGCCGCATCACCATCGAGCCTGTTCCCTTTGAGGAGGAGCTTGATTTCGATGAGGAGGAAGGCCTGTCCCCCGACGGCGAGGTGGGAGATCTGCGCCTGCTGGCCGCCGACGAGGAAAGCACCAGGCTTCTTTCGGAGGTAGGCCTCTACGACGGTGAGGATGACGGCGATACCCGGCCCGATCAGGGAGAACCCGCCGCCGAGGAGACTGCGCCCGCCGCCGCGCCCGCCATCGAAAAGCCCGAGACTCCCAAGACCCCCGCCACACCCGTCCTCCCCGACGATCCCCTACAGCTGGGTCTGGACGACGTGTACGTCCGCGTGGATACGTTGCCTCCCGCGGAGGAGCCCATCAAGACGGCCGCCGAGGCTCCCCGACCCGTCAAGGCCAAGCCTGCCGCTCCCAAGAAAGCCCCTGTCTATACCGAGGGTATGGCCCGCGACAGCCGCGAGGAGGCGGTGCGGGACGCCGAGCTGTACCTGCATCTGGGCTATGAGGAGCAGATGATCCGCTCCGATCGTCAGGACGCCGTGGAGGAAGCCCGCCGCCGCGCCCTGGGGCGTGAGAACGCGGCTCCCCGCAACGAGACCGCCGCCGTCAAGCCCCGCCGCGAGTTCACCGAAAAGCGGCAGACCCCCGCCATCGAGCGAGCCTATACCCGCTCCCGCCGCCTGAGCTTTACCCGCCTGTGCGTGGCCGCCGTAGGCGCGTTGTTCGGCATTTTGTATGATTATTTGGGTGTCATGCTGTCCACCGTCAACGGCATCACCTTTGCCGACAGCTTCCTGTACCCCTTGATTGGCCTGCTCTGGACGGTGCTGGTCTGCCTGCCCTTCCTCCCCCGCCTGGGCAGAGGACTCAAGAGCCTCATTGACTTCGAGCCCACCCGCTACGCCGTGTCCGCCCTGGCCCTCACGGTGGCGGTGATCCACGGTGCTATGGCCATTCTGATGCACCGTCCCTACCTCTACGGCGGCGTGGCTCTCTTCATGCTCACCGTGGCCGCCGCCTCGGAGTACATCACCGCCGTGGCCGAGCATCGCGCCTTCTCGGTGGTGTCCTCGGGAAAGACTGCCTACGTCCTCACCGACGAAACCACTCCCGCTTCCGCCGCCCGCGCCGAGGATGCCCCCGCCGAGCGTACCCTGACCGCCGTCCGCACGGGCCGCGTGTCGGATTACTTCGCCCGCACGGGCCGCTACAACCCCTACATGGGACGGCTGAATTACCTGCTCCCCGTGGCCCTTCTGGCGGCCATTATCTGCGCCGGTCTGGCGGTCATGCAGGGCGGCAGTATTCTCTACCACGGCGTTCCCGTCTTCACCGCCACCTACCTGTCCTGTCTCCCCGCCGCCTACCTGACGGCCATGAGCCTGCCTCTTCTGCGTGCCAACGGTATTCTGCGGAAAAAGGGCGCCGCCGTCATCGGTACCGCCGCTCCCGTGGACTACGCCAAGCGGGGAAGCGTCCGCCTCCTCATCCGCGACGGTGATGCCCTGGGTGGGCTTTACCGCAAGGAGATCACCCTCCGCGACGATCCCAACGTGGCCCATTGGAGAACCCAGGCCAACCGCCTGTTCCGCCTCCTGGAATGTCCCCTGTGGAAGGAATCCCCCCTGGGCGACGACAACGTGGACGGCTTGTGCGTGGAGGTGGCCGAGACCGAGCCTGGCTACGTCCGCCTCTTCCTCATTGATCTCAAGACCGATGAGTCCACCGAGATCATGATGGGAAGCCGTGAGGCCCTGGCCCGCCATGCGATCCGTCTCCCCAAGACCTCCATGGAGAAGGTCTATAAAAAGACCGAGAACAGCCAGGTCATCTACCTGGCCTTCGACCGTGCCTTCCGCATCGCCTATTCCGTGGAGTACCGCGTAGGCTCTACCTTCGCCCGCGCCGTGGAAAAGCTGGCCTCCATGGGAGACTCCGCCGCCCTCGTGACCTACGATCCCCTGGTTTCCCCCGGACTGGTGGAGCTGGAACGCTTCAAGGAGCTTCCCGCCGTGGAGGTTCTGCGCCCCGAATACGTGGAGGCGGTACGGGAATCCCGCTCGGGCGGTGTCATCGCCACGGGACGGAGCCTGGATCTCCTCTACCCCTACGCCGCCTGCCGTCGCGCCAGAACCGTGTACCGAGTCGCCCACATCATCAGCTGGCTGACTGTTCCCGCCGCCGTAGGCCTGTCCCTGCTGTCGGTGTTCCTCGGCAACACGCTTCTCCTGTCCTCCGCCGCCGTGACCGCCTGGCAGCTCCTGCTGGCTACCGCCCTCACGGCCATCAGCCTCCTGACCGTCACCCGCAAGTCCCTGTTCCTCAAGCCCGATAAGAAAAAGGCAACGCGGGATACGGACAAGACGGCCCCCGACCCCCATACTACCAAAACAGATAAGGATACATCATCGACATGAACCAGAACCAAAAGCGTATGCTTCTGACCTCCGTCTCCCGCCCCGGCCGTTACGCGGGGGGAGAGTACGGGCAGATCATCAAGGATAAGACCACCGTCAAGGCGCGGTTCGCCTTCGCCTTCCCCGATTCCTACGAGATCGGTATGTCCAACCTGGGCGTCCGCATCCTCTACCATTGCCTCAACCTCCACGACGACATTTGGTGCGAGCGCACCTATGCCCCCTGGGTGGATATGCAGGAGAAGATGCGCGAGCAGAACGTCCCCCTCACCTGTCTGGAGAGCGGCGACCCCGTGTCGGACTTCGATTTCCTGGGCTTCACCCTCCAGTACGAGATGTGCTACACCACCGTCCTCAATATGCTGGAGCTGGCAAAGATCCCCCTCCGCTCGGCTGACAGAGGCGAGGACTGCCCCCTGGTCATCGGCGGCGGCCCCTGCTCCTACAACCCCGAGCCCGTGGCGGATTTCTTCGACCTCTTCAACATCGGTGAGGGCGAGGAGATGCTCCCCGAGATCGTCCGCCTCTACATCAAGATGAAGGACGAGGGCACCTATACCCGCGCCGCCTTCCTCCATGAGGCCGCGAGAACCATTCAGGGCGTGTACGTCCCCTCCCTCTACACCGTCACCTACAACGAGGACGGCACCGTCAAGGCCTACACCCCCGTCTACGACGACATCCCCGCGACCGTCACCAAGCGCATCGTGCAGGATCTGGACAAGACTCCCTTCCCCGACAAGGTGGTCATGCCCTACATCGAGACGGTGCAGGATCGCATCACCGTGGAGGTAGGTCGCGGCTGTATCCGCGGCTGTCGCTTCTGCCAGGCGGGCATGGTCTACCGTCCCGTCCGCGAGAAGTCCCCCGAGGTGGTGGACTGCCAGTGCCGCGCCATCTTCGAGTCCTCGGGCTATGAGGAAATGTCCCTCTCCTCCCTGTCCATCAGCGACTACACCAAGGTAAACGAGCTGACCGACAGCCTCCTGTCCTGGTCGAACCCCAACATGGTCAGCCTCTCCCTGCCCTCCCTCCGCGCCGACTCCTTTACCCGCGAGCTGATGGATAAGGTGGCCTCCATCCGCAACTCCACCATCACCTTCGCCCCCGAGGCAGGCTCCCAGAGGCTCCGCGACGTCATCAACAAGAACCTCTATGAGGAAGACCTCATGCGGGCGGTAAATGTTGCTTTTGACGTGGGCAAGAACCAGGTCAAGCTCTACTTTATGCAGGGGCACCCCACCGAGACCGACGAGGATCTGGCTGAGATCCCCGAGCTGGCTCACCGCGTGGTGTCCGCCTACTACCAGAACCCCAACCGCCGCAAGGGTCAGCACGCCCAGGTCACCATCAGCGTCTCCCCCTTCATCCCCAAGCCCTTCACCCCCTTCCAGTGGGAGCCCCAGGACACCCTGGAGGAAATGGAGCGCAAGCAGGCCTTCGTGGGCTCCTGTGTCCACGACCGCCGCGTCAAGTACAACTACCACAACGCCAAGACCTGCCACCTGGAGGCCGTGCTGGCACGCGGTGACCGCCGCCTTGCCCCTGCCTTAGAGGAGGCCTGCCGCCGCGGCTTCAAGTTTGAGGCCTGGTCGGAGTTCTTCAACTATGAGGGCTGGATGCAGATCTTTGCCGATCTGGGTATCGATCCCGCCTTCTACGCCAACCGCCGCTACGATCTCAATGAAGTCCTGCCTTGGGATATCATCGACTGCGGCGTGACCAAGAAATTCCTGCAAAGAGAAAACGCCAAGGCTCACGAGGGGAACACTACCCCCAACTGCCGAGAGAACTGCTCGGGCTGCGGAGCCAATAAGATGGGAGGTGAGCGCGCATGCTGTCCCAAGAAAAACTGAACCGCATTTCGAAATTCGACCGTGAAAAGCTGGATGCCCCCATCACCGTCCGCGTGATCTTCTCCAAAACGGGCAACCTCCAGTATTTCTCCCACCTGGATCTTCAGCGCACCTGGCAGAGAGTCCTGGTTCGCGCCTCCATCCCCATGTGGTACACCCAGGGCTTCAACCCCCACTCCAAGATCGTCTTCGGCGTGCCCCTGCCCGTAGGCTCGGAGGGCATGGAGGAGATGGTGGATCTCCGCATCGACCGCAAGATCACCCCCGCCGAGATCAAGGCCCAGCTCAACGCCGAGCTGACAAACGAGATGCAGGTATCCGAGGTCTATATCCCCGCCACCTCCTTCTCGGATATCGCGTGGGCCACCTACCAGATGACGGTCAAGACCCCCGGCGACCCCGCCGCCAACGCCGCCGCCATCAATGCCATCTTCGCCCCCGATGCCGAACCCATCATCATGACCAAGAGAAGCAAGTCGGGTGACAAGGAGGTCAACATCCTCCCCATGATCCACAGCGTGAAGGCCGTTGCCGCTGACGGACTCATCAAGATCCGCGCCACTCTCCGCGCGGGCAACACCGAGAACCTCAACCCCGAGTATCTCGTGGGGGCCATGCGGGATCGGCTGGGCATCCTCCCCGAGGACGGAAACATGGAGGAGGTCTGGTATCGCATCCTTCGCATTGGGTTCCACGATGAGAAGGGCGTGGAAGTAGGGAAGTGGTTCCGATAATACGATATGATCGGGAATTTTTGAAAAAAAGTTTTCAAAACCTTGTAATATTTTGGCTTTTTTTGCGTCTACATAGGTGAAGACCGTTCCGCCCCCCACAGAAAGGAGAACCTATGAACACAAAGATCCACGTAAGCCACGTATCCCTATACGTCCTGTACCTGCTCCAGACCGTAGCCACGTTCATGACTTACCTGATCTGGTCGGGCTCGGATATTGCCATGAATTTCTTTTGCCCAAGTTCGCTTCTTGTGATGTTGGCCGATACGGGCGTTTCTCTTCTGCAATGGATCCTGCTGGTGCTGTGGATTCTGTTGCGCCTCGCTCCTCTCGTCTTGGGAGTGGTTGGCTTTTGGCATCGCGCGCCCCGCAAGCTTGCCTTGATCCTTGCCACTGTCTCCACGGGCTTAGAGCTGATCTGTTCGCTTCTGATCGCGCTGATCATGACCGCCATCCCGCTTCTTTTGACGGCGGTCATGACGGCTCTCTGCATCAAGGGCTTTATCGACCTGAAAAACGAATGGAAGTTTTCCCTTCGCAAGGTGCTCCCCACTGAGGAGATCGATGCCCGCGCGGAAGTCCTGCACGATAAGCTGAACAACACTCCCTAAACCCAAGCGCGAAAGGAGAATCCCATGAAAAAGCACATCCCCCAGATTGCCCTTCTGCTCCTCTGCATCCTCCGCCCCTTCGCCCGTGTCTTCAATATGCTGGCCTACTTGGCCGCCTACCTGGACGAGTCCGCCGGCTTCCTCATTGATTTGGCCGCGCTGGTGTGGGGGATCGTGGGAGTCGCCGTCGCCTTGGGGCTTGTCTTTCGGGTCATGCGGAAGATCGGCGCGTACATGACCTTCGCCGTCACGGGCTTGGATATCCTCGCCGGCCTCTTCTTCGCGGTCATAAACGGAGGACTCATGATGCTCTTCATCCTGATCTCCCTGTTCTTATCCTCCACCATGCTCCTGTTGGCCGTCATCACCCTGCGCACTCTGGACGGCGAGTTCCTGTCCGACCGTCTGAAAGCGCGGAAAGAGTCCCGCACAAAGTAAAATAAACGCCCGCTCACAACAAAGGAGGCCCCCATGAAACACCGTGAAGTCCGCATCCACGCGGAATTTAAAGGCGAAGTCTCCCCCGAGAACCGCCGCTGGCTGGTCCGCCGCGTGGCCACCCGTGCCGCCCTGTCCTTTCTGGCTGTCATGCTCCCGCTCATGCTGATCGTCTCACTCATTATGGTGTGGGAGTGGGGCTGGGAGGAATGCGATTGGGCGGTCGCCCTCTTCGTTGGCATCAGCCTGCTGTTCTCCCTTCTTGTTTTCGCCCTGTCCTTCACCAAAAGGGAACAAAAGGAGCTTTTCCCCACCCGCGCCGTCTTCTACGCCGATCGGGATCACACCGTCATCTTCGAGTGCCCCAAGCGCCGCCTGGAGCTGTACCGCGAGGAGATCCGCCGGGTGCTGGACATGGGGGACTACTACTACCTCGACATCCCCTCCCAGAGCGGCCGAGGCATGGTCTGCCAGAAAAGCCTCATGACCATCGGCACCGAGGAGACCTTTGAGAAGCTGTTTGAGGGAAAGATCGAGCGGAAGGGGAAGTAAGATCGCATAGAAAAAGGGCGATTCCTCCAAGGGAACCGCCCTGAAAAAAAGAATGAATAATGAATAATGAAGTCGCCGCAAGCGGCTGATAAATAATGAATAATGATGGTTCAAATCCTTCGGATTTGTCCATTTATCAAATAAATGCGGGAAACCGAAGGTTTCCGACAACAATTATTCATTATTCATAATTCATTATTCATTATTCATTAGCAATGATCGGGTTTCAAGCCGATCATTTGCATCAGTACGCCTCGATCTCCCCCATCGACTCATACCCCGTATAAGTTGCGGGATCGATCACTCCGTCGGTTGCCGTTCCTGTGGTGGAGCCGCCTCCCACGATGGAGTAGGTCTCGCCCGCCGTCAGATCAGCCGAGCTGAAGACGATGGAGGAAATGGCTTTGGGTAGCTCAAAGGCCGCCAACACCTTGCCGCTTTCGTCCGCGATGCCGATGATCTCTCCCGCGGAAAGACCCGTACCGCGCCAAGAGGCCGCCAGCACAGCCTGTCCCGCGTTTTCGGCGGACTCGGCCATGCCGCTGCTTCCTACGGCCAGGAGCATACCGCCCGAGATCGTGACGCTGTAGCCACCGTCACCCGAATCAATGGGGCCGTTGCCGTTATCGGTGGGGCCGTACACAATGACCGTGCCGCCCGAAATGACGATGTTTCCGTTGGAATCAATGCCGTCACCTGCCGCGTTGAAGACCGAATAGCCTCCCGCGAAGGTGAGGACGGGGGTCTCGGCAGAGGTCGTGGTGTCGGTACTGCCGCTGTCGGAGCCTTGACCCCACCAGCCGTCGGGCATTCCGCCGGGCGCCCCGCCGGGTCTGCCGCCGGGGCCTCCCATCATGCCGCCGCCCATGCCGTTTGTGGCGTTGGCACCGTCGTCGGAAGCGGTGATGCGGTTGGTGCCCCCCAGAATATTGATGTGGAGCGCCTCCAGGCCCTCGTAGCTCTGGGCAACGGTGAGAACGCCGCCGCTGACCGTCAGCTCCTTTTCGGCGTGGATGCCGTCGTCCGCCGCGCGGATATGCACCGAGCCGCCTGCGATATGCACGTCACCATCGCTGTGGATGCCGTCATCCTGCGCCACGACCGTGACCGAGCCGCCGCTCACCGTTAAAAGTCCCGCGGCCTTGAGGCCTTTTGCGCTGATAGCGGCCTTGTCGGCAGAGCTTTCACCCATGCCGCCTGGGCCGCCGGGTCGGCCTCCGCCCATGCCCCCAAAGCTGCCCCCCATGGAGCTGCTTGTGGGATTGCCCGCCGACTCCTCCAGCACCACCCCGTCGGTATCGGTGGTGGTCAGCACGAGACTGCCGCCGCTGACCGTGAGATCGGTGGCCGCCGAAAGCCCGTCGCCCTTGGCGGTGATATAGAGGGAACCGCCCTCCACGGTGAGGGAGCCCTTGCCCTCGGTCTCTGTATTGGCGGTCTTGACCCCGTCCCCGCCCGCTTGAACGGTGACTGTACCGCCGCTCATCTCCAGGGAATCGTTGGCGCGGATGCCCACGCCCACAGACGTGACCGTGAGCGTCCCGCTCTTGATCCTGAGATCGTCCTTGGTGTTGATGCCCTTGTCGGCGTTGCCCGTGATATGAAGCTCACCGTCACCGATCAGCTCCAGATCCTCGCAGGAGTAGATACAGGCGCTGGGGTAGATCTCACCCTCCACCTGCTCTTCGTCGGGAACGACGTAACCCGAGCCGTCCGAGAGAAGGTTCACCGAGCCCGCCACGGTGGAGATGACCACCTTCTTGGGGGCAGACTTGACAAAGACCGCCGGGCCGCTTTGACAGGTCAGGGAAGCACCGTTGAAGAGAAGGGTCACCTTGCTCTCGTCGGCGGTATCCACAATGATCTGCCCGTCAGCTGCCCTACCGCTGACGAGGTAGGTACCCGCGCGGGTGATGGTGATTACTGCCCCCTCGGCGGTTGCCCCCTCACCCTCCACGGCGGCGGCATCCCCCAGGGTGATGACCGTCTCCCCCGCAGGGGTGTAGTCACCGGCGGAAGGCTCCGTGGCGGGCTTTATCTCGGGAGCGGTCTCAGGATCGGCAGTCATACTTGCGTTTCCCGTAGAGGACTCCGGGATCGAGCCTCCTACCTCCACCGTAACCGAGCTGTTTCCCGCATTTTGCGTGTCGGCTCCACCCTGCCCCCGACTCCCGCAGGAGGCCAGCAGGGAAGCGGCCAGAAGCAGGGCAAGACAGATGGACGCGTAACGACTGTACTTCATAAATATACCTTGCTTTCCTTTGAATGCCTATAGTATACCCCCCGAATATGAGGGAAAAAAGAAGGAAAATCGAAAGAAAGATAAAAGATTTGTTACATTTTTCGGAACGCAAAACCGTTCGGTCATGAATAGACCCGAACAGAAATATGCATTGATACGCAAGAAAAAAGGAAAGCGCACAGCGGATCCTCTCCACCGTGCGCCCGTATTCCTCGGAGTGCTCTACGTGACCCCGCGCAGAAGCCAAAAACGCGGGGAGGTCTTGCGGGCACCCTCGGTGCCGCCGAGGGGCGTCGACATGGAGATCAATGATATCCCCCGTGACGGTCGTTCCATCACCCGTACCCCATCCCCATGAGCGCCGTCGACAAGCATCTCATCCGCGCCGCCGCATACAGAGCCAAGCGACCTTGCGAGTGAGCCATAGAGATGAAGCACGCGTGACAGACGCGGCCCTCGGCGGACCTCGGGAGCCCGCGGTTTGCGTGGGTTACGGGACGTGGACAGATCCCCGTGGGACGCTGTGACTCCCCTTCACCGTGCTTCCTTTGCCCGTCTTCCCCTCCGCCTGCCGTGGTTGGAGTCTTTGGAGGAAGCCGTTGGGTACCGCAAATTCGACACGGCTCCGTGAAGTCGGAGCGGTCACCACCGTCCGCGAGGCTTGGGAGAGACCCCCATCACAGACGGCTGTACGGGAACGCGCCAAGGGCCGCAGCCCATTGCTGTCATTCCTTTTGGTTACGCGTTTATTATAAAGGACGAATGTGTTAACCAAAGGGCGAAATATTTGAAAAAAACTGAATGCTTTGTGAAGATTATGAGAACGTGGGATCCTGACCTGCGCTCCAATACGAAAGGAACCGAAATGAAACTGACACTTGTGGCCACCTGTATGTTCGGCCTGGAAAAGCTCCTGGGAGAGGAGATCGATGCCCTGGGACTCAAACGCCTGGACACCATGGACGGCCGTGTGACCTTTGAGGGCACCGAGGCGGATATCCCCCGCGCCAACATCAACCTGCGCTGTGCCGAGCGGATCTTTGTCCACCTGGGGGCTTTCCCCGCCGCCAGCTTTGCCGAGCTGTTCGACGGAGTCAAGTCCCTTCCTTGGGAGGACTGGATCAGCCGCGCCGATGCCTTCCCCGTGAAGGGCCACTCCATCAAGAGCGGACTCACCTCCCTCCCCGACTGCCAGAGCATCGTCAAGAAGGCGGTGGTGGAGCGCTTGAAGGAGAGGTACGGCATCTCCTGGTTCGAGGAAACGGGGGTCAAGTATCAGATCGAATTCTTCATCTTTAAGGATGTGGCCCACCTCATGATCGACACCTCGGGGGTGGCTCTCCACAAGCGAGGCTACCGCCCCGAGGCGGGTGCCGCCCCTCTGCGGGAGACCCTGGCCGCCGCCCTGGTCATGACCGCCCGCCCCCGTGAGGATATCCTCTTCTGGGATCCCTTCTGCGGCTCGGGCACCATCGCCATTGAGGCCGCCATGCTGGTCAGCGGCCGCGCCCCCGGTCTGGGCCGCTCCTTCGCGGGGGAGGACTTCGCCAATATCCCCAAGGCCCTCTGGGAGACCGCCCGCGCCGAGGCACAGGCCAAGATCCGCACCGACTGTCATTTTGAGGTCTACGCCTCGGACATCGACGAGGATATCCTGGACATCACCTATGAGAACGCCCTGCGGGCGGGGGTGGAGGAGTACCTCAACATCTTCCAAGCCGACGCCCGCCACATCAAAAAGGAAGACCGCAAGGGAACGGTTGTCTGCAATCCCCCCTACGGCGAGCGCATGGGCGAGCGGGAGGAGATCGAGCGCCTCTACCAGCAGCTGGGCGGCTCCTTCAAGGCTCTCTACCCCTGGCAGATCTACGTCCTGACCTCCTCCGACCGCTTCGACCGCCTCTACGGCCAGCGAGCCGACAAGGTCAAGAAGCTCTACAACGGCATGCTCCCTTGCTACCTTTACGAGTATTTCAAGCCCGCCGAGGCGCGGGACGAAAAGGGAAGGACCGCCAAGGAGATCTTCGATCGTAAGCCCGACCGAGGCTCTGAAAGAGGCTCTGACCGCTACCCCGCCGACCGAAACCGTAAGCCGAGCTTCGGAGACCGCGACCGCAAGCCCTACGGCCCTCGCACCGATCGTCCCTACCCGCCCAAAAAGAAGGGCTGATCCCTCGGGGCACGGGACAGACCCATCCAAAAGCAAGATACAGGATCCGACACAGCCTCCCTCGGGCGGCGCTGCTTCGTCCTTTGTCTTGCTTTTTCTTTGAAAAAAATCATTGCGTGAAAGGTTGATAGGACAACTTGCACATCATAACGGATGCCACCCGCAAAATCACCAATTGACCCGTTTGGGACTTTTGCCCCCGCCTCTCGGGGAAAATAAGAAGAAATTGTAAATAATGACACCTTTCTTGCTCAAAACCACAAAAAGCCTGTTGACAAATTGGTGATTTTGTGGTATAGTATTTTCAACAACATGACGGAATCCTTTGTGTATTGTCACTACAACCGTCAAATCCTCCGTCAAAACCCACGAAGTACCCCGATCTTGCCCGCTGTGCGACCCGCAAGTCGGGTTTTCTGTCCGTGCCCCCAATGCCAAAGAGGAAAGGAGTGAGACCCGTGCCGCGTTTCTTTGTGGAGCCCTCCGACATTCAGGATGGCATCGTCACCCTGACGGGCGAGAACGCCCACCACGCCTCCTACTCCCTGCGGCTTGCCCCGGGAGACAGGATTCGGGTCTGCGACCAGCAGACCGCCTACCTCTGCGAGATGGCCTCCTTCGACGGAGAGAGCGCCACCGCCAGAGTCCTCTCCTCCTCCCCCATCGATACCGAGCCGCCCTTCAAGGCCCGCCTGTTCCAGGCTCTCCCCAAGGGAGACAAGATGGATACCGTCATCCAGAAGGCGGTGGAATGCGGTGTCAGCGAGGTCATCCCCTTTGAGTCCAGCCGCTGCATCGTCCGCGCCAAGCCCGAGGCCGAGGCCCGAAAGACCGAGCGCCGCCAACGCATCGCAGAGGAGGCCGCCAAGCAGTGCGGTCGCGGCATCATTCCTACCGTCAAGCCTACGGTCACCTTCAATGAGGCCCTGAAGGCCGCCGAGGGAGCCGACCTGGTTCTCTTCTGCTACGAAGGAAGCACCGTATCCCCCCTGCCCGTCCTCATCGAGCAGGCAAGACCCACCCTGGACGCCGCCCTGGACACGGGGCACACCCCCGAGATCGCCATCTTCGTGGGCAGCGAGGGAGGCTTCTCCCCCGAGGAGGCCGAGACCGCCCGCTCCCTGGGCTTTGCCATGACGGGGCTGGGTAAGCGCATCCTGCGCACCGAGACCGCGTCAGGCTTCGTTCTGAGCTGTCTCATCTACGCCCTTGAGCTGTAAATCCCCCTATCCCCCCTTTTGTACCTGCTTCCGCGCGGCGGATGAATATAGAAGTATGTTAAATAAAAAAGAGAGGTAAAAGTCTATGTCTAACAGACTGTTCCAGAGCGTGATCCACCAAATGAAGGACGCCGTTGACCGCACCATCGGTGTCATCGACGAGACCGGCGTCATCATCGCCTGCTCCGAGCTTGTCAAGATCGGTGAGGTGCGTCAGTCCATCCGCGACGAGCTGGCCTACACCACCGATATTGTGGTTTCCGGCGGCTGCACCTACCGTCCCCTGTCCGGCGGCGCCAAGCGCGAGTACATTGTTTTCGTGGAGGGTGAGGACACCGAGGCCGATAAGATCTCCCGCCTGCTCTGCGTAGCCCTCGGCAACATCAAGAACCTGTACGACGAGAAGTACGATAAGGGCTCCTTCATCAAGAATATCATCCTGGATAACATCCTGCCCTCGGATATCTACATCAAGTCCAAGGAGCTGCATTTCAACGCTGAGGAGTCCCGCGTGGTGTTCCTCGTGAAGTTCATGGGCAAGACCGATATGATGCCCTTCGAGATGCTCCAGAATATGTTCCCCGACAAGGCCCGCGACTACGTTATCAGCGTGGGCGAGCATGACATCGTCCTGGTCAAGGAGGTCAAGGCCGGCTCCGAGAACCGCGACATGGAGAAGGTCGCCACCAACATCGTGGATACCATGTCCTCCGAGTTCTACACCAAGGTCTCCGTGGGTGTCTCCACCATCGTGGACAACATCAAGGATCTGGCAAGAGCCTACAAGGAGGCTCAGATCGCCCTGGACGTCGGTAAGGTCTTCGAGAACGAGAAGAGCGTGGTCAGCTACGAGAATCTCGGCATCGGCCGTCTGATCTACCAGCTTCCCACCACCCTCTGCGAGATGTTCCTCCAGGAGGTCTTCAAGAAGGGTAGCCTGGAGTCCCTGGACCGCGAGACCCTCATGACCATCCAGTGCTTCTTTGAGAACAACCTCAACGTCTCCGAGACCTCCCGTAAGCTCTTCGTCCACCGCAACACCCTGGTGTACCGCCTGGAGAAGATCCGCAAGCTGACCGGTCTGGATCTGCGGGAGTTCGAGCACGCCATCACCTTCAAGGTGGCCCTCATGGTCAAGAAGTACCTCAGTTCCAAGCCCTCCAAGTATTGATTCTGACCTCTCGGACGCAGTTTTCCGTATATTTCGCGGGTACATGGGCGTATACTATACCTATGCCCGTACCCAACCTGTGCGTAAGAGGATATTGATTTTTCCATGAAACAAGTTACCTATGAAATCCGGGGTCTGGTCATCGAGACCATGATCCCCGCCATTGTGGCCTCCTGCGAGAGCCTCCGTGGCGTCAAGAACGTCCGCGTATCGGTGAGGGACACCGATACCGCCGCCCTCACCTTGGTGCTGGACGGAGAGGACACCCATAGCCTCGAGCCCTCCCTGGTATCCATCATGGAGGCCAAGGGGCTGGAGCTGGTCACGCCCCCCGCCGAGGGAGAAGAGCCCATCCCGGTCATACTCCCCACCGTTACGGATGACGGAGGGAACAAGAACCCTCCGAGCCCCACGGGCACCGTCCCCGAAAAGGGCAAAAAGATCAGCCTGACCGCCGCCATCTCCACCGTCATCGTCTCGGTGGTGCTGGCCGTCCTTCTGACCTTCTCCCTGACCACCTCCTATATGAAGAACAATACTCCCACCACGGTCACCCCCGGACAGGGTGAAAACGAGGAGGGCATGTTCGATCAGATCGAGATCATCGACCGCCTGTTCCGCTCCGCTACCGTGCTGGATCTGGACGAGGAAGCCCTCATTACGGGTGTGCTCAAGGGCTACGTCGCCGCTACGGGTGACGTCTACGCCGAGTATTTCACCGCCGAGGAGCTGGCCGACCAGAACGCCTCCAACAACGGCGAGATGTGCGGCATCGGTGTCAGCGTGGTCAACGGTATTCTCAATCTGAACGGCGTGGACTACCAGGTCATCACCATCGCCAACGTCTACCCCGATTCCCCCGCCGAGGCCGCGGGCGTTCTTCCCGGCGACCACATCATGTATATCGGTAAGGGCGAGGATCAGATCACCGTCCATTCGGTGGGCTATACCCAAGCTCTTGACCGCTTGAAGGGCGAGGAGGGCACCGAGTGCGCCTTCACCGTCCTGCGCCGTCCCGCAGGCTCCGAGGAGGGCGTGCCTTACGAGGAGGTGGAGATCTCCGCCATCCGAGAGAAGTTCACCACCCGCTCGGTGGTCTTCCGCCACTACGGCGAGGACGAGACCGTGGGCGTTATCCGCATCACGGGCTTTGATAACACCACCCGCGACCAGTTCGTGGAGGCGGTGGAGACCCTGAAGGCCGAGGGGTGTCAGTCCTATGTCCTGGATCTCCGCGGCAACCCCGGCGGCCTGCTTTCCTCGGTGGAGGACGTGCTGGTCTTCTTCTTGCAGGAGGACGACGTCATCATCACCACCAAGAACGCCTCGGGTAAGGAAATGAGCGACTCTGTGACCCTGAACAAGGCAGGCAAGCTCATGTGCGGCACGGGCCAGCTCACCGCCGAGGACATCGGCAAGTACCGTGACCTCAAGATCTCGGTGCTGGTCAACGAGTATTCCGCCTCCGCCGCCGAGCTGTTCACCTCCAATATCCGTGACTATGAGCTTGGCAAGATCGTGGGCACCAAGACCTACGGTAAGGGCTGCGGTCAGACTACCTACTCCCTGGCCAAATACGGCCTGGACGGCGGTCTCAAGCTCACCACCTTCTACTACTCCTCCCCCAAGGGCGACTACTACGACGGCGTGGGTATCACCCCCCACGTGCAGGTCGAGCTGTCCGAGGAGGCGCAGAAGTACAACATCAACCTCCTCCCCGACGAGCTGGATAACCAGCTGGCGGCGGCGGTCGCATCCATGAAATAATCCCCGTACGGGGCAAAAACTCCCTCGGAGCGGGTGATCGTCCCGCTCCGTAAGGGCGTATAGGGGATATCCCCACACAATTTACCATTTTTTCCATCAAAGGAGACCATTACCATGGCAGAGATCAAGCAGATGTACACCAAACAGGGCTATCAGGACCTTGTTGACGAGCTGAAATACTTAAAGCTGACGAGACGCGAGGAGATCAAGGAGCAGATCGCCGTTGCCCGCGGCTTCGGTGACCTTTCCGAGAACGCCGAGTACGACGAGGCCAGAAACGAGCAGGCCAAGGTCGAGGCCCGCATCCAGGAGCTGGAGGCTCTGATCGAGAACGCCGAGATCATCGACGAGAGCAACATGGACGTCCGCGCCATCAGCCTGGGCTCTGTGGTCAAGCTCTACGACGAGGACTTCGAGGAGGAGATCACCTACAGCATCGTGGGCTCCAACCAGGCCGATCCTCTGGAGCAGAAGATTTCCGACCAGTCCCCCATCGGCCGCGCCCTCATGGGTAAGAAGGCCGGCGACCGCGTCACCGTCACCGCTCCCGCCGGAGAGCTGCACTTCAAGGTTCTTGAGGTTGCCCGCGCCAATCACTAATTTTTGAACATACAGGGGAAGGAAAGGACGCCCCACAATCGGCTGCAAAACGCGAGCCGCGGCGGCCTTCCTTCCCTTTGTCATAATTCGTAATTCTTAATTCGTAATTCGTAATGAAAGAGTGATCTGACCGAGACAAAACGCGGAGTAGCCATTCAGCTTTTTTTCAAATTGCAGTTTATCGGTCTATTTTATTCCTTCGGAATTGAACGCGGTTCGCGCGTTCACGGGCGGCCACAAGGGGGCGCCCCTACCAGCAAATCTTATTGTGTATCAACAAATTTTTGATTATACTGTTTTTAAAAAATGTGTGTAGGGGCGACCCCATGTGGTCGCCCGCGGGAGGGGCAAGCCCCTCCCCTACAATGGATTTCTGTTACCGACAAACCCCAATTTGAAATATTCGCTGAATAGTAACATAACAGAATAATTGCGAATTACGAATTACGAATTACGAATTGCGAATTACGAATTCCCACATAGAAAGGAACCCATCATGTCCAACTACAACGTCAACTACCGCCACAACCCCATCGAGCCTCCCGAGCCCGAGCAGAATCCCCAAAACGACAGCGATAAGCTGGAGGCGGGGGACATTGTGGCCGCCTCTCCCGCCCTGCGCTGGCTGGATAATTTCTGGTATCATCATAAGTGGACGGTCATTATCGTGGCCTTTTTCGTAGCGGTAGCCGTGGTGGGTCTCGTCCAGATGGTGAACCGCCCCCGGTACGATACTTCGGTCTGCCTGGCCTCCCCCTACAAGATGAACAAGGAGGAGCGGGCGGACATGGAAGCCCTGTTCCAAAGGATCTGCCCCGAGGACTTTAACGGCAACGGGGAGAAGCTGGTCAACCTGGTGGAGTACCAGATCTACTCCGAGGAGGAGTTCAAAGCCGAGGCCGAGCGCTACGAGGCCATGACCGACGAGAACGGCAACCCCGACCAGTTCCAGATCAACCGCAAGTTCAACTCCGACGAGTACAAGAACTTCTCCAACTTCACCATGACGGGGGAGACCTCGGTCTACATCCTCAGCCCCTACCTCTACGGCATCCTCCGCGACGCCGACCGCCTCAAGCCCCTGTCCGAGGTCTACACCGACGGTACCTTCCCCGAGGGCGCCCTGTCCGACGGCTTCGGCATCGCCCTGAAGGACACCGACTTCTACAAGTACAACCCCGCCGCCCAGATCTACCCCGAAAACGCCATCCTCTGCCTCCATAAGCCCACCATCTCGGGACGGAGCAAGAACGAGGCCAGATACGCCGAGGATGTGGCGTTTTTCAAGGCCATTGCGGATTTTGAGGTGAGGGAATAACCGATACCGACTACTATCCGAAAAGGAAACCAACTCCATGAGATCCAAATTCACCGCCACGGTCATGCTCTTCTCCACTGCCATCATCTGGGGCTTCGCCTTCGTGGCCCAGGTGCTGGGGAGCGACCACGTGGAGCCCTTCACCTTCAACGGCATCCGCTTCATGCTGGGCTCCGCCTCCCTCATCCCCGTCTACTGCCTCTTTGAAAAGGAGAACGGCCTGACCCCTCTTGAAAGGAAGCAACGCCACAAGCACACCGCCCTGGGCGCGCTCTGCGGCGGCCTCTGCCTCTTCATTGCCGCTGGACTCCAGCAGTTCGGCGCGACTCTGACCCGTGACCCCGGCAAGGCGGGCTTTATCACGGGACTCTACACCGTCCTCACCCCCGTGTTCTACTTCCTCATTTTCCGCAAGAAGTCGGGCTGGAACGTCTGGCTGGGATGCGTCCTCGCTACGGTGGGACTCTACCTCCTCTGCCTGCGCCCGGGCGAGGCCTTCTCCTTCGGTATCGGGGAGCTGGTCATCCTCATCGGCGCCTTCTTCTGGGCGGGTCACATCCTCCTGGTGGATCGATTCATCGACCACGTATCCCCCCTGCGCTTTTCCTCCTGGCAGTTCTTTGTCAGCGGTGGGCTGGGACTGATCGCGGCGGTGATCTTTGAGGACATCACCTGGGCGGGCGTATGGAACGCCAAGTGGGCCATCCTCTTCTGCGGACTTCTGTCGGTGGGCGTGGCCTATACCCTCCAGGTGCTGGCGCAGAAGCGCTCCGACCCCACCTACGCCGCCATCATCTTCTCCACCGAGTCGGTCTTCGCGGCCATCGGCGGTATCCTCTGGAATCTCGTCACCCCCGCACACCTCCACGTGGATCAGGAGATTTTGCCCATCGGGTATGTGGGGTGCCTCATCATCTTCGCCGGAATTGTCCTGTCACAGCTGAACTTCACAAAAAAGAAGCAGGCGTGAAGCCTTGCCCGAAAGGAGCCCTCCATGCAGGATCTGATCCCAACCCAAGCCCTCCACTTCATCGGCAACGGCCGCGTGGCCATGGCCGGTGAGGGCGCGGATATCGTCCAGCTCTTCGCCCCCTGCTACTCCCTCCCGAGCGTTCTGACCCTCCGCCTCACCGACCCTGCAATTACCACCCAAAGCTACCGCATCAGCGGCTCGGCGGGCTATGTCACCAAGCTCACCCGCAACGGCGAACCCGTGGGAAAGATCACCGACTACACCCACCCCGACCTCCCCGTCTTCATCCGCCGTCTGACCCTCACCCGGCCTCTGTCCTTCGCGGTGGACTCCCCCTTCCCCAAGACCAACACCGACGCCATCCACGGCGGTCGCGCCAAGGCCTACCTCTTTGAGATCCCCGACGGCACCCCCGTGTTCTCCAAGTCCAAGACCGACAAGGAGACCTACTGCCAGCTCCTCCTCTCCCCCGACTGCACCGAGGAGGAGGGAAGCATCACCTTTCCCGAAGGAGAGTCCCACATTCTCTTCGTGGGCGGCGACTACGGCGAATTGGGTACACAGAGCTTCGAGAGCTGTATGACCCTCTCCGAGTCCATGCTCACCGCCGACCTCGATGGGATCTATGCCGACTTCCTCGCCCATTGGCGTAAAATATTCAACTCCATCCAGGTAGATCCCGCCACCCTGTCCTCCGTTCCCAACGCCGCCGAGCTGATGGAATCCGTGGCCGCCGCGCTGATCACCCAGACCTCCGCGGAGGGCGGTGTCATCGCGGGTGCCTTCTACCATCTGGCCTACGGACGGGATATGTACGGCGTGTTCCGCGGCTACATGGCCCTGGGACTCCACAACTACGCCCGCCGCATGGTGGCCTATATGTGCGACACCTACCGAGCCAAGGGCTTCATGCCCAACGCCTCGGGCATGGGCATGTCCTGCTCCCACCGCCACGAGAACGACGAGGTGGAGCAGACGGGCTACTACCTGCTTGAACTGCTGGACTACGCCGAGCAGACGGGAGATACGGCCTTCCTCCGCGACCGCATGGACTATGCCACGTACCTTTTGACCGCCCAAGAAAAGCATCTGAAAAACGGCATGATCCCCTTCAACGGCGACGAGACCTACATAGCGGGGAACATCTTCCCCCGAGGCGGCATCGACCACGGCTCCATGGAGGCCACCGCCCTGTATATCGGTGCATCCTCCCGCCTGCTGGAGGCCTGCGAGCGGTACGGACTCATGGACACCGACGAGATCAAGACCCACCGCGCCTTGTGCGCGTCCGCCCGCGACCGCTTTGCCGAGAACTTCACCGACGGGGACACCGTCTACATCAATAACCCCCACCGCGCCGCCGTGGGGGATACCCCCCGATACCGCCACGGGGTCTGCCACAGATGTATGTGGATGACCAACCTCCTCCGCGCCCCCGAGGGCGGCTACCTCTGCCCGAACTGCTACGGCAAAGCCCCCGCCCCCGTGACCGCTCAGCGGTACAGCACCGACTGCGCCCTGTGGATGGCGGTCTTCGCGGGCTGTACCCTCCTCCCTGAAAACACTTTGAAGGCCGCCCTCACCCGCTCGGTGGAGTCCATCCGCAAGAGTGGCTACGGCGAAACCAACCCCGCCAACACCGTGGGCTACGAGTACGGTGTCATTCTGTACACCCTGTCCCGCCTTCTCCCCGCCGCCGACCTCCCCGCCTACCGCGACCTCTTGGACGAGCTGCTGGCCGACCGCGTGGAGGGAGCCGTCTGGACGGAATACTACCGAAACGGCCAACCCTCCGCCGCCTCCTGCCCCTATCGCCCCTGGGAGAGCGCCATCAATCTGTGCGGGATCCTTGCGTATCTGAACGCGATGGAATGAGTGCGAGAGATTGCAGTTTATAGGAGAACGGCCTCCGGCGGCCCACAAACAAATTTGAAAAAAGTTATTTGATATCCAAAAACAATAAAAAAAACAAACATATGACAACATAATTTATATTTGGTATCATAGGGGAAA
>JBGVRH010000095.1:0-14609 GCA_045128275.1 Eubacteriales bacterium | reverse complement strand
TCAAATTTGGGTTTATCGAAGAGATACAAGATACGGAGATACAAGATACAAGATATAGAAACGGCAGTCGCCGTATGGGTTTTTACATATCTTGTATCTTTGTATCTTGTATCTTTGTATCTTACCGCAAAACTGCAATTTCCTTATTCCGTCTCAAACCCCACAAGGAACCCGCCCAGCTCAGCGTAGAAGCTGCACAGGCCTCGGGTGGGCTTGATGACGATCTCGGCGTCGGGATATACGGCCTTGATCTTGGCGGCCAGCTTGCTTACGGTCTCCTCGGCGAAGCAATGGTCGATGAAGATCTTGCCGCCCTTACAGCCCAGCTCCTTGAGGTAGCTCATGACGCCGTCCAGGGTCTTGGCCTCCCCTCGGGTCTTGGAGAGCAGCTCCAGGGTGCCCACGTCGGAGGCGCGGCCGATGGCGCGGATGCCCAGAAGACCTGCGGCTGCTGCGGCGGCCTTACTGACGCGGCCGTTGTTGGCGAAGTTGCGGAGGGACTCCAGGGCAAAGAGAAGCTCGGTCTTGTAGCCCTTGAGGTCGGCTTCGATCTCGTCCAGATCCTTCCCTGCCAGGGCTTGCTCCCGGACACGCTCGGCCATAAGAGCCATCTCGGGGCCTGCGGTGAGGGAGTCCACCACCAGGACGCGGCGGTCGGGGTGGTCGCTCTCATAGATGGTCTTGGCGGACAGGGCGGAATTGTAGCTGCCCGAAAGCCCTCCCGTGATGGTGATGCAGACGATATGCTCGGCATCCCCGAAGGCGGTGAGCCAGTCCTCTGCGTTGGGGCAGGAGGAGGAGGAGCGGCCCTTATAGGAGTAAAGAAAATCCACCATCTCGCGGGCGTTGATGCCGTCGTCATCGGTGAATTCCCGCTCGGCGGTGCAGACCTTCATGGGGGCGTAGGCCATGTCGATGCCGTCCATGGAGGTCAGGTCGGCGGCGGAGTCGGTCACGATCTTGATGCGCATAAGTCACCTCGTTGCTGTATTTTTCGAGAAAAGTTTCGTTTCAGTTTAGAAAGTTCCTTTATTATACCGCAATTTTGTTGACTTGTCAACTGCGGTGCGGAGCGTCGGGATCATGATGAACGATTTTCAAAGGATGTTTTTCCCTCCAATGGGTTTGTTCTCCATTTCTTTTTACCAAGCAAATATCCATTTGCGGGAGTGCTTTCGGTGGTTTCGTCCAAATTGAAAACATTGTTTTACAAATGTTTTTTGGGTTTCAAATTGCAGTTTATCGGGGAGTTTCCCCGTTTCTCCTCCTCAAAAGGGTGAAGGGCGGAGCCCTTCATTAAGAAGTAGAGGCCGGCGGTGTCGGGGGCGGCCTTGAGCGCCCTGACGCGCACCGGAAGGTGCAAGAAGCTTTACGGGTCGTGACGGAATTCGCATTGTCCCGTAAGAATTTTTCGATTTTAAATCTTCTTGCGCTACCGCGCGCGCCGAGGCGCTCCAGGCCGCCCTCGGCACTGCCGGCCATCACGTGAGGTGAAGGGGGCTTCGCCCCCTTCACCCCCTATGAAGTGGAAATCCTACGCACCGACACCCCCCAATTTATACTGTTAACGATCAAACTTCCCCATATTTTCCTTTCGTCTTGACATTTTTCTCATTTTGTGGTAATATATAAGCACTACACTTTGTGAGGTAATCACCATGAGAAAAAATTCCCTTTCCAGATCCCTCTCCCTTGTGATGGCTTTTCTGATGGCTCTGTCCTGCCTTTCCCTGCTCCTTTCGGTCAGCGTGGCTGCTGAGGAGGAGAAGACCATCGTCATCACCCTGGATCCCGGTCACGGCCCCCAGAAGACGGGCACCAACGGTGCGGTTGAGTACGGCGGCATCAACGAGCATTTCTACACCTTCTCCATGGCCACCTACGCCAAGGAGCGGCTGGAGCAGTTCAAGGGCGTGGAGGTACACCTGACCCGTACCGCCGACAACACACCCGAGCTGTCGGAGCGTCCCCAGACTGCCGCCGATCTTAAGTCCGATGCCTTCGTCAGCATCCACATCAACGCCGCCAACAAGAAGGCGGGTGGTACCGAGATCTGGGTACCCAACGATAACTGGCGTCCCGAGATTGCCGCGGCCTCCCGCGCCGCCGGTCAGCCTGTCCTGGATAAGATCGTGAACACCTTCGGCCTCAACAACCGTGGCTTCAAGACCTCCAACAGCGGCACGGGCGCGACCTACCCCGACGGCTCTCCCGCCGACAAGCTCACCGTCATCAAGGGCGGTAAGCAGCTGAACATCCCCGTGGTCATGCTCATTGAGGTGGCCTTCGCGGACAACAAGTCCGACTACGAGAAGGTCTTCGCCACCGAGGAGGGTCTGAAGACCGCCGGCTACTGCATCGCCGAGGGTCTGGCTCAGTACTACGGTCTGAAGGAAGCCCCCAAGACCGAGTTCATCCACGCATCCAACGACGAGCTTCGTTACATGGACGAGGCAGGCAACCAGATCGGCCAGGCCTTTACCCCCGGTCAGTTCGACCAGTGGGCCGACAAGGTCATTGAGTTCGAGGAAGGCTCTGTCTATTCCCTGGTGGACTGGGGCTGGGCGGCCTTCAAGTCCGAGAATTTCAGCTATGCCTACATCGTCAACGGCGAGGAGTACACCGCCGAGGGCTTTACTGTAGAGGCCGAGCAGGCTGTGCTGGATGCCATCGCCGCGCTGAAGGGAAACAACGGCTCCCGCTTCATGGGTGTCCTGCCCACCGAAAAGCTGACGGTCGGTGAGAACACGGTGCAGTTCATCATCAAGCTGGACGAGGACATCACCCAGGTGATCCGCGAGTACAAGGTGATCGTCACCGAGAAGGTCACCGAGGCTCCCACCGAGCCTCCCACGGAGGCACCCACCGAGGCTCCTACCGAAGCCCCCACCGAGGCTCCTACCGAGACGCCCACCGAGACTCCCGCCACGGGCTGCGGCTCCGCGCTGGGTATATCCGCCCTGGGTCTGATGGCTCTGTGCGGCATGGCTGTGGTCATCCGCAAGAAGGACTGATCAATTTGAAAGACCTCACCCCAGGGTGAGGTCTTTTTGTACAATTTGAAGGCTTGTATTTTGTGAATGTTTCACCCTCGCTTCCTGTTGACAAGGGCTTTCGGGGTGTGATATAATACGTATGATGAGAGCATTCCTACCGGGCAATTGAAAATGCTTCAAATTTGAGTTTATCGCTGAGCTTTGCTCAGCAGAGAGATACAAGATACGGAGATACAAGATACAAGATATAGAAACGGCAGTCGCCGTATGGGTTTTTACATATCTTGTATCTTTGTATCTTGTATCTTTGTATCTTACCGCAAAACCGCAATTTATACATTTTACAATCGCCTAAGCATTCCTCACCCAAAGGAGATACAGCTATGGAGTTTTACACCGTATACAAGGAGCCCCGTCCCGTCCGTCTTTGCGAGGCCACGAGACAGTTCGCCTACGATTCCCTGGAGAATCACGCCTACGGCCTGGAGGCCATGAAGACCGCCTCGGTGTCCATGGATCACATCGAGGGCTTTGCCGACATGACCCCCTTGGAAAAGGAGCGGCTGATCCTGCGCGAGATCGCGGAGAAATGCCCCATCCGTCTGGTGCAGGGGGAGCGGATCTGCGGCGCGGCTACCTTGGGTCTGGCCATTCATCACGTGATCCCCGCCACCCTGGGGGGCAACCCTGTCTTCCCCTCGGTGAGCCATCTGACCATTGATTTCTCCATGATCCTCAGGGAGGGTCTCAACGGCATCCGCCGTCGGGTGGAGGCCTCTCTGGAGGCGCACAGGGGCACTCCCCGCGAGGAATTCCTTCTGAACTGTCTCGCCGCGCTGGATGCCTACAAAACATGGCACAGACGGTACGTGAATGCGCTGGAGGCTCATATCCGCGCATCGGAAGAGGACGGGGTGCTTCCCCCCTGCCCCGCCTTTGAGAAGACCCTACAGAATCTGCAAAGAGTCCCCATGGAGCCGCCGACCAGCTTCCACGAGGCGGTGCAGTCCTTGTGGATGACCTTCGCCTTTGTCCGTCTCATGGGCAACTGGCCGGGCATCGGGCGGCTGGACGTGCTTCTGGGCAAGTATCTGGAGGAGGATCTCACCCACGACGTGCTGACCATGAACGAGGCGAGGGAGATCCTGGCTCACTTCTTCATCAAGGGCTGTGAATGGGTGCGCGGCGGCAATCAGGGCAGCGGCGATGCTCAGCACTACCAGAACATCGTCCTGGGCGGTATCGACGAGCACGGCCGTGACGTGACCAACGCCGTCACCTTCCTGACCCTGGATATTCTGGAGGAGCTGCCCATCGGTGACTTCCCTACCACCATCCGTATCAGCAAGCGCACCGACGAGGCCCTGCTCCGCAGGATCGCCCAGGTCATGCGCCACGGCGGCGGTGTGCTGGCCATCTACAACGAGGATCTGGTACTGGACGCGCTGACGGGGTACGGGTATCCCCTCTCCGAGGCCAGGCAGTTCGCCAACGACGGCTGCTGGGAGGTACAGATCCCCGGGCGCACCAACTTCATCTACTGTCCCTTTGACGGGCTGGGGATCCTGCACCACGCCACCCTCCGTGACTACGCCGAGGATGTGGTCTATCCCGATTTTGAGAGTCTGATGCAGGCGTACCTGCTGGATCTGCGCAAGCAGGTGCTGGCCATTACCAACAGCCGCTTTGGGATCTTCAAGGTCATGGACAGCGAAAAGGGTGTGTTCGAGTGGCATCCCGCCACCCCCTGCACCGTGGTCTCGATCTTTGAGGGGGGATGCATCGAGAAGGGACTGTCCTACAACGAGGGAGGCCCCGTGTATCACGTTTTCTCCCCCCACATCGGCGGTCTGGCCGATACCGTCAACAGTCTCTATGCCATCAAAAAGCTGGTGTTCGAGGAGAGGCGCATGACCTTCCGGGAGTTCATGTCGGTTCTGCGGGACAACTGGGACGGTCACGAGCCTCTGCGGCAGTTCGTGCTGAACAAGTATACCTACTACGGCAACGATAACCCCGACTGCGATGCCATCGCCGCCGAGATCCTGTCGGCCTTCGCGGATTTCTGCGCCGAGAACGACGGGAAGTCTCCCTACTTCTTCCCCTCCGGGGTCTCCACCTTCGGCCGTCAGTTGGAGTGGGCCCCCCACCGTCTGGCCTCGCCTCACGGCCACCGCAAGGGCGAGGTGCTGGCCGCCAACGCCTCCCCCACCCCCGGGTCGGACAAGGAGGGCGTCACCGCCATGATCCGCTCCTACTGCGCGGCGGATCTGACGAAAATGGTCACGGGCGCGGCTCTGGACTGCAAGCTCCTTCCCTCCTCGGTGGACGGTGAGGACGGCATCACGGCTCTGATCTCCATCATGCGGGGATTTGTGGCCGAGGGAGGCTTCTTCCTCCAACCCGACGTGGCCGACGCTTCGATCCTGCGGGATGCCCAGGCGCACCCCGAGAATTACCAGACCCTGGCGGTGCGCGTCTCGGGCTGGAACGCCCGCTTCGTGACCCTCTGTCGGGAATGGCAGGATATGGTGATCGGGCAGAACGAGACAATGCATTGAATTGCAGTCTATCGGTGTGTTCACGCCCGAAGGGCATATCGCGCCCAACGGGCATATCGCGCCCAACGGGCATATCTCGCGCGAAGCGCATATCGCTCGCCGTCAGGCGAAATCAGCCTTTTTGTGAGTTTGCGAGATGCCCTTCGGGCACGATATGCCTTGCAGGCGAGATATGCCCTTCGGGCGCGATATGCCCTACGGGCGTGTCGGGCTCCGCCCGACAAACCCAAATTTGATACACAACAAAAACGGCCTACCGTGCGGTAGGCCGTCTTGCTTTTTTATGGGATCAGTCGGTGTGCTCTGCCTTGAACTCGGTGTAGGACACGCCGGGGACCTCGCAACGGATGCCGTAGCGGACGCCCTCCTCAATGAAGTCCCAATCATAGTAGCCGATGAGCCACTCGTCGTTGGCGTAGCAGTCGATACCGCCCTCGCCGTCAAACTCCACCATCAGAGTAACCTCGTCACCGTGCTGGTAGCCGGGGATGGGGGCGCTGGTGACCATCAGCTCGGTCCATGCCTGGCCGTCAAAGGAGGCCTTGGCCAGGTAGAGGTGGCAGATGTCGGAGACGAAGAGGAAGTAGTAGGCGGGGCCGTCCTCCCAGAAGTAGTACTGCTGGTAGACGTCCTTCTCCATACCGAAGATGATACCGTTATCGTTGATATCGCCTGCGGTGGCGGTGAAGGTAGCGGTGATGATACCGGCCTTCATGGTGTCGTTGGTGACGATGAACATATTGTTCTCCTCCTCGGAGTAGGCATCGCCGTCCGCGAAGTTGAACTTACCGGAGGCGTGGTAGCCCTCCAGCTGCTTATCGCCGCAGAAGCCTATGGGCATGACCTCGGGGGTGTAGGGAACCTCCACGTCCTCGCCGCCCTCCTCGGGCTGGGTCTCCTCGGGGATGGTGACCTCGGGCTCCTCGGTGGGGGCCTCGGTAGTGACCTCCTCGGTGGGAGCTTCGGTAGGCTCCTCAGTAGGGGCCTCGGTGGGAGCCTCGGTAGCTACGGTGGTGTCGGGGGTGGTGTCATCAGGCTCATTGCTGTCACAGGCGGTGAAGACGGCGGTCAGCATGAGAGCGGCCAGAATGATAGCCAGAGTCTTTTTCATAGTGATGCTCCTTTTCTGTCGTTTCGGGATCTGTCCCATTCTTGAATCTATGTTGTATCACAAACATTGCATTTTGTCAATATTTTTTGTGCAATCTCTTGCATTTTTTGTGAATGTATGGTAAAATAGTCACAATATCACCGAAAGGATTCCTTATATGCGTAGAAAGCTCTCATATCTGCTCTGTCTCTCCCTGCTCCTTGGAGGGCTTGCCGCCTGTCGACGGGTCGATCCCCCTGCCGTCACCGAGGAGGATACCACCGTCTCCGAGGAGACGGTCCCCACCGTGACCCTCCCCGACGAGACCCAAACACCCGATCACACGGAGGAACCTATGGAAGCCATCGACACCTATCAGAACCCCTTGCTGACCGCCCACAGCGACAATGCCTGGCCCGGCTACGGCTTTGGCGATCCCTTCGTCATGCGCCATAACGGGGTCTACTACCTCTACGTCAGCACCAAGGACGGCTCGGTGGGGGTGCGGTGCTGGTCCTCCCAGGATCTGGTGAACTGGAGCTTTGAGGGCTACTGCACCAACCAGTCCCAGACCAGAGGTGCCTACGCCCCCGAGGTCTACTACTACAACGGCTACTTCTACATGTACACCTCCCCTGCGGGCAACGGCCACTACGTCCTGCGGAGCAAGCATCCCACCAAGGGCTTTGAGGTGGTGACCGCCAACCTGGGCATGTCCATCGACGGCTCGGTCTTCATCGACAACGATGGCAAGTGGTACTTCTACACCGCAGGCCACGGAGCCATGATGGCCTACACCATGACCTCCCCCACCGCCTTCCGCAACGGCAGGGCTCTCCGTTCCATCTCGGTGAACGGTGCCTGGACAGAGGGGCCTATGGTGGTGTACCACGACGGCTACTACTACATGACCTACACGGGCAACCACGTGCTGAGTCCCTCCTACCGCATCCTCTACGGCTCGTCGGACAGCTCCCCCATTCGGCTTGAGTCCGACTACGCGCCGCTCCTCATCAATACCTCCCCCGAGATCCTGGGCATCGGACACAGCTCCACCGTCAAGGGGCCCGATCTGGACAGCTACTACATCGTCTACCATTCCCTGGTCAACAAGACCCCCAACCGCAATATGAGCATCGACCGCATCGTCTTCAACGGCGGGCGGATGTCGGTCATGGGGCCCACCGTCACTCAGCAGCAGGTGCCCTCCATGCCGGATATCTACCATCACTTCGCCCCCGGCTCCTCCCTCAAGGGGTGGTCGCTCCTGGGCGGGCTGGCCTCGGGCAGCGGGCTGACTTTGTCGGAGGGCAGTTCTCTCATTTCCAAGACGGGCTTTGACGGGGACTTCACCGCCGAGTACAACATCACCGATATAGCCGAGGGCGGCAAGGCGGGGGCTTTGTTCGCCTACACCGACGAGAAGAATTTCGGCTCCTGTCTCTTCGATCCCGCCACCCAGACCGTGGTGATCACGGTGACGGTGGACGGAGTCGCCTCTGTGACCGAGGTGGATACGGTGCGCTCCTTTGGGGAGGATACCCGCTTCGACTGTCTCCAGGCCCTCCAGATCGAGCGTTGCGGCAGGGACTACACCTTCTACATGAATGACCGTCTCCTCTGCGTCATAGGTGACTGTCCTCTGACGGGCGGGGCCATCGGCTACACCGCCGTGGGCGGGCAGGCCTCCTTCGGCTTCATCGGCGGCACGGGTGCCGTGGGCGGTCGGGGAGCTTCGGAGACTTACAAGTCGGTCTCCGAGCTGAACGGTCTGATCCCCGCCAATACCTGTATGGAGGAGGAGATCGACTTCGTCACGGTGGACGGTATGACCGCCGTCATGGCCGAGGCGGGGGATCGCTTCACCTACCGCATCCTGGCCTCCTCCGATGGGGCTTACGATCTCAGCCTCTTCTGCGCCGCCATGGGCGAGGGGGTCGTGGAGGTGCTGGCAGACGGCCGCTCGGTGGGGTCGGTGAGGCTGACCCAGCAGGGCGTGCTGGCCACCGAGGTGCTTCGCGGGATCGAGCTGAGCCAAGGTCAGCATCTGTTGACCCTGGTCGTGACCGAGGGGCAGGTGGCTCTGGTGAAGATGGATATGCTGAAGGCCGAGGCAGTCCCCCAAACGCCCTTGGATCTCTCCTCCCCCACCTACAGCGACGGGAATTGGATCGGCACCGACGGCGCGCTGGGCACGTCCACGGGGGACATGACGGGCAAGCGGCTCTACGGCTCCAAGAACTGGGGCGACTATGCCGTGGAGGCCAAGATCACCCTGAAGAGCGGTGCCAACGGCGGTCTGCTGGTCAGAGCCACCGATCCCGGCGCGTCCAGCTTCCTGAACGATACCCCCACGGCGGGCGACTGTGAGTTCAGCACCGACTGGGTGCAGGGCTACTACATCGGGCTATCCAAGAACGCGGTGATCTTAGGCAAACAGGCCTACGGCTGGCAGGAGCTGGCCGTCGTCTCGGCGGATATCGGGATCAATACCCCTCACGTCCTGCGTGTGGAGTGTCTGGGTGCCACCATCAAGGTCTTCGTGGACGGACAGCTATGCGTGGAGTACACCGACCGCGAGCCCTTCCTCCAGGGCATGGTGGGCGCGCGGGTCTTCTCCTGCGGGATGGACGTGCGGAAGATTACCGTGGAGCCTTTGGAGTGAAATGCCTTTCTAAAATATCGCGGACACCCCGTGATCGTGCGATCACGGGGTGTTTTCAAATGTGGGTTTATCGAAGAGATACAAGATACGGAGATACAAGATACAAGATATAGAACGGCTGTTGCCACAAGGTTATTTCATATCTTGTATCTTTGTATCTTGTAACTTGTATCTCACTGAAAAACTGCAATTTAAACCTCTCCGCTTTACCATCTCTTCATATTCCGTTCGCAATTTCTTGACAAAATTCGTGAAAGATATTGTCAAAACAACGTTTTTATGGTATAATGAAATCAAAGATTCTGAACCGAGAGCGAGGACTCATCATGTCAAAGGAAAAGAAGACCCGAGAGCCCTATTCCTCCAAGACGCGGGTGGAGCTGTATCCCCCCAGACGGCTGAAGCTTCCCTTTACCGTTGCCAAGCTGGTGATGTGGTGCAAGGGGGTGCGGGTGGTGTACGCCGACAAGACCGAGGGGGGCTTTGAGGCTCCCGCTGTAGTCTTATGCAACCACGGCTCCTTCCCCGATTTCGTGTACGCGGGGAGCATCCTTCGCAAATTTGCGCCCAACTTCATCGTGGCGCGGCTGTACTTTTACGGAAAGCCCCTGGGTCGGATCATCCGGAAGGTGGGTTGCTTCCCCAAGAGCATGTTCACCGCCGATCCCGAGAGCGCGGTCAATTCCCTGCGCGTCCTCAAGGGGGGCGGGGTACTGGCCATGATGCCTGAGGCGCGGCTCTCCACGGCAGGGCGGTTCGAGGACATCCAGCCCGGCACCTATCCCTTTTTGAAGAAGGTCAAGGCACCCATCTACACCGTCAAGATCTGCGGCGACTACCTGGCCGACCCCAAGTGGGGCAAGGGCTTCCGTCGGGGGGCTTTGGTGGAGGTGGAGCTGTCGAGGCTCATGTCCGCCGAGGAGGTCAAGGCCGCTACAGTGGAGGAGATCGCTGAGCGCGTGGAGTCCAAGCTGTATTTTGATGAATTCCAGTGGCTGAGGACGCATCCCGAGGTGCGCTACCGCGACCGCCGCATGGCCGAGGGGCTGGAAAATATCCTGACCACCTGCCCTGCTTGCGGCAAGAAGTTCACCTTGTACACCAAGAAACGGAGGATCTTCTGCGAATGCTGCGGTGAGGTGGCGGTCATGGACGATCGTTACGGGTTCGTGGGGAGCAAGCCCTACGCGGATCACTCGGTGTGGTATGAGACCCAAAAAGATGGATTGAAGCAAGAGATACTGGCAAACGAGGGCTACACCCTGTCCTCTCCCGTGGAGCTGAAAATGCCGTCCACGGACGGAAGATCCATGCTCCGCTCGGCGGGGAGAGGTGTCTGTACCCTGGATCGCAAGGGGCTGATCTACCGCGGTACGGTGGACGGTGCCGAGACCGAGCTGACCTTCCCCATCGGGGAGATCTACCGTCTGCTTTTCGGGGCGGGGGAGGATTTCGAGGTCTACGTAGGCGAGACCATCCACTACTTCATCCCCGACGAGCGCCGCTCCTGCGTGGAGTGGTACATGGCCTCGGCGATCCTCTACGATCTGTGGGCCGAGGAACAGGCAAGGCTATCGGAAGCTGACAAGGAGGTAAGCGTATGAGTGGAAGATCAACGGCCAAGCCCCCCAAGGAGAAGGCCTTTGCCACCATCAATATCGGCTCCTTTTTGACCGTTGTGATCGTTCTTCTCCTGGTGCTGATCCTCTGCGGAGCCATGACCTACCTGATCCCCACGGGCTCCTACGAGCGGGACGAGGCGGGGCAGATCGTCATGGACACCTACGTGGAGGGTGAGGTGGAGGGCATCGCCCCGTGGCGGGTGCTGACCGCGCCCTTCCGTGTGTTCTTCAAGGACGGCGGCATCACCGTGGTCATGATCTGTGTGTTCCTTCTCGTCATGAGCGGTATTTTCAATCTGCTGGAGAAGACGGGCGGCGTGAAGGTCTTCATGAGCCGCATCATCCGCCGATTGGGGAACCGCCACGCTCCCGTGATCTGTCTGACGGTGCTGATCTTCATGCTCTTCGGCAGCTTTTTCGGAATGTACGAGGAGTTGATCACCCTGCTCCCCATCATGATCATGTTCATGCTCTCCCTGGGGCTGGATACCCTGATGGGCCTGGGGGTCTGTCTGCTGGCGGCCTGCTTCGGCTTCTCGGCGGCCATCACCAATCCCTTCTCGGTAGGGCTGGCCTCCGAGGTGGCGGGGATCTCCACCGCTGACGGGGCGTGGCTCCGTATCCTGTTCTTTGTGCTGACCTACGCCCTGCTTTGCGGGTTCCTTCTGCTCCATCTGCGCAGGATCCGCAGAAATCTCGCCGCTTCCCTGACCTATGCGGTGGATCTGGAGAAGCGGGCGGCACAGGGTGGCTCCGGCGTAGCGGTGGACGGCGGGGACAAGGTTTTCCGCGCCTTCGCGGTGTTCTTCGGGATCCAGGCGGGGGTTCTCATTCTCATCGCCTCGGTTCGCGCCATTTCGGACTATGCCATCCCCATCCTGGCGGTGAGCTTTCTGATCTCGGGCATCGTGACGGGCTTTGTGGTCTGCGAGCGCAAGGCGGACGTGGGACGGCACATCGGGAGCGGCATGGTGGCCATGCTTCCCGCCGTGGCCATGATCGCCCTGGCCTCGGCACCCAAGCTGATCATGACCGAAAGCGGCATTCTGGACACGGTCATGCACCACATGATCTCCCTGCTGGACGGCCGTCATCCCGCCGTGGCCATTCTTTTGGTCTACGCCCTGACCCTGATCCTACAAGTCTTCATCAGCTCGGCCTCGGCCAAGATCTTCCTCATCATGCCCATCATCCTCCCCGTGACCCGCGCCCTGGGTCTGTCCCCCAACCTGGTGATCCTGGCCTACTGCATGGCCGACGGCTTCACCGACGTGATCCTCCCCACCAATCCCATCCTGCTCATCGGACTTTCCATGATGGGAGTATCCTATGGAAAGTGGCTGAAATGGACTTGGGTGTTACAACTGGCTCTCCTGGCGGCATCGGTCGGGGTGCTGTTGTTTGGGGTATTCATTGGATATTGAGGAATTGGGGTTTATCGGTGTGTTCACGCCCGAAGGGCATATCGTGCCCAACGGGCATATCGCGCCCAGCGGGCATATCTCGCGCGAAGCGCATATCGCTCGCCGTCAGGCGAAATCAGCCTTTTTTTGATTTTGCGAGATGCCCTTCGGGCACGATATGCCTTGCAGGCGAGATATGCCCTTCGGGCGCGATATGCCCTACGGGCGTGACGGGCTCCGCCCTACAAACCCAAATTTGATTTCTAACACAAATGAAGGGATCCCTCTCACACCTGTGGGAGGGATCCTTTTTGTTTATCCTGTTCAGCTCTGACTGCGGGGGAGGGTGACGGTGAAGGAGGTCATGCCGTCCTTGCAGGTGATCTCTACGGTGCCGCCGTGGAGATCCACCACGCGCTTGACGATGGCGAGGCCGATGCCGTTGCCCTCGGTGGCGTGGGATTCGTCGCCTTGGTAGAACTTGCCGAAGATCTTCTCCCGCTTCTCGGGGGGGATCTCGGGGCCTGTGTTGCTGACTGTGACCCGTACCGTGCTTCCCTCTTCGGTGACGTCCAGCAGGACAGCGCCGCAACGGGGGGAGAATTTGACCGCGTTATCCATCAGGTTGATCCAGACCTGCTTGAGCAGCTCCTCGTTGCCCTCCACGGTATGCTCGTCGAAGTCCAGCTGGAGGTCGATGTTCTTCTCGCTCCATTTGGCCTCCAGGAGCAGGACGGCGGAGCGCACCTGCTCGGACAGGTTGAAGGAGGTGACCTCCGAGAGGATGGTCTGGTTCTCCACCTTGGTGAGGTTCAGGACGTTGGTGGCCATGTAGGACAGGCGCAGGGATTCCTCCTCGATGGAGTCCAGGTAGGCCTGGCGTTGCTCCTCGGTGAGGTTGCCGCGCTTGAGGAGCTTGGCAAAGCCTGCGATGGAGACGATGGGGGTCTTGAACTCATGGGAGAAGTTGTTGATGAAGTCCCCACGGAGCATCTCGGTGTTCTCCAGCTCCTCGGCCAGCTTGTTGAAGCTGTCGTTGATCCCCTTCACGGCGGGGTGGTTGGAGAGCATGCCCTTGCTTTCGATGCGGGTCTCGAAATCACCCTGTGCCAGGCGGTTCATGTGGGTGACCAGGGTATGGAAGGGCTTCAGGGGGATGCGGATACTGAAGAAGACCAGTACCCATCCAAGTATGAGGCTGATGACCGACATGAAGATGACGATGGTGACCATGTCCATCTCCCCGTCCAGGCCCTGGATCACCCCTGCCCATTGGAGGATGAAAACGCCCAGCACCGCGAGGCCAATGGCGGCCAGGAGGATACAGAAAACAAAGAGAGCCAGAAGCAGGGTCAGGGTGGTGAGCCGCTTGCGGTCGGCCTTGACGTGGTTGCGCATACGGGCGGAGAGCTCGGGGATGTTGGGCAGCTTTTTGGCACTCATACCTTCTTCACCGCCTTATAGCCCAGGCCTCGCACCGACTCGATGGAGAACTCCTCCCAGCCCTCGAAGCGGCGGCGGAGGCGGCCGATGTGGACGGTGACGGTCTCCCAGCCCGTCTCGCTGTCGGCACCCCAGATCTCGTCCATGAGCTGGATGCGGGTGAAGATCTTGCCGGGGTAGGACAAAAGCTTGTAGAGGAGCAGGAACTCCTTCTGGGGCAGCTCCTGGGTCTTATCCCCCTTGGTGACGGTGAAGGAATCGTAGTCCAGCACCACGTCGCCTACGGTGATGCGGTGCTCGGTGGCGATCTGGGCGCGGCGGAGGAGGGCCTTGATGCGGTAGAGGAACTCCTCGTCGTCGATGGGCTTGGTGATGTAGTCGTCGGTGCCTACTGCGAAGCCCTTGTGCTTGTCGGCGGGGAGCTGCTTGGCCGAGACCATGAGGATGGGGAGGTTGTTGTCCGACTCGCGGAGCAGGCGGGTGAACTCATAGCCGTCCATCTTGGGCATCATGATATCCAGCACCACCAGGTCGATATGGGCGCGATCCATGACCTCCAGGGCTTCTTCGCCGTTGGACGCGGCGGTGACGGTATAGCCTGCGTCCTCCAGCAAGGCGGTGAGAAACAGGCGGGTGTTCTTATCGTCGTCTACGACTAACAGGTGAAACATAGGGACTCCTTTTTTTGTGGATTAGGCGATTGGATACATTGCGTAAATTTGGGTTTGTCGGTATGTTACATCGTGCGGTAGGGGAGGGGCTTGCCCCTCCCGCGGGCGGCCACATGGGGCCGCCCCTACAAGCATAATTTTTTATGATACAATAAGGA
>JBGVRH010000094.1:0-62349 GCA_045128275.1 Eubacteriales bacterium | reverse complement strand
CATTTTTTGAAAACAGTATAATCAAAAATTTGTTGATACACGATAAGATTTGCTTGTAGGGGCGGCCCCATGTGGCCGCCCGTGAACGCGCGAAGCGCGTTCAATTCCGAAGGAATAAAACAGACCGATAAACCCCAATTTATATTTTTTCAAACAATTTCCGAAACGATTTCTGTCTCCACAAAAGGCAGAGCAGAAAGATCTCCAGCGGCGCGATCACCAGATACAGGGGGATCCGCACCAGCACCGCCCATTGGTAAAATTGGAACAGGCCGATGGGCTTGATGATCATAGAGCCGATCACGTGGGCGGCGGCGGCGGAGAGGGCGATCTGCTTGGCACCCCGCTCGCGGATGGCGAATTTCGCCATGAGTCCCGCGGTCACACCCACGGCGAAAGCCCCGAAGGTGACGATGAGATTGGGGGGATAGATCTGGGGGGAGAGCAGGTAGCTGGTCAGATCGGAGACGATGCCCACCAGGCCTCCCGTGATGGGGCCCAGGAAGACCCCCGCCAGGATGATGGGCAGGTTCTCAAAGGTGATCCGCCAAAGGCCTCCTCCGAAGTTGAGGAAGCTCTTGCAGAACATACCGATGACCACGCTCATGGCGGCCAGCATGGCACCCAGCACCAGCCGCTTCAGAGCGGACTTGGCGGCAGAGCGGCGGGTTTGCGAGGAATTTGCGGGAATGGACATAAAAAATACCTCCTTCCCCACGACATAAGGCGGGAAAGGAGGTAGAAGTTCCCCGAGAGAAACAGTACGACCCATAGCCAAACGAAGCGGGATGCAAAGCGCGAACCGCAGGTTGCTTTTCGTGAAAGCTCCTTTCGTCCGACCGGCAACTCCCCGTCCCGTCGGCACTTGACGCGCGCGCTTTTACTCTTCCATAGAATGTACCCCTATTATACAACGAATACCCGGGTCTGTCAAGATACAGGAGGCACAAATTATGACGGATATGGAAGAAATTTTTCGGCATAGGGGAAAAAGCCCTTGCAAAACCTCTGTGGCTGTGCTATAATGAATGGGTAAAACGGTAAACGCAACATTTTGTGTTCAACTTCTACGGAGGCTTCTATATATGGTCTTTTCCAGCTTGTTCTTCATCTTCGCCTTTTTGGTGCTGTGCTACGGGATCTACCTGTTCGCGCCCTCCATCAAGGCCAAAAATACGGTTCTGCTCGTCTTCTCGCTGATCTTCTACGCGTGGGGCGGCCCGCCCTTGGTGCTTCTCCTCTGCCTGGAGACCCTCATCTGCTTCGTGGGTGCTCACCTGATCTGGTCCTGTAACCCCGCCCCCTTCCACGGCGAGGGAGGGAAGGGAGGCAAGAAGGCGTTTCTGGCCATTACCGTGGGAATGTGCCTGGCTTTGCTGGTCATCTACAAGTACACGGGATTTTTCACCGACACCTTCTGCGCCCTGTTCGGTCTGGAGAATCTGATCCCCAAGGTAGCCCTCCCCATCGGTATCTCCTTCTACACCTTCCAGCTCATCTCCTACGTGGCGGACGTATACCGCGGCGAGACGCCCCCCCAGCAGAGCTACGGTAAGCTCCTCCTCTACGCCGCCCTGTTCCATCAGTGCATCGCCGGCCCCATCGTCCGCTACGTGGACGTGGCCCGTGAGATCGACCGCCGCTCCGTGTCCCTGGACGAGACCTTCAGCGGTATGCTCCGCTTCACCGTGGGCCTGGGCAAGAAGGCGGTGCTGGCCAACACCTGCGCGACGGTGGCGGATACTCTGCTGAACGCGGAAAAGCTGGGGGCGGGGCAGGTCTCCTCCCTGGGTGTTTTGCTGGGTGTCACCGCCTATATGCTCCAGATCTATCTGGACTTCTCGGCCTACTCGGATATGGCCATCGGCATGGGGCGCATGATCGGTTTCCACTTCAAGGAGAACTTCAACTACCCCTACACCGCCGACTCCGTCACGGATTTCTGGAGACGCTGGCACATCTCCCTGTCCTCCTTCTTCCGCGACTACGTCTACATACCCCTGGGCGGCAACCGTTGCGCCAAGGGACGGCATATCCTCAATATCCTGGTGGTCTGGATGCTGACCGGCTTCTGGCACGGCGCGTCCTGGAACTTTGTTCTGTGGGGTCTCTACTTCGCTCTGTTCCTGCTTGTGGAGAAGTACATCCTCCGCTGGAAGAAGCACGGGAACGCCTTCACGGTGCATTTCCGCCGCCTCTATACCCTGGCCGTGGTCTGGTTCGGTTGGTTCCTCTTCCGCTTCGACGACATGGGCCTCATGGGTCACGCCCTCAAGTCCCTCTTCGGCGGCTACCAGGGCTTTAACGGTGACAACGCCCACTACACTCTGAAAAGCTACCTGTTCATCCTGCTGGTGGCCATGATCGCCTGTACCCCCATTATCCCCTTCTTTACGAAAAAGCTCACCGCCGCCGCCGAAAAAGACGGTGCCCTCGGCGGTCTGGCCCGCACCGTGACCAACACCGTGGCGGTGGCCGCTCCCATCGCTCTGCTCATCCTGTCGGCCCTTGCGCTGGTGGGTGACAGTTATAATCCGTTCTTGTATTTTAGATTCTGATAAACAGCAAATGAATAATGAAAAATGAATAATGAATAATTTCGGTGCAAATCCTTCGGATTTGTCCGTTCATTCAAATAAAAATCGCGGGAAACCGAAGGTTTCCATCCTCCATTATTCATTATTCAATATTCATTCTTCATTATTGGGTTTAGCGCAGAGCGATAAACCCAAATTTGAACCCCCAATATTTATGAGGTAACACACTCTATGAACGATACAAACAACAAAACTCCCCGCTCTGCCGTGTCCGACAAGGCCAAGACGCTGGGTCTCATCCTCCCCGTCCTGCTCCTCTGCGTGGGCTTTATCGCGGGACTCTGCTGGTTCCTCCGTCCCGCCACCTCCGAGACCGAGAAGCGGGAGCTGACCGAGTTCCCTGCCTTTACGGTGGAGTCCTTCCTGTCGGGAGAGTTCACCGATCAGGTCTCCCTGTGGTACGCCGACACCTTCCCCGGGCGGGAGGGCTTCATCAAGGCCTACCACGGCATCCAGTCCCTCTTCGGCATCCGCGACGAGCAGTTCCAGCAGGGCGACATGGGTGACGACATCCCCGACGGCCCCATGGATCCCAATACTCCCGTTGACCGACCCACCAATGGCGGTGAGGGCGGCGAGCAGGTGGGGGGCTACTATCTGGTGGGGGACACCGCCTACGAGCTGTACGCCTTCTCCCAGGCAAACGCCCAGACCTACGCCTCCCTCATGAACAAGGCCGCCGCCACCCTGGAGGGCAAGGCCAAGGTCTACGATCTCATCATCCCCCTCCACTACAGCTTCGCCCTCAGCGCCGAGGTGCAGGATCAGCACAAGCTCCCCGACGCAGGACAGGCCATCGACTACATGTATTCGGGCATGAACGATAACGTCCACACCGTGAACGCCTATGCCGCCCTCATGGCTCACAAGGACGAGTACATCTACTTCCGCACCGACCACCACTGGACGGCCACGGGCGCGTACTACGCCTACGAGGCCTACTGTAAGGCGGCGGGCATCACCCCCACCCCTCTGTCCTCCTACGAGAAGATGACATTCGGGGGCTTCCTGGGCACTCTGTACAGCAAGACGGGGCAGCCCGCGGCCATGGGCGCAAACCCCGACAGTGTGGAGGCCTACGTTCCCAAGGGAACCAACGACGAGTACATCTACGACGAGAACGGCGGCGACCGTACCCGCTACAGAGGCGGTGTGGTGCGCAAGGATACCGACTCCTTCTACGCCGCGGCGGCCTCCAAGTACAACTGCTTCCTCATGGGTGACCATCCCCTCATTGAGATCCACAACGAAAACGTCAGCGCGGATCGGAAGGGAACCACCGTCCTTCTGGTCAAGGAGTCCTTCGGCAACGCCTTCGCTCCCTTCCTGGTGGACAGCTATGAGTATATCTACGTGGTGGATTACCGCTACTACAAAGGCGGCACACTGGGTCAGCTGGTGGCCGACAAGGGCGTGGACGACGTGATCTTCCTCAATAACGTAGTGGCAACCACGGGCGGCGCGAGACTGTCCGAGATGGAGGACTTCATTGGGTAAAGTTCACTTCCCAAGAAAGGAGACCCTATGACTCGTTCATTGAATAGCGTAGCCCGGCTCCGCATGGGCTACGGTCTCGCCGCCCTCCTGCTCTTTGTCATAGAGGTGCTGATCGCCCTCTTCGTCCGCGACCGCTTCATCCGTCCCTACGGCGGTGACATCCTGGTGACTCTGCTCATCTGTTGTGTGATCCGCGTGATCCTGCCCCGAGGCTACCGCCTGCCCATGGGCGGTGGGGTGCTGGCCTTCGCCATACTGGTGGAGATCGGGCAGTATTTCGGTTTGGTCTATCTCCTGGGGCTGGGGCATATTGAGTTTTTCCGTATTCTCATCGGGACGGGGTTTTCTTGGTGGGATATGGTGTGCTACGCCGCGGGGTGCGGTTTGTTTGTGGCGGCGGATGCAGCCGTAGTGAGGCTTTTTTTGCAAAGGGAATGATTGAATCGAAAAAGGAGCGTGGAGAGGATCCGCGCTCCTTTTTGGCACTTCAGAGAAAGAAATATATAGTGTACAGTGATGAAATAAGATAAAGGAAATAAAAACTCCGGGAAGAATGATCCTTATTCATCAAACAGAAAAAACTTGTGTACCGGAATATCTAATACTCGGGCAATATCAAATAGAGTATCCAAAGAGATTGCTTTTATGATATTTGGAGCTTCCACATGGCCAATGAATGCGGGTGTACGGTCGATTTTCTCCGCAAGCTGTTCTTGGGTAAGTCCACGTAACTTTCGATAATAAGCAATTTTTAAGCCAAGCTGTCTGTATTCAGATTCATAAATCGGTTTCATTGAATCACCTCGCCTGTGAATATGTTAATTATATTTTAACATTTTTCTGATTTTATTGACAGGAACAGAAAGATATGATATACTAACCAACAGATATAAAATAAAAATACGAGGAGGATCATTAAATGGGGTTGTTTTCATATCTATCTAACTCTTATCGAGAAGCGCAGGAAAAGGCAAATAGGGCAAAAGCCGATTTGGATGAAAGAATAGAACATTGCTCTTTTGTTGATGCCTGTGAAATATTGTCTCGTGAGATGAGGAGTGCATCCAGTTTGCCTATGAGAACGGGTATAAACAATGCGTTTAACGAAAAATTGTCGTTTACGGAGGATGAAGAAGAACTGTATCGGGGTTTCGTATATCTATATGATAAAGCCAGAAGAACAGGAGATACATTTGCTCGTGGATTTGCTAACCGTATAGGACAGAAGTTGTACAGAATGGATTACTATAAGGTGGAAGCAAATGATGATGAAACTGTGTTTAGACCCAGAAGGTGAATCAGTAATCATATATGAAAAAGCACTCGCCATTGAGCGGGTGCTTTTTGTCTAAAAAGGAATTTGATGATGGAAACAGACAAACTGGTCAAAAATAAATTTCCGAAAACGGAAATAAATATTCAAAAGCCTATTGACAAATCCCCCGACATGGTGTATAATGGTGCCAATGAAACAAACCGCCGTCCGAAACAGGAACGGCCGATACGGAGGAATTATTATGGCAACCAAATCCAAGAAGCCCATCACCCCCCTTGTTACCTACGACGCAGATCGCGAGGAGAAGCGCAAGGCCCTCAAGACCGCCATGAAGCAGATCGAGAAGGACTTCGGCGAGGGCTCCATCATGAAGCTGGGCGACAATTCCCGCATGGCGGTGCAGGCCGTCCACACGGGGTCTCTGGCTCTGGACATGGCTCTGGGTATCGGCGGTGTTCCCCGCGGCCGTATCATCGAGATCTTCGGGCCTGAGTCCTCGGGTAAGACCACCGTGGCTCTCCACATCGCCGCCGAGGTGCAGAAGGCGGGCGGTGAGGCCGCCTTCATCGATGCCGAGCATGCCCTTGACCCCGTGTATGCCAAGGCGCTGGGTGTGGATATCGACAACCTGCTGGTCTCCCAGCCCGACTGTGGCGAGGATGCTCTGTCCATCTGCGAGTCTCTGGTGCGCTCGGGTGCCGTGGACGTGGTGGTGGTGGACTCGGTGGCCGCTCTGGTGCCCCGTCAGGAGATCGAGGGCGACATGGGTGCCGCTACCGTGGGTATGCAGGCCCGCCTCATGTCCCAGGCCATGCGTAAGCTCTCTGCCGTCATCTCCAAGAGCCAGGCCGTGGTCATCTTCATCAACCAGCTCCGCGAGAAGGTGGGCGTCATGTACGGCAACCCCGAGACTACCCCCGGCGGCCGTGCGCTGAAGTTCTACTCCTCCGTCCGCATCGACGTGCGCCGTACCGAGCAGCTCAAGCAGGGCAACGAGATTTACGGTAACCACGTCCGCTGCAAGATCGTCAAGAACAAGGTGGCTCCTCCCTTCAAGGTGGCCGAGTTTGACATCATCTACGGCCAGGGCATCTCCCGATCCAGCGAGATCCTGGACTTCGCCATCAGCCTGGACATCATCAAAAAGAGCGGCTCCTGGTTCTCCTACAACGGGGAGCGTCTGGGCCAGGGTAAGGACACCGTCCGCAAGCTGGTGGAGTCGGATCCCGCCTTCATGGCCGAGCTGGAGGAGAAGGTACGCGCCGCCTCCGCCGAGACCGACCTGCTGGCCGCCGGCGAGTTCGAGCTGGACGAGGATGAGGACGAGGACGATTTCGAGATCCGTACCCTGGGTGACCTGGGCGAGGACGACGAGTAATGGCGCCCCGCTTTCGGGATCCCGACGACTTTGACACACCCGAGACCGACGGGGGGGAGGCGAGACCTCGCCCCCTGAAGTCGCGCCGTCTGGTGGACGTGATGGAGCCTGCTTCCAAGGGGAAGGAACGGGGAAGGATCGCGACGGAGGCTCCCGCCCGCCGCGAGAGGATCGCGCCCGCTTCCTCGGTATCCAAGGTGGCGGCCCCTCGGCAAAAAGAATCGGACACCACCCCGCCCGTACAAGCTTTCCCCGAGCGAACCGTACCGAAGCAAGCTCCGTCGGAGCAACCCGCTTTCAAAAAGAAGGCTTCTCCCAAGACCGCCCCTCCTGTCCCCGCCAAGCCGTCTGCCCCCGACCTGCCTCCCGACACCTGCGCCGTCCTGTCTGTGACCCCCGCGGGGGAGGGCGAGACCGTGACGGTGGTGCTGGCTCTGCCCGATCCCGAGGGAAAACGGGCACAGAGGGTCAGGTTCTGTTTGCTGGTGGAGCAGTATGCCGAGCTGGGGGTCAAGACGGGGGAGATCACCCCCGAGGAGGCCGATGCCCTGCTGGACGCGGGGAGACTCTGCGGGGCCATCCGCCGCGGCATCTCTTTGCTGGGCTACGGGGATCAGTCCGCCCGACGGCTGGCCTACAAGCTCACCGCCAAGGGCATTGACCGCGAGACCGCGACCCGCGCCACGGCTTACCTTACCGAAAAGGGCTACATCCGCGAGGATGACACCGCCACTCTCCGCGCCGAGCAGGACTTACGCAAGGGCTGGGGAGAGCGGCGCATCCGCGAGGATCTCATGACTCACGGCTTCACCCGCGAGGCGGTGGAGGAGGCGATGGAAAGCCTGTCCGACACCGATTGGGTGGAAAACTGCGCCGCCGCCATCCGCAAGAAGTACGGGGTGATTCCCGAGGACAAGGGGGAGAGGCAAAAGCTCATCGCCGCCATGATGCGCCTGGGGTATGATACCGACACCGTCCGCGAGGCCATGCGGGAGATTCTGAAAAAGTCTTGAATTTCAGCGGGATCTTGTAGCAAAAATTCACGATTTGTGCGTATGTACGCCACATTTGGATGGTATACTGGTGGCAGTACGATAAGGAAGGTGCTTCCCATGAACATTCATCTCCCTCATACCGCCGTGAAAAGGGGCGTCTGTCTGCTTCTGACAGCCGTCCTCCTGTCCCTGTGCCCGGCGGGGTTTGCGTCCTGCTCGGATGAGGTCTACGATCCCACCCAAGGTACGCTCATTCTCAACGAGGGCACGGGTAAGGTCACGGGAAACGGCAATTTAGAGCTGCCCACCGAGCCTCCTACGGGAAGCGTCATTGAGATCCCCAACGCTGACCCCTTTGAAAATTCCCCCCACGTCCTCCGCGCGGATTTTCTGAATACGGGCAACTCCGACGCCATCCTGATCCGCATGGATGATACCGTCATCCTCATGGATACGGGTGAGGCCGACGACTACCCCGCCATCAGCCGCAAGCTCACCGAGTACGGCATTACGACCATCGACTACCTCATCATCTCCCACTACGACAACGACCACATCGGCACTATGTCCCAGATCCTCCAGCACTACACCGTGAAGGATCTGTATATGCCCGACTATGTCCGCGACTCCTCCCTGTACCGCCGCATGATGTCCATGTTGGATGTTACCGACGGAGTGACAGTGCACCGCCCCACCGAGGACGTCCGCATCGACCTGCCCTACGGCAGTCTGTGGATCAACCCTACCAAGATCTATGAGCCGGGAGTCACCCTGGGCTCGGATGACGCTCATTCTCTGGAAGAGAACAACTATTCTCTGATCACCTCGGTCTACTTCGGTGACGTTTCCCTGCTTTTGGCGGGGGATGCCGAGCAGGATCGCATCACCGAATTTATGGAGACCGAGGGAGTCAAGCTGACCTACGACGTCATCAAGATCCCCCACCACGGCGGCTACGATAAGGCCCTGGGCAATCTGCTCCGCGAGAACAGCGGTCTGCGCTACTGCATGGTTCATGCGGGAAGCAAGGGACTGGTGGAGGGTTCCCTGGTCACCGCCATGCGTACCTCGGGCGCGGCGGCCAAGTTCACCTACGACGGGGATATCGCTTTCGCCACCGACGGGACGAGTATGACCGTCAATCAGAATTGAAAACAAACGGCTGCCGCTTTCGGAAAACGGTAGCCGTTTTTTCGGGATCCAACCATAGTCCAACCACAGGTTGGGAGAAATTTGACCGCATCAAACAAACGCGTTATTGATTTTCTGCCGCAGGTGTGGTATCCTAATGGTGTAGCTACGATACCAAGTGAAAGAAAGGAGATACCATGAAGCAAACGTTGAACGAAAACATCGCCGCTCTCCGCAAGGAGAAGGGCATGACCCAGGAGGAGCTGGCGGCAAAGCTGGGGGTATCCGGCCAGGCGGTGTCCAAATGGGAGTCGGGGACGTGCTGTCCCGATATCGGGCTTCTTCCCGAGCTGGCGGACATTTTCGGGGTCTCGCTGGATGCTCTGATGGGACGGGAGACGCCTCCGACGTATCCTTCTCCTCCGGAGGAATTTGAGGCCATGTTCCAAGGCGTAGGCGATCTGCCTCGGGAGGAGGCGTACGACACGATCCTGCGGACGGTGTTTACTGTTCACGCGGGACTGTTTGCCGCTGAGATGAAGATGCCCTACCGAGCCGAGACCGTAGCCCGCGCCGTGGCGGGGGAGTGGGGGCTGTCCTGCATCAGCGTACCCGCTATCACCACCCGTATGTACCGTGACACCGTTTTTTTCTCGGCGAACCGTCCCCACGGCTCCACCTGGATGCGCCCCGAAGAGGTGGAAGCCTTGCGGCAGCTGCTGGCCGATCTCGCGGAGGGGGAGAATCTGGCAGTGCTGCTGGCTCTGCACCGCTTGACGGGCCTCGCCGATGAGACCGCAACGATGGACGCGATCGCGCGGGAGTGCGGATTGCCCGAGGAGCTTGTCCGGCGCGCGCTGGACGGCGGGCTCCGCCCCCTGGTCACAGCCACCCGCGACGGTCAGACGAATCTCTGGAACATCCGCGGGAAGGATCGCGATCTGATCCCGCTGCTGTCCCTCCTGCAACGGTTCTGAATCAAAAAGGAGTGTCCGCATAATGGGACACTCCTTTTTGGAAAAGTGAATTAAATTTTGACCGCGTACAGATTGACGTCCCACGCCGGCACCCCCGCCATGCGCCGCAGATACAGCCTGTAGTCGGGATTCAGCTCATGCACCAGCAGGGGCAGGCGGAAGAGATCGGCGGAACGGTGGTAGGCCGACACCAAGAGGGCGGGTGCATCCCGCTGAATGATGGCGCGGCTGCCCAGCAGGGCCTCGGTCTCCGCGCCCTCCACGTCGTATTTGATATAGTCTATGTGTGTATGACCGCCAAAAATCTCTTCTGCAACTGTGTCGAGGGCGGTTACAGGCACCTCGGCGGTTTTGCCGAAGTACGGATTATCCGCGGTGGAGGGAAGGATGCTGCCCCTCGCCTCGGTGGGTACATCGGTGAGGCCCGCGTTGCGGTTGCCGCTTCCGTGGAAGGTCAGGGTGGCGGTGTGGCTCCACGCCCCCGCCTGTACGGGGTGGACGGTGAGGGTGTCCCCCGCCTCCCGCAGTGTCGTGGCGTACTCGGTGAGCTTGCGGAAGTTGCGGCGGTCGGGCTCCATGGCGATGACATTCCGCAAACGGGGGGCATACTGCCGCAGGTCGCGGATGCTGTCGCCGTTGTACGCCCCCAGATCGGCGACGGTCAAAAATTCTTCCGCGTGAAGGATATGGCGGTAGGCATCGGCAGGGTGAGATTCCGTGGTGCGGAGGATATCCATACGCCCCGTCAGCTTATATTGGATGATGCCATCGTACACGCGGCGGGACTCCTCGTCGGCAAACAGGGCGCGGGCGGCGTTGATCTCATGGAGGTGAGATTCGTAGAACTCCGCGTTGAACAGCTCGGTGCCGCAGACGGGCACGTCGGGGATGTACATCTCGCATGCAGAGGCCACCCGCTGGATGGTCTCCAGCACCTCGGGGCGGGAGGAGGCGAAGGACAAAAGGACGATCATGTTCTCTGCGCCGTACTTCTCACAGGCCTCGGAGAAGGACAGCACCACCTTGCCGTGGAAGCTGTGGCCGCGGACGAAGCCGTCGCTGGCGAAGAAATCCGCCACGGGGATGCCGTAGGCCTCGCACACAGCTATGATCTTGTCCGCGCCGTTGCCCATACCGTAGAGCAGGATGGGGCGGCCGCTGTCGGCTTGGGATTTGAGGTAATGCCAGAGGTCGGTCATGGAAGGCTCCTTTTTTCAAATTTGGGCTTGGCGGTGGGCTTTATTCGGCGGTCATCCTGAGCGGAGGGCGAGGCCCGAAGTCGAAGGATCCCGAAACGTATTGATGGCATTGGCAAAACGGGCGGGAGATCCTTCGACTCCGCTTTGCTCCGCTCAGGATGACTGTTCTATACTAACCGCTAAACTGCAATTTGTTTGCAAAAGTTCTTGACAATCGGGCGTTTTCGGTGTACAATAAAGACAACGAAACCAAACCGAAAGGAATTTGATTATGGACTGCATTTTCTGTAAGATCATCGCGGGGGACATCCCCTCCTCCAAGGTGTACGAGGACGAGCTGGTCTACGCCTTCCGCGACATCGCGCCCATGGCCCCCACCCACATCCTCATCGTGCCCAAGACCCATCTGGCCTCGGCTGACGAGGTGACCGCCGAGAACAGCGCATCCGTGGCGCGCATCTTTGAGGTCATTCCCAAGATCGCCGCCGCCGAGGGGCTGGTAAATGGCTACCGCGTCATCACCAACTGCGGTGAGGACGGCTGCCAGTCGGTCAAGCACCTCCACTTCCACCTGCTGGGCGGTAAGAAGCTGCCTGATCAGATGGCGTAAGCACCCTGACAGACCAAAAAAGGAGAACGGTTTCCCGCATGGGGATCGCTCTCCCTTTTTTGTTGGTTTCAAAGGCTCACTCCCGACAGAAGACCTCTTCCAGATCTCCGTCCACGAAGCCCACGGCTACGTATTCGATGGCATCGGGGAGTATCCCGTCAGCGATGGCCTCGCTCATGGTCTCCAGCATGAGATCCAGCGCGGCCTCCCAGTCCTCGGAGGAGAAGCCGAACAGCTCCTCGCCCGTGGAGTAGATATCCTCACAGGCCCAGTCGGGATCCTCGCGGTCGTAGGTAGCGCAGGCCACCAGCTGGGCATCAAACTCCCCCTCCTCCTCGGACTCGTAGAGGTTGAGGCAGAGAGACTTGGCCTCGGCGGGGAGGGCTTGCAGATGGGGCGTCAGCCACGTAATCAGTTCCTGTTTCACTGTTCGCTCCTTGTCTGTTATGCCTTCACGAACTCGGCATAGATGGCGCGGAGAGCGTCCTCGTACTCCTCGTCGTCCACACCCACGATGATGTTCAGCTCGGAGGAGCCCTGGTCGATGATGCGGATGTTGATATCGGCGCGGGCGAGAGCGTCACAGACGCGGGCGGAGGTACCCTTGGCCTTAACCATACCGCGGCCCACCACGGCGATGAGGGCCAGCTCGTCCTCGATGAAGACGCTGTCGGGCTTGACGGCGCGGACGATGGCGTTCATGACCTTCTCGCGGCGACCCTCCAGGGTGGAGGAGGCCACCACCACGCTCATGGTATCAATGCCCGAGGGGAGATGCTCGAAGGAAATCTCGTTCTCCTCAAAGACCTCCAGCACCTTGCGGCCGAAGCCCACCTCGGAGTTCATGCTGTCTTTCTCGATGGTAATGACCGAGAAGCTCTTCTTGCCCGCCACACCCGTGATGACGTGCTCGGAGTCGTAGCCTGCGGAATGGGAGACGATCATGGTGCCCTCGTCCTCGGGGCGGTTGGTGTTGCGGATGTTGATGGGGATACCGGCGGAGCGGACGGGGAACACGGCATCCTCGTGGAGGACGGTAGCGCCCATGTAGGACAGCTCACGCAGCTCGCGGTAGGTGATCTCCTTGATGATGCAGGGATCATCGATGATGCGGGGGTCGGCCATCATGAAGCCAGACACGTCGGTCCAGTTCTCGTAGAGGTCAGCCTTGGCGGCCTTGGCCACAATGGAGCCGGTGATATCCGAGCCGCCGCGGGAGAAGGTCTTGACGGTTCCGTTGGGGGTGCCGCCGTAGAAGCCGGGGATGACGGCGTACTTATGCTTCTCCAGCTCGGCGGAGAGCTCGGCGTTGGTTCTCTCCTCGTCCAGAGTGCCGTTGTCCTTGAAGAAAATGACGTTCTCGGCATCGATGAAGTCAAAGCCCAGGTACTTGGCCAGGATCAGGGCGTTGAGGTACTCACCGCGGGAGGCGGCGTACCCACGGCCTGCGGCGTGGAGCATGGCGTTCTTGACGTAGTCCAGCTCACCCGAAATATCGTAGTCCAGGCCCAGATCGGCGATGATGCTGGTGTAGCGGGCGCGGATCTCGTTGTAGCAGGCATCGATGGACTCCATGGAGGAGCGGGACTTGATGAGGTCGTAGCAGCGGTAGAGCAGGTCGGTGACCTTGGTATCGCCCTTGTCTCGCTTACCGGGAGCGGAGGGAACGACGTAGCGGCGGTCGGGGTCGGCCTTGACGATGGACGCGACCTGACGGAAATGATCGGCATCGGCCAGCGAGCTGCCGCCGAACTTGACAACTTTGATAGACATGGTGGGGGTCTCCTTTGGGATTGGTTTCTATAGTGATGTATTTGGTAACAGTTTATTCGCCGCGGCGTCTGCCTGCTCCCATAGGCGGCATGCCATGGGGATGATCGTGAGGCGGATTGCGGTGGGGCTTGATTTCCTCGGGCACTTCCTCCAGCACAGCCTCGCCCTCGGTGACGTAGCGTCTGGCCTGGGTGGAGAATAGCTCGTAGTAGCGGCCTCGCTTGGCCATGAGGGTGCGATGGTCGCCCTCCTCAATGAGCCTTCCGTACTCCAGCACCGCGATCTTGGAGGCCACGGTGGCACTGGACAGGCGGTGGGAGACGAAGATGGTGGTTTTGTCGGCGCGGAGACGGTCGAATTGGTTGAAGATCTCCTGCTCGGCGATGGGATCCAGAGAGGCGGTGGGCTCGTCCAGGATCAGGACGTCGGAGTCGCTGTAGAAGGCGCGGGCGATGGCCAGCTTCTGCCACTGACCGATGGACAGCTCGATGCCCTCCTCCTCAAAGATGCGCATGAGGGGGGTGTTGAAGCCACCGGGCAGATGCCCGATGTAGTCGGTGGCGTCGGCCTCCTCGGCGGCCTTGCGGATCTCCTCCTCCTTCAGCTCCTTGCGGATGTCTCCGAAGTGGATGTTCTCGGTGACGCTGACGGCGTACTTGCCGAAGTCCTGGAAGATGATGCCGTACATGCTGTACAGATCCTTGACGTCGTAGGCGCGGATATCCTCGCCGTCCAGCAGGATCACACCTTCGGTGGGATCGTAGAGACGGGTCAGAAGCTTGAGCAGGGTGGTCTTGCCCGCTCCGTTCAGGCCCACCAGCACCAGGGTCTCACCGGGACGGATGACGAGGTTCACGTCATCCAGCACCTTTCTCTCGGTGCCGGGGTAGATGAAGCTGACGTGGCGGAACTCGATGGTATGGGCCTGGCCGTGGGCCACCTTCAGGGGGCCTTCGTCCTTGCGCTCCTCGGGAACGATGGGGACTACGGTAGGCTCCTCCTTCAAAAAGGAGGTGAGGTTGTCGATGAACAAAGTACCCTCGTAGATGGTGGCGGAAACGCCGATGAGGGCGCCCACCTGCCCCGCGATCTGACCCAGAGCGCCGGTGTACAGGGAGTAGGTACCGATCTGATACCCGCCCGTGACCACGCGGTAGGCGAACCAGGCGAAGAAGGCGCAGTTGACCACCGAGGAGACCACGGTGATGATGACGTGCCACATATTTTCCCGCATGATGAGGGCGCGGATGCCCGCGAAGTAGCGGTCGAAGGTCTCACGGTAGCGGCCGATGAAGGTGTCCGACAGGTCGAACATACGGATCTCCTTGACCATGTCCTTGTTGACCATGAGATCCGAGTAGTAGTTCATCTGTCTGCGATCCTTGGAGCGGCGGCGCATATACTGGAAGTGCTTGCGGCGGTAGTAGAAATTGATGATGGCCGAGGGAACCGAGACCGCCACCATGACCAGGGCCGCCCACCACAGCTCGGCGGCCAGGATCACCACGAAGGAGATGAGGGTGATGATATTACTGACCATGGAGAAGGTGGAGGAGAGGATCTGGATGGGACGCATGCCCGCCTCGCGGTTTGCGTTCTCCAGCTTCTCGTAGAAGGCGGGGAGGTCGAAGGAGCAGAGATCCAGCGCCTTGGCCTTGTGCATGATCTCCAGCTTGACGGTACGCACCACCAGCTCTCCCGCGATGCGGGTGACGGTGTTCTTCAGGGTGTTCACGATGCTGTTCAGGATGTTGTAGGCGAACATGAACGCCAGGAGGAAGAAGACCGTAGTGCCGAAGAAGGCGGAGAAATCGCCGTCAAAGAGACCGTATCGGGATTGCAGCTCATTCAGCACAGCCTCGGAGATCTTGGAGCCCACCACGGGCATGACACCCTGGAAAATGGCGAAGAACAGCATGGCGAACAGAATCCAAGGGCCTGTCTTCCAGACCAGCTTGAATATGTAGCCCATGCGGGTGAAGAAGCCGCCCAGAAGCTCCCCCAGGTAGCGGGGAACGTCGGCAATATTCTTGGGGGGCGTGATTTTGGCGTACTGGAAGCGTGCGCCGGGAGGGGGGCCGTGGAACATAAAGGGATGACCGCCTTTCCTAACAGCTTGGTTCGGTGGAGTCAGATGCACATAAAAATTCATATTATTATATCACGCAAATTTTAAAAATCCCACGATATTCTGTGAACAAAATGTATTATCCGAGAATATTTCGGGGAAATTTGCGGGGAGGGTGAGAAAATCGCGGATTCCTCTTGCAATTTCGGGAATTTTCGTATATAATAGACCCAACGAACCGAGCGGCTCTGCCGCCGAAAGGAGTTCCCATGTCCATTCCCTTCAAGCCCGCCGACATCCTGTTGCCTGACTTTACTAAGTATAACGGCACCGCCTGGTCCTGCGTGGCCTGCGACCAGTACACCTCCCAGCCCGCCTACTGGGAAACCGCCGACGCCATCGCCGCCGGATCCCCCTCCACCCTCCGCCTCATCATCCCCGAGGTCTACCTGGCCGAGACCGAGACCCGCAAGCCCTTTGTGCTGGCCTCCATGGAGGACTACCTGCGTGACGTGCTGATTGAGCATCCCGATTCCATGATCCTGGTGGAGCGCACCCTGGGGGACGGCGAGACCCGCTGGGGGCTTGTGGGCGCGGTGGATCTCATGACCTACGATTACCGCAAAGGGGCTGACAGCCTCATCCGCGCCACCGAGGCTACCGTGGCCGAGCGCATCCCCGCCCGTACCACCATCCGTCGGGATGCTTCCATTGAACTGCCCCACGTCATGATGCTGATTGACGACCGCGCCAAGACTGTTGTAGAGCCTCTGGCCGCGGCGGCGGATACCCTGCCCGTGGCCTACGATCATGACCTCATGCAGAAGAGCGGTCACCTCAAGGGCTATTTCCTCACCCCCGCTCTCATGGCGCAGGTGGAATCCGCCCTTACCGCCCTCATCACCCCCGAGGCCATGGCCGAGCGGTACGGCCGTGAGGGTCTTGCCCCTCTGCTCTTCGCCGTGGGAGACGGCAACCATTCCCTGGCCGCCGCCAAGACCTGCTTCGAGGAGATCCGCGCCGCCATCGGTGACGAGGCCGCCATGACCCACCCCGCCCGCTACGCTCTCTGCGAGGTGGTGAACCTCTACGACGAGTCCCTCCGCTTCGAGCCCATCTACCGCGTGGTCTTCGGCATTCACCCCGACCATATCCTGTCCGCTTTCGCCGCCTATATCGCCGGTCTGAACGGGGAAGCATCCCCCCAGACCGTGGAGTGGGTCAGCGGCAGCCAAAGCGGCACTCTGCATATCTCCGCCCCCGCCGTGGCTCTTCCCGTGGGCACGGTGCAGGACTTTTTGGACGTGTACATGAAGACCGCTCCCGCAGGCGCGTCTATCGACTACATCCACGGCGAAGACACCGCCAAGTCCCTGGCAAACCGCCCCGATGCCATTGCCTTCCTGTTCGACGGCATGGCCAAGGAGGAGCTGTTCTCCACCGTCATCTCCGACGGAGCCCTGCCGAGAAAGACCTTCTCCATGGGTCACGCCGAGGATAAGCGGTTCTATACCGAGGCGAGACGGATACGGTGAGATACACGCCGAGCAAGCTCGGCAGATACAAGATACGCGCCGAGCAAGCTCGGCCGATACAAGATATAGCCGCGGCTACTTTGAGCGGTCGCGGATGGTACCAAAAAAGCGATACGGTTTTTCTGCCGTATCGCTTTTTTGTGCGGATTCAGATCCCGACCACGGTGGAATCGTAATACTGTTCCTGGAAATGCACCGCGGCGGCCATCTCCTCCACGGTGAAGCTCATGCCCTCGGGGGCCATGATGAGCTTGTCCTCCACGTCGTCGGCGCGGTAGACAATGCCGATGATGCGGCCCGTGTAGGTCTCCACGGGGTGATCCACGCCAAGCAGGAACACATCCAGCTCCTCTCCGTCGCCGCCGAGGACGTCGGGGATGTAGCCGTAGTTGATGGGGTAGACGAGGGTCTTCTCGCCCTTGACGTGAACGTAGCCCATGGGGCGGTCGATGCCGATGGTGACGGTCTTGCCGAGGTAGGGGCGAAGGTCGGGGCGGGGGAATTCTTGGGTAAGCATGATATACCTCCTTACGTGTTGCGAGATACAAGATACGAGATACAAGATACGAGATACAAGATACGAGACACGGCTTAAGCCATGATATATCTTGTATCTTTGTATCTTGTATCGGCCGAGCTTGCTCGGCGTGTATCTTTTTTTAGTGGTTTCTCTGGTTCAGCAGTCCGTGCTTGATATCCCAGAGCTTTTGGGACAGATCCACGTAGTAGGTGTGGGGGTTGGTGAAGCGGCGGACTTCCTCCCACATGCCCTCTCGCTCCTGCTTGCAATGCTCGCGGATCTCGTCCAGGGTGGGGAGGTCATAGACCAGCTCGCCGTCCTTGAAGACCTGCACCAGCAGCTCTGTGGCGGTGTAGCTCTCCAAGGTCTTGCGCTTCCAGGTGTTCTGGGGGTCGAAGATCTCCAGAGGCTGGGTATCGTCGATGGTCTCGTCGTAGAGACAGATGAGGTCAGCCTCGGCCTTGCCCGTGTCGCGGCCGCGGAGGCGGTAGACCTTCTTGAAGTGGGGGGTGGTGATTTTGCCCACGTTCTCGGAGATCTTGATCTTGGGGAGGATGGAGCCGTCGGGCTTCTCAATGGCGCAGAGCTTGTACACGCCGCCGAAGACGGGGTCGCTCTTGGCGGTGATGAGGCGCTCGCCCACGCCGAAGGCATCCACCTCGGCGCCCTGGCGGATCAGCTCGCGGATGATGTACTCATCCAGGGAGTTGGAGACCACGATCTTACAGTCGAACCAGCCTGCCTCGTCCAGCATACGGCGCACCTTCTTGGTGAGGTAGGCGATATCGCCCGAGTCCAGACGGACGGCGCACTTGGTGATGCCCAGGGGCTTCAGAACCTCCTCAAAGGCCTGAATGGCGTGGGGCACGCCCGACTCCAGGACGTTGTAGGTGTCCACCAGGAGAGTGGCATTGTGGGGGTAGAGCTGGCAGTAGTTGCGGAAGGCGGTGAGCTCATCGTCGAACATCTGCACCCAGGCGTGGGCCATGGTGCCGGATGCGGGCACACCGTACAGCTCGTCGGAGATGGTGCAGGCGGTGTTGTTCACCCCGCCGATGTAGGCGGCGCGGGCACCCAGAATGGCGGCATCTGCGCCCTGGGCGCGGCGGGAACCGAACTCGGAGATCATGCGTCCCTTGGCGGCGCGGGAGAGGCGGGAGGCCTTGGTGGCGATGAGGGATTCGTGGTTGATGACCATGAGGACGTAGGTCTCGATGAACTGGGCCTCAATGGTGGGGGCGCGGACGATCATGAGGGGCTCGCCGGGGAAGACGTAGGTGCCCTCGGGGACGGCCCAGATGTCGCCCGTGAAGCGGAAGGTGCGGAGGTAGTCCAGGAAAGCCTCGTCAAAGAGGTTCTTGGAGCGCAGGTATGCGATATCGTCCTCGTCAAAGTGGAGGTTTTGGATGTACTCCACGATCTGCTCAAGGCCCGCCACCACGGCGTATCCGCCGCCGTCGGGGTTCTTGCGGTAGAACACGTCGAAGTACACGATCTGATCGGCCAGACCCGTCTTGAAGTAGCCGTTGGACATGGTCAGCTCGTAGAAGTCGCAGAGCATGGTGAGGTTGCGGGAGATGTTTTTCATGGTCAAAAACCGTCCTTTCGTCAAGCCTTTCACATGGTTGTTGCCCAAGATGGGGCGTTTTCTTGGGTTTATTATACTCCTTTTTCTCCCCCCTGTCAAGGGAAAACGGGGTTTTCTGCCGTCCTGTGGGGATTTTCTCGGTATTTGTGCATAGGATATGGGTTTGGGAAAGGGTTTTTGTGGAGGATGACGGCTACTGTAAGGGGGGACAAAAAAGACCGCCCACGGGATGTGAGCGGTCGGTTCGTGTTAATCGGCGGCGGGGATATCTGCCTCGTAGATGTACCGTGTCACCAGCTTGGTCTCCCCCTTGCTGTTGGTGAGGATGATCTGCACCATGCGGCCGGGGCGGGTCATGAGGGCCACGGGGCGGGAGGCCTCCAGCCATGCATCCCACTTCTCGGCGGGGACGGGATCGGTGGCGCGGGTCACGGCGGCTGCCAGGTCGTTTCGTTCAAAGCGCTCGGGCAGGATGATCTGTATCGTGTCCTCACAGGAGAAGAAGACGTGGGAGCCGCCCATACCGTAGCCGTTGAGCATAAAGCGGGGGGCATAGCTCTGGTAGCGGACGTCGGTGATGGTGTAGTCGGTGGTGAAGTGAGCATCCAGCCCCTTTTCACGGACAAAGGCGAGGGTGTTTTCCCATGCGGAGGTGACGTAGTAGGTCACGTACTGGCGGTCATGGGGGTGAGTCCCCATAATGGTGGATTCGACCGCACGGGCGCGGATGATGCCCATGACCCGATCCTCCTCCTCCTCGGAGAAGTAGCGATCGTTGGAGGTCTGCAGGGCGCGATCCATATCCAGAGCGGCGGCCAGAGCTGTGCGATCCTCCTCCGACAGGGTCACGGCGGTGAAATCCGCGAAGAAGGGATCCCCGAACTCAAAGGTATCACCCTCGATGAAGCCCATGTCGGTGAGGGCCCCGGCGCTCTCCTCGCGGATGCCCCAGGTGTCCTCGGCCTTTACCGTCTCCTCCAGGGCGGTCAGGGTGAGGTAGGGGTAGTATCGCTCTACGGTTTTGCCGCTCTTGAGGGTGTAGGTGATCTTGTAGTAGACGGGCACCACGGTGTCGGTGAAGCCGTCGGCGGGTTTGCCCGTATAGGTCTGCCGTCCCTCGGTGATGATGGCCTCGTGGATGGCGCGGACGGTCTCCACGTCCTCGGGAAGGGTCAGGATAGGGAGGCTATCCTCGTTCAGGTCGAAGCCGTAGATGTAGAGGAAATCGTAGAAGGTCTCGCCGTCGCCAAAGCCCGACATGGTGGCTCCTTGGGAATCGGCCCACCCGCGGGAGAAGCTGCCCTGGCCTATGTGGCGAAGCAGGGTGATATTCTGGTTATAGGTGACGGTCACCGACTGCACGTCTGTGGCATCGGGGACATAGGAGGAGTACCCGAACCAGCCCATGCCCAAGAGAATGGTCAACACCAGAGCCAATGCCCCCGCGCCGCAAGGGATGGGGTAATGCTTCACCACGCCCCTGAGGTCGCGGATGAGGATCCAGCGGAGGAGGGCGGCGGCCACCACAAGGGCTACGATGAACAGGGCGGTGAGGATCACCGTACCGAGTGCGCCCTCGGCGGGAGCCTTCATCTTCAGCACCAGCGCGGCCACACAGAGGCCGTTGGCGATGGCGACGGTATGGGACAGGATGGGGTGGACGGTGGCCTTGCCCGCGTGCTCGGCGGGACGGCGGCAGTAGGCAAAGCCTGCGAAGAGGGCCAGCACCGCCATGAGGACGAACAGGAGGACCATACGCACCGCAGGCAGGGTGGGCAGATCGGCCCTTGCCATCTCCAGCAGGAAGCCTTGGCCGTAGCCTTCGGCGGTGGTGGAGGGCTGTAAGGCCGTACTCGTGAAGGATTTGTAGGGGAGCTGATCCGCCAGCATGGTGAACAGTCCCGCTCCGAGGTGATCCTTCAGAAGACTGTTAGCCAAGGGCGTGCCGAAGAGGTAGAAGCCCACCATGGTCTGGGTGCCCCACAAAAAGGCGTAGGGCATGGCCAGCACCCCGACGGTGGTGAGGAGAGCCGAGAGGAAGCTTCCGCACAACACCGATACCAGCGTGCCCACGGTATAGCTCAGGAGGGCGAGGGTCACGAGGCTGAACAGGTACACGCTCACGTATTGCACCGTGATGCGGTAGGGATCCTCCCCGAAGGCGTCCATTTCCATGCGGTAGGCCACAAGGACGGGGATCACGATGCCCAGCGCCACGGATACAAAGCCGAAGAGGTAGCGGAGGAGGAACTGCTTCCACCGCGCCGCGCCCACCGACAGGTAGGTGATGGATTCACGGCGGCTCCACAGGAAGGAGAACAGGACAAAGGACGCGAACAGACCGTAGACCACCCCCGCGATACGCAGGGCGACCTCGGAGTCCCGCATGATGAGGGCAAACTCATCGGGGCGGTTGCCCTCCAGACTTGTGGCCACAAAGGTAAAGGCGAAGAAGAGCAGGAACCCCACGAGGGCCACCCACCAGTAGCGGCGGGCCGTCCACAGGATCTCGTGGAGCAGGGGATGGAACTTACGCTTTTTGTCCAAAGAGACCTTCGACATCATAGCTCTTTCCTCCCTTCTTCATTTCATACTTGAAGACCTCCTCCAGCGACATAGGGTAGGTCTCGAACAGGCAAAGCCCGCCGTGGGCGCGGAGGGTGGTCTCCACCTCGCCTATGGAGGTCTCGCAGACAAAGGACAGCACCTTTCCGCTCACCGACAGGTCGCCGTGGGGAATATCCGCCAGCACCTCGGCGGTCACCTCTCGGTCAAAGCCCGCGCGGATGCGGGTGTAGCGCTCCTTGATGGTCTCGATCTCACAGCTGTAGACGATGTGGGTGCCGTTGAGCATGCCCACGGTGTCGCAGATATGCTCGATCTCGTGGAGGTTGTGGGAGGCCATGATGATGGTGGCCCCCGTCTCGGCCATGTACTCCATGAGGAGATCGCAGACCGTCATGCGGATGTTGGGGTCAAGACCGTCAAAGCTCTCGTCCAAAAGGAGGTAGCGGGCGCGGGAGGACAGACCCAGAATGATGGCCGCCTGCCGCTTCATGCCCTTGGAGAAGCCGTTGAGCTTCTTTTTGGGGTCAAGGCCGAAGATCTCGGTGAGCTTTTCCAGGGTCTCCATGGAAAAATTGGGGTAGAAGCCCCGATAGAAGGCCGCCATGGTGGAAAGGCTGGCTTGGGGCAGGATGTAGGGGTCGTCGGGGATGAGGAACAGGTCGCGGCGCACCTGCTCCGAGCCGTAGACCGCCAGCTTGCCGTCCTCGGTGTCGGCGGTGATGTTGCCGCCGTCGGGGCGGTAGAGACCGGCTATGAGGTTCAGTAGGGTGGTCTTACCCGCCCCGTTGTAGCCCACAAGGCCGTATATGGAGCCGTCGGCGATGGTGACGGTGACGTTGTCCAGCACCGTCTTGTCCCCGAAGGCCTTGGTGACGTGGTTGATCTCGATCATGAGAATGGGTTCCTTTCTGTGAAGTGCGGGGGATCAATCTCCCTTGCCGAAGACCTCTTCTACGATCCGTTTGGCGGTGTCTTCGGACATTCCCGAGGCGCAGGCTACCGCCACCGCTTCCCGCAAAGCGGCTTCGGCCTTATCCAGTACGGCGCGGTTGTCCCTCGCGGTATCCGCCACAAAGCAGCCCTTGCCCTGCACCGTGACGATGACACCGTCGGTTTCCAGCTGGGCAAAGACCTTTTTGATGGTGTTGAAGTTAAGGGAGAGGTCGGCGGCGAGGGTGCGGAGGGAGGGGAGCTTATCGCCGGGGGACAGAACGCCCGAGGTGATGAGGGACAGGATCTGTACCTTGATCTGCTCGTAGATCGGCGTTTTGCTGTTGTGGTCAATGACGATCATGAGAATTCTCCAACTGTGATACTTGCTATAGCACAGTCATTATAGCACAGGCAGGGCATCTTGTCAAGAGTATTTTTGTAATTTTTTGCGTGAAATGGGAACTTGACAAGAAAAGCCTTATGTGGTATAATATTTTCATACGGAACAATGCCGAGATCTGGAGATGCAATGGGCCGGGTTCTTTTCCCGCACCCAAATGCATCTTTTTTTGTGCCAAAATTTATGAGAAACCGATAAGGGGGAAAATCTGAATGTTCGACGTTACCGTGATCGGCGCGGGTGTTGTGGGTGGTATGATCGCCCGGAGACTTTCCGCGTATGATCTGACTATTTGCATTGTGGATAAGGAGAACGACGTGGCGCGCGGGGCAACCGCCGCCAACTCCGCCATCGTCCACGCGGGCTTTGATGCCAAGGCAGGCTCCATGAAGGCCCGCATGAACGTCCGCGGCTCCCAGATGATGGAGCAGGTCTGCGCCGAGCTGGGGGTCAGCTACAAGAAGAACGGCTCTCTGGTGGTGGCCTTTGAGAACGAGCGCGCCGAGGTAGAAGACATCTACCGCCGCGGCGTGGCAAACGGCGTGGAGGGACTGCGCATCGTGGAGAAGGAGGAGCTTTTCGCTATGGAGCCCAACCTGAACCCCGACCTGTCCTGCGCTCTCTATGCGCCCACGGGTGCCATCGTGTGCCCCTACGGCCTGACCATCGCCGCCATCGGCAACGCCATGGACAACGGCGCGGAGCTTCAGTTGAACTTTGAGGTGGTCTCCATTGAGAAGACCGCCGAGGGCTATACCCTCACCGCCGCCGACGGCCGTACCGTGGAGACCCGCTACCTCATTAACAGCGCGGGCGTATACTCCGACGAGATCGCCAAGATGCTGGGCGACGAGTCCTTCTCTGTCCATCCCCGCCGCGGCGAGTACATGCTGCTGGACAAGGAGTGCGGTCAGACCACCACCTGCACCATCTTCCACACCCCCACCAAGATGGGTAAGGGTGTTTTGGTGAGTCCCACCGTCCACGGCAACCTCATCGTAGGCCCCACCGCCACCGACATGGAGGACAAGACGAACACCGCCACCACCTCCGAGGGCTTTGCCGACATCCGCGCCAAGGCCGGGGACAACGTGGCAAACGTGCCTTACGGTAAGGTCATCACCTCCTTCTGCGGTCTGCGCTCTGTGGGCAGTACGGGTGACTTCATCATCAAGGCCGAGAACAATGCCGTCATTCTGGGCGGTATCGAGTCCCCCGGTCTGTCCTCCTCTCCCGCTATCGCCGAGTACGTGGAGGAGCTGCTTCGCGGTATGGGTCTGACCCTCACCGCCAAGGAGAGCTACAACCCCAACCGCGCCCCCATGGACGCCTTCCGTCACATGACCGTGGCCGAGAAGAACGAAATGATCAAGCAGGACTCCCGCTACGGCCGTATCATCTGCCGTTGTGAGGAGGTCACCGAGGGCGAGATGGTGGCCGCTATTCACCAGAATCCCCCCGCTTATGATGTGGATGCCGTGAAGCGTCGCACCCGTGGCGGTATGGGCCGCTGCCAGGGCGGCTTCTGCTCCCCCGAGGTCATCCGCATCCTCGCCCGCGAGTGGGGCGTTTCCTACGACGATATTACCAAGTGCGGTCACGGCTCCTACATCAACAAGGGGCGCACCAAGACCGCAGGCGGCATGAAGGAGGGCAACTGATATGCAGAACTACATTGATACTACTGCGCCCTACACCGCGCTTGTGATCATCGGTGGTGGCCCCGCTGGTATGGCCGCCGCTGTGGCCGCCTATGATGACGGTGTCCGTGACATGGTCATTCTGGAGCGCGATCTGAACGCTGGCGGAATCCTGCGCCAGTGCATCCACAACGGCTTCGGTCTCCACCGCTTCGGCGAGGAGCTGACCGGCCCCGAGTACGCCGACCGCTACCACAAGATGGCTCTGGAGAGAGGCATCTCCATCAAGACCGGCGCGACGGTGCTGGACGTGACCCCCTCCGAGGAGGAGGGCATCGCCGCCTACGTCACCGCCATCAGCGAGGCCGAGGGTATGTTCACCCTCCGCGCGGGAGCTGTGGTGCTGGCCATGGGCTGCCGTGAGCGCTCCAAGGGCGCCTTGAACATCGCGGGTACCCGTCCCGCAGGCATCTTCTCCGCAGGTACTGCCCAGCGGTTCGTCAACATGGAGGGCTATATGCCCGGCCGCAAGGTGGTCATTCTGGGCTCGGGCGACATCGGCCTCATCATGGCCCGCCGCATGACCCTGGAGGGCGCGCAGGTGCAGGCTGTCTGCGAGCTGATGCCCTACTCGGGTGGTCTTGCCCGTAACATCACCCAGTGTCTGGACGATTTCGGCATTCCCCTGATGCTCTCCCACACCGTGACCCAGATCCACGGCAAGGAGCGTCTGACCGGTGTTACCGTCTCCAAGGTGGACGAGCGCCGCAGACCCATCCCCGGCTCCGAGATCTACTTCGAGTGCGATACCCTCCTTCTGTCGGTGGGTCTCATCCCCGAGAACGAGCTGACTCGCGGCGCGGGCATCGGCATGGACGGCATCACCGGCGGCGCGTCTGTGGATCAGTACCGCCAGACCTCCCTCAAGGGTGTCTTCGCCTGCGGTAACGTCCTCCACGTCCACGATCTGGTGGACTATGTCTCCGAGGAGGCCGCTCTGGCGGGCACCTCCGCCGCCGCCCATCTCCGCGGCGAGCTGACCGAGGGCAAGACCATCACCCTGAAGACCGACGGCAAGGTGCGCTACACCGTGCCCCAGACCGTCACCGTCACGGATCACACCGCCGACGTCACCGTCTACTTCCGTCCCGCCGACGTGTGGCGCGACGTGACCGTGACCGTCCGTGAGGGCGGTGCCGACGGTGTCATCCTCTCCAAGAAGAAGCGCATCAAGGTCGCCCCCGGCGAGATGGAGACCATCACGATCAAGGCCTCCGACCTGACCGCTACCACCGCCGACACCCTGTACGTGTCCATTGAAGATTCCGCCAAGAAGGGAGGCAACGCGTAATGGCTACTACCACCAAGAATCTCACCTGTATCGTTTGCCCCCGCGGCTGTACTCTGACCGTGACCCTGGACTCTTCTCTGGAGAATCCTGTTGTGTCCGTGGAGAGTCAGGGCTGTAAGCGCGGCGTGGATTACGCCGTGGCCGAATGCACCCACCCCACTCGCGTGCTGACCACCACCGCGCCCACCGTGGACGGCGGTGTGGTCCCCTGCAAGACCGACCGCGCCATCCCCCGTGAGCTGCTGTTCGAGGCTATGAAGGCCGTGAACTCCCTGTCCGCTCCCGCCGTGGTGCGCATCGGGGATATCCTGCTCGAGAATCTGCTGGGCACGGGCGCGAATATCGTGGCCACCGCCAACAGAGGGTAATTTCCATATCATGATAAAGAAGGATCCGCGGAGGGCTTGACTTTCCGCGGATTCTTTGTTATAATGGAGGTAGAAAACAAAAAGGAGGCGTGTTATGAAGCGAAGATTTTCGTATCCCTTTTGGATGATCCTGTATTATCTGCTCTGCTTCATCATCGGTTGGGGAATCTCTGAGAAGAATCCTAATGACGTGGGGTTCGGGGGCTTGATCTATATTGTCTTGCTTTTAGCCGTGTTCGTCGTGATCGTTATTCCCATCCATTGCATCCTGTATAGCCGCAGGGTTCTGATGGGTGAGAAACGAAAATGGCTTTTCGTTCCCTATAACGCGCTGTGTGTGGCGTTGCTCCACATCCCGTTTTTCATTGCGGCGGGTGGAAGCATCCCCGTATATACCCCCGTTCTGTTTCTCTGGGCGGCTCTTTGGACGGCGATCCCCCTACTTTTCCCCGCCAAGAAAAAAGTTTCCCCTCCTATCGTAACTTGATTTTGCATTTTGCATTTGCCCGAGCTTTGCTCGGAGATCTTGCATTCCCGAAAGGAGCCACTATGCCCCGACTCTACTTTGAAGAAAGCCCCGTCATCGCCGCCGTCAAGACCGCCGAGGAGCTGAAGACCGCCCTGTCCTCCGACGTGGAGATCGTGTTCCTCCTCCACGCCACCCTGTCCAATCTGGGCCGCCGTATGGAGCTGGCCCGTGAGGCGGGGAAAAAGCTCTTCATCCACATGGACTTAGTGGAGGGGCTGTCCAAGGACGCGGCGGGGGTGGAGTTCCTGGCCACCATGAAGCCCGACGGCATCATCTCCACCCGCTCGGGGTGCATCCACGCCGCCCGTGAGGCGGGCATCACCTGCATCCAGAGGTTCTTCATGGTGGATTCCCGCTCGGTCTCCACCGCCCTGGAGAGCATCCGCCAGACCCGCCCCGACATGATCGAGCTGCTCCCCGGCATTGCCTACAAGGCCATCACCCGCATGGCCTCCGAGACCGCCATCCCCGTCATCGCGGGGGGACTCATCGAGACCAAGGAGGAGATCTACAAGGCCCTGGGCGCGGGAGCGGCGGCGATCTCCACAGGCTCCAAGGAACTGTGGAGAGAGTGAAATTGCGGTTTATGGGGAACGAGGAGAACGGCCTCCGGCGGCCAAGAACCTTTTTGGAAAAAGGTTCTTGGATCTCCAAAAACTTTCAAAGAAGCATAGATATGCCAAGAGAATTGATAGTGGGTAGCATAGGGGAAAACCCCATGGGGCCCCTTCCCCATTGGTGTATTGGATGCGTGAAAGGGATATGAATCCCACCGGTAAACCCAAATTTGAAGCATACAAAAACCGCCAAGGTATCATTCCTCGGCGGTTTTTCTGTTATTTTTTGAGCTTTTCCTTCACCGTATCCTTGACGGTCGCCTTGATCTGCTTGGCCAGGCGCAGGATGTGGCGCTTGTGGAGACAGAGCTTTTCGTCGCAGTTCTTGCAGGAGAGGCAGGCGTTGGTGTTCTCCGCGAAGCGCTCGGGGCGGAGTCGAAGAGTCAGCTCCCAGCGAAGCAGGATGATGAGGGACATGGCCAGAAGGCTCCAGGTGTAGGCGTGGGGGATGAAGAGCAGGGGGGTGAACATCATGGCGAAATCCCAGTTGTAGATGCGGCAGGTGGTACAGCAGCGGTTCTTCATGAACCACATCTGGAAGGGGCAGAAGAACAGGATGCAGATCATGTCGCAGACACCGTAAAAGAGACTGACCAGCAGGAGAATGCCCACGTCGATGATATGGGTGAAGTACAAGACCCCGATGACGGCGTTGAGCGCCAGCCACACCAGAGCCACCGTGACTGTGCCCTTGCGGGCGGGGAGGTTTGGCTCGGTCTCCCCCGTGGGCTTGTAGTTGCGCTTGAACTGCTTCTGACACCCCGGGCTTTCCAAACGGGAGGGGAAGAAGCGGCAGATCATCTCGGCGGCGTAGACCACCCAGATGAGGAGCAGACTCCATTGGAGCAGGGTGGGGAAGTAGGTGGGCAGAGTCATACCCTTGACCCGTGTGATGACGTACAGGAAGACCGCCGCGAAGAACAGCAGGGCGCGGTAGACCAGCTTGACGTAGTGGAAGCCGCAGACGAGGGTGACGCGGCGTTTGGTGCGGTGGGGAGGTCGAGCCATGGAATGCTCCTTTTCGGTTGGATTCAAGTAATTTCATTGTATGGACTCAATAAATGAAAGGTATTCGCGGAAAACATCGTTGATCTTTAGGTTTATGAGTTGGTTAAAATCATAAATTTCAAGCAGTCTATGGATGAATTTTGCGCCGAGATAGTAGCCCACATCCCCCATCCCTTGATAACTGACCCAATCGCCGAAGTAGACTTGATTGGAGCGGGTCATGGTGGGCAAATCCTTGTGGAAATCCAGAGCGATTTGTGGGAGGTGACGGTCGCACCATGCCAACCAACCGTTTCGATCTTGGTGGTAGTAGAGAAAATTCCCCATCAAGGCCTGTTCGAAATACATGGCGATGCCCTCGGTGAACAGTTGCCAAACGAATCGTTGGCTATTTTGCTTGATGTGTTGATCGAATACACCGTATTGTTTATGATAGGCGTGTCCCAACTCGTGGTAGATCAGACCGCGCATGGAATCTTCATCACACCAATGTAGCTCAAGGATTTTTTCAATGCCCAGCAGGATCACGTCCCGCCCATTGATGCTTGTGACCCACCCGGCGGCGTTGCAGAGGCCGAGATACAGGACAACATCAATATTCAGTTCATGACTAAAAAGAGCAGTAACCTTTTCATTCAAGCCTTCCGTGACCGCGCAAAAGGAGTTGTGCAGAACTTCTGCTCGGGGATGCTTATGGACAGCTTGGATGATGGGGAGAATGTCTGTTTCGTAAGATAATCCACCGCTCTGCACATAGTCCTGTAGGTCATTCGTAAAGATTGTGGATGAGCCTTCGTATATAGAGTTGATATAGCCTTCCCATGCTATGATGCTAAAACGGTCGTTTGCAAACAGGGAATGAACAGAGGAATACGTATCAATAATTCTAATCATAGGGTTACATCAAGGCAGCATAGCCGCCACATCGGGGAAGGGCGCGAGGCTCTTTTTCAGGATGCCGTGGATGTGGGCGATGGCCACGCCGTAGTTGACCATGGGAACTCCCGCCTGCTCGGCGATCTCCATGCGGTGAGCCATCTCCTTTTCGTTGAGCATACACCCGCCGCAATGGATGATGAGCTTGTAATCCGACAGGTCAACGGGGAACTCACCGCCCGAGGTGAAGGTGTACACGGGCTTGGCCCCCGAGAACTGCTCCACCCAGCGGGGGATCTTCACGGATCCGATATCCCCGCATTGGCGGTGGTGGGTACATCCCTCGGCGATGACCACTTTATCCCCGTCCTTGAGGGTGGACAGAGCCACAGCACCCTGCACGAGGGAGGGCAGATCCCCCTTGTAGCGGGCGAAGAGGATGGAGAAGGAGGTCAGGGGAATGTCGTCGGGGACATCCTTGGCTACGCGGCCAAAGGCTTGGGAGTCGGTGATGACCAGGGCGGGCTTGACCGCCAGCATGGACAGGGTCTTTTTCAACTCGGTATCCTGGCAGGCCACCACGGTGCAGTGGGAATCCAGAATGTCGCGGATGGTGTTCTGCTGGGGGAGGATGAGGCGGCCCTTGGGAGCGGACTCGTCGATGGGGATGACCAGCACCACCAGATCGTCGGGGGAGAGCAGGTCGGCCACCAGCTTGCGGGTGTTGCCCAGACCCTTGGCGTGGGACGCGATGGCCTCCTTCAGCTCGTGGACACCCGCGCCTGTGGATGCGCTGACGGGGATGATACGGGTGTCGTTTTGACCCTCTCCGTCACGCCCTACGGGCGTGCCACCTCCCCCCAAGGGGGAGGCTTTCTGTAAGGCTCCCCCCTTGGGGGAGCTCCCGCCGCAGGCGGGTGAGAGGGCGTTTTCTTCGGTCATGAGATCGCACTTATTGAGGGCGATGATATAAGGCAGCTTGCGCTCCTCAAAGAGGCTCACAAGGGTGTTGTCCAGCTCGGTCATGCCCCGGGTGGCATCCACCACCAGCACGGCGATGTGGACGGTGGCCAGCACCTCTCGGGCCTTTTGGACACGAAGCTCGCCCAGCATCCCCTCGTCGTCCAGGCCGGGGGTATCGATGATGACTACGGGGCCAAGGGGAAGCAGCTCCATGGCCTTTTTCACGGGGTCGGTGGTGGTGCCCGCCACATTGGAGACCACCGACAAGGACTGACCCGTGACGGCGTTGACGAGGGAGGATTTGCCCGCGTTGCGCAGACCGAAAAAGCCGATGTGGATACGGTCGGCGGAGGCGGTTTGGTTGAGGTTGTTCATGGTTGACTCCTTTCGGGGGCGTGTGTCGGGGGCGCCTTGGGTTTACGGTACGGCTTGAAAGCGGCGGATCATGTACAGGCAGTTCAGAATCTTTTCCGCCAGCTGGTTTTTGGAGAAATAGTAATGATTGGCCGCCTCGTAGCCAATGGCCGCGTTTTGGTTCATCAGCGAAAGCATTTTCATGGATATATCCAGCTCGTCCTCGGCCGCGCGAGCCGCGTCGGCATACCGCCCCTCATCTCTGGCGCGGATGAACCGTATCTGATTCAGGGATGAGGCGAACAGGCAGTAGGCTCCCTTGGCCATGACCGCCATCTCGCTGTCATCTCCCTCGTCGAGTCTGTCCAAACCGCGCTTCCATGTCTCGCACAGGTGTTCAAACTGTAATTCGAAGGTGTCCACGGGGTATATGCTTCTCCAGGCCTCCAGATCGTCGTAGGCAAAGCAGGTCATGGTTGCCTTGTAGCCGGTGGGGCTTTCAAAAAGCAGATTGGACGGCCCCGCGTTCTGCGGGCCCAGATAGAGGGTTTGGATGTGGAAAGGGAATTCCGAAAAGGCCTCGGAAAAGCGGTTTTCCGCCTCGGTGGGAGACCCCTCCCCGTTTTCGGCGTAGCAGGACTGGTAAAAGTAGGTTGCGGCGGCGGCAATATTCCGCGAGGGATAGCCGCCCAGCGTCCAACTGAGGAGCAGGTGACGGACGTTTTCGTTTCGTAGCCTCTCCATATGGGCCCTAATGGACGGGGAGACGGGGATGGCGGGGATGGTGGAGGCCTCCCACGTGGTATTGATCTGTACCTTCGCGCCCACCTCCAAGCCCACCTCCCGCGCTACGGCCCACTCTTTTTTGGCCAGCTCGCCGGGGCCTACGATGCTCATGGAGTAATCCAGCACGTTTCCCTTGACACCGCCGATCTCAAAGGGCATATCCAGCTCGCTCTGGGACAGAAGGATAACGCCCTTGGGGAGGTGTCGGATGATCTCGGTACTGTGGGAGTCCCAGCGCCAGCTCCACGCGAATACCTTGATGCGGGGATCAACGCGGTGGGTACCCTCCTGTATACAGCGGATGGTGTGGGAGATCACCTCTCCCACGGTCTTTTCCCGGCATCGGGGGCAGGAACAGGGCTGACCCGTCTCCCCCGCGTGGGAGTAGCAGTTGGTCAGATTCTCGGAGCGGGTGATGGTAAAGAAGCCTCCCAGCTTGGGGGCCGCGCGGCAGACAGACTCCACGGCGTTTCGCAGATGATCCGATACCTCCTTTGTGGATACGCACAGGCAGGCGTCGCCGTTCATAACGTGGCCTTGGAGGTGGGGGTGATCCTCAAAGAACGCAAGGGGCATACTGCGGGGCTCGTTCAGGTACAGGTACAGCTTGATCCCGTACTGATCCAGTCGCTCGGTCATGGCGCGAAGCCGCTCCAGCCGCTTTTCATATCCTGCGGAAATAGCGGGATCAAAGGGGAACTCGGTTAGTTGAGAGAGTATGCCTTGCGTCCAGATCCCGTTGATGCCGAGATCCCGATAGGCGGTCAGCTGCTCGTCGGGGAGGTAGTCTGTGCTGTCCATGTCAAAGGCGTATCGGTAGAGCCCCGAAAACGCGTAGATCATCCGCGTGTCAAAGCATGCCTCGCCCGAAAATTCCAAACGGGGCACGGGGTAATCGAAATCAAAGGGGGCTTTCCCTGAAAAATCGAGGGTCTGCATCACCCCTTTGATCTCCTCCGTCCGCTTTCTTTCGGTGTCGGTGAGCTCTCGCCAGCGTACTCTGTCGCACCTCGGCTTCTCGGATAGCTTGACATCCAGAAAATCCTCATCCCGCATCAAGCGGGCCAGGCTTTGCTCGTCGGTGTCCAGCAACTCGCACAGCTGATCGTAGGGTAAAATGTGCCACATGCGGCGAATGATCGTGATGTAGCCTCTCCCCATCCACAGATCCCCGGGGGCAAAATCCGGGAGTCCCATGTCGGACATGGCGCGGCGGACAGTCTCGGTGTCGGTGCCCAGTGTTCGCGCGATCTTCTCCACGGGAATGTATTCACACGCCCGAAAGATGAAGGCTTGGTGCCGCGTGGGAAAGTGGGGGAGCGGAATGGCTTCCTTGCCTATGGGAGGTAGGGTGAAGATCATAGTGTGTCTCCTTGCGCGGGGGGATAGGCAGAGGGGTTTTCAAATTTGACGATCAGAACCGGAAATCTCTTCGATTGGAATTGCGGATATCCTGGATATTCTGCTCGGCGATGGAGCGCACCTTCTCCTTGGGGATGCGCCCAAGCTCGCGGGCGATCATCTCATAACCGATCGCCTTGGTCTCGGGGGAGGCGTAGTCCTCCAGATACTCGGACAGGGTCATGAGGGCGTTGGGGTGGCAGCAGTTGAGGATCTGACCGCTCTTGCACAGGCTCATGAAACGGTCGCCCGTGCGGCCCTCGCGGTAGCAGGCGGTGCAGAAGGAGGGGATGTGGCCGTTCTCCATGAGCCAGCGTACCACCTCGTCCAGGGAGCGCTGATCCGACACGTCGAACTGCTCGGTATCGTGGGGACGCTCGTCGGGGGCATAGCCCGCATAGCCGCCCACCGAGGTGCGGGAGCCGCCGCTGACCTGGGAGATGCCCAGATGGAGCAGGCGGGAGCGGACGGCCTCGCTCTCACGGGTGGAGATGATCATGCCCGTGTAGGGGACAGCCAGACGGATGCAGGCGGTGATGTGGGCGAAGGTCTCGTCATCGATGCCGTTGTCGAACTGGTCGGGGTCAATGTCCGAGGCCCGCTTCAGACGGGGCACGCTGATGGTGTGGGGGCCTACGCCGTGGACGGCCTCCAGATGCTCGGCGTGCATGATGAGTCCCGCGAACTCATACTTGTACAGCTCCAGACCGAACAGCACCCCCAGGCCCACGTCATCGATACCGCCCTCCATGGCTCTGTCCATGGCCTCGGTGTGGTAATCATAGTCGTGCTTGGGGCCCGTGGGATGGAGCTGGAGGTAGCTCTCCTTGTGGTAGGTCTCTTGGAAGAGAATGTACGTACCGATGCCTGCCTCCTTGAGCTTACGGTAGTTCTCCACGGTGGTGGCGGCGATGTTGACGTTGACGCGGCGGATGTCGCCGTTCTTGTGATGCACCGAGTAGATGGTCTTGATGCACTCCAGGATGTACTCGATGGGGTTGTTCTTGGGATCCTCGCCCGCCTCGATGGCCAGACGCTTGTGACCCATATCCTGCAGGGCGATGACCTCGGCGCGCACCTCCTCCTGGGTCAGCTTCTTGCGGGGGATCTGCTTGTTCTTGAGGTGGTAGGGGCAGTAGACACAGCCGTTGACGCAGTAGTTGGACAGGTACAGGGGGGCGAACATGACGATGCGGTTGCCGTAGAAGGCCAGCTTGATCTCCTCGGCGATCTTGTAGATCTCCTGGATCTTCTCGGGAATGTCGCAGGCCAGCAGGACGGAGGCCTCGCGGTGGGACAGTCCCGCGCAGACGTAGCCCGTTTCGGTCTTCTGAGGACGGGCCTTGTCCAGAATTTGGTCGATCAGCTCCACGTTGCGCTTGTTGGCCTCGGCGTATGCGAGGGTCTCGCGGATCTCGCCGTCGTGGATGAATTCTTCTGCTTTGAGGGATTTGGGGTTGTAGATTGCGTTTGCCATGATGATGTTCCTTTCTTACGGTCAGAAGGCAGGGCGTGTTCCCAGTACTTTCCGATCAGATTGCTTAATGAATGATGGAATTAAATTGTTTCGCGGTATCTCCGCTTGTATCACGTGGTTTGGATCTGCGTTCCATAGGTCACACCGCTCTCATTGTAGGCATCCACGGTGACGTAGTAGGTGATTCCCTTGGTCAGACAGTATACGGTGGCCTCGGTTTCACCGATGACCTGCCAATGGGTATGGAGATTGTGGGGATCAATGCCCCAGCGGATGAAGTAGCCCTGGGCACCCTCCACGGGATCCCACGTGACGGTCATGTTGCGGGTATCCTCGCCCCGCTTTGCGGTGAAGTCGGGGGCATTTGCGGGGGCATCGCCGCCGCCGTAGCCGAACACGCGGAGACCGCTGACGGCGAACTTGCCTCCTGCGGGAATAGCTCCGCAGTTGGTGAGCTTCAGGTAGCGGAGGGTGGTGACGTTCTCGAATTGCACGTAATCGTGGGGAAGATCCTCGGTACTGTCTCTGCGGTCAATGAGGATGAACCAATCCTCACCGTTAACGGATGCTTCCAGGGTGTACTTGTAAGCAAAGCCGAGACCGCGGCCTCCCACGGCCTCCACGTCCTGATCCGCGAAATTGACCTGAACCGAGCAGACCTCATAGGCCTTGCCCAGATCCGTCCACAGCCACTCTCCCCCGTTCCCCGTTTCGGCGCTCCACCAGGTGCGGAGGGATTCGTCGAGGGCCTTGTCGGGGGTATGGTCACCGTCCAGCGACGAGGAGGCCAGGGCGGTCTTGTTCAGGGAGAGGAGATGCCAGCCCGCATCGGATTGGGTGAAGGGATCTGCCGTGTCATGGGGCAGGAGCTGGGGGTAATCGCCTCGGTAGGCGTTGGTGTAGATGAAGCCATTCTCCACCTTGGCGGGGAAGAGGCAGAGGCGGCGCTCGAAGATATGGTTGACACCGATGGAGACGGTATCCATCTTCCAGTAGTGGCCGTTCTTGTCCTCAAATAGGCAGCCGTGTCCCGCGCCCCGCATGAAGCCCGTGGCCTTGTAGACGACAGGGCTGTTCTCACAGTAGGTGAAGGGCCCCATGGGGGAGTCCGCCACGGCGCAGCCGTCGCAGTAGCCCGCGTATTCCGTGCCGGGGACGGCGAAGGTGAGGTAGTATTTCCCGTTGATCTTGTTCATCCAGGGGCCTTCCAGGAAGGTGAGGCCGCCGTCCCGCTCGTTGTGATCCCCGGGGCGCTCATAGCCGCGGGTATCACGGTCGCTCTGGTATATATCGACGGGGCCCTCCAGCACCTTGGAGAGATCCTGCGGGTCGAGCTTGGCTACGCGGATGGGGAAATCGGGGCTGAGACCCTCGTAGCAGTACAGGGAGCCGTCGTCATCCACGAACAGGGACGGGTCATTCCAGCCGTAGGGACGGCCGCCGTAGATCCAGGAATCGGGATCGCGGGGGTTGTCCGAGTAGAGGACGCCTCCGCCCTGAGAGTGGGTGATGTACAGACGGTCACCCGCCACGACGGGGCCGGGGGCGTACAGCTCGAACTCGGGCTGCTTTTCGATATCCACCTCAATGAATTTCCAATGCGCCAGGTCGGGGGATACCCAGTAGCCCGAGCCGTGGGAGGCGAAGAGGTAGTATTCGTCCTTGTACAGCACCACGGCGGGGTCGGCGGACTCGCGGGCGTGCATGGGGGCTTGGTATCGGTAGTTGATATTGATGGGATTGCAGATGGTCTCTCGTCTCATGGGGGGCCTCCTTGCGACGTTTTTTTGACGTCTCCTCTGTCGGTGACTACCTCGTAGTCGATGGCGGTCATACGGCGTACAAGCTCGTCCTTGCTCTGGGCGGATTCGGCACCGTCGGAGACCTTGTTATCGTAGAGCATATATTTCTTCCGCACCGAGGCGGGGGAGAGGTTGGGCATGACCACGTTGGCGCCTGCCAGGATCCCCAGCTCCCGACCCTCGGGGTGGATGGTGCCCAGGGCGGTGGTGGAGGGAAGCAGGACGGGGGGATGGATGAGGCGGACGATGGAGAGGAGGTAGCAGGTCAGCTCCAGCGTCCCCGCGGGGAAGTCGGCAAATACCGTATCCTTGTGAGGGATGAAGGGGCCGATGCCGCACATATCGGGCTTGAATCCCTCAATGAATTTGAGGTCGCGGGCGATGTCCTCGGGGGTTTGGTAGGGAGAGCCCACCATGAAGCCGCAGCCTACCTGGTAACCGATCTCCCGCAGGTCGTAGAGGCACCGCATCCGCTCGTCGAAGGACAGGGGGGCGGGGTGGAGCCTTTCGTAGTGGGACTTGGTGGCGGTCTCGTGGCGGAGGAGGTAGCGATCCGCTCCCGCGTCAAAGAGCTTTTGGTAGCTTTCCCGTGACCGTTCACCCAGAGAGAGGGTGACGGCGCAGTCGGGGTGATTGGTCTTGATAGAGCGGAGCAGGGAAGTGAGCCGCTCGTCGGTGAAGTGGCCGTCCTCGCCTCCTTGGAGGACGAAGGTGCGGAAGCCCAGCTCATATCCCTCGGCGCAGGCCGACAGGATATCCTCCTCGGTGAGGCGGTAGCGGTCGCAGCTTCGGTTCCCCGCGCGGATGCCGCAGTAGTGGCAATCGTTCTTGCAGATGTTGCTGATCTCGATGAGGCCGCGGATGTAGACCGTGTTGCCGTAGATGGCCTGCCGCTTTTCGGTGGCGGCGGCGGCGAGACGGGCGGCGGTGTCGGGAGTTCTTTCTTTCACCAGGAGGGTATACTCCTCCACAGTCAGGGACTCCCCTGTAATGAGCTTTTCTATGAGGGCGTGGAGATCAGCCATGGGCGGCTCCCTTCACGCTGGAGTAGGCGGTCTTGACGCTGACTCCCGCGAGGTTGCCGATCTTGCCCGCCAGGGCGGATATGGTGTTGTCAGGGGCATCCAGGGCGATGCTGATGATGCTGATGCCCCGCTCACGGTAGGGGATGCCCATGCGGCCGATGATGTATTGCCCGTGCTCATGGAGCAGGGAATTGATGGGTTCCACCGCGTCGGTGCACTCCACAATGATGCTCATGACGGCGACTCTGGTCTCCATGGTGATACCTCCTGCACAAGTATAACAAAAATGCCCTACCCGACGGATACGGGTACGGCACACGGACAAGAGCCGATGGCTCCCGTAGGAGGTCGGCTGAATGGATTCGGTTGACCGCACCTTTCAGTCAGAACTCCTTGGGGAGAACTTTCCGTCAGATACACATATATTATAGTACGAAGAGCCCGTTCTGTCAAGGGCTTGCGGTAAATTTGTTGCAAAATAACACCAAAAAGATGATATTTAAAAAGGACGTCGAGGCGTGTCGTTCCATGGCGACAAATGTGAAAAAAATGTGAATTTTGTTGACAAATCAAGAAAATGGCTTGAAAAAGAGCGATGAATGTGATACAATACAAAGGACTATGATGGCATACTGGGTCAATTATGTCATTTTTTACAACGCCAGAAGTGTTTCCATTTACAGGGATGTTGTCAAAAAAATCGTTTGCTGTCAAGAGATTTTGAAAGGGGTGGTTGTATGGAGAGCCTTGTTGGCAAGCCCGAGGGTCGCTTTCGGATCAAGCCGGGATATGCGATTCGCGGGTTTATGAATGAGTATCTGGTCATTCCCGTAGGCGCGCCCGGGGAAGACGACTCAAAAATGGCCGTGCTCAGCCCGGTAGCGGAATTCATTTGGTCACTCCTGGAGGAGCCCCGCTCATTAGGGGAGCTTTTGGAGGCTGTCACCAATGAGTTTGACGTGACTCCCGACGTAGCTGAACCCGACATCCTGGATTTTTTGTGTGAATTGGATAAGAATCATTTTCTGTTGATGGAGGATGAAACAACATGAACGTTTTGAGAAGAACCAAGCGCTTCCTTGCGGTTGCTTTGAGCCTGGTGATGGTGCTGGGTGTCCTGTCGGGCATTCCCTTTACCGTCGCGGCCGAGACGGGTAACGCGCGGCTTTCCTTTGATGCTTTGGAATTTTATGACGGCGGTACGCTGAGCGGAGACGCCTACGGTGTCTTGGACGAGAACAAGTCCAACGGTGTGCGTATCACCCGTGAGCAGCTTTTCGCCCCCCTGCGCGGTCGGACGGAGCTGAAGGGAGTGGATTATACCGAGGCCACCGTCGCGCTGACGGATGCTTTCGGCTCTGCGGCCGCTTACGACCACGCGAAGCTGACCGAGGAGGGGATCTTCTTCCAAACGGATCGCGTCGGTGCCGAGACCTTCTACTACACGGTAACGGTGGACGGCACCGGCTACGGCCCCGTTCCGATCTGCGTATACACCTACGGTGTGGCCGACAGCGTTTTCGTTCTTGACTACAGCCTTCCCGTGGAGCTTTACGCGGGCGAGCATGGATTTACCTCCAACGATATCCTGTACCTGGCCGCTAACCCCGATGCCACCTGCAAGCCGATTGCTACCGACGGTAAGAAGGGAAGCTACGGCGACTTCGACGTGGCTGAGGGATCTCTCGTGTACACCATGAAGGAGTTCATGAACGGCGTGGATACCATGGAGATCCGCATGGAGATTCTGGCTCCCGGCGCGACTGAGGTCACCGACGCGACTACGGGCGTGGTTCTGACTCAGACGGTTACCGTCGCTCCCGCCAACGTCATGTACTACGAGGATGACTTCGACGGCATCACCTACGTCAATACCGGCAGCGATGCCTCGGGCAATATCTGGGCCGTCTATGAGGGCACGGGTGTTGGTACCGAGCAGAGCGCGGATCAGACCCTGAACTACGGCCAGGATCCCAACTACGCCGTCAATAAGACCGACATTTACGGAGATCTGGAGCTTTCCTACCTGGAGCATATCCGGGATCACGCCATCCTGGAGCAGGTGGGCGACGATATCTGCAAGACCACCAACCGTGAGCTCTTCGAGGAAGGCATCTACACCGACGCGGATATTTTCCACGCTCTGTACGGTGATGCCTCCAACGATACCCTCCACGCCATGTCCATCCATACCAAGACCGCCGCTGAACTGCTGTCCTTTACCTTCCGCGGTACGGGCTTCGAGCTGGTGGGCCGCACCACCTACTATGCCTACGCGGTGCTGACCGTCAAAATCGAGAATCTGGACAACGGTACGGTCAAGGCGATCCCCGTGATCACCGAGAGCATCGCCGGTGACCTGACCCAGGTGCCCTTCGTGGCGCGCAAGGGTCTGGAGCTCGGTAACTACAAGGTCACGGTGTACGGCTCGAACTTCAACGAGACCGACCGTATGGTCTACATCGACGGCGTGCGTGTCTACCAGCCTCTAACTGTGGAGGAGAGCGCTCCTCTCTACAAGCCCGATGAGTCGGTGGCCAATTTCCATGAGATCAAGACCGAAATCGCCAAGGGTACCGTGGTGTACGGACAGATCAGCGGCGATATGAGCGATTCCCTCGAGGCGGCCACTCGCTGGAACTTCGGCAAGACCATGATCGAGAGCTCCGATGCCTGGGGCAACTTCATTCTGACCGAGTCCGAGGATGGCCTGGACGGCTTTGAGCAGTACATGCAGTCGGGCCCCAACAATGAGATTTACCTTTCCAATCCTGCCATTGATCCCGACGTTCCCAACGCGTGCCTGACCTACATCGCCTTCTACGTCGTCATGGATCCCGATTACGAGGGGGAGAGAAGCATTCAGATCGGCGCCCATCTGAAGGGAACCGGAAATAATTACGGCATGGACGATCAGTCTGTGGATCTGGTCTACGGCAGCAGCTCCGCCCATATCGTGGAGAACACCTACGTCCATTCCGTGGCCAGCGGTACCGAGCAGTATTTCAGCATCGATTGCGATCTGACCTTCCTGCATCCCAACGGCACCGATCAGGCTTTGGTGATCCTGGGTACCCGAGACGACAACATGAATGTCCTGGCTTTGACCAACATCAAGCTGAACGGATACAAGCTGGCTGAGAATACCGCCGCCGAGCTGCTGGCCGTTCAGGACGTGTACGATGCCGGTGCCAGCATACTCATGGGGGCTACGGTGGAAATCGCCCGCGCTCTGGCTCATCCCGGCAAGGAAGATTGACACGGAGGTTTAACTATGGAAAACCAAAAAAGAGAATATAGCAAGCCTACGATCCACGTGGAAGTCATGTGTATGGATATGCCCGTGGCCTCGGCCTGCCAGTCGTATGGAGAGTCGCCTGAGCTTCAGGCTCAAGGCTGGTTTGCGGGTAACTCCGGAACCTGCTCCTTCTTCTTCGATGGCTCTAACGATAACGGCGGCATCCTGAGTGAGATGGGCGATGCCATCTGCTATCACAGCCACGTAAAAACAACCCTGACCTCCTGATGGGGGAGCTTTCATGCTTTTACGATCTGCGGTTCGCGGGGATGCACCTGCGCATTCTTGCGCCGCGGGCCCTATGCTTACCCGAAAATCTTCGGTCCTTTCTGGTCGGTGAGCCTACCGATCACAGACCGGATTGGGTCATAGAGGTCATATTCGGTTCCGACCGTGTGGCTTACGGAGATACCGATCATGTCACGCGGTTTCCCCGAAAGGACGGAAACGGCTTCCTGCGGGTTATTCCCGCCACAGATGATCGGATTTGCCGCCTTTTCGTTCCCGATGACATGGCGGACAAATTCTGCATCAATGCCAATTGGATGCTGTTTCTGATGATGGAACGGCTGCTCCTCCCCTATGACCGCATCATTCTCCATGCGTCGGCGGTCATTCACGAGGGTGAGGCCATTCTGTTCACGGCACCCTCGGGAATCGGAAAATCTACCCAGGCATCCCTGTGGGAGAACTGCCTCGGTGCTGAGATTATCAATGGTGATAAGGTCATCATCTCTTCGGACGGAGAAAGACCCATTGCCTACGGAGGCCCCGTTGCCGGTACCTCCCGCATCTTCCGAGATCTACAGGCTCCTATCAAGGCCATCGTTTACCTTCACCAAGGGAAACAGAACGAGCTGACCTTCCTGGATCAACGCCACGCTTTCATGGCGCTCTACAGCCAAACCGTGAAAAGTCGGGACGATCAGGGATTCAATCAGGCTCTCTTACCGCTGATTGCGAGAATTGTCGAGAAAGTGCCCGTTCTCGATTATTCCTGCCAACCCAACTCCTCTGCTGTGGAATATCTGCGGAGTCGGTTGACATAACATCCGGGCAAAAAAAAGCGAGGTTAACTATGAGTACCCGTATGACAAAACGCGCATTGTCCCTGTTTTTGACGGTTTGCATCCTGTTCTCCAGCCTGACTGTTATTGCCGTGGCGGAGGATGCTACCTGGATGCCCTCCGAGAATACCAAAATCTTCGTTGACGTGGATTCTGTGGGATTCTTTGAGGATCTGAAATATGAGGCGAATTTCTTCGCCTCGGAATATGAGGCAATGCTCGGCACTGCCCCCGTCGTGACGATGGGGCATACCCACGAGGTTGGGGACGCGGACATCCTGCTGACCCGAAAGGCAAGCATCCCTGCCCAGGGCTATGAGGTCAGCATCCGTGACGATCAGTTGACCGTTGCCGCTTCGGATGACGACGGTCTGTTCTATGGCTGGCATTACGTGATCAAGCAGATGAAGGCCTACGGTAAGGTCTCTCCTGCTTCTGAGACCCCCGACGTCTCCGAGCGTTCGGTGTCTCTGGATAACGGACGCAAGTATTATTCGGTGGATTGGATCAAGCAGCTCATCCGTGAGATGGCATGGGCTGATATGAATACCCTGGTTCTGCATTTCTCCGAGGAGATGGGCTTGGGTCTGGAGTCCAAGCTGTATCCTTGGCTGAACGGCCGTGACGGTCGGTTCTGCGCCCAGGCTACCCTGGAGGAAAATTTTGACGACCGCTACCTGACTCAAGAGGAGCTTTTGGAGATCGCCGCGTACGCCAAGACCTACCACGTCGATCTGGTGCCTTCCATGGAAACTCCCGGACAGATGAACTATATCGTCTATATGTTCAATCTCCGCGCGATGCAGGAGGGAGGCTTTACCTTCAGCTATGGAGGCAAGACGTACAACACCGTGTATACCGGCTCGGTTTACGAGGGCTACGAGGTGGCCGAGGACGGCTCCAAGACCCCGGTCTTCACCTCCAAGTACGGTATCGGTAACTACCTGTATCTGGCCGAAAGCGGCATCTCCGCCGCGGTTCAGGGCTCCAGCATTCCCAAGGATCCCTTCGTCATGAACCGGTCTCGCGGCATTGACGTCTCCAACGAGATCGCCGTCGCCTTCACCGAGAGCTTGCTTGCGGAGTACGCGGAGCTGTTCCGCGGCGCGGGCGCTACCAAAATTGACCTGGGCGGCAGTGACCCCCTGGGCGATGGCGGTACCCTGGTCAATGGCAGCAAATGGCTCCAGCTGGATCATTGGAAGGCCTACGCCATTGAGCGTACCGGAAACAGCAAGGCCGTAGCCTATGACGCGTATATCCTGTATCTGAATGATCTCAACGACTTGGTCCGTGAGCTTGGTTACAGCTCGGTCCGCGTTGGCTACGATACGGTTCTTCGCACCCGGGATACTGCCTGGAACGGTGTGGCTCAGCTGAACACCAACGTAGACGTATGGTTCCGCGGGACCGATGCCAATACGGTCTGGACCTATGCGGGCGCAGGCTACCAGGTGTACAACGCGCTGAGCGTGTATACCCGTTACACCATGGCTGTCGGCAATTTCATCCCCTCTGCCGAGAATATCTATACCGAATGGTGCCCCTACCGCTTTGACCCCTATAACAAGACGCTGGGTACAGGTAACAATGCCGCCGTTGGGAACGCCAACGTGCTGGGCGGTTCCCTGGAAATCCGATGCGCCAATCCTACCCTCCGCACAGAGGCCGGCGTTATGGAGAATATTCTCCCCATGGTTCGCGCGATCGGTGCCAAGGCATGGGATTCCGCTCAGAATTCCCGCGTCTCCTACAAGGATTTCTCCGCCGAATGGAATCGGATCGGAGAGACCGTAGCCATTGATCTGACTGCTATCAGCGATTTTATCCCCAATCCCACCGATCTGCGCGCCGCCGTCAAGGATTCCGCTACGGTCAATCCCAACGACTACGGAGAGATCAGCTACGGTGCCTACATGGATGCCGTCCGCGCGGGTCAGGCTATTCTGGATCGCGGTGCTGTCTCCCAGGCCGAGATCAATCAAGCCGTTCTGGCCATTCAGAACGCCAAGGCCGCTCTTACCACGGATACGAGTGCCCTGGAGGCCGCCATCGCTGAGTCGGCTTCCATCACGAAGGATATGTACAGCGCCGCTTCCTACGCCGCCTACATGGATGCCGTCGGAGCAGGCCGCGCTGTTCTGGCGAATCTCCGCGCGACTCAAAGCGAGATTATCGCCGCTTACCATGCCATTCTGACCGCTAAGGCGAATCTGTCCGCGGATAAGAATGCCCTGCGTGCGGAGTTGAACGCGACTCCCTCTCTGGATACCGTGGATACCTCCCGTTTCACCGAAAAAATCCTGGAGGAATATAATTTCGCTCTCACCAGAGCTAAGACTGTGCTGGCCGATTCCACCGCTACCCAGCCCGAGGTTAACGAGGCGCTGGAGAGCTTCCGGTATGCCAAGGGCTACATTTTCGTAGACTATTCCGCTTTGGAGGCAGAGGTGGCCAAGGCCGCTGAGATCGAGGCGAAAAAGGATCTGTATGCCCCCTTCTACTACAAGGATTATATGTTCTCCATCCATGAGGCCCAGACCTACTATCTCGGCGAGGATGCGTATCCCTTCCATCAGACTCATGTGGATGCCATGACGAACATGCTGAAATCCGGACGCTACAATCTGGTTACCTACTGTACCGTTGCCAAGCTGACCAAGGACATTGTGAAGCAGATCGACCGCTACTACAATGAGGATCTTCCCGCCTTCAAGAACGGTGTGTATTCCATTGAGACCTGGATGTTCTATTCCTCGCTTGTTAAAGGAGCGGAGCTTCTGATCCTGGGAGATTACAGCTACAGTCAGATTGAGGAGCGTGTTGAACTGATTGATGAGTATCGGGGTATGTTGATGCCCGAGGTAATGTTCTCCGGTGGACGTCATAGCATCATCAACAACGCGAGCTTCCAGCTGAGCAGTGCCAAATCGGGAGCGGTGATTCGTATGCAGGTTGACACCATCCGCTCCTATGACTCCGTGGCTATCCTGGTTATCGATGAGAACGGCTTCATGGTTGCGAACAAGGGCGTGAGCATCGCTCCCTACAACCGCCGCAAGCCTCAGCAGAAGCTGTTCTACGTCGATGTCATTTTGGATCTGGAGCCCGGCGAGCATACGTACACGGTTTACGCCTCGGATCCTACGTCAAACAACTTCTTTGTGTTGTACTGCGGCGATCCCGTTGAGTGTACCATTACCGTTGAGTGAATCAAATGAACAGAGAGGGTGGGTTCTCAAGAGCCCACCCTCTCGCCCCCATAGAAAGGAGGAAGAATGGCAGAAAAATCCATCAAGGATTTTGTCTACCGTGCGGGAGCAGCTAAGCGAATGCCGGTGAGCGGCACCTTTGAGCTGACCCCTCGGTGCAATCTCAATTGCAAAATGTGCTACATTCATATGTCCGGCGACGAGCAGAGCGCGAGGGGACGGGAGCTGACCACCGAGGAATGGCTCACGGTAGGTCGCCGTGCTGTGGACGCGGGCATGATCTACCTTCTGCTCACGGGGGGAGAGCCCCTGTTGCGGAAGGACTTTACTACCATATACTCCGAAATGGTCAAGATGGGGGTGCTGGTCTCGGTCAACACCAACGGCACGCTAATCACGCCCGAGATCCTGGAATGCTTCCAAAAGCACCCTCCCGAGACGGTCAACGTCACCCTATACGGCGCATCCCCCGAGACCTACGCGGGACTTTGCGGTGTGCGGGGAGGTTATGAGAAGGCCTTTGAAGGAGTCAGGAGCCTTATAAATGCGGGAGTGCGGGTCATCATCAATACCACCTTTACGGCTCGGAATGCCAAGGATATGGGGGCTCTGGTGGCCTTTGCGCAGGAGGTCGGGGCGCCGATCCGTACTGCCGCCTACACCTTCCCCCCTGTCCGCAACGGCCATGAGGACTGCGGCATCTGCCTGTCCTCCGAGGAGCAGGGAAGGCTGAACGCGCGGTTCGAGTTCCTGTCCTCCACCGAGGCTGTCCGCGCCGCCAAGGCTCGTTCCCTCCGTCAAAGCCTGGAGGAGGAAGAGCTTCGTCAAGAGAGATCGGATCCCTCCGCGCTACTTCCCGATCATGGCCGTCCCTCCTCCTGCATGGCGGGGCGGGGGATGTTCTGGATGGCTTGGAACGGGGAGATGTACCCCTGCGGGATGCTATCCGACTACGCGGTCAAGCCCTCCGAGGGGGGCATGGACTTCGCGGATATGTGGAGGCAGACCCATACCCGCACCGAGGCGATCTATCTCCCTGCCGCCTGCGCGGAATGTGCTCTGCGGAGGGTCTGCCCCTCCTGCGCCGCTGTGACCCACAGCAATCACGGAGACACGGCCAAGCTGGTGGAGGGGATGTGTACCTACACCAAGACCTACATCAACACCTTCCTGGAGTTGATGGATTCTGCGGGTGAGGGAGGGGAAGCTACCGCCACGGAGGGCGGGGACGTGGATCCCTTTGTTTGCCTGTAACACAAAAAGAGCCTCGACGCGGGTCGGGGCTCTTTCTTTTTGGTAGGATATGGAATATGAGGTCGGATCAAAGGGTATCCAGATACCGACAAGCCGCCAGCGCCGCCACAGCACCGTCGGCCGTAGCCGTAGTCACCTGGCGGATGGCCTTGGTGCGGCAGTCTCCCGCCACGAACACGCCGGGGATGGTGGTCTCGGGGAGGCAGTTCTCCCCCGCGTCCACGTAGCCGTAGTCGCCCAGCTTCACCACGTCGGCAAAAGCCCCATTGGCGGGCACCTGTCCGATGCAGACAAAGGTACCGTCCACGTTCAGCACCGTTTCTTCCCCCGTGTCGGTATTGCGGAGGAGCAGACCCTCGAAGGTCTCGTCGCCCAGCACGGCGGCCACCACGGTGGAGTAGATGAAGGACACGTTATCCCGCTTGGCCAGGATGTTTTGGAGGCTGGGTTCGCCTGTGAGGAAGGGAAGGTTCTGCACCACCGTGACGTGGGTACAGCCCTCGGAGAGGAGGACGGCCTCCTGGAGGGCGGAGTTGCCGCCGCCGATGACGGCTACGGTTCTGCCCTTGTAGAAGGCACCGTCGCAGACGGCACAGTAGGAGATGCCCTCGCCTACGAATTTCTCTTCACCGTCCACACCCAGGTCGCGGTGGCGGGAGCCTGTGGCGATGATCACCGACTTGCCTTCAAAGGCAGAGCCGCTCTCGCAGGTCACGGTGATGTGTCCCGCCTCGCCGGAAATGCCCGTGACGGTGTCCAGCTCAATCTCGGCCCCCTGCTCCAGCACCTGGCCGAAGAGCTTCTCACCCAGCTCGGAGCCGCTGAGGCTGACGAACCCGGGGTAGTTCTCCACACGGGGGGAGTGGGTGATCTGTCCGCCGAAGGTCTCCTTCTCGATGAGGAGGACGCTCTTCTCGGCGCGGCAGGCGTACAGAGCGGCGGTCAGACCCGCGGGGCCCGCGCCGATGATGATGATGTCGTACATAATCGTTTACCTTTAAGGAAAGGGCCCGCGACGGAGCCCCTTTCATTATTTTGTTTTAAAAGCTTTTGGGAGTCCAGAACCCTTTTTGCAAAAGGGTTCTGGCGGGTGCAGGGCAGAGCCCTGCCGGGGGTCAGGGGCAGAGCCCCTCGTTCTTACTTCTTTTCAGCGTAAGCCTTGATGTTGGAGAGGTTGGGAATGGTCTCGTAGGAGTCGCCGGTGACCACCACCAGGGTGGGCGCCTGCTTGACACCGTACTTGGCCACCAGATCCTTGCTCTCCTCGCCAACGATCAGCTTCTCGTATGCCACGCCGGCCTTGTCCAGGAACATACCCGCAGCCTTGCAGTTGGGGCAGGTGGCGGTGGTGAAGAGGATGGTCTGGGTGGGCGCAGCGGGAGCGTCACAGATCGTGACGGCCTCGGGAGCCTCGGCGGGGGCGTACTCGGACAGGGGCTGCTTGTTCGTCAGCTTGCTCTGGACGTAGACCTTACGGGCCTTGAACTCGGCGGCCTTACCGTCGTTCCAGTTCTGAACGGGACGGTAGTAGCCCGTGATACGGCTGTAGACCTCGGTCTTGCCGCCGCACTCGGGGCAGGTGTAATGCTCGCCCGCGATGTAACCGTGCTCCTTGCAGACGCTGTAGGTGGGAGACAGGGTGTAGTAGGGGAGCTTGTAGTTCTCGGCAATGGTGCGGATGAGGGTCGCGGCGCTCTTCCAGTTGGGGAGCTTCTCGCCTAAGAAGGCGTGGAAGACGGTGCCCGAGGTGTAGAGGGTCTGGAGCTCGTCCTGAATGTCGAGGGCGGCGAAGATATCGTCGGTGTAGCCCACGGGGAGGTGGGAGGAGTTGGTGTAGTAGGGAGTCTTGCCCTCGTCGGCCTCGGCGGCGGTGATGATGTCGGGGTAGAACTTGCGGTCGTGCTTGGCCAGACGGAAGGAGGTGGACTCGGCGGGGGTGGCCTCCAGGTTGTAGAGGTCACCGTACTGCTCCTGGTAGTCGGAGAGGCGGTCTCTCATGTGGGTCAGCACTTCCTTGGTGAACTGCTGGGTCTCGGCGTGGGTCATGTCCTTGCGGAGCCACTTGGCGTTGAGACCCACCTCGTTCATGCCCACCAGACCAATGGTGGAGAAGTGGTTGGCGAAGGTGCCGAGGTAGCGGCGGGTGTAGGGGTACAGGCCCTCGCCCATGAGGCGGGTGATGACCTCGCGCTTGATCTTCAGGGAGCGGGCGGAGATGTCCATCATGCGATCCAGGCGCTTGTAGAAGTCGGCCTCGTCGGTGGCCAGGTAAGCGATGCGGGGCATGTTGATGGTGACCACGCCCACGGAGCCCGTGGACTCACCCGAGCCGAAGAAGCCACCGGACTTCTTGCGCAGCTCGCGGAGGTCAAGGCGCAGACGGCAGCACATGGAGCGGACGTCGGAGGGCTCCATATCGCTGTTGATGTAGTTGGAGAAGTAGGGGGTGCCGTACTTGGCGGTCATCTCGAAGAGGAGTTTGTTGTTCTCGGTCTCGGACCAGTCGAAGTCACGGGTGATGGAGTAGGTGGGGATGGGATACTGGAAGCCGCGGCCGTTGGCGTCGCCCTCGATCATGGTCTCGATGAAGGCCTTGTTGACCATATCCATCTCGGCCTTGCAATCCTTGTACTTGAAGGGCATCTCCTTACCGCCCACGATGGCGTTCAGCTCGGCCAGATCGTTGGGAACCGTCCAGTCCAGGGTGATGTTGGAGAAGGGAGCCTGGGTGCCCCAGCGGGAGGGGGTGTTCACGCCGTAGATGAAGGCCTCCACGCACTTCTTGACCTGATCGTAGGTGAGGTTATCGGCCTTGACGAAGGGAGCAAGGTAGGTGTCGAAGGAGGAGAAGGCCTGGGCGCCTGCCCACTCGTTCTGCATGATACCTAAGAAGTTGACCATCTGGTTGCAGAGGGTGGAGAGGTGCTTGGCGGGGGCGGAGGTGATCTTGCCGGTGATACCGCCCAGACCCTCCTGGATCAGCTGCTTGAGGGACCAGCCGGCGCAGTAGCCGGTGAGCATGGACAGATCGTGGATGTGGATATCGGCGTTGCGGTGAGCGTTGGCGATCTCGTCGTCGTAGACCTCCGAGAGCCAGTAGTTGGCGGTGATGGCGCCCGAGTTGGAGAGGATCAGACCGCCCACGGAGTAGGTGACGGTGGAGTTCTCCTTGACGCGCCAGTCGGCTACCTTGAGGTAGGAGTCCACGATGGACTTGTAGTCCAGCATGGTGGCGCTGACGTTACGCATCTTCTCGTGCTGACGGCGGTAGAGAATGTAGGCCTTGGCCACGTCGTCGTAGCCTGCCTGGATCAGCACCTTCTCCACGCTGTCCTGAATGTCCTCCACCGAAATGGAGTGATCCTTGATCTTGGGCTCAAAGTCCGCGGTGACCTTGAGGGCGAGGAAGTCGATGATATCCTGGTTGTAGTTGCGCTCCTGGGCGTCGAAGGCCAGCTTGATGGCACCGGCGATCTTCTGAATGTCAAAGTTGATGATGCGTCCGTCACGCTTGAGTACGGTGTACATGGTGTTCCTCCTTGTATGAAATATGTATGATGTGGCGGGGATTTTGGCGCAAAAACACCGTGACGTCTGTCCTTTTTATCGGGCACGCGTCACGGCGAAATTTCGGATATGATGTCGAAATCCCCGATTGTGCGTAGTATAAGAATACCACAACCCATGGGATTTGTCAAGACAAAAAACACAAAATATTGGGCGAAAACTCAAAATCGGCACTATATATAGTGTCTTATCCTCGGATTTGTGCATTTGGCACATAGTTGCACAAGACGGCCAGAAGGGCCTCGGTCTCCTCGCGGTCAAAGCCCGAAAGGCCGTCGGCGATGAGGTCCCCCGAATCCTCAAAGGTTTGGAGGAAGAAGCGCTCCCCGCCCGCCAGTCTCCGACCCATCTCGGCGATGCTCTCGGGGGTGTGGAGCCCCTTGACCAGGGTGGTACGGAACTCAAAGGGAACGCGGCCCTCCATGAGCAGGCTTATGCTTTCCTCAATGGGGGCGGTATCGAAGCGGGTGATGCCTACGGTCTCGGGGTAGCGGGACAGGGAATTCTTGATATCCATGGCCACGTAGTCCAGAAGCCCCTCGTCGATCAGGGTGCGGAGGACGGCGGGGCGGTAGCCGTTGGTGTCCAGCTTGACCGCAAAGCCCAGCTCCTTGACCTTGCGGATGAAATCGGGGAGATCGGGCTGGAGGGTGGGCTCGCCTCCCGAGATGCAGACTCCCTCCAGAATGCCGCGGCGGGAGCGGAGGAATTTGAAAAAGTCCTCCTCTTCTATAATAGCTCCGTCGGCGCGGTCGGCCAGCACCAGGGAGGCGTTGTGGCAGAAGGGACAGCGGAAGTTGCACCCGAAGGTGAAGAGGGTGCAGGCCATCTTCTCGGGGAAGTCCAGCAGGGTGAGCTTTTGCAGACCTTTGATGAGCATAGGGGACTCCTTGGCATGAAAATTTTCAATATCTATTGCGTCTTGGCGGGATCTGTGCTATAATACGGGTGTAAGCCCTTTCTATTATACCAAAAAGGCGGAAGAATTGCAAGAGCTTCCGAAAGATTCCTCTGAAAACTCACCGAAAAGGAGATTCCACCATGAGAAAGTCCATTTCCACCCCCAACGCTCCCGCCGCTATCGGCCCTTACTCCCAGGCCATTCTCTGCGGGAATATGCTCTACACCTCGGGTCAGATCCCTCTGGATCCCGCCACGGGCACTGTGGTGGGGGACAACATCCGCGACCAGGCCACCCAGGTCATGAAGAATCTCGGCGCGGTGCTGACGGCGGGCGGTTCCTCCTTTGAGAATGCCGTCAAGACCACCTGCTTCCTTGCCGACATGGCGGATTTCGCCGTATTCAACGAGGTCTACGCCGCCTATTTCACCACCAACCCCGCCCGCTCCTGCGTGGCGGTGAAGACCCTGCCCAAGGGCGTTCTGGTGGAGGTGGAGGTCGTCGCCCTGGCAGAGTGACGCGACCCGTTTTGCCCGCATAACCCATTGATATGAAAGGATAATTCACTATGGAAAATAAGCAGTACGGACTGGATATTACCGACAAAAGGGACTTGGTAGGCATTTGCTATACCATGTGGTTCAACGCGGTTTTGGGGAGCGGTGACACCCCTGTGACCCACGCCAATAACGTCACCGAGCTGACCGAGCGATACGGCTGGAGCGACGAGTACGGCTTCGGTAATGCCGAGGAGCAGCACAACGATCTGTACGCCTTCCACTACTGGGCTGAGCCTGCCCAAGGCTACTACCGCAGCTCGGATAAGGCCGCCCACCGCCGCAATCTGACCCTGCTCCAGGAGGCGGGGGGGGATTTTCTGGTGCTGGACTTCACCTTCGTGGGCGGTCGCACCGTCCACAACAAGCCCTTCTGGGACAGCCACGTGGAGTACTCCTCCATCGCCCTGCTGGATACCATCACCGAGATGCGCGCCGAGGGGCTGAAGACCCCCTACGTGGTCATGTGGCCCAACGAGGTGGAGGCCTTCGAGGTGTTCTACGACAAGTTCTACGGGGTGGAGAAGTGGAAGGACTGCTTCGTCTACCGCGACGGCAAGCCCTTTATCCTTCATTGGAACTACAAGGGCTCCGAGACCGAGCGGTTCGTCACCCGCGGTATGTACGGCCTGCAGGGGAAGGTCAGGACGGGGCAGTGGAGCTATCTGGAGGCTGACAACAGTCTCACCGTGTCCTACGACGCGGAGGGCAACCCCGAGCATGTGGGCGTATCTGTGGCCACCCAGGAGACCTATATGTCCAACACCGCCACGGCTCACGGCCGTCAGGGCGGCCGCTTCTGGAACAGCCAATGGCAGACCGCCTTTGCGGTGCATCCCAAGATCGTGACTCTCACCTGGTGGAACGAGTGGTGCGCCCAGCTCTTCTGTGTGGGCGGGAAGTACGTCTTCACCGACAACTTCAACCAAGAATTCAGCCGCGATATCGAGCCTATGAAGGGCGGTCACGGGGATCTGTACTACCGCTGGCTGTGCGAGTATATCCGTGCATACAAGGCTCACGAGGATTGCCCGAGGCTCTGGCAGGAGTGACGCATCCTCTTGCGCGCGTGGTGTGAAAGGGGAGCGGAAACCCACAAATTGAACACGAATCAACGCGAAATCATATATGAAGTGGTGGAAAATCCCTGTTATCACCGTGTAACCCCCGTTATGCAAAAAGACCCAAGGAAACTCGTCCTTGGGTCCTTTTTTACTGTGTCGGGGCGGGGTTACTTGACCAGAACCGTCTTGACGTTCTTGCCCGCCAGGGCATCCTCGAAGGCCTTGTTGGCCTCGGAAACAGGGTAGCAGGTGGCGAGGTCGCGGATGACGGGAACGAGGGCGGGGTTCTTTTCCAGGAAGGCCAGATAGTCCTTTACGTCGATCATGGAATACTGGGAGGAGCCGATGATGCGGACGGCTTTGAAGGTGATGATCTGGGGCTGGATCTCGATGCCGCCCGCGTTGCTGTACTGGCCGGGAATCAGGTAGAAGCCGCGGTTGCGGAGGATATTCATGCCCTGGGGAATGGCGCGGGGAGAGCCCGAGGCCTCGTAGCAGAGGTCTACGCCCAGACCACCGTTCTCGGCTTGGAGCTTTTTGGTGACGGCCTCGGCACCCTCGGCGGCCAGGGTCAGCACCTCGTCGGCACCCAGCTTGCGCAGGAGGGCCTCGCGGGCGGGATCAGCGCGGTTGATGATGGCGTAGACCTTCTCCACGCCCATAGCCTTGAGGTACATGACGGCATAGGAGCCTACGGGGCCGCCGCCCTGCACCACGGCGGAGCGGATCTCGCTCCACTTCAGCCCTGCCTGCTCGCCCAGACGGAAGGCGTGCATGGCGGTGGGGCCGGGGCAGGCGAAGACCGCTACGGCGGTGGGATCCAGCCCCTCGGGGATCTTCACCAGATTGGACAGGGGGGTGTAGTTGACCTCGGCATAGCCGCCCCAGAGGTAGGGGGCTTCCTCGATGCTGCCGCCGTTGGTCACGCCCATGTTCACGCAGTTGGCGTCGTCCCCCGTCTTGCAGAGGAGGCACTCGCCGCAGGGAACGGCGATATCGGCGATGACGTTGTCACCGATGGTCAGACCGTACGTTTCCGCCTCGGCGGGATCGCAGTCGGTGAGCTTGCCCACGAACTCGTGGCCGATGATGGAGGGGGTGCCGACGGCCAGGGTTCCACGGTAGAAATGGAGGTCGGTGCCGCAGACGCCCGAGGCGATGAGGTCGGAGCGGCCGTAGCCGGCGGGGGTGGCGGTGACGGGGAACTCACGGATCTCCATGGGCTGACCCGCGCCTGTGAAAATGGCGGCTTTCGCTTGGATATGGCTGTTCATAGCGGTATTCCTTTCAACAATAGATTGGGAAATAAACGAATGATTTACTTTTCGGTGTACACCGTGAAGCCCTTGGACAGGATCTCTGTCGCGCGGCGCAGAGTCTCAGCCGAGAGGGGCGGGGTGTCGCGGTAGGGGTATTGCAGCCCCATGGCCTCGTATTTGCCCACGGCCAGGCGGTGGAAGGGAAGGAGGGCGACGGTTTTCGCACCCACCTCCCGTAGGTCTACGGCGATGGCGGTGAGGGCTTCCTCGGTGGTGTTGATGGCGGGGATGAGGGGGATGCGGATGTGGATATCTTTGTCGGTTCGGAGGAGGCGGGCGAGATTGGACTTGACGAGGGCAAGGTCGCCGCCGATCCGCTCCTTCATGATGGCGGGGTCAGAAGTCTTCCAGTCAAAGAAGACGGTATTCACGTAGGGAAGCACGGCTTCAAAGCGGCTCCACGGTACGCATCCCGCCGTGTCCAGAAGCACCGAGATGCCTTGGGCTTGCAGGGCTTTGGCCAGCTCGGCCACGGCCTCGGCTTGGAGGAGAGGTTCACCCCCCGAGACCGTCACGCCTCCGCCGCTCTCGCGGTAAAAATCCAGATCCTCCATGACCTCGCGTAGGATCTCCTCCACCGTCATGAGCCGTCCGTAGGTGACCGACTTGTTGGCCTTGGGGTAGGTCAGGGTGACGGTGCCGCGGGAGATGGTTTCGGGGTTGTGGCACCAGGGACAGCGGAGGTTACAGCCCTTGCAAAAGACGGTGGTGCGGATGCCTGGGCCGTCTCCTACCGAGAAGTGCTGGATGTCCGAAATATTGAGCTGTATCATGGCTTATTCCTGCTGGGTGCGGGCCAGGATATCCATCTGCACCTCTCGGGCGAGGGTGACGTAGATGGCGGAGAAGCCGGACACGCGCACCACCAGGTCGGGGTACTTTTCGGGGTGCTCCATGGCATCCTTCAGCACCTCGGTGGAGGTGGCGTTGATCTGCATCTCCTGGCCTCCCTTGGCGAAATAGACGCGGATGAGGGCGCGGAGCTTATCCCGCCGTCCGTCCTCGAACATGGAGGGAGAATACTTCTGGTTGATGACGGTACCGCAGGCCACCTTGGTGTAGTCGGGCTTGGTGACGCTCAGCACCGTGGCCGTCGCGCCGCGGGTGTCTTTTCCGTAGGTGGGGGAGGCGGCATCCGAGAGAGGCTCACCCGCCTTGCGCCCGTCGGGGGTGGCACCGATGGTATGACCCGCGTAGATGTTGCTGACGTTGGCGGCCATGGCGGTGTAGTAGCCGCCGCCGTCGGGGGTCTTGTACTTCATGAACTCATCGGACAGGAAATCCACGAACCAAACGGCGTATTTGTCCGCGAAGTCGTTGTTGTTGCCGTATTTCGGGGCGGCCAGGAGCTTTTCACGCAGCTCCCCGTAGCCCTCGAAGTTGGCTTTCAGAGCGGCGGCCAGCTCGGCCATAGTAACGGTCTGGTCGATGAAGACCACCTGCTCTACGGCGGCGAGGGAATCGCATAGAGTCCCCACGCCCATGAGGGCCGCGCCGTGGACAGAGGGGTAGACCGCGCCGCCCATGTTGATGTCCAGTCCCCTGCCGATGCAGTCCTTGCAGAAGAGGGAGAGGAAGGGGGAGGTGAATTTTTCGGGGTCGGGGAGGACGTTGGCGCGGTTGAAGCCCTCCACGTACTCACGAACACCCGCTTTGAGCTGGGTCTCCAGCCGCTCCATGAGGATCTCCATGGAGGTGATGGATCCTACCGAGCCTGTATCCAGCCCAGCCGAGGGGCGGAAGTAGCCCTTGCCGTCGTTGAAGACGTACTCCAGGAAACGGGGGGTATCGAAGCGGCCGTCCGACCACGGGGGCTGCATGCCCGTGATGAAGTTCTCGATGCACCCCACCATGGAGTAGTTACGGGCATCCTCTATGGCGTAGCCGTAGCGGGAGAGGGCGGCGATGTTGACCTCGTCGTTCATGAGGGCGGGGTAGCCCAGACCCGTACCGATAACCTGGAGGCACTCGTCCAGAAAGTCCTCGGGAGTGGTGGGGGCAATGCGGGCGGAGAGGTTGGGGCCGGGGAAATTGACGTTGCCCACGGCGCGGAGGACGCAGAAGCTCAGGCGGTTGGTGGCGTCGCTCCCGTCGGGCTTGACACCGCCCACGGCGATGTTGACCACGTCGTCACCACCCAGGTAGGCGCGCCGCTCGCAGATCTTCATGAAGACGTTCTCCAGCAGGGCGGTGGCCTCCTCCTCGGTGAGGGTGCCTTCCTCTATATCATGGGCGAAGAAGGGGTAGAGGTACTGATCCATGCGGCCCAGCGCCATGGCGTAGCGGCCCTCGCAGACGAAGCCGTTGTGGATCATCCAGACCAGCTGGAGAGCTTCTCCGAAGGTCACGGGGGAGCGGTCGCAGAGGGATTTGCAGTTTTCCTTGATTTGACATAGGGTTTCACTATGATAACCCTCCGCGCCCATCAGAGCCTCGGCGGCCTCGGCGTAGGCGGCGAGACGGCCGCGCAGACCCAAGAGGGCGATGCGGCAGCTCTCCAGAAATTCCGCGCGGTCGGGGGTGTCTCGGTGCGTCTCCATAGAGGCCTCGATGCGGGACAGCATGCCGGGGATGCCCTCGGTGAGGATGGTGTCATAGTCGGGGGCGTAGTGGTCGCCGTTGTGGTGGAAGCCGCGGATCTGAAAGCCTGTGCAGGCCTCGGCGGTGGCTTGGCTCTCCTCGGGGGAGACCTCCGTCCACAGGGGGCGGATACTGCCCACGATGGTGTCGCCCTTGTAGATGTGGGGCTTGGGGGCGGCGAAGAGGGAAGCGATGCTGTGGGCGCGGCGGATGCCGTGGGGGGCGTCGGGGTGGGCGGTCAGCCCTTGGGCGCGGAAGACATGGGGGGCGTAGATCCCCGTGAGGGGCACGCGCAGCTCTTCCTTCAGAAGCTCGGTCATGGGATGGAGCATGGGGATACCTCCGTTTCGCGTTCTTTGCGTTCAGTATAGCATGAAGTGGAGGAATTTGCAAGACGGTGGCGCAAAAAGACCGTAATTTTTTTATTTCGCGGGGAGGCAAGGCCTGTCTCGGTGTGGAAATCTACAAAAAAAGCGGTCGCGGTATGGACAAAACGCCAAATGTGCGAGAAGATTCGTAAAATTCGAAAAAAACCCTTGCCAAAAACGAATTCTTATAGTATAATATCACCAAGAAGCACTATGCTTCCGAGTTCATTTCACGAAAGGAAACAGAACCATGAAGAAACTGCTGATCCTTGCGATCCTCATGCTCGCTCTGGTGATCACCGCCGTAGCATGTCAGCCCACTCCCGATGAGCCTGACACCTCCGCCGATGATGTGACCACCGTTGAGACGCCCACCGAGGATCCCAACACTCCCGAGACTCCCGCTCCCGAGACCGAGCCCGAGACTCCTGCTCCCGATACCGACGAGCCCGAGACTCCCGCTCCCGACACCGATGAGCCCGAGACGCCCAAGCCCGAGGTTCCCACCGACGAGCCTGAGACCGATCCTCCCGTGGATCCCGCCGATCCCGTCTGGATCATGAACGCGGACGATCTGGCCAATATGGCTAATACCGCTACCTCTACCGTCGAGAAGACCGAGGAAGGCTTCGCCAGCTTCACCGCTACCGGCGGCGACCCCTGGTTCCTGCTCTGCGGTAACATCGGCGAGATGCCCGAGTACATGGTCATTCGCTACCGCACCAACACCTCCCAGTCCGGTGAGTTCTTCATCGGCAACGGCGCGAACCCCGAGGGCGGTAAGTCCTTTGTCTTCAACTATGAGAACAGCGGCGAGTGGAATCTCATGATCTTCCACCTGCCCACTGTCGCTCCCTACATGACCGAGCGCACCGTCGGCCACATCCGTTACGACTTCTACACCGGCGGCCCCGACGAGGGCTTCCTGGAGGTTGCCTACATTGGCTTCTTCAACACCGCCGAGTATGCTCTGGCCTACGACTTCGAGCAGTATCCTCCTTACATTGAGGCTGACGATCCCGCGGCCGGTAAGGTGGCTCATTCCTTTGACACCTTCTACGTCAACGGCGGTATGTACTTCCCCGAGGACGGCGGCGCAGGTGATAAGCTCACCGCCCAGGACAACACCATCGTCTTTGGCGAGGGCGAGACCCACAATTCCATGGTCCTTCGCGGCTGGATCGGCTTCAACCAGCCCATGGCATCCTTCGGTTACTACATCGATAACTACAAGTTCGTCTACGGTGACTTCTTCAAGGCCACCGAGGACGGCGTCAAGGCCGCAGGCGGCGAGCATGCCTCCCGCTTCGAGATCCTGGTTCCCCTGGATGAGCTGACGGGCGGCACCCATAAGGTTGGCTTTATCGTCAAGCTGGAGGACGGCACCGTTGTCCGTCTCCGCGAGGACCTGAAGGTCATCATCGTTCCCGAGACCACCGACGATATCATCAACCTGGCTACGGGTCACGGCGCACCCTTCAGCGGCGCTCCCAACAACTATTTCGGCCAGAGATACAACATCGGTGAGGCCATTCTGAAGAAGGTCTCCATCGCCGACATGGCTACCTACGCCGACGGCGGTACGAATACTTGGGAATTCAAGGTGTGGCAGTGGAACACCGACTACGAGACTACCGTGGCCGGCACTCCTCTCTTCACCGCCGCGGGTGAGAACCATCCCGATAACTCTACCTTTAGCGTGGATATCCCCACCGATAAGTTCATCACCGGTGATATCTACTACGAGGTCACCTACCTGTCCGGCAGCGGCTGCTTCACCGGCTGGACCGCCGACACGGTCGCCGAGGGTCTTGAGACCTACGTGGCAGGCCAGCTGAAGGAGGGTGCTTACAGCGCGAACCTCACGGTCGGTACTCCCGTCACCGAGGAGGAGGTTCCCGAGGTCATCCCCGACCATCAGCTCCAGAATCCTCCCGTGTACATCATCAAGGCCAAGGATATGATGATCACCAACGCCAACCAGATGAAGTACGAGAAGGAGGACGGCTACGTCCACTTCATCCCCACGGGCGGCGACCCCAACTTCCTGCTCTTCAATAACCAGACCGGCTCCCGTTACGCTGTTGTCAAGTACCGCACCGAATACCAGGCCAACATCCAGATCTTCCTGGGCTCCGAGGGTTCGGGCCCCAAGGATGACACCACCATGCTGGAGCAGGCCGTGATCCCCGACGGTCAGTGGCATCTCGCCATCTTCGATACCCAGACTCTGGTGGACAGAGGCGTGTATGACGGCACCACCGCCGCCTTCCTGCGTCTGGACGTCATGGAGTCCGGCTACGTTCTCGACGAGAACGGCCAGCCCTCCAAGGACGAGAGCGGCGCATGGCTGAAGCTGCCTCTGCCCGAGGGCGCAACCATCGACATCGCTTACTTCGCCTTCTTCGAGACCGAGGAGAAGATCAACAAGTTTGAGTACGCTCCCGTGGTCACCGACAAGACCGTCTACAACGTGGGCGAGCCCATCATGATCACCGCTACCGGCGCTGACAAGGATTGGGTCGGTATCGCCGCTGCGGATGCCGCCGAGACTCTTCGCTGGTGGTACGTGGCTGACGTGGGTGAGGGCGTTGCCATCAACGCGCTGGATAACACCGCCATTCAGGCCGGTACCGGTGACGCTACCGGCAACCTGCCCGCCGGCGACTACTACGTGGTCTGGGTCCCCAACGACCAGTCTATGCACGGCGCTCAGGGCCTCTGCCGCTATCCCATCACCATCGTGGATCCCAACGCCGATCCCGAGGAGCCCGTAGTTCCCGAGGGCCCCGCTGTTGAAAACTACCTCGTTCCTCAGTCCCAGTGGGTCATCACCGGTCACAACACCCAGCTGAACGATACCACCAACCCCATGGTCGCCGCCGGTGGTGTTGAGTCTGCCGCTCTCCTGCACCAGGGCTCCATCGCTCTGGGCAACATCGACCTGTCCAAGTATTCCAAGGTAGTCGTTATGTGGGGTTGCGATAACTCCCAGGTCACCATTGACCACTACAACGCCAATGCCAACAACCGCATCATGCTCCTCAATGCTGAGATGAGCATGGTCATGTCCCCCGCTGAGGGTTCCATCATCGCCGGCGGTACCTACGAGCTCAAGGGCTGGAAGGTTACTGCCTTCGAGATCGACCTGACCGGTATCGACTACAACGGCCCCGTGTGGCTGGCCATCGACGCTCTGCCCGGCACCTTCGCACTGGTTGCCTCCGTGGAGTTCATCGCCTAAGAATCATTTTCCCGCGATCATTTTTCCCGCCTCCCTTCGGGGGGCGGGAATTTCTTTGTCATATTACACAAAGTTAAAAAAAGCCCTTGCTTTTTTTGAAAAAATATTGTATAATATCTATTACCCATTGGGATCGAAAGATCTCAAAATATCAGAAAGGAAATTCCCCTTATGAAGAAGCTGCTTTTGCTTGCCCTTCTCATGCTCGCTCTGGTGATCACCGCCGTGGCTTGTACCGAGACTCCCGATGAGCCCGGTACCTCCGCCGAGGACGTCACCACCGCCGAGACCCCCACCGAGGCTCCCGATACCGACGAGCCTGACACCCCCGCTCCCGACACCGATGAGCCCGAGACTCCCGCTCCCGACACCGACGAGCCCGAGACTCCCGCTCCCGATACCGATGAGCCTGACACCAAGGAACCCGAGACTCCCACTCCCTCTGAGCCCACCGTGACTTTGGACAAGACCGAGTACCAGATCGGCGAGTCCATCATGATCTCCGCTACCGGTTCCGACAAGGACTGGGTCGGTATCGCCGTTGCAGGCGGTAGCGAGTCCATCCGTTGGTGGTACGTTGCCGACGTGGGCGAGGGCGTTGCCATCGACGCTCTGAACGACTCCCACATCCATGCCGGCACCGGTGCCGCTACCGGCGCTCTGCCCGCAGGCGAGTACGAGGTGGTCTGGGTCGCCAACGACCAGTCCCTCGCCGTAGCTGACAAGGCCTACCGCTACAAGTTCACCATCAAGGATCCCTCCGCTCCCGTGCTGATGCTGGATGCCGAGGCTCTCAACACTCTGGCCGGTGCTGCCTCTCCCAATGTGAACCATCTTGGTTCCACCGAGATCATCACCGAGGGCAGCAAGACCTTCGTCCGCTGGACCGCCGCAGGCGGCGACCCCTATGTCGCCATCCTTCCTCTGGGCAGCAGTGCTACCCTGCCCCAGTACATGGCCATCTCCTACCGCACCAACTCCGCCGTTGAGGGTCAGTTCTTCGTGGGCTCCGGCGCAGGCTGGACCGGTAACGGCGACTCCTTCATGGTCACCTGGACCGAGGGCGACTGGAGCTTCGTCATTGTCGATCTGACCCAGACCGGCGTGACCTCCATCACCGACGGCCTGCTGACCTACGCCCGTATGGACTTCTTCGCAGGTGACTCCGCCGAGGGCGATTACTTCGACGTGCAGTACGTCGGCTTCTTCAACGCTGCTGAGGACGCTCAGGCGTATGACGACAAGGTGAACTTCAAGGTCCCCGCTCACACCGATGAGACCATCGCTCTGGCTACCGGTCACGGCGCTCCCTACGGCTCCGAGAAGAAGTTCGGCCAGAGATACAACATCGGCGAGAACTTCCTGAAGCAGATCACCGTTACCGATATGGCTACCTACTCCGACGGTAACACCAACAAGTGGTCTGTGAAGATCTGGGCTTGGAACACCGATTACGCTGCCACCACCTCCGCTAAGCCTCTCTTCGAGCTCACCGGTGAGAACCACAAGGACAACACCTCCTTCGTCGTGGACGTTCCCGCTGATCTGGGTATCATGGGCGACTTCTACTACGAGGTCGAGTACCTTGAGGGCTCCGCTCAGTTCACCGGTTGGACTGCTGACAACGTCGCCGAGGGCGTTGAGACCTACGCAAACGGTAACCTGAAGGACGGCTCCTACGCTTCCTCCATCGTCGTCGGTGTGGCTCTGCCTACTCACTACGACAACTACACCGTTCCCCAGGATCAGTGGGTCATGACCGGCCACAACACCCAGCTGAACGATGCCTCCAACGGCATGGTCTCCGCCGGTGGTGTTGAGTCCGCCGCTCTCCTGCACCAGGGCTCCATCGCTCTGGGCGAGATCGACCTGTCCAAGTATTCCAAGGTCGTTGTCATGTGGGGCTGCGACAACTCCGACGTGACCGTTGGCCGTTACAACGAGAACGCCAACAACCGCATCATGCTGCTGAACGCCGTCATGGACGGTGTCATGTCCCCCGCCGAGGAGACCATCATCGCAGGCGGCACCTACGAGCTCAAGGGCTGGGCTGTGACCGCCTTTGAGATCGACCTGACCGACGTGGACTACAACGGCCCCGTCTGGCTGGCTATCGATGCTCTGCCCGGTACCTTCGCTCTGTTCGCATCCGTTGAGTTCATCGGTGCTGAGATCGAGTACGCTCCCGTTGAGCCCGAGACTCCCGTTGAGACCATTGCTGTTCCCCAGGATCAGTGGACTGTTTCCGGTCACTGCGCTCAGATCGTCGGCAAGGAGGGCCATGCCAATTCTCCCATGGTCGCCGCAGGCGGTATTGACTCCGGCGCGCTCCTGCACCAGGGTGCAGTCGGCATTGGTGAGATCGACCTGTCTAAGTACTCCAAGGTCATCGTCAAGTACGGTATTGACGGTTCTCAGGTTACCATTGACAAGCATGCTGCCAATGGCACCAACCGCATCATGCTGTCCAAGGCTGATAACCACATGACCAACGCTCCTGCCAACGAGAACGTGATCGCTTCCGTTGACTACACCCCCTCCGGCTGGGCTCTCACCGCTATCGAGATCGACCTGACCGCTGTGGATTACAACGGCCCCGTGTTCATCACCTGGGACACTCTGGCCGGCACCTTCATGCTGATCGGCTCCATCGAGTTCGTCGCTTGATTCCAAGTC
>JBGVRH010000093.1:0-12128 GCA_045128275.1 Eubacteriales bacterium | reverse complement strand
CATTTTTTGAAAACAGTATAATCAAAAATTTGTTGATACACGATAAGATTTGCTTGTAGGGGCGGCCCCATGTGGCCGCCCGTGAACGCGCGAAGCGCGTTCAATTCCGAAGGAATAAAACAGACCGATAAACCCCAATTTCATTTCCACCCCATATTATACCCCCGTTTCCCTCTTTTTGTCAAGCCCCTGCCATCACTTTCGTCTTTCTTCCAAAAATAAATATACATTCCTCCTGTATTTATTCATTTTTTATGTTGACTTTTTCCCCGTAATGCAGTATAATAATACTGATATACTATGCGCATCCCTACGATCATTGAAATTCACATATCCCCCATGAAAGGACACATACCATGGCAGAGAATCAGAAGAACTACCACGCCGCCGCCCGCTCCAAGAAGAGCGCCGAAGCCGCCCGCGAGCAGAGACGCACCGCACGTGAGGCCGTCCTGGCCCTCCTCTTTGAGACCGAGTACCACGAGGACGACGCTCCCGAGGCCATCCTGGCCCGCGCCGCCGAGGCCCGCGATGTAGACACCAAGGACCGCTACATCCGCAAGGAATATTTCGGCATCATGGAGCATCTGACCGAGATCGATGCCCTCCTGAGCCGCCACGCCAAGGGCTGGAGAACCGACCGCCTCTCCCGCATCTCCCGCGCCGTTCTGCGCCTGGGCACCTATGAGGTGGTCTTCGCCGAGAAGATCCCCGCGCCCATCGCCATCAACGAGGCTGTGGAGCTGGCCAAGAAGTACGACGATCCCAAGGCCCGCGCCTTCATCAACGGCGTGCTGAACGCCATCAAGAAGGAGCTGGAGGACAACGGCGGCGTTCTGCCCGTCGCGGAGACCGCTCCCGCCGAGGCCGAGACCGTCGAGATCCCCGTGGAGGAACCCGATGCAGATCCCGTTGTGGAGATCGAGCTGACCGTCGAGGAGACCGCCGAGGCCCCCGCCGACGCCGAATAAGTCATGTCCGACAACCAAAACACCCGCCTTTGCTGGGTGGGTATCGACACCAGCAACTACACCACCTCGGCGGCGGCCTGTACGGTAGGGGATGACGGACAGCTGACCGTCATCGCCAACTGCAAATGCCCCCTCCCCGTAGCCGAGGGAGCCCGAGGCCTGCGCCAGAGCGACGCGGTCTTTGCCCACGTCAAGAACCTCCCTCTTGTCATCCGCGACCTGCGGGGGATCCTGGAGGAAGGGAACTACCGCATCGCCGCCGTGGGGGTGTCGGCTACTCCCCGTGATGCCGCCGATTCCTATATGCCCTGCTTCCTCACGGGCATCATCGCCGCCGAGTCCCTGGCCACGGGAAGCGGCACAGAGGTGCATCGATTCTCCCACCAGAGCGGGCATATCATGGCCGCCCTGTACTCCTCGGGCGCGCTGGCGGAGGGGAAGCTCCTCACGAGTGACTTCCTCGCCTTCCACGTGTCGGGAGGCACCACCGAGGCCGTCGTCGCCCACCCCCGGGAGGGTGGCTTCGACGTGGAGATCAAGGGCTACGGCGCAGACCTCCACGCGGGGCAGGTCATTGACCGCGTAGGCGTCATGATGGGGCTGGACTTCCCCTGCGGTAAGGCCTTGGAGGAGCTGGTGGTACAGAATACGAAGCCCCTCCCCCAGATCAAGACCTCGGTGAGGGACGGCATCTGCCACCTGTCGGGTCTGGAGAACCAAGCCGCCGCCCTCTGGAAGCAGACCGCAGACCCCGCCCTCGTGGCCGCCTATACCCTGACCACCATCGGCAAGTCCCTGCGGAAAATGACCGACCAGCTCCAGGCCATGCGCGCCGAGCAGGGGGAGAAGCCCCTCCCCGTGGTCTACGCGGGCGGCGTCATGAGCAACAAGTTCATCCGCCCCATCCTGACCAAGGGCGCGGGGTGGAGGGTCTACTTCTCCGAGCCTGCCTTCTCCGCCGACAATGCCGCGGGGACGGCGATCCTGTGCGCCCTGCGGGCGCAGTGAAATCCTCCCTGCGGGAGGGTGAAATACGCCTTCGGCGTGTGAAATGCGGCTTCGCCGCGTGAAATATCCCCTGCGGGGATGTGGAAGGAGACGGATATGAGGGCACCTACGATTATTGCCTTGGAGCAAGCCTTCCAAAAATGCTCGGACTGCTTGCTTCACGAAGACTACGTGCCGCTTTTGAGAAGGCTGGAGACCTGTGATCTTACGGCAGAGCATATCGCCTATTTGCAGGAAAAATGCCTGTCCCAAAAGCATATTTGGGAAATCCGATTTGAGCATTTGCGTGTCCTGCTTCTTAATCCTGAGGCGCAGAATTACAACCTAAAGGAGTTCTTTTCCGCGCGTGTAAAAGCCTCCCGACGGCTATCCATGAAGCTGTTCTATATTCGTGGGTTGGCTATGTATGCCACCGAGGCGGAGTTGGAACCTATCATGGATCGATTCTGTGCTTCCTTGGAAAAGAATCACAACTATATTGATTACAATGACATACTATCGGTGGCAGGGCTGCCCTATCTCGTCGATGTGTATGGATACGATTGTTTTTGTAAGGCTTATCAAAAAGCACAGGAGGAAGTTCAACGAATCTCCCCTTTGCTGTTGGGAGGCTTTACGCGGGATAGCCGTCTGCGGCGGGTCATTCTCCGTTCCCCCGCCGAGACCATGAGACGGGAAAAGGAGTTTCTGGCCAGTCTGAAAAAGAACCCGTGATATTGTCCCGAAGGATCCTCCTGTTATTCCGCCCGATCCCCTCGTCATGTTGCACAACAACGTGGCACGGCGGTTTTTCGTGAAAATAAACCCCCTCGAAAACCCGCGATTTTGGCCGTTTTTGGCCGTATTTCGCTATGTCTTTTTTGCCCGTTTTTAGAGCTTTGCAACCCTTTGTGCAACCTGCCGAAGGGCTTTGGCGCCTTTTCCGCCGCATCGTAAGCACACCCCCAACCTCTCACGAAAGGAGTCCCACCATGGAGCATACCAACCGCCCCGACGCTTTCAGCGTCGGCCAGCTCAACGAGTATATCAAGATGCTCCTGGAGGGCAACCCCAACCTGAAGGACGTGTGGGTGCAGGGAGAAATCTCCGGCGCGAAGCTCTACTCGTCGGGGCATCTCTACTTCTCCCTCAAGGACTCCGACAGCGTCATCTCGGCGGTGATGTTCAAAAACTCCATGATGCGTATGGAGTTTGACCCCGAGAACGGCATGAAGGTGGTGGCTCACGGCCGCGTGTCGGCCTATCCCCCCCGCGGGCAGTACCAGTTCATCGTGGATCGCATGATCCCCGACGGCGCGGGTGCACTGGCGGTGGCCTTTGAGCAGCTCAAGGCCAGGCTGGGCGCGGAAGGGCTGTTCGACCCCGCCCGCAAGCGGCCTCTGCCCGCCCATCCCAAGCGCATTGGGGTGGTCACCTCCCCCTCGGGAGCGGCTGTCCACGATATCATACGGGTGGCGAAAAAGCGTTGCCCATCAACCGAAATTCTCATATTCCCCTCCCTGGTGCAGGGCGCGGAGGCACCCGCCTACCTGCGGGGAGGCATCCAGTACTTCAATGCCGTGAAGGACGACCCCGAGCAGGGGGTCGACCTCATCATCATCGGCCGCGGAGGAGGCTCCGCCGAGGATCTGTGGGGCTTCAACGACGAGCGGCTGGCCAGAACCGTGGCCGCCTCCGAGATCCCCGTGGTGTCGGCAGTCGGTCATGAGGTGGACTTCACCATCTGCGATTTCGTGGCCGATCTCCGCGCCGCGACCCCCTCGGCCGCCGCCGAATTATCCTTGCCCGACAAGGGAGATCTCACCCGTCAGGTGCAGTCCCTGACCACCCGTCTGAACGCCGCCCAGACTACCCGCTTGAAGCGGTACCGTACCCAACTGGACAGACTGTCCGCCTCCCGCGTGCTGACCTCCCCCGAGGGAGTCTACCGCCTGCGCCGCGAGACCGTCACGGCTCTGGAAAAGCGGCTGAACCTGTCTGTGTCCCGCCATCTGGGACGGAAACGGCAGTCCATGGAGCGGGTCACCGCCTCCCTGGGAGCACTGAACCCCCTGGCCGTCCTGGGCCGAGGCTACGCCCTGGTGCAGACCGAGGCAAGGAAGGTCATCCCCGCCGCCGCCGAGCTACAGGTGGGGGATAGGGTGAATCTGCGGTTCGCGGACGGCATCGCGAAGGTAGCCGTGGAGGAGATCGAGACGGAAGGTCGGGAATGAGGCCTTAAACTGCTAATGAATCTTTCAGTCGCCGCGAGCGGCTAATGAATAATGAATAATTTCGGTTGAAATCCTTCGGATTTCTCCATAATTCAATCAAAATGAGGGAAACCGAAGGTTTCCGTCCACAATTATTCATTCTTCATTATTCATCATTCATTATTCATTATTGGATTTTTCGATCCGACACCCCCCAATATGAAATCCCAATCAAGAACCAAGGAGGTCACCCATCATGAGTGAGCCCAAAACCATACAGTCCCCCGCCGACCTCCCCTTTGAGGCGGCCATTGCCCGCCTGGAGGTCATTGTCAAGGCCATGGAGGGGGATACCGTTTCCCTGGACGAGAGCCTGTCCCTCTACGAGGAGGGCATCGCCCTGGTGCGCCGCCTGTCCCGCGAGCTGGACGAGGCCGAGCAGCGGGTACAGATCCTCCAGCGCACCCTCGACGGGGAGATCAAGCCTGCCCCCTTTACTTCTACTGAGGATTGACGAATATGGATATGCAACAGATCGAAGCCATGGCCAAGACCATTCTGACCGAGGATGCCGCGCTGGCAGAGTCCCTGCTGGGCACCTGCTACGTGGGCGGCGGCCGCTGTGACGCGGTGCTGGATCAGGCCTGCCGTTACTCCCTCATGGCGGGTGGCAAGCGGGTACGTCCCGCTCTGACCCTGGAATTCTGCCGTCTCTTCGGCGGTGACCCCCAAAACGCCCTGCCCTTCGCGGCGGCGGTGGAAATGATCCATACCTTCTCCCTCATCCACGACGATCTCCCCTGCATGGACGACGACGATCTCCGCCGTGGCAGACCCACCAGCCACAAGGTCTTCGGTGAGGCCTATGCCCTTCTGGCGGGGGACGGTCTGGCTCTGGACGCCTTTGGGATGGCCGCCTCCAACGAGGCCGTTTCTCCCGAGGCGCGGGTGGAGGCGGTAAAGCTCTTATCTTCCGCGACCGGCTCGGCGGGCATGGTCCGCGGGCAGATCGTGGATATGTTCGGTGAGCAGAATACCCTTACCTATGAAGAGCTTTTGTTCCTCCATTCCCACAAGACGGGGGCACTCATCCGCGTGGCCGCCCAGATGGGCGTGCTGGCGGCGGGCTTGGGGGTGGACTCTCCCGAAATGGAGGCCGCCGTGGGCTATGCCGAGCGCATCGGCCTGGCCTTCCAGGTCATTGACGATATCCTGGACGTCACCTCCACCCCCGAGGCCATGGGCAAGAGCGTGGGCGGGGATGTCGACCACCACAAGAACACCTTCCTCTCCTTCAAGTCCATCCTCGAGGCCGAGGCCTTTGCCGATACGCTGACCGAGGAGGCCATTTCCTTGATTTCCCCCTTCGACGGCTCGGAGCGGTTGATCGCTTTGGCCCGCTACCTGGCGGTGCGGAAGGTCTGACCAAAAGGACGCAATATCCTTGCCTGTACGGCATGACCGCCCCTCATTCACCCACCCACCTTATGCGATATAGAAAGGGATCCCCTTATGAACTTCTGGACGAGTCTGCTCCACAATTTCCCCCTTGTCTGCGCCGGCACCGGCTGGATCGTCGCGCAGATCATCAAGGTCTTTACCGGTGTCTTCAAGCTGCGTAAGTTCAGCATCCCCGCCCTGCTCTTCGGCAACGGCGGTATGCCCTCCTCTCACTCGGCATCGGTGACGGCTCTGGCCATCTCCTGCGGCTTCTGCTACGGCTTTGACTCGGGGTTCTTTGCCATCGCCCTCATGTTCGCCATCATCGTCATGGGCGACGCCGCCGGTGTGCGCCGCGAAACGGGTGAGCAGGCCAAGATCCTCAACCGCATCACGGCGGATCTCTTCAAGCATTCCAGCCCCGAGGAGATCAACCGCAACCTCAAGGAGCTGGTAGGCCACACCCCCCTGCAGGTGGTGGTCGGCTCGGCCCTGGGACTGGTCATCCCCTTCCTCATGGGTCTGATCCCCATTTACCAGGCTTATAGCCCCTTCTTCGCATGAGAGCGGATCTCTACTTGACTCAAAACGGCTATGCCGACAGCCGCACCCTGGCGCAAAAGCTCATTGCCGAGGGGGCGGTGACCCTGGACGGCCGCATTCTGAAGAAGGCCTCCGAGGACATCTCCGAGGGGGATCACACCGTGACCGTGGCCGCCACCGCCGACACCCGCTACGTGGGGAGAGGCGGGCTCAAGCTGGAGGCCGCCCTGCACGCCTTCCCCATTGACCCCACAGGCTGTACCGCCGCCGACATCGGAGCCTCCACGGGGGGCTTTACCGACTGCCTCCTCCAGAACGGCGCGTCCCTGGTCTTCGCTGTGGACGCGGGTCACGGTCAGCTTCACCCCAAGCTGCTGGCTGACCCCCGCGTGCGCTCCGCCGAGGGGTTGAACGCTCGAGGGCTCACCTCCGCTCATCTGATGGCGGTGGATGCCGCGTGGCGGGAGGCTCATCCCGACGTGTCCGCTGTCCCCTTCGCGGGTCTGGTGGACGGCATCGTCATGGACGTGTCCTTCATTTCCCAGACTCTGCTCCATCCCGCCCTGGCCTCGATCCTGAAGGACGGGGGCTGGATGGTCGCCCTCATCAAGCCCCAGTTCGAGCTGACCAAGTCGGCTCTGAACAAGCAGGGCATCGTCAAGCAGGAGCGTGACCGCAAGGCCGCCGTGGAGCGGGTTTTGCAGTCGGCCGCCGCCTGCGGATTCGAGGCGGTGTCCGTGATCCCCTCGCCCATTGAGGGGGGAGACGGGAACAGGGAGTTTTTGGGGTACTTTATTAAGAAAACGTGACGGGTGAATTGCAGTTTATCGTTCCGATAAACTGCAAAATGAAGTTTGCCTACGGCAAATGAAGTGCACCTACGGTGCGTGAAGTGCTCCCTACGGTCGCATGAAGTTCGCCCTTCGGGCGAATTAAGGTGCAGATCCTTCGGATCTGTCCATTTAAAATAAAATTGAAACCCGAAGGGTTTCTTCCTTCATGCGGCAAAGCCGCGCTTCATTCACGCGTAGCGTGAACTTCACGCTCGCTTGCGAGCACTTCATGCGGCTCTGCCGCACTTCACTTGGGTTTATCGCAGAGCGATAAACCCACATATCTCCCCCTTTCAGGGGTTCTCAGACGGCGGTATCCGCCGCCTTCACAGAAAGCAGGTGCAACCTATGGCCGATATCAAAAGAATCGCGCTGATAACCAATTTCAACATATACGAGAAGGCGGGGGCCGCCATGCAGGTTGCCCAGCGTCTTTCGGCATACCCCTGCGAGGTCATGGTGGCCTCCTTCAACCGCGACAAGGTGCTTCGCATGAACCGCGGGCGGATGGCCTTTACCTTCCTCCCCATGGATGAGCTGTACGCCTGCGCCGATCTGCTCATCGTTCTGGGCGGGGACGGCACCATCCTGGAGGCGGCTCGCCGCTCGGCCCAAAGAGAGACCCCTATTCTGGGGATCAATCTCGGTCGGGTGGGCTACATGGCCGAGCTGGAGATGGGGGAGCTGGATCTCCTGGCCCGTCTCTTTGATCGCGTCACCGCCGAGGGGCATATTCCCGCCGCCTTTGAGCTGGAGACCCGCTCCATGCTCCACGTGGAGGTGGTGACCATGGGCGGGGAGGTGCGCCAGCAGATGTACGGCCTCAACGATGCCGTCATCACCAACGGCTCGGTGTCCCGCATCGTGGATATCGCCCTGTCCGAGAACGGGGAGCCTGTCACCACCTACCGCGCCGACGGTCTCATCGTGGCGACCCCCACGGGCTCCACCGCCTACTCCATGTCGGCGGGCGGGCCTGTGACCGATCCCAGAGTCAAGTGCTTCTGCGTGACCCCCATCTGCCCCCATTCTCTGGCGGCTAGACCCATGATCTTCCCCGACGATTCGGTGCTGGAGATCCGCAACATCTGCCAGAGAGAAAAAATGCTTTACCTGACCGTGGACGGCCGCACCAACTGCGAGCTGTACCGCGGAGAGACCGTCCGCATCACCCGCTCACCTCTGCTGACCCGCCTGGTGCGGCTCAAGCCCTGCGGCTTCTACGATCGCCTGCGGCTGAAGATGAGCGAACATAATTAAGGAGTGCGATCATGAAAAAGAACCGATTGGATAAGATCATCGATATCATCACCACCTGCGAGGTGGAGACCCAGGACGAGCTGATCACCTACCTGAAGGACGCGGGCTATGCCGTGACCCAGGCCACCGTCTCCCGTGACATCCGAGAGCTGAAGTTGGCCAAGGTCATGACGGGGCGGGGGAACTACCGCTACGTCCTGCCCAAGGAGGACAAGGATACCCGCCGCCTCCACATCAGCCATGCCCTGGCTGAGACCATCGTGCGGGTGGAGGCAGCCCAGAACATCATCGTGCTCCACACCTACGCGGGCATGGCCCAGGCCGTGGCTCTGGAGGTGGATCACCTGTCCCATCCCAGCCTCCTAGGCTGTGTGGCGGGAGATGACACCATCATCATCGTTGCCCGTGATAACGCAGGTGCCGCCGCCCTGGCCGATCAGCTCCAGGAGATGATCCGTGCGCGGGCGAAGATGGAGAAGTAAAAGAGCGGGAGGGAATGGCCTCCGTCGGCTCAAAAAGGCTCTGAGAGTTCCCTGAACCTTCAAAAAAGCTTGATACAAGCCAAAAAGAGTTGGCACCCGTGGATGGGTGGGTGTGCTGAATGGTGCCTCCCCCTATTCCGATATGGAGGGATCCCGCTTGTCGGTCGTTTACGGGCGGGACGGGATCCCCGATCTGTTTTTTTGATCATTTTCAAAGATCCTGTAATATTTTGCTTTTTTGGTGTCTATAGGTGTATGGAACCTATTTGTGCGAAAGGAGCTTCCCGTGAATACCTTGTACGAGCTTCCTCATTCTGATCCGCCCTTTCCCATCAGCCACGCTACGGTGGCGCTGACATTCATTTTCGTGTTCCTTCTGTGTGGGTTCGTTACCTTCATCCGTGCCTTTCAGGTCGAGATGCACCGTCCTGCCCTTATGAACCGTTCTCCCAAGCGGCTCCGCGTGGGGTACGTGGCCTTTATCCTGTTGGGATCCCTTGTCTTTACGGGGGTCTTTGCCTTGATGGGGGTGGCCTATATCGATCAGAGGCGGGAGTATGAGGCGGTCGTGGTGGCTTATGAGAACGGGGACTACGAGGTGGTGGAGGGGCCTGTGGAGAATTTCATCCCTCAGCCGCGGGAAAAGCATGCCGCCGAGTCCTTTGAGATCGACGGGGTGGTGTTTAAGTACCCCATCGGCCATCATTACGGCTACGACAAGACCTACTACGAGGGCGGCGTGATCCGCTGGGAGGGGAAGATCCTCCGTATTGGCTATATCCCCTATAAGGGGGACAACCTGATCGTTCTGATCCAAGAACCGTGATCCACATATTGGGAGGTGTACCTATGCTTCAATCCCTGCATATCGAAAATATAGCCGTCATCAAGTCGGTGGATATCGACCTGTCCGAGGGGCTTTGCGTGCTGACGGGCGAGACCGGCGCGGGCAAGTCTCTGCTCATTGACAGCGTGAGCTTTCTTTCGGGCGGGCGGGTCAGCCGCGACCTCATCCGCGCGGGGGAGGATCGCGCCCTGGTCAGCGCCCTGTTCTCCCCTCCCGAGGGGGAGCTGGCCGAGGCTCTCTCCGAGCTGGGCATCGACCTGCCCGAGGGGGATGACCTTTTGCTCCAGCGTGTCCTGACGCGGGATGGGCGTTCCACCGCCCGCATCAACGGCCGTGCAGTGACCCAGAGCATCCTCCGTGAGGCGGGGGAGCTGCTGATCAACATCCACGGGCAGAGCGACAACCAGAAGCTCATGCAGGCCTCGGCTCACCGCGCCCTGCTGGACGATTACGCCCAGGACGGCGACGAGCTGGAGCAGTACCGCGGGGTGTACGGGGAATGGAAGGCTGTACGGGACGAGATTTCGGGGCTTCGCCGCGACGTGGCCGAGCGCATCCGTCTGCGGGAGATGCTGGAGTTCCAGATCAAGGATATCGATGCAGCCAAGCTGAAGGCGGGGGAGGAGGAAAGGCTCACCGAGAGGCGGGACAAGCTTCTCCATTTGGAAAAGATCAACCGCCAGGTCAGTCTCGCCTGCCGCGCCCTGTGCGACGGGGAGAAGGCTACCGTGACGGCTCTGTGCGACCGCGCCGAGGCGGCTCTTTCTTCCATCGCGGGGATCATTCCCGAGTGCGACGGGCTGATGGAGCGCATCGCCGCCATCCGCGCCGAGGCCGAGGACATTGCCGAGCGGGTGCGGGAGTTCGCCGACGAGGACGTGGGGGATCCCACCGCCGAGCTGGACAAGCTGGAGGGGCGGTTGGACACCATCAGCCGTCTCGGACGGAAGTACGGCGATGGTGTGGAGGCCATTCTGCAATTCCGCGAGGAGGCCGCCGCGCGGCTTATGGTGATCGACACCGCCGACGAGCGCATTGAGGAATTGGAGCAGGAGGAAGCGGGGCTTCGTAAGCGGCTTGCTCAAAGGGCGGAGGAGCTGACGGCCATCCGCAAGTCTGCCGCCACGGCTTTGAGTCAGGCAGTGCAGGAGGCGTTGACGTTTCTGGATATGCCCAAGGTGCGCTTTGAGGTGGCGGTGAAGGACTCTGCTGATTTCGGAGCCTTTGGCCGCGATGAGGTGGAGTTCCTGCTTTCCGCCAACCCCGGCGAGCCTGTGGGGCCTATGGTGCGTATCGCATCGGGCGGTGAGCTGTCCCGCATCATGCTGGCCATTCGCAGTGTGTTGAATGAGCGGTACGGCGTGCCTACCGCCATCTACGACGAGGTGGACACGGGTATTTCGGGACGCACGGCGCGCAAGGTGGGCATCAAGCTGGCTTCCATTGCCAAAGCATCCCAGGTGGTATGCGTGACCCACTCGGCCCAGATCGCGTCTCTGGCCGATGCCCACTACGTCATTGAGAAAAAGGAGACCGTGACGGGCGGGGAGATTCGCGCCGAGACCTCGGTACGGCGTATTGACGAGGCTGACCGCGTGGAGGAGATTGCCCGCATTTTGGGCGGATTGGATATCACCGATGCCCAGCGCGCCGCCGCCCGTGAGCTGATCGCGGGGAAGGAGGGGCTGTGATATGGGGAAAGCAGTCAAGACCAACGCCATGCGGCAGCTGGATGCCGCCAAGATACCCTATGAGGTGCTGACCTACGAGGTGGACGAGAACGATCTCTCGGGGACACATATTGCCGAGCAGATCGGGCTGCCCCTGCCCATGGTATTCAAAACATTGGTAGCCAAGGGGGACAAGACGGGGCATCTGGTGTTCTGCATCTCCGTGGACCGTGAGATCGACCTCAAGGCCGCCGCGACCCTGACGGGGAACAAGAAGATCGAGATGGTGCACGTCAAGGATCTCTTGGGGCTGACGGGGTACATCCGAGGCGGTTGCTCGCCCATCGGCATGAAGAAGAAATTCCCCACCTACTTTGATGCTACCGCCGCCGATCATGAGAGGATCACGGTGAGCGCGGGGGTACGCGGGGCGCAGATGCTTTTGGAGAGAGAAGTGCTGGTTCGCTTCGTGGACGGGAAGCTCATCGACGTGGCGAGATAAGGGATGGTTCTTTGAGAAAAGGGGAGAGGATCTGCGGGTATGTGGGCTTCTTCTCTTTTTTCGTAGGTGGGGATCGCGATGCTGTTTGTTCCCCCCAAAGCGGATCGGACAGGTAGTGATTTGAGGGATCTTTAAATTGGGGGGCGTTGGTCTGCTCGGCACGATGGCTTGGTCGCCAATAACCTATTGTAGGGAGCGACGCCCTCGTCGCTCCGCAACCTGAAAAATGCCTTTATCTATTGTCAGATATGTGTTTCTTACTTTTACACCCGAAACATATTGGTATGTTTTATGTGGCGGTGCGACCACGGCGTCGCTCCCAAAAGGCGTTTTTGGCAACCAAAAATAACCGCCAAACCCAAAATTTATTATTTTGGCGA
>JBGVRH010000092.1:0-37085 GCA_045128275.1 Eubacteriales bacterium | reverse complement strand
GCATCAACCGCATCGGCCTCATCACCCACCACAACTATCAGTCCCTTCTCGACCACATCGGTACGGGTAAGGACTGGGATCTGGCCCGCCGCTCGGGCGGTATCAAGCTGATCCCCCCCTACATCACCGCCTACGATCAGGGCTCCCACATCAAGTCCCCCAGCCACCGTCTGGAGGCTCTGTTCGGTGCCAAGGATTTCATCGCTCACTGCAACGAGGACTACTTCGTGCTGTCCGACTGCGACATCATCTGCAATATCGACCTCTCCGAGGTCATCGAGGCCCATGCCGCGACGAAGGCTGACATCACCTTCGTCACCAAGCGTATGGATGCCGCCGCCATGCATTTGGCCGAGCAGGTCTCCATCATCGCCGCCGACGAGAACGGCGTGGTCACCGACTTCACCCGCGCCCAGCCCACCGAGGGTATGGTGAACCTCTACACCAACATCATGGTGGTCAGCCGCGAGTATCTGCTCACCATTCTGGCCGCCGCCTCCGCCCACGGCTACCGCTCCTTCTTCGCCGACGTCATTGTTCCCTCTCTGGGCTCTGCCAACTTCCGCGCCTACGAGTACGACGGCTGGTACGCCTACATCGGCTCTCTGGAGGGCTACTTCGCTTCCTCCATGGACATGCTGACCCAGGAGGCCCGCGAGGGTCTGTTCGCCGTCAAGAACCGCCCTGTGCTGACCAAGGTGCGCAACTCCGCCCCCACCAAGTACAAGGAGGGCGCCGACGTGAAGAACTCCTTCATCGCCGACGGCTGTGTCATCGAGGGCACCGTGGAGAACTCCATTCTGTTCCGCGGCGTCAAGGTCGGTAAGGGCACCGTTGTCAAGAACTCCATCCTCATGCAGGATACCTACACCGGCTCTGACGTGACCCTGAACTGCGTCATTACCGACAAGGACGTCACCATCCGCGACGGCCGCCACCTGTCGGGTCACGAGACCATGCCCTTCTTCGTGGGTAAGGGCGGAAGCGTCTGATAACCCGCCATTCCCCGCGCTTGGCGCGGGGAATGGCTAAATGCAAAATGCGAAATGCAAAATGCAAAATTAAGGAACGGGAAAAGGCGCAACCCGGAGTTGCATCATTTCCTTTGAGGGAACAGGCGCTTTTTGATATCCGTATACAACAATATTACCATGTAATTGGCTTTCGCAACAGCGAAAGGCTTTATTCGCTCTTGATTTTGCATTTTGCATTTCGCATTTTGCATTCCATTACACTTTCGGAGGATACATACCAATGTCTGAAAATCTCACTCCCAAGAAGATCCTCTTTGTCGGTGCGGAGGTCATGCCCTTCGCCGCTACGGGCGGTCTTGGCGACGTCATGGGCTCTCTGCCCGCCGCGCTCCGCGCCAAGTACGGCGAGGATGCCGACGTCCGCGTGATCTGCCCCCTGTACGACAAGATCCCCGCCGCCACCGTGGAGGCCATGAAGACCGAGGCCGTCTTCAACCTCAAGCTGGCATGGAGAAACCAGTATTGCGGCATCCGCTCCATCGTCAAGGACAACGTCACCTTCTACTTCGTGGATAACGAATACTACTTCAAGCGCGGTGCCCTGTACGGTCACTTCGACGACGGCGAGCGTTACGCCTTCTTCTGCCGCGCCGTGCTGGACATGATGGAGAAGCTGGACTATTACCCCGACATTCTCCACGCCAACGATTGGCAGTCCGCCCTGGCGGTGGTCTACCTCAAGACCGAGTATATCTACAAGAAGATCGAGTACGCCGCCATCAAGACGGTGTTCACCATCCACAACATCGAGTATCAGGGTCAGTACGATTTCGCCATGCTGCAGGACGTCTTCGCCATCCGTCCCGAGTACTACACCCTCATGGCCTATGACGGCTGCATCAACCTGGCCAAGGCCGCCGTGGAGTGCGCCGACCGCGTTACCACCGTGTCTCCCACCTACGCCCAGGAGATCATGACCCCCACCTACTCCCACCGCCTCCACTTCATCCTGGCCCGCTACGCCCGCAAGGTCAGCGGTATCCTCAACGGCATCGATCAGGTCTACTACAACCCCGCCGCCGACTCCGAGATCCCCTTTGAGTTCACCTCCGAGGACACTACGGGCAAGACCAAGTGCAAGCTGGCCTTCCAGAAGGAGTACGGCCTCCCCGAGGATGCCGACGCGCCCATGATGGCGGTCATCTCCCGCCTCGCCGCCCACAAGGGTGTGGACATCATCGCGGGTATGCTCCGCCACGTGCTGGAGACCCACCCCAAGGCACAGTTCGTGGTGCTGGGTACGGGCGAGGGGCAGTATGAGAGCTACTTCCGCCAGCTGGAGCAGGACTTCCCCGAGAGAGTCCGCGCCTTCATCACCTACAACCGCGCCCTGTCCAAGAAGATCTACGCCGCCGCCGATATCTTCCTCATGCCCTCCAAGTCCGAGCCCTGCGGTCTCTCCCAGATGATCGCCTGCCGCTACGGTACCGTCCCCGTGGTGCGTGAGACGGGTGGATTGTACGACTCCATCAAGCCCTACTTCGAGGACTGCAACGGCCCCCACGGCAACGGCTTCACCTTCGCCAACTACGAGGCCTCCGAGCTGGAGGAGCGCACCTGCGCCGCTCTGGAGCTGTATGAGCGCGAGCCCGAGAAGTTTGCCGCTCTGCGGTATCGGGCACTGACCTCTGATTTCTCCTGGGATGCTTCGGCGGAGAAGTATATGGAGATGTATCAGAATATGTAAAGAAGATCCGACATGGATGTTCCATATGAGATCCGCAGGTTTCTTGCAGGTGAGACCGATATCGTCACATTCCGAGAGATGTATGACACCGATCCCGCCATCAATGATTTCCTGCAAGATCTGGTGGACGAGATCATCCGCTCGGGAGCGGAGTTCCCCGTCGTCAGGTACTACAACGAAGCGGGCGAGCTGAAGCATCAGAACCCGAACCTGCACTATTTCGCCCACCCCGTGGATGCTTCGGGCTACCAGTACGGCAGCCGTTTGTACGAATCCGTGCGCACGTATCTGACCGAGGAATTCCGTATGCTGACCCACAACGTCCGCACCGCCTCCGGGGCTTGGAAATTCTATCAGGGCATCTATGACCTGTTCGCCCTCTACGATACCACCGTCCCCTACCGCGATGAGGCTTACGAGGCCGCATTTGTCTTCGCGCTGGACGCCATTCCCGAATATTTGTCGGGCGGGGGATCCGAGATGTACATTCAGGAGCATATCATTCCCCGCTTCCCCGACACCATGCCCAAGGGAAAGCGAATCAAAGCCATCCGAGCCGCCATCAAGGAGGAATTCAAGTCTGAAAAGGGGTATCCCTGCTGGCTTCAGTCCTCCGAGTGGCCTCTGGGCAAGGACGGCAAGCCCGCCACCTACATCGGCAAGAAAAAGCTCCACGGCGGCGAGGCCGCTCGCTTCTCCTTCCGCGACGAGAGTGACGGAAGCATCATAGAAGTGGAGCAGTTCTATTAAACCAAGGAAACGAAGCGCTCAGCGGATAGTTGGGCGCTTTCTTTCGTATATGCCCCGATCCGTAGCGGAAATGCGCTCCTTGGATGGTAGCATTCCACCGCTTTTTATGGTATGATCAAAGCAAACAACACCGTCTGTCCAAGGAGGACCCTCATCATGCTGATCTCACACAACGTAGCCGTTTACCGCAAGCGGGCCGGTATGTCCCAGGAGGATCTGGCCGAGCGGCTTCACGTATCCCGCCAGACGATTTCCAAATGGGAAACGGGGCAATCCGCACCGGATCCCGAGACCGTCGTACAGCTTGCACGCCTTTTCGGGATCACCACCGACCAACTGCTCACAGAGGAGGCCCCCGCGCCCTTCCCCGAAGCACCGCCCTCCCCCGCTGAGGCTCCGCCCGTGACCAAAGTCCCCCTTCTGGACGCCCACGTGCTGGGACGGTACATCTTTTTGGCGGTCACGTTTCTGGGAGGTATTCTCCTGTTCGGGCTGTGGCTTCTGGCCGCCCGTTGGGAGGTGTGGTTTGTGGACTGGTTCGACATCCTGATCTCCCTGCTGATGATTCTGATGCTGTCCGTTCCTCCGTTGGTGGTGACAGTACAGTACGTCGCGTCCAAGTGTCGCGCCGCGATCTCGCGTCGGAAAAGCAAGAACGAAAGCAACAGACATTCATAACACAAAAACCTACCGATGATAATCGGTAGGTTTTTTGTATGAGGAACGGCTGGAGGGGAGACCCCTCCCCTACGAGGGGTGACGGTTACCGCAAAATACAGAAGCTATCCTCCCCCAGCGTCAACACGCCGTCGGAGTAAGATACCTCGCCGCAGGAGTAGGCAATCTTCCCTTCTGCTTGGACGGGGATGGTCACGGTGCCCTCGCCACGGTGGACGGCGATGATCACGCGGTCGGTTTGATCCTTGGCCACTCGCTCGTAGGCGATGTGGGTCTCGCCGTGGTGGAGGATGCGGAAATCGCCGCCGTGGAAGGCGGGGGACTTACGAAGCTCACCCAAGGCGCGGTAGTGGGTCAGGAGGTCTGCGCGGGTGGGGTCGGTCAGGTCATGCCACGGGAAGGGGAAGCGGCAGAAGGGATCGTGGTAGCCCTCCATGCCCACCTCGTCGCCGTAGTAGACCGAGGGGATGCCGAAGACGGTGAATTGCAGGGTGGAAGCCAGCTTGAGGAGGCGGGCGGCCTGCTCTCTCTTTTCGGGGGAGAGGCGGGAGGTGGCCAGCACCTCGTTGGGACGGTCGTAGTCCTCCCAGTCCGAGCCGAGGACGGTGAGAATGCGCTCGGTATCGTGGGTGCCGATGAGGTTCATGAGGGCATCCGAAACGCTACGGGGATAGGAGGCGTACAGCTCGGTCAAGGTGTGATAGAGCATCTCGGCATCACCGTCGCGGATGAAGGCGAGAATACCCGAGCGGACGGGGTAGTTCATGACGCTGTCCAGCTGCTTGCCTTGCAGGTAGCGGCGGCGGTTGCCGTAGGCCACCTTGTCGGCGGCGTTCTCCCAGACCTCACCGATGATCACGGGATCGGTATCGGAAGACGCGTTCTTCACCGACACCCGCAGCTCGTCCAGAAACTCGTCGCACAGCTCGTCGGCCACGTCCAGCCGCCAGCCACCGATGCCCTTTTTGACGTAGTGGGCGCAGACACCGTTCTCACCCGTGAAGTAGTGGCGGCAGGCCTCGGTCTTGTGGTTGAGCTTGGGGAGGATGGGGATTCCCCACCATGACTCATATTCATCGGGGAACTTGCGGAAGCAGAACCACTTGTTGTAGGGGGAATCCTCGGATTCCACGGCTCCCACGGTGGGGTAGAGGCCGTAGCGGTTGAAGTAGCGGCTGTCGTCACCCGTGTGGTTAAACACACCGTCCAGGATGATCTTCATGCCGTACTCGTTTGCCTTGGCGATGAGGTGATCCAGGGCGGGTTCACCGCCAAAGCCCCCGTCCACGGTCATGTAGTCGCCCGTGTCGTACTTGTGGTTGGAGTAGGCCTCGAAAATGGGGCTGAGGTAGATGACCTTGACCCCCAGGGAGGCCAGGTAGTCCAGCTTCTCCGCTACACCCCAGAGGTTTCCGCCGAAGTGAATGTGGTTGGTGAGGTGCGCCCCGGGGTACTCGGGATACTGGGGGATACCGCTCTCCCAGTCGGGATTGATCTCGGGGGCGCGCTCACCCTGACGGCGGTGGGTCTCGCCTTCTCCCTTGGCGAAGCGATCCACGAAAACGTGGTACATAACACCCTCCCCGAACCAGGCGGGGGCGGCGTAGTCGGCCTCATGGATCAGGAGGCGGAAGGCCGCGCCGTCACGGGGGGTGAGGTCGAAGTCCACGTTGTTGATGCTGTCGGTGAAGAGGGTATCCGCGTTGCGGACAAAAAGGAGACGGTAGTAGAAGAGCCCCGAGGGCGCTTTCCCGCAGAGGGAGGAGGTGCGCAGGGTCAGCTCGTAGGTGTCGGTGAGGGTGTCCACGTCCTCGGAGACAAACTCAAAGGGGGTATCCTTCGCGGTACAGCCGTCACGGTTGAGACGAAGCACCACGGCGGAGGCCCCGAGGGTACGGGGGCAGGTGACCACCAGGCGGAGCTTCTCGCCCTTGGGAAAGGCACCGAGGTGGGTCACGTCAACGCCATCGGCGGTGTATTTTCGGAAGGTGACGGCGGCGGGAGAGTCGAGGGGGAGTCTGGGAAGCATATCGAAAGGTTCCTTTCGGTGAAGTGGGAGATTCAAATTTGGGTTTATCGGTGGGGTGCACATCCCTTTCACGCATCCAATACACCAATGGGGAAGGGGCCCCATGGGGGTTTCCCCTATGCTACCCACTATCAATTCTCTTGGCATATCTATGCTTTTTTGAAAGTTTTTGGAGATCCAACAACCTTTTTCCAAAAAGGTTCTTGGCCGCCGGAGGCCGTTCTCCCCATTCCCCGATAAACTGCAATTTTCCAGTCATTCCAATGCCGATATTATACCACAAAACCCATTATCTGTCAACAAAATCCCCGAAAATCACGCAAGGGTGGCGCACCTGTACGGTGAACCACCCTTTTGTATGGGAAAATGCGAATTAGTGAATGGGCTTGATGTGCCAGAAGCGGTCGGCGTACTCGCGGATGGAGCGGTCGGCGGCAAAATGGCCCGATGCGGCGGTGTTGAGCAGGGCCATGCGGGTCCACTTGGCGCGGTCGCTGTAGGCCTTGATGCAGGACTCGTGAGCCAGGCGGTAGGACTCGAAATCGGCCAGGCACATATAGGGGTCTGCCACGCCGTGCTGGCCACCCAGCAGGTAGGTGGTGAGATCGGCGAAGGACTCGCCGCCAAAGCCGATGTTCAGAGCGGCCATGATGCGGCCCAGACGGTTGTTGTTGGAGTAGAACTCCACGGAGCGGTAGCCGCGGAGCCACAGCTGCTCCACCTCGGCGGCGGTGAGACCGAAGATGAACATATTCTCCTCGCCCACGGCGGCCTGCATCTCCACGTTGGCACCGTCCAGGGTACCCAGGGTGATAGCACCGTTCATCATGAGCTTCATGCAGCCCGTACCGCTGGCCTCCTTGCCCGCCAGGGAGATCTGCTCGGAGATATCGGCGGAGGGGACGAGGATCTCGGCGGTGGACACGTCGTAGTTCTCAAGGAACACCACGTTCAGCTTTTCACGGATGCGGGGAGAAGCGTTGATCTCCTTCTGGAGCATGCACAGAAGCTGGATGATGCGCTTGGCCATCTGGTAGCCGGGAGCGGCCTTGGCACCGAAGATGAAGGTCTGGGGACGGATATCCAGATCGGGGTTATCCTTGAGATCCAGATACATACCGATGATGTTCAGGGCGTTCAGCAGCTGGCGCTTGTACTCGTGGAGGCGCTTGATCTGCACGTCGAAGACGGCGTGGGTATCCAGGCGGATGCCTGCCTTGCGGTAGAGGTGGTTGGAGAAGTTCTCCTTGTTCTGATGCTTGATGGCGCGGAAGCGCTCCAGCACCTCGGCATCGTCGGCGAACTTGGCGAACTCGGCAAGCTCCACGGGGTTCTTGCGGTAGCCCGTGCCGATGGTCTCATCCAAGAGGCCTGCCAGCTCGGGGTTGGAGTAGCACAGCCAGCGGCGGTGAGCGATACCGTTGGTGACGTTATCGAAGCGGCCGGGGTACATACGGTAGAAGTCCTTGAAGACGCTGTCCTTGAGGATGGTGGAGTGGAGCTTGGACACGCCGTTGACGGAATGGGAGCCGATAACCGCGAGATTCGCCATGCGGATCTGGCCGTAGCCGATGATGGCCATCTTGGAGAGGCGGGGCCAGTTGCCGGGGAAGACCTGCCATGCCTCGCGGCTGAATCGCTCGTTGATCTCCTTGATGATGGCGTAGATGCGGGGGAGCTTCAGGCGGAAGAGATCCTCGTTCCAGGTCTCCAGGGCCTCGGGCATGACGGTGTGGTTGGTGTAGGAGCAGATCTCCTTAACCATATCCCAGGCGCGATCCCAGGGATAGAAGTACTCGTCCACCAGGATGCGCATCAGCTCGGGGATGCAGAGGGTGGGGTGGGTATCGTTGAGGTGGATGGCCACCTTGTCGGCCAGGTTATCCAGGGTGCCGTAGACCGCCATGTGGTCGCGGATGATGGACTGGACAGAGGCGGAGCAGAGGAAGTACTGCTGGGTCAGGCGGAGGAGCTTACCCTCGGTATGGTTATCGGCGGGGTAGAGCACCTTGGAAATGGCGTCGGCGTTGGTAGCCTCCTCCATGGCGCGGGCGTACTGACCCTGGGAGAACAGACCCATGTTGAAGTTCTGGATGCTTCTGGCCTTCCAGAGGCGGAGGCGGGACACGCCCTCGGAGTCGGCGCCCGAGATCATCATATCGTAGGGGACGGCCTCCAGCTCCTCGGCGTCCTCGTAGATGACCTCCATGCGGCCGTCGGGCTTCCACTCCTCGTGGATGTGGCCGCCGAAGCGCACCGTAAAGACACGGTCGGTACGGGGCACCAGCCACACGTCACCGCCGGGGAGCCACACGTCGGGCAGCTCCACCTGGATACCGTCCACGATCTTCTGCTTGAAAAGACCGTACTCATAGCACAGGGAGAAGCCGGTAGCGGGGTAGTCCAGGGAGGACAGGGAGTCCATGAAGCAGGCGGCGAGACGGCCGAGACCGCCGTTGCCCAGACCCGCGTCGGGCTCGCACTCGTAGAGATCGTCCAGGGTATAGCCCAGAGCGGACAGGGCCTCGGCGTATTCCTTGTCCAGGCCCAGGTTGCAGACGTTGGTCTTCAGGGAGCGGCCCAGGAGGAACTCCATGCACATGTAGTACACGCGCTTGCCGCCGGCCTGGTTGACTTTCTTCTTGAAGGCACCGCGCTTCTCGGTGAGGATATCGCGGATGGTCATAGCCGTGGCCTTGTAGATCTGCTCCTTGGAGGCCTCGGCAGAGGTGCAGCCGAAGAAACGGGAGAGCTTGATTTCAAGATTCTCGCGGATCTCGGTCGCGTTGGGTTTGCAGTTGGTCATATGCGTAATCACTTTCTTTGGTTGGATTCGGGGGGATTGCGATTAGTATTTGTATGCGGGGGGAAATTTAAACATGAGGGGATGATTACAGCACCTTCGCCAGGAAGGTCTTGAGTCGATCGCTCTTGGGATTGTCGAACAGCTCGTCGGGTGCTCCCTCCTCGATGATGCGGCCGTCGGCCATGAAGATGACGCGGGATCCCACCTCGCGGGCAAAGCCCATCTCGTGGGTGACCACGATCATGGTCATGCCGTCGTGAGCCAGGGACTTCATGACCTCCAGAACCTCTCCCACCATTTCGGGGTCAAGGGCGGAGGTAGGTTCGTCGAAAAGCATGACGTCGGGCTGCATACACAGGGCGCGGACGATGGCCACGCGCTGCTTCTGACCGCCCGAAAGCTGGCTGGGATAGGAATTGGCGCGGTCCGCCAGACCGACCTTCTCCAGAAGCTCCATGGCCAAAGACTCGGCCTCCTCACGGGATTTCCCGAGGAGCTTCATGGGGGCGATGGTCATGTTGCGGAGAATGGTCATGTGGGGGAAGAGGTTGAAGTGCTGGAACACCATGCCCATCTTCTGGCGGTGGATATTGATATCCGCGCCCTTGGCCAGGATGTTGTGGCCGTCCACGTAGATCTCGCCCTCGGTGGGCACCTCCAGGAGGTTCAGGGAGCGGAGGAAGGTGGACTTACCGCTTCCCGAGGGGCCGATGACCACCACCACCTCGCCGTGGTTGATGACGGCATCCACACCGTCCAGGGCCTTGATCTTGTCGCCCTTGTAGTATTTTTTCAGACCCGATACACGGATGATCTCATTAGCGCTCATTCTTTCGCAGACTCCTTTCCAGAACTCCCACGAGGGCGGTCAGCACCACGACCAACACAAGGTAGATCAGCGCCACCGCGATGAGGGGCATGAAGGCCGAGAAGGTACGGCCGCGGATGAGGTCGCCCGCCTTGGTCAGATCCATGACGCCCACGTAGCCCGCGATGGAGGTCTCCTTCAGGAGGACGATGAACTCGTTACACAGGGTGGGCAGCACGCTCTTGAAGACCTGGGGGATGATGATGTAGATCATGGTCTGGACGTAGTTGAAGCCCAGAGACCGTCCCGCCTCGAACTGTCCGTTGTCGATGGACATGATACCGCCGCGCAGAATCTCGGCCACGTAGGCACCCGAGTTGATACCGAAGGCGATGGTGGCGATGAGGATATCGTTGCGGGAGGAGGCGAAGATGATGAAGTACATGATGAGCAGCTGCACCATAACGGGGGTACCGCGGATGACGGTGAGGTACAGCTTGCAAATGCCGTTGACAAAGGTGAAGATATAGTAGCCGAAGCCCTTATGCAGGGCCATGGTCTCGCGGTTCTTGTCGTAGGAGGAGCGGACAGCCGCCACCACGACGCCCAGCACCACGCCCATGAGCAGGGCGAAGAAGGTGATGACCAGGGTATTGCGAAGACCCTGCACCAGCCACTTCCACATGGCACCGTCAATAAAATTCAATCGAAAGTCTGCCGCCAGATCGGCAAACCATGCTTGTATGCTTTCCAAAGGTTGTTCCCCTTTCCTTTTTTGGTGTGCAAGAAAACAGAGGGAGGAGAGGGAGTACGAGACCCCTCTCCTCTCGGCTACGGTTACTTGCGGAGGCGATTACTGCGCGCCGCCGTCCTTGGGGATGTATCTGTTGATGATACCGTCGATGGTACCGTCAGCCTTCAGCTCGTCCAGAGCCTTGTTGATCTTCTCCAGCAGCGCGGTGTTGCCCTTGTCCACGCAGATGGCGTAGTCCTCAACGGCGTACTCGTTGTCACCGGCGAGGATGTGGATGCCCTCATTGGCGGCCACGAAGGACTTGGCGGGCTCGTTGTCGATGATGACGCAGTCGACCTTACCGCTCTTCAGAGCGGCCACGGCCTCGGCACCGGTCTTGTAGCGGACGACACGGTCGGTCTTGATGGACTCGTCCTCGTTGAGGTCATTGAAGCCCCAGCCGGAGATGGCGGAGGAGGAGTAGATGTCACCGGTGGTGTCCTGCTGCACGCCGATCTTGATGTCGGGGTTCTTCAGGGAGACAGGGTCGCCGTTCTCGTCGAAGTTCCAGAGATCGTCCAGGGTAGCGATGGTGGAGCCATCGTTGACGATGATGACCTGAATACCGGTGGCGTAGGTGTTGGAGAAGTCCATGGACTCCTTACGCTTGTCGGTCACGGTGATACCGGCCATACCCATATCGTACTTGCCCTCGGCAACGCCGGTCAGGACGGCACCAAAGTCCACGTCCACGATCTCCAGCTTCATACCCAGCTTGTCGGCGATGGCGGCGGCGATCTCGGCGTCGATACCGACGATCTTGTCACCGTCCTTGTACTCGTAGGGAGGGAATGCGGCGTTGGTTGCCATAACCAGAGTGTTCTCGTCCTTCTTGTCGCAGGAAGCGAACAGGCAGACGGCACTCACCAGCATGCAAAGAGCCATGAGAACTGCAATCAGCTTTTTCATGATAAGAATCTCCTTCATAATGAATATTGTGCATAAAAATGCATGGTACTATTATAGCACAAACACCCTTTTTTTGCAATTGTCAAGATACACCAAAGGAGCGAAAATAAATTCGCCCCTTTTGTGTCATATGTTACAAATATTCAATTATACATTTGGATATGCAAAAATCGGGGTTTTGCGTTGTCCATCAAGGCTTCTTAAAGCACAGAGGGTTAACGGATGCGTAGTGGGTCACGTGGGTGGCACAGGTGGCTCCGCGGGAGAAGATGAGGTTGTATTTGGCGTCGGCATTGACTCTCGTGAGGCGGAGAACCACGGTATTGACACCCTCGCGGATGTGAATATTCTGGACGTGGACGTTCTCTGCGTCCCAGGTGTCGCAGGTGTCCCGCTCGCAGACCAGCTGACCGTTGATGTAGAGGGCGAAGGGGGAGGAGTGACCCATCTGGACGCACACCGTCTCCTCCACGGGGGAGACAAGCTCTCGGACAAGGTAGCACACCGAGGGGGCGGAGAAGCCGTAGATATCCTCCATGCGGAAGCTGTCCTCGGGCTGGGCGAAGAGGGTCTCCTCGTACTTGGTGTCGGTATTGGGATCGAGGGGAGCGTACAGCTCCTCGGCGGAGAGGTAGGGAGTGGTGGTATCCACCGCCATGTTGAGGTGGAAGCGGCGGACGATATCGGTGGAGTCCCCCTTGTAGCGGTAGCCGGGGTTCATGAGGTGCCAGTAGTTGGGAACCTTGACCAGCTTTTCGGTGGTGCAGACGGGGTCGGTGCGCCAGATGGGGCCGATGGCCTTCCAGAGGTAGGCTCCGCAGAGGCCGAAGGTGTAGGTGTAGTCGGTGCCTGCCACGGTATACGCCACGGTATAGAGGTTGGTCTCATTCAGCACGGGGATATCGGCGGGGATCTCCACCGTGAGGGGGATCTCTGCGTTCCCGCCATCGGGGAGGGTGATCTCCCCCGATGCCTCCAGACCGAGACCCTTGACGGAGTAGGTCAGCGGCTGTCCCTTCAGGGCAAAGGAGGTCATGCAGAGGGTGACGGTCTTGGTCTGACCGGGAGCGATGGAGCAGTCGGGGCGGCCGTCCTTAAAGGTGGGATACTCCACCCACACGCCCACGGGGTCGGGAGCCTCGAAGCCGTAGTCCTTGGCCTCGCCGCCCTCGATGAGGCCGGGATTCCAGGTCTTGCCCAGAATGGCCACGTCCTCGGAGAAGTCGAAGACGCTGTCGCTTCGGCGGTCGGACTTGACACCCAGGACGAACTTGATGTCCCCCCAGCCGTACTCGGCCTGCAGAGACTTCGCACCGCGGATGATGCCGATGACGGCTCCCGCGGTGGCGCAGGTGCAGTCGGTGTCGAAGCCGCAGTTGAGGGCATCCATGCCCGTCTTGATCTCATCCAGGCCTCCCTTGAGGAGGGCGGCCAAGGTGATGCCGATGTTCTGGAAGAGGTTGGTGCAGTCGGGGTGGCCGTACTTGTGGAGGATCTTGCGCAGGATGCGCTTCACGTCGTCGTACTGACGGCACCAGGCCACGGTATCGTTCACCAGCTCGCGGAACTTGCACTCTGCGGGAATGACCGACAGGCCCACGTCGATGAGGGCATAGAGGTCGCAGGTGGTCTCGTCCACACCGAAGGCGGCGGACTCCAGAGCGGCGAAGAAGCGCTCGCCGTAGACCGACTCCCCCCAGTGGTCGAGAACGCCGTCACGGGTGGCGTAATCGGCGGCCTCGGCGGGGTTCAGAGGAGCAAGGCAGGCCCAGATCTCGGAGCGGATGGGACAGCCCATGCCGCTGATGTAGAAGTCGTTGGAGAAGGCACCCGAGGCGGGGGTATGGATGCCCCTCGTCCAGTTCTTCCGCATGACGGCGTACTCACCGGGGGAGTAGTCGCAGTAGTTGACGAAACGGTCAAGGAGCTGATCCGAGGTGAAGCCTTCACCGTACTTCTCGGCCACGTCCAGCCAGAGGACCTGAAGATCGAGGTCGTCGTTGGGGAGCATGGTGTTGACCATTTCGGGCTTGAAGGGCAGCTCCAGGGGCATCTTGATGCCCTCATAGGGCGCGCCCAGGGTGCCGATGACGGTCTTGCCGAGGAAGCAGCCGTAGACCTTGTCGAGGTAGGTGGAGTAGGATAACTTTTGTTGATTCATGATCGTATCCTTTCAAGTGTTCTTTTTGGGTTTCAGAAAATCCAAGAAGGATCTTTTTTGGGGCTTCTCCTCCGCTCTCGCCAGGGTGATGGCCTCGATGAGGGAGGTGTCCGCGTTGGAGCAGGGGACGTTGACCGAGAAGAAGATGCTGCTGTTGCACCTGCGGGGGACGATCGTCGGTCTTCGGTCGCGGCCGATGATCTGAAAGTCCCGCTTTTTGAAGTAGTACAGGCTGCTCTCGCAAAAGAAGAAGCCGTTTCCGTCCTCGCTATGGGCCCAGCCCACCGAGGACAGCTCCTCCATGGTGGGGATCTCGTCAAAGATCTTGCCGTACAGCTGGAGGATGATCCAATGGTCGGCCACCTCGGGGACTACTTTGGAGCGGTAGGAGATATCGTCCTTGGCCTTTCGCATCACGACGTATTTGCCGTCGCAGGCCTTGAAGAAGGCCTCGTCGAAGTGGGTCTTTTTCCCATGCAGCTCGGGGATGTAGGACTTATCGGCAGTTTTGAGCCGAAAGGCCACCACGTCTCCCACCTCAAAGACCGACTCCAGGTTCAGCTTGACCCGGATCTTCTTTTTCTCCCCTTGGGGGGACAGGAGCTTTTCGCGGAACTCGGCCAGCGCCTTTTTTCGTTTCTGCAGGGTCTTTTCATCTTCCGCCCACAGCTCCAGGCCGAAGTCCTCGTCGATCATGCGGACGGCGCGGTCGCGGACGGCGTCGGTGAGGATGCCCTTGCGCCACATGAAATCCGCCAGAGAGTAGTAGTAGTTGCACCACTCCTCCTCGTCGGACTCGCGGCAGATGTGGGTACGGACGTAGGCATCCAGCTTCTCAAGGGCGGTCTCCACGTCGTAGTAGTAGAAAGCGGCTTGATATTCGTATTTCAGGTCTTGGGCGGTATCGTTACCCGTAATGCTGACGTTCCATGCGCCCATGGGGGACTCCTTTCGGGAATGGAAAATTCGAAATGCAAAATGCAAAATCAAGAAACGGGGTTCAAATTTGGGTTTGTCGGTGGGATGCACATCTCTTTCACGTAACAAATACACCAATGGGGAAGGGGCCCCATGGGGGTCTCCTCTATGCTACCCACTATCAATTCGCTTGGCTTATCTATGCTTTTTTGAAAGTTTTTGGAGATCCAAGAACCTTTTTCCAAAAAGGTTCTTGGCCGCCGGAGGCCGTTCTCCTCGTTCCCCGATAAACTGCAATTTACAGGTTTCTTACTCGTACATCGCCAGCATCTTATCCAAATGCTTCAGGAACTGGGCGGGACGGGACTTGATGAAGGTCTCGGTGCGGGCGGCGGCGCGCTTCCAGCTGCGGGAGTCCGAGATCATGCCTCTGACTTGGCCCTTCCAGCGGTTAATGTGATCCCCCACGATGGGGCTGAGCTGGCCGTAGGCATCCTCATAGAGGGCCAGGAGGTAGGCGGTGGCCTCCTCCGAGGCGAGGGTGCGGCAGAACTCGGCGAAGTCGGCGCGGAAGGTATCGTCCCGCATGAGGAAGGCGAAGAGGCCCTGGAGGTAGAGGGCATCGGTGTACTGCTGCTGATCCCCGTAGCCGTCCACGTAGTTGGACAGCACCCAGGAGAACATATCCACCGTGGGGGTGGTCTCGATCTCGGGCAGGGGGGCACCCTTGTCATAGCGGTTCATGGTGAAGTCCATGTCACGGGTGGCGAAGCGCCACTTCCCGTCGGTAATGGAAACACCGTCCATGGGGGCACCCGTGTAGCGCCAGACGCGGACGTTGTTGTGGGGCCAGTCGGTGTTGACGAAGTAGCAGGCGCAGGCCATGTACTCCAGCGCGTTGCGGAGATCCAGCTTGGACTCCACCTCCGCAAAGATCTTGCGGTACTCGGCCTCGCTTGCGTTCACGGCTCCCGCGGCCTTCTTACAGAGGGCGATCCAGTCCTTCATCTCCTTCTGGGCGGCGGCATCGGCATCGGTCTCATAGAAGAACCAGGAGCCGCAGAAGCGGCAACCGCCGCCATCTCTGTGATTCTCACAGGCGCGGGTGGTATCCAGCTCGGACTTCACCACCACCACGTCGTTATCGTCCACGCCGTAGAGCCGCTTGATATAGTCCTCGTTCTGGTTCTCACGAAGCTCCAGCACACCGTAATACTCGCCGTTGAGGTAGACCGCGACGAAGTGGGCGTAGGACATCTGGACGTTGGGGGCAAACTTGGCGATGAACTCGTTGGACATACCGTCGCGGAGCATATTGGGGCGGTCGGGGTCGGCGGCGGTGGCCAACAGGGAGTCGTTACCGCCGTTGCGGAGGATGAGACCGTCGTACTTTTGCAGCACCTTACCCGCGTTCTTGCCCGCAATCACGGTGCGCTCGGGGAAGAAGGGGTAGGTGAAGGTACCCAGACCCACGTAGGGGGTATTCTCCCCGAAGTAGCCGTCCTTGCGGGCGATGATCTTGAAGGACTTCTGCTGAAGGGCGCGGGAGGAGCCGCCGAAGAGGCGGAGACCCACGTCCTGGGATACGATACGGGTGCCGTCGGGGGCCAGGATCTCGGCGTGGGCGGCCCGCTCGATCTTTTCGTGGATATCGGCGTACATATCGTGGAGATCGTCCTCGTCGCAGGAAAGCATGATCGTGTAGTGGAGGCCCGTGGTGGCGGTGGCACAGATGTAGGTATGGGTGATGACCTGACCCACCAGCTTGTCGTCAGCGTCGAAGCAGGCGGCGCGGATGGTCTTGCCCTCCCCCTTGTCGGCGGTGATCTGGATGGCCTCCCTGTAGGCGGCGGAGCGCTTGGTGGGGACAGAGCCGTCGGTGGTGTAGCGGACGGTATAGCCCTCGGGAGCGGTGATCTCCACGGTCTTGGTACGGGAGGTGTAGAAGCCGCCTGCCTCCGAGAAGGTGGGGTAGATCCCCACCAGGGGCGAGCCATCACCGATGAGGGAGTCGGGAGCCTCGGGGGTAGCGGGGGTGTCGGCGGGGTCGGTGGGTGCCTCGGGGTCGGCAGAAGTAGTGGCATCGGGGAGGGTCATGCCGCCGTTTTCGGGGGCTTGGGCAGTGGTATCGGAGGGGTCTGTACCCGTGGGGTCATTGGTCTTGTCACAAGCAGTCAGTCCCGCTGTGGCCAGCAGGAGGAGCGCCAGCAGGAGAGCCGCGGCGCGGGTGGTGGGATTTTTCCGTGCTTTCATGGTGGAGTCATACCTTTCCACATAGATTTTCAGTTTATTATACCACAAACCGCCCGTCATTTTGGTGAAGGAATTGAAAACATTTATAAAACATGATAAAAAATAGAGCATTTTGATTGACTTTTTTGGAAAAATACCTTATAATGATGGTGGCGCATTCTGCCAATACTCTGAAAAAGGACGGACACCATTATGACGATAAACCGCGTTATCGCGATCATCGCAACCGCCGATACCATCCGAATCCTGCTCGATGCCCCCATCCCCGCCGACGCCGAGGTGAAGGTCATTCCCTTCTCCCCCATTCTGGCCGAGGAGGTGGAGCCCCTAACCGCCCTGACCCCCGCCGTGGAGGGCAACACCCTGGTGATCCCCCGCTTCGCCTGCGGCCGTGACGGCGTGTGCCTGTCCTACGGTGTGCAGGTGGATGACGAGCTTCTGGAGGGCAAGCAGTACGTGGAGGCCATCACCGCATCCGAGCGGGACTTCCCCTACCCCGTGGTGGACACCAAGAAGGGTCTCCAGGTGGTGGACTACGCCGATGCCAAGGAGCTGGGTGTGCGCCACTCGGCTATCAACGTCAACGAGGGCGATTTTCTCATGCTGACCCCCGAGGAGGGTAATACCATCTTCTTTGAGTACGAGGGGAGAACCTTCTACTTCCGCAAGTCCCACGTGGAAAAGATGGACGAGACCTTTATCGGCCTCTCCGAGATCGGCTGTGTGATCTCCTTCATCCTGCTCAACTCCCCCCATTGGCGCTGTGACATTGATCCCGCCTTCTGGGAGATCATCAAGCACCCCGCCTACACGGGCAAGGGGGAGGACGGCACGGGTCTGATCTCGGCCTTCAACCTGGTCACCGAGGAGGGTCTGGCCTACTACCGCGCCTTCATCGCCTTTTTGACCGACCGCTACACCCGTGAGGACCGTGCCTTTGGCCGCGTGGTGGGCATGATCGTGAGCAACGAGGTGGACGCGGGCTACATCTGGGCCAACTCGGGGGAGATGACCATGGAGGAGTACGTGACTGAGTACGCCACGGCTCTGCGCGTGACCTGGCAGACCGCCGCCTCCATCTACGCCAATATGCGTGTCTTCGTCTCCATCGACCACTTCTGGACAGTGGCCATGGACGAGAACCAGCCTCTGCGCTACTACAAGACCCGCGATATGCTGGTCTTCCTCAACGAGCTGGCCACCGAGCAGGGTCAGATCCCCTGGCACATCGCCCACCATCCCTACCCCGAGGATCTCAACTACCCCGATTTCTGGAACGACAAGCTGGCCACCCCCGATGACGATGCCCCCATCATCACCTTCAAGAACCTGGAGGTGCTGGCGCGGTTCATCTACCGTCCCGAGTTCCTGCTCAACGGTGAGCGCCGCCGCATCATCCTGTCGGAGCAGGGCTTCAACTCCCACTGGACTCCCGAGAGCGAGATCCTCCAGGCCTGCGCCTACGGCCGCGCCTACCGCAAGATCATGGAGATCCCCGAGATCGATTCCTTCATCCTCCACTCCCACCACGACAACGCCTTTGAGTTCGGTCTGAACCTGGGTCTGTGGCGGAGAAAGAAGGAGGGACACGGTATGGACGCGCCCAAGCCCATGTACTACGTGTTCAAGGCCATCGATCAGAAGGACGAGAAGGGCGTGTATCACTGGGAAAGATACTGACAAAGATACAAGATACAAAGATACAAAGATACAAAGATACAAGATAACGCGCGCCGCCGCTCTCTATCTTGTATCTTGTATCTCGTATCTTGTAACTCATACTTCCCCGTCTCCCCGCATAGGATATACCAATTATCCATACGGAGGTCACGGGTATGTTCATTTACTCCTTCAAAGCCAGCAGTATCAAGTTTTTCGGCATCCTCTGCGTTGCCATGGCCGCCCTCATCACCCTCATCGCCTTTGTCCCCGCCTACGCGGGGGGAGACACCCAAAAGCCCAACGCAAGCGGCGGGCTGGCGGTAGATGCTCCCGAGGCCGAGTCGGGGGTGACGGTGTCGGTGCGCTACGACAAGGTCAAGACCGCTGACGACGCGGCCAAGTTCCTCGGCCAGTTCGGCTGGGTGGTGGACGCGGGATCGGTGGAGACCAAAGAGGTCACCATCCCCGCCCAGTTCGACAAGGTCTTCGCGGGCTACAACGAGCTGCAGAAGTCCCAGGGGCTGGATCTGTCCAAGTACAAGAAGAAGACCGTCACCCGCCACACCTTTACGGTGACCGACTACCCCGATTATGACGGAACGGTATACGCAAACGTCTTGATATACAGAGGCCGCGTCATCGGCGGGGACATCTGCTCGGCGGACGTGAACGGGTTCATTCACGGGTTTGAGAAGCCTACGGAGGAGTAATTCTCCACCATGTGTTAATTTATCTATTTATCGTTTACTTTCCAAGATCGGAGAAAGCACATGACTGATCAAAAAGAACTCTATGCCTCCCTCATGGCCTCGGCCGTGGCGGCACGGGAATTTTCCTACTCCCCCTACTCGGGCTACCGCGTAGGGGCGGCTCTCCTGGGGGCTGACGGGAGGATCTATACGGGCTGTAATATCGAGAATGCGGGCTACAGCCCCACCAACTGCGCCGAGCGGACGGCTGTGTTCAAGGCGGTCAGCGAGGGGGTGCGGGAGTTTTGCGCCATCGCCGTGGTGGGTGGCTCGGGGGAGACCTTGGATGCCGCCTGTACCCCCTGCGGGGTGTGCCGCCAGGTGCTGGCGGAGTTCTGCGAGCCCGATATGCCCGTGATCCTGGGGACACCCGAGGAGATGCGGGTGTTGACGCTGGGGGAGCTGCTTCCCTTTGCGTTTACGAAGAAGAATTTGTAAATCGCGGTTTAGCGGGCGGTCAAAAGAGTCATCCTGAGCGGAGCCGCTTGCGGCGGAGTCGAAGGATCTCCTTGTCCGGCGAGAGATCCTTCGACTCCGGGCTTCGCCCTCCGCTCAGGATGACAATCCAACAGACAACTCGATAAACCCTCATTTGAGATCCACAGCACACCTGACAAGAAAGGAACCACCATGCGCCCATACGACGTGATCAAAAAGAAACGAGACGGTCTTACCTTGACCGATGCCGAGATACGGGAGTTCATCGCGGGCTACGTAGCGGGGGAGATCCCCGACTACCAGGCCGCCGCCTTTTGCATGGCGGTCTACTTTCGGGGCATGACCCCCGAGGAGACCGCTTCCCTCACTCTGGCCATCCGTGACTCGGGAGATACCCTCCACTTTGAGGGAATCCAAGGCCTGCGGGTGGACAAGCACTCCACGGGCGGTGTGGGGGACAAGACCAGCCTGGCGGTGGCCCCCATCGTGGCCGCCCTGGGGGTCAAGGTGGCCAAGATGAGCGGCAGAGGCTTAGGTCATACCGGTGGCACTGTGGATAAATTGGAGGCCATCACGGGCTTCCGTACCGATCTGACCACCTCCGAGTTTGAGGCCATCGTCAACGAGGTGGGCATCGCCATCGTGGGGCAGAGCGCCGATCTGGCTCCCGCGGACAAGCTGCTCTACGCCCTCCGCGACGTGACGGCTACGGTGGACTCCCTCCCCCTCATCGCCTCCTCCATCATGGGCAAGAAGCTGGCCGCCGACGATGACTGCATCCTGCTGGACGTGAAGACGGGCAGCGGGGCGTTCATGAAGTCCGAGGCCGACAGCCGCGCCCTGGCCGAGGCCATGGTGGACATCGGCAAGCGGGCGGGCAAGCGGGTGCGCGCCCTCATCACGGATATGGATCGCCCCTTGGGGCAGGCCATCGGCAATTCCTTGGAGGTCATCGAGGCCATCGAGACCCTGAACGGCCGAGGGCCCGCCGACTTTACCGAGCTGTGCGTGGCGCTGGCCACCCATATGCTGGTGATCTCGGATCGGGGAACGGAGGAGGAATGCGAGGCGAATGTCCGTCGTGTCATGGCCGACGGAAGCGCGCTGGCCACCTTCGCGGCTATGGTCAAGGCCCAGGGAGGCGATCCCGACTGGATCTACCACCCCGAAAAGTTCCCGACCGCCCCCTACTCCCGCGAGGTGATCGCTCCCGCCGACGGCTACATCGTCTCGGTAAACTGCGAGGGCTACGGCACCGCCGCTCTGCTTCTGGGTGCGGGACGCAACCGCAAGGAGGATGTCATCGACCCCGCGGCAGGAATCATTCTCCACGCCAAGACGGGAGATGCCGTCCGCGAGGGTCAACCCATAGCCACCCTGTATACCTCCCGCGAGGAGCTGTTGGACGGGGCCGAGGCAAAGCTCCTGACCTCCACGGTGATCGGCGATAGCAAACCCGCGGCGCGGCCCTTGATTTTCGGAGTGGTGGAATAACCCACAAATACGCATGGATTTCGGGCGGTTTTTCTGCTTCGGTGGGGGAACCGCCCTTGTTTTTCAAAAAAGAAAGGATAGTACATGGCTTCTTGGATGATCCATTTCCGCGTGGCGCAGGCTCTGCTGGACAGGGGGACTTTGGGAGGGAATCCCGCCCTCCCGCTGACCGAGGCCTTCGTCGTGGGGAATATCGCCCCCGACAGCGGGGCCCCCACCCCCGAGGGCGGGTACGCCCCCGACAAGAATACCTCCCACTTCATGCGCCGCTTTGAGGGTGTCCCCGCGGGGCAGAATCCCGAGCGGTGTGATCCCCATTTGTTTTCCAGCCGGTGGCTGATCCCCGCCCTGGAGCGAGGGGACAGAACTGCGGCGGCCTTCTACCTGGGGTATCTCTGCCATCTGGTCACCGACAATGCCTGGGTGCGGGATCTCATCTACCCCGCCAAGGAGCGGTTCGCCCATCTGCGCTTGGTGGACGGGATCGAGACCCCCGAGGGGGTGGCGCGGTTCTACGCATTCCTGAAAAAGGACTGGTACGATATGGACTTTCTGTATCTGCGCCGCCATCCCGACCTGCCCGCGTACAGGATGTTTCTGAATACGCCGCGCTTTGACAATGACTTCCTTCCCTTCTTCCCCGCGGATGCCTTTGAAATCAAGCGGGGGGAGATTGAGGATTTCTACCGCAAAGGGGTAGCCGATGTGACTGAGCGGGAGGTCTACGTAAGCGAGGAAGAGGCCGAGGACTTCATTGAGCGGGTTTCGGAGGAGGTGCTGGACGGTTTCGGGGATCTTTTTGAGGCTCTTTGTTCAAAATTAACATTGTATTCACAGATTTGAGCCGGTTTCATGGTACAATTAGGACAATCTACCACCTCGCCTGCGGGGTGGCGCAAAAATAAGAAAAGGACTTAAAGAAATGAAAAAGCTTTTGATCGCTCTTCTGCTGGTTCTGTCCTGCGTGCTTCTGTTCGCTTGCGTGCAGAGCGGCCCCGTGACCGACACCACCGCTCCCTCCGAGGAGGGCACCCCCAACGCGACCGATGCGCCCACCGAGGCACCTACCGATACGCCCACCGAAGCTCCTACCGACGAGGTCACCGACGAGCCTACCGAGGAGGCCACCACCGAGGAGGTCACCGAGCCCGAACCCGACCCCGTGGTGCTCTACCAGCTGGTTCCCGAGAAGAACAGCCTGATGCAGTCCTACGTCATCAAGACCACCAATGGCAAGCTCATCGTCATTGACGGCGGTATCGACGGCGAGGGTAAGGACAGAGCCCCCTACATGCCCGCCGCGATCCGTGCCATCCTGGGTCTGAGGGACAACGAATACTTCGAGGTGGAGGCTTGGTTCCTCTCCCACGCCCACAAGGATCATATGTATGAGCTGTCCAAGATGATGCGGGACTACACCGCCGATTCCAACTACAAGATCAACAACATCTACTTCGACTTCCCCGAGTTCGGCAGTGCCGAATACCCCGGTCAGAATGCCGACATAGAGATCTCCCAGATCAAGGAGAACATGAACAAGTACGGCGAGGTCATCGGGGCTACCGTCAAGGAAGGCTCCACCTACTACGACGATCTGAACGGTGCGGTGATCAACAAGGAGGCCGTGGCCAAGGGTCTGTCCTTTGAGATCGACGGCGTGAAGATCGAGGTCCTCCAGACCTGGGATCCCGTCGACGGCACCTCCAACGTCAACGATACCTCTCTCGTGCTTCGCTTCCACATCGGTGAGCAGACCGTGCTGTTCCTCAATGACCTGGGCAACATCGGCGGCCGCCGCCTGCTGACCACCTACGGCGACCAGCTCAAGAGCGACATCGTCCAGATGGCGCACCACGGCCAGGCAGGCGTGAACAAGGACGTGTACAAGGCCATCGGCGCCAACGTCCACCTGTGGCCCACCCCCATCTGGGTCTGGAACAACGCCAACAAGACCTACCAGATCGACGAGGTGCGCGAGTGGCTGTACGGCGAGACCTTCCTGACCGCCGACGAGCACAATATCGTGTCCTGCCTGTATTCGAGATACCCCACCGATCCCACCAGGGTGAAATTCTGGGATCGCGTGCTGGACGGCATGAAGATCACCTTCCCCTATACCGTTCCCGAGCGTCCCACCATGGTGCCCGAGGAAACCGTCCCCCCCGAGGAGATCGTCCCCGTGGAGCATGACTACGTCAGCGAGGGTCTGGTGGCCTACTACAGCGGTACCCAGAACGACCGCGACGGCCACAACAAGGATTCCGACAAGTGGGAGGATCTGGTGGGCGGCCACGATATGAAGATCGCCAAGGACGATACCAACTACTTCACCGACGCGGGTCTGAAGACCTACAACGCCAAGCACAAGTTCCCCGAGAGCGTGGTGAACGTTGTCAACGGCCAGGCCTTCACCGTGGAGATCCTGTTTGGTGATTTCGTGTCCAAGGGCGCGGATTTCAACACCTTCCTCAACAGCAGCGGCGACCAGGTGGCTCTGTTCCGCCGCAATTCCAACAACGAGCTGGAGCTGAAGTTTGCGATCAACGCCGGTGCCCGCATCAAGATCAAGGGCTGTCTGGATCTTCTGCAGAACAGCCTGATCACCCTGACCTTTGAGCAGAACGGCAAGGCCTGCATTTACGTCAACGGTGAGCTCAAGGGTGAGGTCGCCACCATCACCGGCTCTCTGGGCGCACCGGATCTGTTCATCGGCCACGATGCCGCCGCCAAGACCTTTGACACCACCTACCGCGCCATCCGCTTCTACGACCGCGCCCTGACCGCCGAGGAGGTTATGGCTAATGCGGTGGTGGATGGGGTTGTGGCGGAGTAACGTCACGCTGATTTGCCTCTGATATAGACAAAAAGACCGCCCCCAATGCAGAAATGCGTTGGGGGCGGTTTTATATACCGCTTATCCTCTAAAAAACACCTGTCACACAAAACCTCTTTACAATATCCGACAAACATGCTATAATGGTAACGAAATACAGAAGAAGGAGGGATGCCCGTGAGGATAAGACTCGAATTATCCGATTCGGAGGAGATCGTTATTCGATGCCGCGAGGAAACCGACCGCACGGAACGGCTGATGAGAGCCATCGAGGAGCTTCTGACACGCAAAGACACCGTCGTCCTATCCTTGGGAGGCGCAGAGCATTTTGTTCCCAAAAATGAGATTCTCTATTTCGAAAGTTCCGGCGGAACGGTCTACGCCCACACGAAGGACAGCATCTTCACCGCGAACTATAAGCTCTATGAGCTGGAAAGCATCATGGATCCCTGCTTTACCAGAGTATCCAAATCCGTTGTGGCCAATCTCGTGCAGGTCAGCTCCATCCAACGCGAGGTGGTCGGCAACGGCATCCTGACCTTTTATGGCTCTGACAAAAAGGTCTGGTTCTCACGCGCCTATTCCAAGCTTCTCCGGCATAAGCTGGACGAAATCAAACGCTAAACGGAGGTTACCCCTATGAAAAAAACAAGACTTTTTTGGGGACTCGGATTCCTGCTTTCCGCAGTCCTCATCATCCTCGATGCGATCGGCATCATTCCCACCCTGCTCGGTGCCGCAGGAGACGTGTCCGTCTTCTCCCTGATTATCGGATTCCTCCTGCTCGTCTATACCGTCACTCTTTTGTGCAAGGGCAAGATCTCCGTGATCTTCCTCCCCCTGTTCGTCATATTTCTGCTGTTTGAGAAAAACATAGCCATTCTCTGCGGCTTGGAGACCGAGAGCATCATCAATAATTGGCTCGCGCTCCTGATCGCGCTCCTGTTGCACGTCGGCTTCGCCTTGTTGCTCCCATCCCGCAAGCTTGGCGTCAAACGCAAGCACTCCCACGTCTCCATTGGTCAGGAGAACAGGCTCAACACCTCCACCGTCTACGTCGATTGCGAGCATTTTACCCCGAACACCATTTCCAATAAGCTGGGCGAATGCACCATTCATTTTCAAAACACGGATCAATACCATGGCGATCAAACCCTCATCGTCTCCAACAACCTCGGTGTCATGACCATCAACGTCCCCTCGTCATGGACGCTGGTCGAGGACATAAAGCATCATTTGGGCTCCATCGAGACCCCCACATACAGCGCGACTGAAGGTCCCGTTCTTTACATCAAGGGAAACAACCATCTGGGATCCATCGCCATCCACTTCGTCTGACAAAAAAGGGGCTGCTTCATAGCATTAACAAATTGTGAACATTGTGTGCAACCATAACAAAAAACCAAGGTCAAATCAGTTGATTGATCTTGGTTTTTTTGTGCTTTTTTATAGGCGCAAAATCAAAATATTCAATTTGTCCCAGCCCCTTTTCTCATATCCATCACTGAATATCCTTCACATCATAAGGCGTAGTCTGGTACACGTAATAATTCAGCCAGTTAGAATAGAACAGATTGGCGCAGGATCTCCACCGCACGATGGGCTCGCGGGTAGGATCGTCATCGGGGAAATAGTGGGCGGGGGGCTGGATGGGCAGGCCCGCGTTCTTGTCGCGGAGGTACTCGTTCTTCAGAGTGTCGGCATCGTACTCGGAATGACCCATGACGTAGATCTGCTTGCCCCTTGCGGTCATGGCGCAGAATACGCCCGCCTCCTCGGAGCTGGTGACGATGCGCAGCTCGGGGATGGCCTCGATGTCCTCACGCTTGGTGGTGGTGTGGCGGGAGTGGGGGACGTTGAACACGTCGTCGTAGCCGCGGAAGAGCATGGAGCGGTTGTAGTCCAGCTTGTGCTCGTAGACACCGAAGAGCTTCTGCTCCAGGGGGTACTTGGGGATGCCGTAGTGGTAGTAGAGTCCCGCCTGTGCGCCCCAGCAGATGTGGAGGGTGGAGGTGACGTGGGTCTTGCTCCACTCCATGATCTCGCAGAGCTCGGGCCAGTAGTCCACCTCCTCAAAGGGGAGCTGCTCCACGGGCGCGCCCGTGATGATCATGCCGTCGTACTTCTTATGCTTGACCTCGTCAAAGGTCTTGTAGAAGGCCAGCATATGCTCCTCGGAGGTGTGGCTGGACTTGTGGGTAGCGGTCTGGAGCAGCTCCAGCTCCACCTGCAGGGGGGTGTTGCCGATGAGACGGGCGATCTGTGTCTCGGTCTCGATCTTCTTGGGCATGAGATTGAGCATGAGGATATGCAGGGGGCGGATATCCTGGGTAATGGCGCGGGTCTCGGTCATCACGAAGATGTTTTCCTTGAGCAACGTATCGGTTGCGGGGAGAAGATTGGGAATTTTAATGGGCATGGTGACAGTCCTTTTCGTTTTATTTCTTGGGAAAGGGCTTTTTCGCAACGGCTCAGCTTCTTTTTGACGGAAAACCGATGCTTTTTATATGACCTTTTTGAAGGTTTTGAAGATCCCTAAGGGACTTTTTCAAAAGTCCCTTAGGCGGGGGTCAGGGGCAGAGCCCCTCGTTCTTACGCGCGGAGTGCCTGATCCAGATCGGCCAGGATGTCCTCGATGTTCTCGATACCGATGGAGAGGCGCACCTGCTCGGGCTTCACGCCGCAGGCGTTGAGCTGCTCCTCGGTGAGCTGGCGGTGGGTGGTGGAGGCGGGGTGGAGGGCGCAGGAGCGGGCATCGGCCACGTGAACCACGATGTTCAGGAGCTTGAGGTTATCCAGGAACTTGGTGGCGGCGGCACGTCCTCCCTTGATGCCAACGGAGATGACACCGCAAGCACCCTTGGGCAGGTACTTCTTGGCCAGATCGTACTGGGCGTTACCTTCCAGCAGGGGGTAGTCCACCCAATCCACGCACTCGTGATTTTCAAGGAACTTGGCCACGGCCAGAGCGTTGGCGCAGTGGCGCTCCATGCGGAGAGCCAGGGTCTCCAGACCGAGGTTGAGCAGGAATGCGGCCATGGGGGACATGGTGTTGCCCATGTCGCGGAGCATCTGCACTCTGGCCTTGGTGACGTAAGCGGCGGGGCCGAAGGACTCGGTGTAGACCACGCCGTGGTAGGAGTCGTCGGGGGTGGTCAGCTCGGGGTAGCGGCCGCCCACAGACCAGTCGAACTTACCGCTGTCCACGATACAGCCGCCCACCACGGTGGCGTGGCCGTCCATGTACTTGGTGGTGGAGTGGGTGACGATATCACAGCCGTACTCGAAGGGACGGCAGAGGACGGGGGTGGCGAAGGTGTTGTCCACCACCAGGGGCATATCATGCTTGTGAGCCAGCTTGGCGTATCTTTCAATATCGAAGACCACCAGGGCGGGGTTTGCCACGGTCTCACCGAAGAGCAGGCGGGTGTTCTCGTCCATCATGGCCTCGATCTCAGCATCGGTCATGTCGGGGGTGGCGAATCTCACCTCAATGCCCATCTTCTTCAGGGTGACGGCGAAAAGGGTGACGGTGCCGCCGTAGATGGAGGCCAGGGAGATGATGTTCTGGCCGGCGGAGGTGATGTTCAGCACGGCGGTGAGGTTGGCGGCCTGACCCGAGGAGACCAGCATGGCGCCAACGCCTCCCTCCATCTCGGCGATCTTGGCCTCCACGCAGGCGAGGGTGGGGTTGGAGATGCGGGAGTACATGTGGCCGTCGGCCTTCAGATCGAAGAGGTCGCCCAGGTGGTCGGCGGAATCGTACTTGTAGGTGGTGCTCTGGTAGATGGGCAGGGTGCGGGCCTCGCCGTTCTCGGGCTTGTAGCCGCCCTGTACGCAGATGGTATCGAGCTTGTAGTTGGACATGGTGTTTATCTCCTTATTCTGATGGATGGTCTGGTTACTTCTTCCAGCCCGTGAGCTTATCGCAATGGCGGAAGACCTGCTTGCCCTGGGTCTGCACGCCCTCGGCGGTGAGGGTCTTCAGAGAGAGGCAACCCGAGAAGCAGGAATTGGGGAGGTGCTTGACCTCCTCGGGAAGGGTCACGGTGACCAGGGAACGGCAGTCCATGAAGGTCTGGACACCCAGCTCCACGGTGCCGTCAGCGGTGGGGAACTCCACCTCCACCAGGCGGATACAGCCGTGGAAGGCGTCGTCGCCGATAGCGGTCACGCTTGCGGGGATGGTCATCTTGGACAGGGCCTCACAGCCGTAGAAGGCGCGGCGGCCGATGGTCTTGACCGTGGCGGGGAGGATGAACTCCCGCACCGAGGCGCACTCGAAGAAGGCGTTGGCGGGGATGGTCTCACAGCCCTCCAGGATCTCCACGGTGATGAGGGAGGCGGGGAGGTAGCCTGCGGTGAAGGTGTGAGAGGAAGCGCCGAAGAGGTAGCCCAGGTAGGCCGAGGGCTGGGCGGGGTGGACGGTCTCTCCTGCCTCAATGGCGGCCTTCTCCTCCTCGGTGAGGGGGTAGTCATCGGTACAGCCGCCTACGAAGGGGATGGCCAGGGTCTCCAGCTTGCCACAGCCCTCCAGCATGCCTGCGCCCATGTAGGTGACGGTGGCGGGGAGGGTAAGGTTCAAAAGTTTCACGCAGTTGGCGAAGGCGCGGTCGCCCACCTTTGTCAGGGAAAGGTCGGCGGTGTTGATGTGGGCCAGGGCCTCGCAGGCGTAGAAGGCGAAGTCGCCTATCTCGGTCACAGTCGCGGGGAGGAAGACCGCCTCCAGGCCGCGACAGGCGTAGAAGGCGTATTCGGGGACAATGTCGCCCGCGGTCAGCACCAGGGTGGTAAGGCTGACGGGGACGTTACCGCCGTTGGTCTCATAGGAGGAAGCCCCGAAGAGAGCGCCGAAGTAAGGGGCATCGGGGCAGGTGAACACGGGGGTGCGCAGGGAGGACAGACTCTCACAGCCCTTGAAGGCATCCTTGCCGATGGTCTTCACGCTGTCGGGCACCGATATGGCCTTGAGGTTGCCCTTGCCGGCAAAGGCCGACCCGGCGATGGCGGTGACGGGCTTGTCCTCTATGGTGTCGGGGATGACCAGGATCAGCTCGCCGCCGGTATAGCCCGTGACGGTGATGCCGTCCCCGTTGCTCTCATAGGTAAAGTCCTGAGCGGGGGCGGGAGCCGTGCCCACAAAGAGCTTCTCCAGGCGGTCGGTGTACTCGGTGATATCGGTGACGACACGGTCATCGGTGAGGTCGGGGAGGGTGACGGGGGGCAGCGTGACCACCTCATGGGACTCCTCCTCGGTGGGAGTCTCCACGTCGGGGGTGCCAAAGCAGGCAGTCAGGCTCAGGAGCAGGGTCAAGGCCAGCATGGCGGCCACGGCCGAGCCAAAGCGGAGAGCGGCCTTCGGGTGTTTTTTCATGATGTTTCCTCCTTTTGGAGTGTATGGGGAGTGGGAGCGCGTCCCCTTCGGGTGCGGACTCCGCTGAATGACTATTCTGTATTAGTATAGCACAAAATCGGTTGAATTGCAAGGGGTTTCGGGGCTTTCTCCCACAAAAAGCGAGAAAAAAAGGACTCCGACAAACGTCGAAGTCCTCTTTTCAGTTCGCTTTATACCAAACCGCTTTTGGGGTATCCCACGGATACTGCCTTAGCGGCGATCATGGACAGGGGGGTTTTATGTTCACTGTATGGAAACCGCATTTGGCTGTGCGGACAACAGCACCCTTATCTGTAATTCGATAAAGCTCGTCCCTCACGGGACAGGGTGATTCCGGGAAGTCGCTTGGATTACTTGGCGTAATCGGTGGCGCGGCTCTCGCGGATGAGGTTGATCTTGATCTGGCCGGGGTACTTGACCTCTTCCTGGATCTTCTGTGCCATCTGGCGGGCGATGAGAGGCATATCCTCGTCATGCACCGAGTCGGGGCGCACCATCACGCGCAGCTCGCGGCCGGCCTGGATGGCGAATGCTTTCTCGATACCGGTGAAGCCCTCGGCGATCTCCTCCAGCTTCTCCAGTCGCTTGATGTAGTTCTCCATGTCCTCGCGGCGGGCTCCGGGACGGGCGGCCGAAATGGCGTCGGCGGCCTGAACCAGAACGGCGATGACGGTCTGGGGCTCTACGTCTCCGTGGTGGGCCTCGATGGCGTGAACCACGTCACGGCCCTCCTTGTACTTCTTGGCGGCGTTCACGCCGATCTGCACGTGGGAGCCTTCCACATCGTAGGGGAATGCCTTACCGATATCGTGCAAAAGTCCTGCTCTGCGGGCAAGGACAGGATCCACGCCCAGCTCCTCTGCCATGATGCCGGCCAGGATGGCGACCTCGATGGAGTGCTGGAGTACGTTCTGACCGTAGCTCGTGCGGTAGCGCAGGCGACCGAGCAGACGAACCAGGTCGGGGTTGATGCCATGGATGTTGACTTCGAAGGTTGCGCGCTCGCCCGCCTGCTTGATGGCGGCGTCCACGTCCTTCTTGGCCTTCTCCACCATCTCCTCAATGCGGGTAGGATGGATACGGCCGTCGGAAATGAGCTTTTCCAGGGCGAGTCTTGCGACCTCGCGGCGGATGGGGTCAAAGCCCGAAATGGTGATGACCTCGGGGGTATCGTCGATGATCAGCTCGACGCCCGTCAGGGTCTCCAGCTTCTGGATGTTGCGTCCCTCACGGCCGATGATACGGCCCTTCATCTCCTCGCTGGGCAGAGCCACAGAGGAAATGGTGGACTCGGCAACGAAATCGCCCGCGCAACGCTGAATGGCCAGGGCCATGATGCGGCAGGCCTTATCGTCGGCCTCCTCACGGTACTGCTCCTCCAGCTCCACGATGCGCTGTGCCTGCTCGTGGCGGATCTCCTCCTCCAGCTCGGCAACCAGCTCTGCCTTGGCCTGCTCGGCGGTATAGCCCGAGACCTTTTCCAGCATGAGCTTCTGCTCCTCCAGAGTGGTATCGATCTGCTCGCGGACAGCGTCGCATTCCTTGAGCTTCTTGTCCAGCTGCTCATTCTTCTTGTCCAGCTGCTCGCTCTTCTTGTCCAGGTTCTCTTCCTTCTTGGAAAGACGGGACTCGGTGCGGGACACCTCGGCGCGGCGCTCCTTGATCTCCTGCTCCATGTCGTTCTTCTGGCGCATGATCTCTTCCTTGGCGGAGAGGAGTGCTTCCTTCTTCAGCGTCTCGGCCTGCTTGGTGCCTTCCTCGACCAGCTCCTTGGCCTTCTGCTCGGCGGTACCGATCTTGGCCTCGGCCACGTTCTTGCGGTAGAGAATACCGATCAGAACACCTATAGCCAGGCAGACAACGCCTACCACTACGGCAATCAGGATTTCAATAGGACCCATGTATAACACCTCCTTTTCATAAGAATAAAATGAAAGCCCCCGCCCGTTCCGTAGAAGGCGGGCGGGGGTCACGTTATATTATACACAAAATTTCACATCTTGTCAAGGGATATTATGGCCATTCGGGTCTAATCCGTGATTTTTTATGAAAAAATATGCCACGATTACAGCGTTTTGCGCTCAAATCATGAATCACGCCAGTCTGGTCAGCGTCTTGCACACCAGGGCATAGGTGCGCTCCACCGAGGGGATGGAGAGCATCTCGCGGGGGGTGTGGATATCCTTCATATCGGGGCCTACCGAGATGATGTCCATCTCCCCCAGCTTATCGCAGAGGATGCCGCACTCCAGTCCCGCGTGGATGACCTCAACGCGGGGGGTGATGCCGTAGGTCTCCTCGCTGACCTTCGTCCAGAGGTCGCGGAGGGGGGAGACTGGGGCGTAGTCCCAGCCGGGGTAGCGGGCGCGGTGGGTAGCCTCGCCCCCCAAAACGGCGGCCAAAGCCGACAGCTCCCGCTCGGAATCGTCCAAATGATTGTTGGAGGCAGAGCGGGTGGACATGGAGAATTTCACGGCGGTGGGCTTCCCTTCCCCGTCGGTGAGAGTCTTGACGATGCCCAGGTTGCGGGAGTGAGCCACCAGACCCTTCACGTGGGCGGACATGGACAGAACACCGTCGCGGACGAGGATCAGCATGGACAGGATGGCGTGAGTGGTTTTGTCATCCATGCACAGAGCGGGGGCCTCGGACAGGATCTCGGCGGTGCAGGTGAAGACCTTATCGGCAGGGATCATGTTGGGCTCGGAGCGGAGCTTTTCAGCCTCGGCGGTCACGTCGCGGAGGAACGCCTCGGCATGGGTGGCATCGCGGAGATCCACCGTTACGGTGCAGTCACGGGGAATGGCATTGTCCTTGCCGCCGCCGCTCACCGAGATCAGGGAGAAATCATAGGGCTCGGTCAGGGCGCGCAGGATCCGTCCCATGGCCTTGATGGCGTTGGTATGCCCCTCGTGGATCTCCACGCCCGAGTGGCCGCCGGTAAAGCCGTCCAAAATAATCCTGACGGCAAATCCCTCGGCAGGCTCACAGGTCACGGGAACGGTGATATCGGTGCGCATACCGCCCGAGCAGCCTGCGGTGATGACACCCTCGGCCTCGCTGTCCAGATTGATCATGGTATGGGCGGTGGCACCCGCGGCGGCGGGATCAAAGGCCCACGCGCCCTCCAGACCCGTCTCCTCGGAAACGGTGAAGAGGCACTCGATGGCGGGGTGAGGCTCGGGGGGATTATCCAGAATGGCCAGCATCATGGCCACGGCGATGCCGTCGTCACCACCCAGGGTGGTGTCGGTGGCGGAGATCCAGCCCTCGGCATCGACGCGGAGCTTAAGACCGTCGGTAGCGAAATTGTGGGTAGAATCGGCGGTTTTCTCGCCAACCATGTCGGTATGACCCTGCATCATGACGGCGGGGGCAGACTCGTGATCCTTCGTGGCGGGGAGCTTGATGAAGACGTTGTGGACGCTGTCGCGGTAGCAGGACAGGCCGCGGGTCTTGGCGAATTGCTCGATGTAGTCGGTGATGGCCTTTTCATCCCCCGAAACGTGGGGAATGGCGCAGATATCCTCGAAGAAGGAGAGGACGGAGGCGGGCTCATAGCCCGAGAGAATGCGGTTTTGATGGGTCATGGTATAACTCCTTTGAAAATGGGATGAAAAGAGGAAAGAAACTCCCAAAAGCTCCTTTCCTCTCCTTGTTTTTGATTAAGACTTAACGCGAGACGGCAGGGTGACCACGCCCTCGGGCATACCGCCGAGGTAGGGCAGAAGGCTTCCCGCACCCAAGACGGTGCTGCTGATGGGCTTCTTGGCCACGTAGGCGGGAATGCCCGTGACCCGCTCAATGAGCTTATCCAGCCCTCGGAGCAGGCTTCCGCCGCCCGTGAGAACCATGCCCTTTTGCAGGATATCACCCACCAGCTCGGGAGGTGTCTGCTCCACAACCGAGCAGATGGAATCCAGAATGGCGGTAATGGGCTCGTAGAGAGCTTCGATCATCTCGCGGGAGCTGATCAGCACCTCCTTTTGGGTGCCCTCGGTCAGAGAGCGGCCTGTGACCTTCATGTAGGAGGTCTTTTTATGCTCGTATACATCACCGATGTTGATCTTGATATCCTCGGCGGTGCGCTCACCGATGAGGATGTTGTAGCGCCGGCGGAGGTAGCTCTGGATGGCCTCGTCAAACTTGTCGCCGCCGATGGGGATGGAGTCCGCCACCACGACGCCGCCCATGGACAGCACCGCGATATCGCTGATGCCGCCGCCGATATTGACCACCATACTGCCCACGGGGGACTTGATGTCCAGTCCCGCGCCGATGGCGGCCGCCTTGGGCTCCTCGATGAGGTAGGTGCGTCTTGCCCCCGCCTCGCGGGAGGCCTCCATGATGGCGCGCATCTCCACCTCGGAGATCCCCGTAGGCACGCAGATCAGCACGCGGGGAGGGATCCACACCTTACCGCAGGCACGGCGGATGAAGTAGCGGAGCATCTGAAGCGTGACCTCATACTGGCTGATGGTACCGTTCTTCATGGGACGCAGAGCGTCGATATGGTCGGGGGTACGGCCCAGCATTTCCATGGCATCCTGGCCCACCTTGACCACGCGGTCGGTGGACACGTCAATGGCCACCACGGAGGGCTCCTTGAGGACGATGCCCTGGCCCTGGACGTAGACCAGCACAGAGGCCGTTCCGAAATCTATGGCGATATCCCGCGAGAATTTCTCAAGCACCGTACTCACCTCTCTCTCCTGTGGTCTTGGAACGCGGAAACAGTATTCCACTGTATATCTTTGTATAGTATAGCACAAAACCCGTGGACTGTCAAGGGGTTTTGCGTTTTTTGCGGTTTCGGGAGACTTTCCCGCGGGGTTACGCCTTCTCCAGGCGATGGGTCAAGCCCGTGTAGCGCAGGGTCTGGCGGTTGTTGTCCACCATGGTGCGGATGATATCCTCTCTGCCCACCAGGATCACCATGCGGCGGGCGCGGGTGACGGCGGTGTAGAGGAGGTTGCGGGTCAGAAGCAGGGGCGGGGCGTTGTAGCAGGGGATGATGACGAAGGGATACTCCGAGCCCTGGCTCTTATGAACCGTGACCGCCCAGGCGTGCTCCAGCTCGTCCAGCATCTCGCCTGTATAGGTGGCCTCCTTATCGTCAAAGGACACCACCATTTCCCCCTCGGCGGTATCGATGAAGATCACGGTGCCGATATCCCCGTTGAAGACACCGCTGCCTGCGGTCTGATCGTTTCCGCTGCTGTTCTCCCACGTGATATCGTAGTTATTCTTGGTCTGCATGACCCGATCGCCCACGCGGAAGACCGTCTCGCGGTACTTCAGCTCCTTTTTGCCCTTGGCGGGAGGATTGAGGGCGGCCTGGAGGCGGCGGTTGAGGTTCTCGGTGCCCGCCTCACCCTTGCGGGAGGGGGTGATGATCTGGATACCTCCCTCGGTGGCTTTTCCGTAGGCGCGGGGGAGTCTTGTTTCGCACAGCTCCACCACCGTGTCGGCAATCTCCCGATCGTAGCGGCGGGGGAGGAAGAAGAAGTCGTTATTCTTGATGGTGAGGTTGGGGAGGCTCCCCTCGTTGATGGCGTGGGCGTTGGTGACGATGAGGGACTCGCGGGCCTGGCGGAAGATCTCGGTGAGGCGCACCGTGGCGAAGCGTCCGCTATCGATGAGATCGCACAGCACCCGTCCCGCGCCTACCGAGGGAAGCTGATCGGCATCCCCGATGAGAATGAGCCGCGCGCCCGGCTTGACCGCCTTACAGAGGGAGCACATGAGGGCGTTGTCCACCATGGAGGCCTCGTCCACGATGACCACCGACTCCTCCAGAAGATCCTGTTCGTTTCGGCGGAATCGGCCGTGACCCGAGCCCTCCTCGAACTCCATTTCCAGGAGACGGTGGATGGTCTTGGCCTCCATGGAGGTGGACTCGGAGAGCCGCTTGGCCGCCCGTCCCGTGGGGGCGCAGAGGGCCACCGTCATATCCATGGAGCGGAAAATATGCAACAGAGCATGCACCACGGTGGTCTTACCCGTACCCGGGCCGCCCGTCAGAAGCATGACACCGCCCGACAGGGCATCCGATATGGCCTGCTTTTGCCCCTTGGCGTAGCTCATGCCCTGATCCCGCTCCTCGCGGGCGATGAAGGCACCCACGTCCCCGATATCCACGGAGGGACAGAGCTTGTCCAGCAGGAGGAGCTTGTCGGCGATATACTTTTCCTGTCGGTCGGTGGCAGCATCGAAAATATACTCCGTGCCGCCGTAGCGGTGGGAAACCAAGCCCTTGGCGTCCAGCTGGGCGTCGATGGCGGCGGCTACCTTCTCCCCATCGGTGTGGAGGAGCTGGGCGGCGGCCTCGGTGAGCTTCTCTCGGGGGAGGCAGACGTGACCGTTGCGGGCGGCGTTGGAGGTGAGAAGGTACTTCACCCCGCTCATGAGTCGCTCCTCGCTCTGGGGATCCAGACCGAGGGACATGGCCATCTGGTCAGCCCGCTCAAAGCCGATGCCCTCCACCTCGTCGCAGAGGCGATAGGGGTTCTCCTTGGCCATATCCACGGCCCCCGAGCCGAACTGCTTGTAGATCTTCACCGTCATGGCCGCTCCGAAGTAGTCGCGGAAGAACATCATGGCGGAGCGGATGCCCGCCTTGGCCTTGAAATCCTCGGCGATCTCCTCGGCCTTCTTGCGGGAGATGCCGGGGACGTCGGAAAGCCAGTCGGGGTGGTTCTCCATGACGTCCAGGGTCTCGTCCCCGAAGTGGGAGACAATGCGCTCGGCCAGCTTGGGGCCGATCCCCTTGATGGTGCGGGAGGATAAGTAGCGGAGGATAGCGGCAGAATCGGCGGGCATATCTCTTTCGTACTGCTCCACCTTGAACTGGCGGCCGTACTTGGGGTTGTGTACCCAGTTGCCCCACAAAATGAGGCTGTCGCCCTCGCTGATGTAGGGCATGGTGCCACAGGCGGTGACCACGTCGTCCTCCAGACCGAAGTCCAGGACGGTATAGCCGTTGTCCTCGTTGGCGTAGATGATATGCTCCACGCTGCCCTTGAGCTGGGTCAAGCCGTCCTTGGGAGACGCGGCGGGGCTTTCGGCGGAGTCTATGGGGGGAAATTGGGGCTCGTCGTACACGGCGCGTCCTCCTTTCGGTTGTGTTTGGGATCATGTGTCGCGGACAGTGGGCCGGGCACACACACACAGTGTGACCTCGTACTTCTCCACCAGCTCGGCGTACTCCTCGGTCAATCTTCCCTCCTCTCCCATGCCCTCCCGCAGAAGCTCCGGGGGGATGGACAAGACCACCTGTCTCCCCCGTCCAAAGGGGGCGCGGCGGGCCTCGCAGAGGAGGATATCCAGCTCACAGGGGGTGATCTTTTGGGTTAGGATGACGGCGGTCCCCATCTCGCGGGGGACAAGGAGGGACTCAAAGAGTCCGTGGAGGATGCCGAACAGGCCAATGACCGACAGGGCGGCCACGGCGACTTGGAATACAGTTTCTTTCACGCTCATATACGACCTCCGGGAATGGTTTCGGTAATCAGTATATGAGTGAGATGGGCGTGGGGTGAGAAGACTTCAAATTTGGGTTTATCTGTGGGATACACATCCCTTTTACGCATCAAATACACCAATGGGGAAGGGGCCCCATGGGGGTCTCCTCTATGCTACCCACTATCAAATCTCTTGGCATATCTACGCTTTTTGAAAGTTTTGGG
>JBGVRH010000091.1:0-32026 GCA_045128275.1 Eubacteriales bacterium | reverse complement strand
TCCCTTTTTGTTTTTTTTTTTGGGGGGGCCCGAGGGGCGCGGCGCCCCCTACAGGTGCTCGTGCCAATCGAAACATCCCGACAAACCCAAATTTGAAAAAAGGATAAACATGAACAACAACATCACCAAGCCCCGCATCCTCTGCGTAGTCGGCTCTACCGCCAGCGGCAAGACCTCTCTCGCGGTGGAGCTGGCCCGTCAGCTGGACGGCGAGATCGTCTCCTGCGACTCCATGCAGATCTATCGGGGCATGAACATCGGTACCGCCACCCCCGACGAGGCCGAGCGGCAGGGGATCACCCACCATCTCATGGACTTTGTGGATCCCACCGACCCTGGGGGGTACTCCTGCGCCGACTACGTGCGGGATGCCCGCGCGGCGGTCTCCGACATACTGGAAAGAGGGAAGCTCCCCGTCCTGTGCGGCGGTACGGGGCTCTATCTGGATGCCTTTCTGCGGGGAGGCACTTTTGAGGTCACCGACAGCGATCCCAATCTGCGGGTGGAGCTCTGCGCTCTGGCCGAGCGGGAGGGGAATCAAGCTCTCCACGATAAGCTCCGTGAGCTGGATCCCGAGAGTGCCGAGGCCATCCATCCCAACAACGTCAAGCGGGTGGCGCGGGCCATTGAGATCTGCATGACCACGGGGCGGAAAAAGAGTGACCTTGACAGGGAGTCCCGGGAGCCCGAGAGCCCCTACGACGCTACGGTGATCGGACTTCACTACGATGACCGAGGGATCCTCTACGATCGCATTGACCGCCGTGTGGACATCATGATGGAGCAGGGACTCTTGGAGGAGACCCGCCGCCTGCGGGAGATGGGGGTCTTTGAGATCTGCCGCACCGCCGCCCAGGCCATCGGTTACAAGGAGCTGTTCCCCTATCTGGACGGGGAAGCGACCCTGGAGGCCTGCGTGGTGACCCTCAAGCTGGCTACCCATCACTACGCCAAGCGGCAGGTCACCTGGTTCAAGGCCAAGCCCTACGTGCAGTGGGTCACCTGCGATACCGTCGCGGACGGGAAGTCAATTGTAAAAAGTTTTGAAGATATTGTAAACAATGCGAAAACCCTCTTTAAATAAGAGGGTTTTTGTGCTATACTATAGGTTGTAGTATATAATAGGGATAACTATGTCCATTTGACGGTGAGGTGCTGTACCGAGCGTGTCGAGGGGCAAGATCCCGAAGACCCCCGCGGGAGAAAGGAGAGACCATGGCGAATCTATACGAGATCACCCGCCGTCTGCCCTCTCCCCGCAAGAAGCTGGGGGCGGGACGGGTACGTGCCCTTCTCAACGCGGGCTTCATCGTCCTCATGCTGGGCATCATCGGCTTCGCCATCTACCAGGTGGCCCGCCACGTGACGGTGGGGCTGAACACTCTCCGCACCCAGGAGATTCTGGACGAGTCCTACGTACAGCTGGAGCTGTATATCTTCCGCGACGAGCAGCCCCTCTACGCCGCGGGGAGCGACACCTACCTGTACGACGTGCGAGACGGCGAGCGGGTGGGCGTGGGGCAGAGCATCGGTACCGCCTATGGGGCGGGGGATGCGGCTCTGTCCGTCGACATCCAAAAGCAGCTGAACGCCTACGGCGACCGCATTGCGCTCCTGGAGGAGCTGGGCGGTCTGGGTACTCCCGCCGACGCGCGGGATACGGCCGAGGCGGTGGATCGGGATTATCTGGGGCTTCTGGAGGCCGCGGGACGGGGAGACCTGTCGGCGGTGTCGGGCTACGCCGGCTCCATGCTGGACGGCATCAGCCGCTACGACATCATCACGGGCGCGGCGGGAAGTCAGTCCCTCGCGTCTCTCAAGGCCGAGCGGCAGGCGCTGGTGGCGGGGCTTTCCAAGGTCTCGGCCATGTCTGCTGACCGAAGCGGTTACTTCTACTACGGCTGTGACGGCTACGAATCCATTTTCGATTACGCCTCCGCCATGACCATGACCCCTGCCGATTTCCGCGAGCTGACCCGCCGACAGGCCAACTCCATGCCCACGGGCATCGTGGGAAAGATGGTCTACAGTTCCACCTGGTACGCGGCGGCCTACATTCCCCTGTCCGACGGAGCCATTGAGGTCTTCCAGCAGGGCATCGCGAGCGGGGCATCCTACACCATGCTCTGCGGCGACAGCGCGGGGACGACGGTCACCATGAAGCTGGAGCGGCTGGTTCCCGACGGGGAGGGCGCCATGGTGGTGTTCTCTTCCCAGGATATGCCTGATGGCTTTGCCTTTGCCCGCCGCTTTACCGCCGAGACCGTGGCACTCCGCACGGGAGGCTACCGCATCCCCAACGAGGCGGTGGTGACTCTCCGCTCCCGAAAGACGGGAGAGGACGTGGTGGGTGTCTACATCCTGGCGGGGAACGTGGTGGAGTTCCGCAAGATCAGCATCTACGTCCGTCGGGACGGCTACATCATTGCCGAGACCTTTGAGGACGTCAAGGCCTATCTCGACTCCCTCACGGACGAGGAATATGCCAAGCGCACCGCCGACGGCTGGGACTATCTGCGGCTCAACGACAATATCATCACAAGCGGCAACGAGCTGTACGAGGGGAAGGTCATCGGCTGACCCCGCCGCCGTTTACCAAAAAAGGAGATGAGACAAACGGTATGGACTATACCTACATCGATAGAAACCTCTCCCGCGTGAAGGCCGATCTGAAGGCGGCCTGCGAGGCGGGAGGCTACGACCCCGACGGGGTGATCCTCATGGCCGCCATCAAGTCGGCGGACGTGGGGGAGATCAATTACCTGCACAAGACCCTGGGCGTCCACTTCGTGGGCGAGAATCGGGTACAGCAGCTGTTGGAGCGTTACGACCTGCTGGAGCGGGAGGGACTTTCCATCCACTTTATCGGGACGCTGCAAACCAATAAGGTCAAGTACATCATCGACAAGGTGGACATGATCCAGTCCCTGGACTCGGAGAAGCTGGCTCGGGAGATCGAGAAGCAAGCGGCCAAGGCGGGGCGGGTCATGGACGTGCTCATTGAGATCAATTCGGGCAGCGAGATCAGCAAGAGCGGCATCGCCCCCGAGGAGACCGAGGCCTTTGCCCGTCTGGTGGTGAGCGGGGACTACCCCCACATCCGCCTGCGGGGCTTCATGACCATGGCCCCCAAGTCCACCGACGAGGAATATCGGGTCATCTTCGGAAGAACCCGCGCTCTTTGCGACGGCATCTGGGAGCGGTTGGGCTGCACCGAGCCTATGGTCATGTCCATGGGTATGTCCGAGTCCTATATCCCCGCCGCCGCCTGTGGCTCCACCATGGTGCGGGTGGGACGAGGCCTGTTTGTCAAGGACTCCCCTGAAGAAGTAAGCAATATCTGAATATACATCATTACAAAAAAAGAAAGGCAGAGGATACCATCATGAAGGATTTTTTCAAGAAGTTCAGCAAGCCCCAGACCGAGGTTGAGGATCTCGACAGCGGTTACGATAGCGAGTATTACGCAGGCTCCTACGACAAGGCTGACCGCCGTGCCGAGGATCGCCGCGAGGATCGCCGCGAAGATCGCCGCGAGGACGACCGCCGCGCTGACCGTTACGAGGAGCGCACCGATCGCGCCGAGCGCGTGGAGCGTTTCGAGCGTGAGGACGATTTCTATGCTCCCCGCACGGGTCTGTACGAGGAGGAGGACGCCCCCGCTTACTGTGAGCGCGTAGAGGAGAAGGTGGAGCCCGTCTTTGCTCCCGAGCCCGCTCCCGAGTACCTGTACTACACCCCCGCCTCCTACCGCGACTGCCGTGAGGGCATCGTCAAGGGCCTGGCCGCCGGTCACGTGGTGGTGGTTCGCCTGGGCGACCTGGAGGCCTCTGACGTGCTCCGTCTGTTCGACTACATGATGGGTGCCGTGCTGGCTCTGAACGCCGAGCTGGTGCGCCCCGAGGCCACCACCGTGGTGCTGGTTCCCGACGGCGTGGAGCTGGACGAGGACGAGCTGGAGCTGGATGACGAGGACGAGGAAGAGTACGAGGACGACGAGGAGTACGACGAGGACGAGGAATACGAGGAGTACGACGAAGAAGAGTACGAGGAGTATGACGAGGAAGAGTATGAGGAGGACGCCGACGAGGATGTCGAGTGAGTCCCGCTTTTCCCAAACTGTTTTTGTGTCCCGCGGGGAAGGAGGTAGGCTATGAGCGGAGGAATGTACGTGCTGGTGCAGTGCGTTCTGATTTTCATTGACGTGGCCTCCATCGCCATGCTGGGACGGGCTGTGCTGAGCTGGTTCTCCATGGGGGAGCAGACCAAGATCGGGGCGTTCCTCTACGTGATCACCGAGCCTCTCATCATGCCCATCCGCGCTCTGTGCAACCGCTTCGGATGGTTCCAGGGTCTTCCCCTGGATATGCCCTTCCTGTTTACGGTGGTGCTTCTGTCCTTTTTGGGCATTTTCCTGCAGGGCATGCTATGAGCGAGTACGCCTATATTTGTGACGAGGACATTCGCCTGCTCCTCTCCCGCCTGGACGATCTGGTCCGGAAAAGCGGGCGGGGAGAGGCGGCGGTCAGCTCGTATCTGACACCCCGTGAGGCCAAGTACGCCCGCATCCACCTGTCCTCCCGCCTGAGCGCGGGGACGGCGGTTCTGTGGGGCGGCTACCCCGAGGCCGAGCGGGTACGGGTCGTGATCCTGCCCGACTACACCGAGGGGCTGGCGGATCCCGCCGCCCTTATGGCCGATCCCGTGGCGGCTTTGGCCGACGGGGGTCTGGAGGATCTGGCGGAGATCATCCGCTGTGCGGTCTGCCCCATGCTCGTGAAGGGCTCGGGCTTCCGCGAGCTTTCCCACCGCGACTATCTCGGCTCTGTCCTGGGGCTGGGACTGGAGCGGGATGCCATCGGGGATATTCTGATTCCCGATGCCCATTCGGCCATTCTTCTGACCGACTCCCGTGTGGGGGATTTCCTCACCACCCAAATGGAGAAGGTGGCCACCGATACCGTAAAGGTCAGCCGACTCCCCGAGGGGACAAGCCTTGGGGGGACAAGACGGCTCCAGCCTGTAAACGATACCGTCGCCTCCCAGCGGCTGGACTGCGTGGTGGCGGCTCTCTGCAATCTGTCCCGTGAGAAGGCCCAGATGGCCGTGAAGTCGGGGATCGTGGAGCTGGACTACGAGGCGGTGGAGGACTGCTCCGCTACCGTGGACGCGCCCGCGGTCATTTCCGTGCGAGGGTACGGCAAATTTGCCGTTCACGCCTTCGACGGGACGACACGGAAGGGGCGGATACGGCTGGTGGCGGGGAAGTATGTGTAAATGCAAAATGCAAAATTCAAAATGCAAAATGAGGAGCGGTTATGGAGCAAGGGTTTTACTGCGCGGGGCAATATGCTTTGTTGCCTGAAGGATTCGCGGATTTTTCGGAATTCCGCGATTGGCTCATGACCCAGCATTTTCCTCTTGTGGTGGAGGCGGTCTGCCTGCATGAGAACAATCACGATCGCTCTTGGCCTCAGGAGAAGGGGCTTTGCCTGGCTCCCTACTTTCTGACGGGGTACGCCGACGAGCCGACCTACCTGACCATTCCCTCACCCTACGCGGTCTATCCCGCCGAGGTGGAGCGGATGGATCAGAAGACCTACAACAACCGCCTGCGACAGATCATCAACGAGAAGTGCCCCGGGTGCACGCGGTTCAAGCCTTTGTCGAATCGGGATATCAGCCTCAATGGGCATTTCACCGAGATGACGCTGGACGGCACCTGTGCTTTCCGCTGTGAGTGTAAACCCTTTCCCCGTGAGCTGCGGGAGATGATGCGTTACTGTCTGGGCTCCTTCCGTGACTACGGCGCGCCCGAGGACTTCGTGCCCTCCGCCGAGCGGGTGGCGGATGCCATCAAGACCTGGCTCTACATCAAGCTCAACACCTGTACCTCCGACAAATTGGAGGATGGGCGCACCTGCTACACCGTCAGCCACAAGAAGGACGAGTTCATCGACCTTGTGCTGATGGCATTCGGGGAGGTCATCAAGTACAACGCCCCCGATCAGTACGCCATAGTGGATCCCGGAAACAAGATCCCCGATCAGGAGACCGTGGATCGCTGGCTTTCTCCCGAGAACCGGGAGAAGTTCGAGAAGGCCGCCAAGAAGTACGGCTTCGGCATCGGCTACCTCCACTACCTCCGCCAAGCCGAGTCCCCCGTGTGGATGACTCTGCGCTCCTTCGCGCCGGAGGGACTGTTCTACCCCCTGTTCCGCAACGACCGCGGGGTGTGTATCCTGATCTGCGATATCCACCGCACCCTGGATCGCCTTCGCTACCACGCGCCTCTGCTGGAGACCTGCGGGACGGTGATCGACGTGTATTCCGCCTATGAGCGGAGCGCGTACACCGTGAGCCGCGAGATGGAGCGGGAGGATATTTGACTTACCGAAATCGTCAGCAAGGAGACCGCCCATGAACCCTTACGATAAGTACAGCTCGGAGAGCGAGCTTCCTCGGTTGACGGATGACCTGATACGGGGAAGACTGAAAAAGAGCTTCCTCGCCAGCTTTGCGTTTTTCCTGTTCATGCTGGGTGGAATGCTGGTGGCCGCCGCTGTGTTTACGGCGGCTCCCATCTCCATCAAAAACCATACCGTCCTGGGGAACTATCCCATCTGTCACGTCATCTGTTGGGTGATCGTGGCTGTGGTCTGGCTTGCGGCGGGAGGCGTTATCGTCTACTTTGGCCGTGACGCTTGGAATGACTTTTCGGCTTACCGCGCCCCCTATCACATCGTTAAGGCCAAGCTGAGATCCGTTTCCTACGATGAATTTCAGGGGATGGTGTGGGAGCGCAGACATGGTCACTACTACCGCGAAGCGATATACAGGGACGAGTTCTGCTTTGACGGCATGGAAGGCTTTCCCGTGTCAAGAAGTGAAGCGGAGCGCGCAAGCGAGGGGGATGAATACCTCCTTGTGGTCTTCGACAAGCACCCCGAAAAGCCGATCTTTATCTTCAGCGCCGAGGCCTATCGGTGGCCTTAAAATGAAATTGAAAATAGCGGCGTACCCCGCCGATATTCATATACGTAACCATTAACATAACATAAGGAGCTTTGAAAACCAATGTCCAAGGATTACAACAGCACATTGAATCTGCCCCAGACCTCCTTCCCCATGAAGGCAGGCCTGCCCCAGCGCGAGCCCGATACCCTGAAGTATTGGGAGAGCATCGATCTCTACAACGCCATGCTGGAGAAGAACAAGGATAAGACCCCCTTCATCCTCCATGACGGCCCTCCCTTCTCCAACGGCTTCATCCACATGGGTCATGCCCTGAACAAGACCCTGAAGGACTTCATCGTCCGTTCCCAGGCCATGATGGGTCACTACACCCCCTACGTCCCCGGCTGGGACAACCACGGTCTGCCCATTGAGCGCGCCATCGAGAACTCCAAGAAGAAGCTGAACAAGGAGATGACCGTCCCCGAGTTCCGTAAGGCCTGCGAGGACTTCGCCGAGGACTTCATCCAGAAGCAGATGGCAGGCTTTAAGCGTCTGGGCGTTGTGGGCGACTGGGAGCATCCCTACCGCACCATGGATCGCCATTTCGAGGGCCAGGAGGTCAAGATCTTCGGTGCCATGTACGACAAGGGCTACATCTACAAGGGCCTGAAGCCCGTGACCTGGTGCCCCTTCTGCGCCACCGCCGTGGCCGAGGCCGATATCGAGTACAAGGACGATCCCTGTACCTCCGTCTACGTCAAGTTCCCCATGCACGACGATCTGGGCAAGCTGGAGGGCTTCGACAAGTCCAAGATGTTCTTCGTCATCTGGACCACCACCATCTGGACTCTGCCCGGCAACATGGGTATCTGCCTGCATCCCCGCGACAGCTACGTGCTGGTCAAGGCCGAGAATGGCGAGACCTACATCATGGCCGAGGCTCTCATGGAGAAGACCATGAAGATGGGCGGCTTTGAGAATTATGAGGTTCTGGCCACCTATCCCGGTGAGTTCTTCGAGCATATGCTGGCCAAGCACCCCTTCCTGGACAAGACCTCCCTTCTGGTCAACGCCGAGTACGTTACCATGGATTCCGGTACGGGCTGTGTCCACACCGCTCCCGGCTTCGGCGCGGACGACTACCAGACGGGTATGCGCTACGGTCTGGATCTCATCGTGCCCGTGGACGACTATGGCCGCCACACCGAGTACGCAGGGAAGTACGCCGGCATGAAGACCGAGGATTCCAACCCCGTCATCAAGGCCGACATGGCCGAGAGCGGTATGCTCTTCGCCTCCGAGGAGATCATGCACTCCTATCCTCACCATGACCGCTGCAAGAAGCCCGTCATCTTCCGCGCGACCCCCCAGTGGTTCTGCTCGGTGGAGTCCTTCAAGGATCAGGCTGTCAAGGCCATTGAGAACGTGGAGTGGTTCCCCGCATGGGGCGGCGACCGCATGGAGTCCATGATCCGCGAGCGTTCTGATTGGTGCATCTCTCGTCAGCGCCGTTGGGGTCTGCCTATTCCCGTGTTCTACTGCTGTGATTGCGAGAAGCCTGTCTCCACCCCCGCTTCCATCGGCAAGATCTCCAAGCTGTTCGACGAGTTCGGCTCCAACGTCTGGTTCGAGAAGGAGGCTATGGAGCTGATCCCCGAGGGTCTGACCTGTCCTCACTGCGGCGGCAAGACCTTCACCAAGGAGAAGGACACTCTGGACTGCTGGTTCGATTCCGGCTCCACTCACTACGCTTGCCTCATGTACCGCACCCCCGATCTCTGGCCCGCCGACGTGTATCTGGAGGGCGCAGACCAGTATCGCGGTTGGTTCCAGTCCTCTCTGCTCACCTCCGTGGGCGCTTTGGATCGCGGCGCACCCTTCAAGCAGGTGCTGACCCACGGCTGGGTGGTGGACGGCGAGGGCCGCGCCATGCACAAGTCTCTGGGTAACGGTGTGGATCCCGACGAGATCGTCAAGAAGTACGGCTCCGATATCCTCCGCCTGTGGGCCGCCTCCTGCGACTACCACGTGGACGTGCGCTGCTCGGATGCCATCTTCCGTCAACTCTCCGAGGTCTACCGCAAGATCCGCAACACCGCCCGCATCCTGCTGGCCAACATCGGTGATTTCAACCCCGATACCGATATGGTGGATACCGCCGACCTCCACGAGATCGACAAGTGGATCATCGCCCGCGCTAACGAGCTGACCAAGGTCTGCCGCGATGCCTACAACGGCTACGAGTTCCACATGGCCTACAACGCCATCAACACCTTCTGCACCAACGATCTGTCCAAGCTCTACGTGGACATCACCAAGGATCGTCTGTACACCGACGGCAAGACCTCGGCCTCCCGCCGCGCCGGTCAGACCGCCATGTACACCGTCCTGTCGGCTCTGACCCGTCTGGTGGCTCCCATCCTCTGCTTCACCGCCGAGGAGATCTGGAAGGCTATGCCCCACGCCGCCGCCGAGGATGGCCGCAGTGTGTTCCTCAATGAGATGCCCGCTTACGACGAGGCTCTGGTGTTCCCCGAGGCCGCCAAGCTGGACGAGCTGTTCACCCTGCGTGACGATGTCATGAAGGCTCTGGAGCTGGCCCGCGCCGCCAAGATGATCGGTAAGTCTCTGGATGCCAAGGTGACGGTTTACACCACCGATGACGCTCAGTTCGCCGTGCTGAACGGCTATGCCGATCTGCTGGATACCATGTTCATCACCTCCCAGGCTGTCGCCGTTCAGGGCGAGGCTCCCGAGGGTGCCTTCACCGAGACCGTTTCGGGTATCGCCGTGCTGGTGGAGAACGCCGACGGCGAGAAGTGCGACCGTTGCTGGATGTACACCACCGCTCCCATCTACGATGGAGAGGGCGAGGACAAGGGCTGCCTGTGCGGCCGTTGCCACAAGGTGGTCTTCGGCGCGTAAGCGTTGGAGCGCGTAATTCCATACACCTATGAAACAAGGGGGCATCTTCCCGTGAGATGTCCCCCAAATTATCAATGCAAAATGCAAAATGCAAAGTGCAAAATCAAAGAACGATAGAACGAGATCCGTGCAGGGTTGTATTCCCAAAAGCATTTTGGGGAGCAACTGCTGATTGGGTCTATGCTCACAAGGGAATACCGTTCAATCGTCTTTTGCATGAGCAAAAGACTTCACCCATTTTGCATTTTGCATTTTGAATTTTGCATTCATACGGAGGTCACGATCATGTCTTTCGGACAGACCTACATCCGCGCGACGACCGCGTACAATACCTTTGAAAATCACGTCCCCGCCTACTGCTTCCGCCGTGAGGTGGCGGTGGACTCCGAGACCCCCGCGACCCTGCGGGTGGCGGTCTGTGGCATCTATGAGCTGTACTTCAACGGTCAGCGGCTGACCAGGGGGCTTCTGTCCCCCTACCTCTCCAACCCCGAGGATCTGGTGTACTATGACGAGTATCAGATCACTCTGCAGGCGGGAAGCAACGTCGTGGGCTTGATCCTGGGCAACGGCTTTGTGAACAACCCCGGCGGGTATATCTGGGATTTCGACAAGGCCTCCTTCCGCTCCACCCCCATGATGTCCTTGGAGGTGGTCGGCTCGGACGGTGCGGTGCTCCTCACGGGGGATACCTCCTTCAAGGTCGCGCCCTCTCCCATCCGATGGGATGACTACCGCTTCGGTGAGTGCTACGATGCCCGCCGCGAGACCGAGATCGAGGGGTGGAAGCTCCCCGGCTTTGATGATAGCGCGTGGGCCTTTGCCCTCCCCGCCGAGGCTCCCACGGGAGAGCTGCGAGTGGCGGATATTGCCCCCATCACGGTGGAGCGGGAGATTTCGCCCGTGGCAATTTTCCCTTGTGGAGACGGATTTATTTACGATTTCGGGGAGAACAACGCGGGGGTGTGCCGCTTGACGGTACAGGGTCAGGCGGGGCAGAAAATTGAACTGCGCTACGCCGAGGCTATGAAGGACGGGGATATCCGTCTGGACAACGTGTGGTTCGTCCGTGACTTCTGGGAGCGGGACAAGGAGATCGTCCATCTGGACACCTATATCTGCAAGGGTGAGGGGGTAGAGACCTATATACCCGCCTTCACCTACCACGGCTTCCGCTATATCCGCGTGGACGGCATCACGGCCGAGCAGGCCACCCCCGATCTCTTGGCCTACCTGGTCATGCACACCGAGATGGAGGATCGGGGCGGATTTGTCTGCTCGGATCCCGTGGCGAATCAGATCCAGGAGATCACCCGTCGGAGCATCCTGTCCAACTTCCACCATTTCCCCACCGATTGCCCCCACCGCGAGAAGAACGGCTGGACGGCGGACGCGGCTCTGTCCTGTGAGGCCGCGCTGATCAACTTCGATCCCGAGCGCAACTACCGCGAGTGGATGCGCAACATCTGCAAGGCCCAGGATGGGCGGGGAAGCCTGCCCGGCATAATTCCTACGGGCGGTTGGGGGTTTGCCTGGGGCAACGGCCCCGCCTGGGACTGCGTGCTGGTCTACCTCCCCTACTTCACCTACCTGTGGCGGGGGGAAACGGCCATGACCGAAGAGTCTGCGGAGGCTTTCGTGGCGTACCTCAAATATCTGCGTACCCGCGTGGACGAGCAGGGACTGCTCCACATCGGTCTGGGTGACTGGTGTCACACCGAGGTCAAGAAGCCCCAGGCTCCCCTTGCGGTGACGGATACCGTTATTTCCATGGATATTGCCAACAAAATGGCGGTGCTGCTGGAGGCCGTGGGCAAGACCGCCGAGGCGGAGTACGCCCGTAGCGAGTCTGCCCTCTACCGCGAGGCCATCCGCGCCCATCTGGTGGACTTTTCCACCATGCTGGTGGCGGGGGAGTGTCAGACCTCTCAGGCTATGGCCCTGTACTACGGTGTCTTCGACGAGGCCGAAAAGCAGGCCGCCTTTGCACAGCTCCTGGCTTTGATCGACGAGTGCGGCGACCGCATGGATCTGGGTGTCCTGGGCGGTCGCGTGATCTTCCACGTGCTGGCGGAGTACGGCTACGCCGATCTGGCCTGGAGGATGGCCGTGGAGCAGGGGCATCCCTCCTACGGTGATCTGGCCCGCCGCGGCGCGACCACCCTGTGGGAGAGCTTCTATCCCGAAAACGCCCATTGGGCCCCGCCATCTTTGAATCACCACTTCTGGGGCGACATCAGCGCCTGGTTCATCAAGGCCGTGGCGGGTATCTCGGTGGCTCCCGTGGAAAGTGGATTGGCTTGTGAGATCAAGCCCGCCTTCGTAGCCGCCTTGGAGGATGCCTCGGCGTACCATGTGACTCCCGTGGGTAGGATCGCCTCCGCTTGGAAGCGGGAGGGGGACGAGATCCTTCTGACTCTGGAGATCCCCGAGGGGATGAGCGGCCGCATCGCCCTGCGGGAGGGGTATGCCTTCACCGACGGCGAGGCCGCAAAGCCCGCCGTGAGCGGTACTTACCAAGTGATTCGCATAAAGTAAATTTGTTTTCATGACAGAAAGGAGCGTTTCATGCTCATCTGGCTTGCCGTTATCATCGTCACGGTCTTTCTCGACCAGCTGACCAAATATCTTACGGTGCTTCATCTGAAGCCCATCGATACTCTGCCCATCATTGAGGACGTGTTCCACCTGACCTACGTGGAGAACACGGGAGCCGCCTTTGGCATGATGAAGGATGCCCGCTGGGTGTTCATGATCACCTCTACCCTGGCCATCATCGGGATTCTGGGCTACATGATCCACCGCTACTACGTGAAGAAGGAAAAGCTTCACTGGGCGGAGGCTCTGTCCCTGTCCCTCATCGTGGGCGGCGGCATCGGCAACATGATCGACCGCACTATGCTGGGCTACGTGGTGGACATGATCGACTGCCGCTTCATCAACTTCGCCGTATTCAACGTGGCGGATTCCTTCGTCTGCATCGGGGCGGGGCTGATGATTCTGTACCTCATCGTGCTGACCGTCAAGGAGATCAAGGCCGAGAAGGCCGCCAAGCTTGCCCTTGCCGAGGGGGAGGAGATCCCCGAGTCGGCGGATGCCGCTACCGACGGGGCTTTCGCCGCCGAGGAGACTACCCTTGAGGCCGAGGGTGACACCGATACCATCGAGGAGCGCGTCGAGGATACCACCGAGGGTGGCGACCATGAGTGATCCCATCTATATCTCCGACACCGAGCGGGAGCCTGACCTTGAAGAGAGCCGCGTGGAAGCCCTGACCGTTACATCCGAGTTTGTGGGTGTACGGCTGGATCGCTACCTCACCGAGGTCTCGGCCATGAAGCTGACCCGCGCCGCCGCAGTCCGACTCATTGAGTCGGGATGCGTGGCCATGGAGAGCGGGGAAGGGAAGGGGCGGCGCACCGTTACCCCCGACAAGAACACCAAGCTGAAGGCGGGGGATACCCTCACCGTGACCCATCCCGAGGCACAGGAGTACGACGTGCTGCCCGAGGACATTCCCCTGGAGGTGGTCTTTGAGGACAGCGACATCATCGTGGTCAACAAGCCTGTGGGCATGGTGGTGCATCCCGCTCCCGGCAACTACACGGGGACTTTGGTCAACGCTCTGCTCTACCGATGCGGCGAGTCTCTGTCGGGGGTGGGCGGCGTGAAGCGGCCGGGGATCGTCCACCGCATCGACAAGGACACCTCGGGGCTTCTGGTGGTGGCCAAGAACGACGAGGCACACACCAAGCTGTCTGCCCAGCTCAAGACCCATACCGTCAGCCGTGTCTACCATGCCCTCTGCATCGGCAACCTCAAGGAGGACACGGGGACGCTGACCTTTCCCGTGGGGCGCAACCCCACCGACCGCAAGAAAATGGCGGCCTTCCCCGTGGGCACCCCCACAGGGGACAGCGGCGGAGCCATCCGCACCGCAATCACCCACTACACCGTGCTGGAGCGATTCCCCACGGGAGGAAAGTGGGGCCGGCCCTTCACCTACGTGAAATGCGAGCTGGAGACGGGGCGCACCCACCAGATCCGCGTCCACATGGCCGCCACGGGGCATCCTCTCCTGGGTGATCCCCTGTACGGCGGGGAGGGGACGCGGTTCGGGAAGACCGTGGCCCCTTTGCTTCACGGGCAGATGCTCCACGCCAAGGAATTGAAGCTGATCCACCCGAGAACGGGGGAGGAAATGCGGTTTTCCTGTGATCTGCCCGCGGATTTTGAGGCGGTGGTGGAGAGGTTGAGGAAAGATTGTTAAATTGCGATTTATCGGGGCGTTTAAGAATGCAAAATGCAAAATGCAAAATGCAAAATCAAGAACGAGAGACGGCGGAGAGAGGGCGAATCGAATCCTTGATTCTTCGGGGGCAACTCTTTTTCAGTTGGATGGTATCAGCAATTTACCATATAATAGGCTTTTGCTTTAGCAAAAGGCCTCATCAATTTTGCATTTTGCATTTTGCATTTTGCATTCATCCCACAGGAGCCGATTATGTTTGATTTTTCTCATTATTTCATCGTCACCGACCTGGACGGTACCTTTTTCGGAAAGGGTGCCCGTTTGGTGGAGGCCAATCTCCAAGCCATTGAGCGGTTCAAGGCGGGAGGCGGCCACATCACGGCGGGTACGGGGCGTATCCCCACCAACATCCGCAAGGGGATCCCTGCCTGCGGGGAGCTGTTCAATGCCCCCGCCATCACCGCCAACGGGGCGTTCATCTACGATCTGACCGCCGACGTGTGCCTGAAAAGCACGCCCATGGATCCCGAGGCGACTCTGGCCGCCGCGCGGCTGGTGGAGTCCCTGAACCCCAAGGTGGGTATGCGGGTGTCCACGGGGAAGAGCTTTCTGGTGAACCGCGACCGACTGAATCCCGCCATCCTGCGGGACATCGGGGGAAACCCCGACACCTACGCGGGGGACGTCCTGCCTCTGTCCGCGTGGCAGACCGAAGGGGCCGCGTGGTACAAGATGGTGTTTCGCGGGGAGTACGAGGATCTGATCTCCATCCGTCCCGCCGTGGAGGCGGCCTTCGGGGATACCTTTGAGTACAGCGTATCCTCCCCCCATTTCTTTGAGCTCCAACGAAAGGGCTGTACCAAGGCCACGGGGCTTCGCTTCGTGGCGGAGCGTCTGTCTGAGGCGCTGGGACACCCCGTGACCACCGTGGCGGTGGGGGATCAGGAGAACGATCTGCCCATGCTCCTGGCGGCGGATATGGCCGCTTGCCCCGATAACGCCGTGGAGGCGGTGAAAGCGGTCTGTGATTTGCGGCTTTGCCATCACGACGAGGGCTGTATCGCCGATCTCATCGGACGTCTGGAGACCGAGGGACTGTAATTGTGTCATTTTCGTTAAATTCGCTCCGAAACTATTGATTGATTACGATAAATATGGTATAATTTCCAAAAGCACCCCAACTCCCCCCGCTCTTACGTGAGAGTGAAAAATCAAAAGGAGAAACCAACATGAAAAAGAACTGTCTTCGTCTGTTGCTTCTGCTGGCTCTGGCTGCTCTGGTAGCCTTTGCCATGATGGCCTGCAACACGGACCCCGGCACCGAGGAGACCACCGTCGGTGACACCGAGGCCACCGTCGAGGCCACCGAGGCACCCACCGATCCCGAGACCGAGGCTCCCACCGAGGAGGCCACCACCGAGGAAGTGACCACCGAGGAGGTCACCACCCTCCGCGACCTGGAGTGGGAGACCTATGACCCCGCTCTGGATAACTCCGCCGTGGATCAGAACGCCGCTCACGTGGTGGATCAGTCCCAGTGGATCGTGCAGGACGGCCTGGATCGTATCGTTTCCACCAACACCCAGACGGGAGATATCCGCGAGGACAAGATCGTCGCCATCTTCTACTGGACCTGGCACGGCGATTTCGGTAACGGACAGACCGCCTTCAACAATCAGCAGAATATCGATCAGCTCATCGCTATGGGCAAGACCGAGCGCGACTACATGACCCTGTCCATCTCCGAGCTTCGCAAGCTGGGCATCAAGACCCAGATGGGCCCCTACCACTTCTGGGATGAGCCTATCTACGGCTACTACGACGGCGATGACGAATGGGTCATCCGCAAGCAGGCTGAGCTTTTGGCCGCCGCCGATATCGACGTGGTGTTCTTCGACAACACCAACGGCACCTTCACCTGGAAGGAGACCGCCCTCAAGGTCATGAAGGTCTTCTCCGAGGCCCGCGCCCAGGGCGTGGACGCTCCCGACGTGTCCTTCATGTTCCCCTTCGGCCCCGTGGAATGGGCAGGTACCCAGATGGTGGAGCTGTACAACGACATCTACAAGAAGGGTCTGTACGAGGACGTTTGGTTCAAGCTGGACGGTAAGCCCATGGTCATGGGCTGGCCCGGAAGCGTCAACAGCAAGGGCGATGCCATCGCCAAGGAGATCAAGGAATACTTCACCTTCCGCTCCAACCTGGGCGGCTATACCGAGACCGAGTCCGCGCCCAACCAGTGGGGCTGGCTGTCCCGCTTCCCCCAGGCCTACTTCCACAACGATAAGGGCGTGATCGAGCAGATCACCGTCGGTACCGCCGTCAACCACAACTACGTCAAGCGCATCATCGCCCCCATGAGCCTGGGCGAGAACATTATCGGCCGTACCTGGACCTCCCGCGGCTACGATACCCGCGAGAACGCCGTGCTCTACGGCGCGTGCTTCCAGGAGCAGTGGGAGAATGCCATGGCCGTGGATCCTCAGATCGTCTTCGTCACCGCCTGGAACGAGTGGGTGGCCATGCGTATCGACAACTGGCCCGCATCCCCCGAGCAGTATCAGAACTGCTTCGTGGACCAGTATAACGCCGAGTTCAGCCGCGACTGCGAGCCCTCTGCGGGTATCCTGAAGGATCACTACTACTACCAGCTGGTGGACAACGTCCGCAGATTCAAGGGCACCAACCCCATCGAGAAGGCTTCCTGGGAGAAGCTCATGAAGGTGGACGGCGGCTTTGGTCAGTGGGCTGACGTGACCCCCGTCTACAACGATTACTTCGGCCTGCCCGACAGAGATTTCGACGGCTACAAGGATCCCAACACCGGCAAGCACCTCCACTACACCAACGATTCCGGCCGTAACGATATCTACGACGCCAAGGTGGCCCGCGACTATGAGAATATCTACTTCATGGTGCGTACCGTGGAGGATCTGACTCCCTACACCGACGCTTACTGGATGCGCCTGTACATCGATATGGGTGAGTCGGATAAGAACTGGGAGAACTACGAGTTCATCCTCAACAAGAAGAACCCCGACGATGCTACCACCGCTACCCTGGAGAAGTTCACGGGTGACGGCTTCGCCACCGAGGAGGTGGGTAAGGTCACCTACTCCGTGAAGGGCAACGTCCTGACCGTCTGCATCCCCAAGACCATGCTGGGTATCCCCGCCGAGGAGCTGGACTTCCAGTTCGGCTTCAAGTGGACCGACAACACCCTGGAGGACGGCGACATCATGCAGTGGTACCTCAACGGTGACGTGGCTCCCGTTGGCCGCTTCAACTACTGCTACACCACCACCGGCTCTGCCGAGTACGAGGAGAGCGCAGCCAGCCTGGGTAACTCCTACATCGACTTCACCGATGCCGCCAAGGTTGAGGAGGTCAAGACCTGGATGCTGGGCTCCACCGAGAACATGAAGTACGAGTTCACCGCCGACGGCCTGGTGCTGACGGGTGAGACCGATTCCGCCGAGTTCGTCATTGATTTCTCCAAGGCATCGCCTCAGGTGGTGCTGGATCGTTACGATACCATCGTGGTCACCTACAAGGTCACCGACGGCTCTACCGCCAAGATGCGCGTGGGTCTCGGTGCCGCCGGTACGCCTCTCCAGGCAGGCCGCACCAGAAACCTTACCCTTGTGACCGACGGCGAGGTCCACACCGCCAGCGTGTCGCTGAAGGAGCTGCGCACCATGAAGGGCTACGCCACCGAGCTGGGTCTCTACTTCGAGAAGAACGCCGGCAAGGGTAAGTCTGTGGTGATCCAGTCCATTCAGTTCGTCTCCTCCGAGGCAGCTGAATGATCCCCTCCGAGGAGACTCGGACACAAGTAAACCATGCGGGAGAGGGCCAAAATCGGCTCTCTCCCCGTAGAATTTTTTAAAAAAGCAAAAATTTCACCGCTCTCTCCCATTTGAGTGGGCGGAGACACCGGATCAGCCGTAGCTGATGGTGTCAGAAAGGAAAAGTATCATGAATCAGAAGCCCAAGTATTACGTCACCACCGCCATCGCCTACGCCTCCAAGAAGCCCCACTTCGGCAACACCTACGAGGCCATCATGACCGACGCCATCGCCCGCTACAAGAGAGAGATGGGCTACGACGTCTACTTCTGCACCGGCACCGACGAGCACGGTCAGAAGATCGAGGATCTCGCCAACGCCGCCGGCATTACCCCCAAGGCCTACGTGGATAACGTGGCCGGGGAGATCAAGTCTCTGTGGGATAAGATGAACGTCTCCTACGACTACTTCGTCCGCACCACCGACGATTACCACGAGGCAGCCGTGCAGAAGATGTTCAAGAAGTTCTTCGACCAGGGCGATATCTATAAGAGCCGCTACGAGGGCTGGTACTGCGTGCCCTGCGAGTCCTTCTTCACCGATACCCAGGCCGCCGACTGCAAGTGCCCCGACTGCGGCCGCGAGGTGCAGAGAGCCTCCGAGGAGGCCTATTTCTTCAACATGAAGAAGTACGCCGACCGACTCATGACCTACATCGAGGAGCATCCCGGCTTCATCGAGCCCGAGTCCCGCAAGAAGGAGATCGTCAACAACTTCCTCAAGGCGGGCTTGCAGGATCTCTGCGTGTCCCGTACCTCCTTTACCTGGGGTATTCAGGTGCCCTTCGATCAGAAGCACGTGACCTACGTGTGGCTGGACGCGCTGACCAACTACATCACCGCCATTGGCTTTGATCCCGACAAGACCTATGAGGAACAGAGCGAGCATTTCAAGAAGTGGTGGCCCGCCAACGTCCACATCATCGGTAAGGACATCATCCGCTTCCACACCATCTACTGGCCCATCTTCCTCATGGCCATGGATATGCCCCTCCCCGACAAGGTCTTTGCCCATCCTTGGTTCAACTTCGGCGCGGACAAGATGTCCAAGTCCCGCGGCAACGTGATCTACGCCGACGAGCTGGCGGAGCATTTCACCGTGGACGGCGTGCGTCACTACGCCCTCTCCGAGATGCCCTACGCCTCCGACGGCTCCATCACCTACGAGACCGTCATCAATCGCTTCAACACCGATCTGGTGAACAATCTGGGCAACCTGTTCAAGCGCACCCTAGATATGCAGAAGAAGTATTTCGACCGCGTGGTGGTCGCTCCCGTGGCTGGTTCTGAAGAAGAGCAGGCGCTGGATGCCGACCTCATCGCTACCTGCGAGGCCGCTTACGAGGCTGTGGTGGCCAACATGGACGCCTACCGCATCGCCGACGCCGTGGAGTGCATCTTCAATATGCTCCGCCGCGCCAACAAGTATATCGACGAGACCACTCCCTGGAGCCTGGCCAAGGACGAGTCCAAGAAGAAGCGTCTGGGCACGGTTCTCTACAACCTGCTGGAGACCATCCGTTGGGGTGCGGTTCTGCTGAAGCCCTTCATCCCCGCTACTGCCGAGGAGATCCTCGACAAGCTGGGCGCAGAGGGGAAGGATTACGCCTCCATCGGCGGTAAGGGCTGCGGTAAGTTCGGTAATCTGAAGGCCGGTACCACCGTGGGTGAGTCCCGCGTGCTGTTCGCCCGTATCGACGAGAAGGCCAAGATGGCGGAGTTCGATGCCATCCGCGCCGCCCAGATCGCTGAGGCTGAAAAGGCCGCCAAGGCCGCCGCTCCCGTGGAGAAGCCCGAGGGCGTGGCTCAGATCGGCATTGACGACTTCATGAAGGTGGAGCTGCGTACCGCGCAGATCCTCGCCGCCGAGCCTGTGCCCAAGGCCAAGAAGCTCCTCAAGCTGCAGGTGGATCTGGGCTATGAGCAGAGACAGGTGGTGTCGGGCATTGCCAAGTGGTACAAGCCCGAGGATCTCGTCGGCAAGAAGATCATTCTGGTGGCGAATCTCGCTCCCGCAAAGCTGTGCGGAGTGGAGTCCAACGGTATGATCCTGGCTTCGGGTGAGGAGGACGTCCGCGTGGTGTTCCTGCATCCCGACACGAGACTGGGTGAGAGAGTCAGATAATCGCTCCGGTTTGAATTGCATAGAGAAAAGGTGTCGCCAAGTGGCGGCACCTTTTTTGTGTGGTTTGATTCGTTATTTGTACAACAGATTCTGGAATAACTCGCTACCGTTGATCAAGGTAAGCGAGCGCAATTCCAAGGATTTGGATTTGCAGATACCAAAAATTTCTTGAATGTATTCTTTATTCACTCCCTTGTTGCGAAGCCCCTTTTTAAGGCCCAAATTGGTTGGCGTGATAAGGTACACGGTCATGTTCTCGCGCTTGATGCTCTCGCATACGGCTTTCGCTCCGCAGATCATAGCCAGATTAGAACTTTTAATGGAATCAAAGTCATGGTGGAGGGTTTTGCTTTTTTGTTGATAGTACAGGCGGCAGGTGTAGCTTCCTTCACCTGATTGGTAATTCCAACTACCGTGAACAAAGGCGACAATATCATTCTCGTGATCCTTCAGAAAACGTTGCAGATCAAAATTCCGCGCGTCGTATTCCGAAATGACTATGTTTTCCAAGAAGTCGTCTCGCTCGTCGTCCAAAGAATCCGTCGGTTGTACGGTGTGACGCAGGGTCACCTCCTCGGGTGAGGGCTCCTCGAACAGATCCTGACATTTTTGCTTCAAGGGTAGGTCAACATAGTATGCGACAGGCTTTTGCGGGTTGATTTTCGCGTTTCGGTTAGCGATCAGACATGACCATTGTGGTTCCGCTATATCCAGATAATGTAGCTCGCACGGAATCTCGTGCAGCATATAGAAGGCGCGGGCTTCGTTTCGCGAGGCTTTCGTCCAGAAGCCCCAGTCCAGAATGACGGTTACACCTACGCGCAACAGCTCCAAGGATTTCTTGAACAGGAAATGCTGTGTTGCTTGGCTGATCCTTTCGTGCCGATCACCCAATTGTTGATCGAATAGAGCCAGCATGATCTCGTCGCAGGAAAGAATGACGGCTCTTTCACCTTTTCGGATTTGCTTTGCGTAGGTGGTTTTGCCGCAACAGACCTTGCCACAAAGGAGGATAACTTTGGGGGGCATATTACTTCTCCTTCACGATCAGACTCTGCAACGCCCCCAACTCCACCGTAAACCCAAACTCATCCCCGTCGGCGGTAAATTCGCAGGGGATCTCGGCATCCGCGAAGGGATCGTAGAGGACGGGGGCGGTCATGCCCGCGATGGTGAAGGTAGCGGTGGTGGCCTCCTCATTGGTGTTGACCAGTAGGCAGGCGCGGCCGTTTTCGGTGTCGCGTACCAGACGGAGGACACCGTGGGTGGCCCCCTCTGCGGTCAGGGCGCGGCGGGTCAGGAGGTCGGGGATCTCGCTTATGGGGGTGGAATCCTCGCCCACGCGGATGACGTTGCCCCATGCGGCGGTGTCCGACAGGAGGTTGGCCATGGCGGGGGTGTACTCCATGGGGGGCAGGATGAGGGAAGCGTAGCGGTCGCCGTGGGGTGAGAGGAGGGTGCCGTCCTCACAGACGGTCATGCGGGAGAGAACGTCGTAGTCGGCGTAGTCGAAATCAATCTGGTTGTCCAAGAGGGTATTCTGGATGGCCATGAGGTTCCGTTTGCAGGCATTTTCCGCCTCGGTATAGGTGCCGTACTGGGCATCCGAGGGGCGGTGGTGCATCTGCATGGTCTCGATGGGGTAGTACAGGAGGGCGTCGGCCACGGTGCGGCCCGCCATGATGGCATCGATGCGACCCAAGGCGTGGTTGTACTTGGTATAGGTCTCGGGATCCATGAAGCGCTCGCCGTAGTAGTAGGTGAAGATATCCACACCCAGGGCGTACTGGGCGCAGAGGGAGGCGTACATCTGGTCATGGGTGACCTTGCCCCCCTGGGCGTGGGCGGATACCTCGCTCATGACGTGGGGACGGTTATAGGCGCGGGCGACCGAGGAGACCAGCTTGGGGGTGAAGGCGAAGTCGCTGTGGCAGAGCATACTCGGGATGGACTGGAGCATGTCGATGCCGGGGAAGTGCATGTGGCGGAGGAGGGAGAAGAAATTGCCCTCAAAGACGGTGTGGAGGCGGATATCGTCCTCCAGGAGGAGGTGACCCGAGAAGCTGATACCGTTGCGGGCGCACCAGTCGGAGATCTGGGAGAAGAAGGACTCCTCGTAGAGGCTCGACAGGAGGGTGTAGTAGTCGTAGCGGACAGACTTGGACACCTCGGTGTCACCGAGGAAAATATGCACGAGATCGGGGAACAGGTCGCGGCCGTAGCGGGAGGCGTAGGCGTTCTCCACGTCGCGGCCGTAGGTCAGGACGGGGTAGAGGGGCATTTCGGTATCGTACTCGTCGCGGACGGTGCCGGGGTAGAGACCCTGATTGATGTAGCAGCCCATGAGGGAGGGTTCGTCGGTGAAGACCGCCTCGATCTGACCGACCTTGGGGGTGACGCACCCCGCGCCTGCGTTCATGTGGGCGGGGACGGTCTTGGCGTAGAGGTCATAGGTGTTACGGAGGAAGGCGGCCACGGCGTCGCGGTTGGTGACGTCGATGTAGCGGCGGGACTGGTAGACGTTGTGGACGCTGTGGGTGCCCTCGTAGAGGCGCTTGCGGACAAAGCAGAGAGCCTGGGCGGGGGTGTCGGTGGGGTTTTGCAGGGTGACGGGGGCGGTGGAGTAGCGGCAGTCGGCGGTGAAGGCGGGGGTGTACTGCCCGTTTTCGTCGGGGAGGAGGGCTTCGCTCTCGTCACAGGGGTAGACGGCGGCGAAGAGGAAGTGCTGATGGCCGCGGGGGAGGTCTACCGTGATCGTCTCGCCTGCGTTCAGGGGAGACTTGACCATGACCACGGCGGTGGCTTCAAAGTCGGGGTTCTCCGCCAGGGTCAGACCGCCCGCGCCGCCGCTGGGGTAGCCGTCCTCGTCGTAGATCCAGAGGCGGAGACCCAGCCGCTCGCACTCGTCGGCCACGAAGGCGAAAACTTCGTGCTCCTCGGGGTTTTGGAGGTAATTACGGGTGCTGATATTGTTGACGATGCCGCCGAAGCCGCGGGAGGCAATATCCAGCAGGTAGGATGTGACGACGGATTTCTTTTCGTCGAGGGTGGCATCGGCGGGGTAGGGGAAGTTGTGGATGATCTTGAGGGGGAGATTGTTTACGGTGGGGGTCATGGCGGGGCTCCTTTCTCTGGTTGCTGCAGGCGGCAAATGAGGTTCCGCAGGACGGAAATGATGTTGCGCCGGAGGCGCAAATGATGTGTCCCTACGGGACAATGATGTTCCGCTGCGCGGAAATGATGTGCGCCCGTTGGGCGCAACGGAGGGGAACGGGGGAATTACGAGAAGTCCAGCTCCTCGCCCTTATGGTTGGTGAAGACGTACTTGACCCCCTCCTCGGTGAAGGTGAGAGCCGTGCCCGTATACTCCCCGGGGGCGTGGCCGCCGCGGAGGGGCTGGGGGTTGTCGCAGTGGGCGGAGGTGAGGAGGGTGGGGAAGGTGGGGGCGGGATCGCCGTGAAAGTAATCGTCGGGCTGGCGGCCTACGCGGTGCTCGTGGCCGCAGATGAGCATATCGATGCTCATCTCGTTGAGGCATCCGATCCACTTTTCGTAGAGAGCGGGGTTGTGATCGTTGAAGGGGCGGTCGGTGCGGGTGAAATTGATGTGGCAGAGGGCCACGCGGCGGGTGATGCCAGCGGCATTGTAGGTGGTGTCGGCGTGCTGAATGAGGCCGCGGAGGTAGTCGGTCTGGGCCTCGCGGAAGCCCAGGAAGTCGGCCACGCCGCCGTACTCGGGGGAGCCGTACTCAATGCTGGTATCGGGCTTGTCCTCGCCGCAGTCCAGCACCACGCCCCACAGGCATCCCGCGCGGAAGGTGTAGTAGGTAGCGCCGCTTCGGGTGGGGATGTACTGATGGAGATGCTCGGCCATGTAGCCGCGGGTATCGTGGTTGCCACGGATGTAGACGGCGGGGAAGCGGCCCTCGGTGATCTCGGAGGTGAGGCGGTGGAGAGTGGTGACCTGATCCTTATTAGCGGCGGAGTCACCGATGTCACCGAGGAGGAGGAGGAGGTCGATAGGCCCGTGAGCCAGGGCGGTTTCGGCGGGGGCGGTGACCTGTCCGTGGGTGTCGGCCAGGACGTAGGCCTTCACGTCGCCCCGGTTGGGGACGGGGGTGAAGGGGTAGTCATAGGCCTCGGTGGGACTCGGCTTGGGGTAGTAGTTGCAGTGATCCGCCAGGGGGGTGATGTGGACGCGGTAGGCCTTGGCCTTGTCCAGGAGAGCCACGGGGATCTTGATCTTGTGGACGTCGGTATCCGAGCGCATGACGCCATTTATGTTATCGGTGAAGGTGCGGCCATCCACCACGACCGAGGCCATGGCGGGCTTATCACAGAGGAGAATGATCTCGTAGTCCTGCTCGATGAGGAATACGCCGGGGTGGCAGACGAGGGAGGCGGTCTCGACTGCATTTACAGGGGTTGGAATGGTATTCATTTCAGTCCTCCTTGTCGGTGGGCGCATCCATGTAGGGGGTGATGTCGATCTTGGCAAGCTCGGCGGGGGGGATCTTGGATTTCGCCCGCTCGTGGTACTGGATGGTATTGCGGAGCATGAGGGTGAACTGGGCCTGGGGGGTACGGCCCTCGGCCTCGGAGATGTAGATGAGCTTGCGGAGGAGATCCTCGGAGAGGCGGACGGGGACGGTGTAGGACTGTTTCATGGGGGGCTCCTTTCGGGAAGTATAGTATGATGTTGAAGCAGGGGAAGTTTCAAATTTGGGTTTGTCGAGGAGATACAAGATACGGAGATACAAGATACAAGATATAGAAACGGAAGCTTCCGTAAGGTTTTTTGCATATCTTGTATCTTTGTATCTTGTAACTTGTATCTCACCGAAAAACTGCAATTTTCCAATAAACAAAGGACGGGAATGCTCCCGTCCTTCGGTGGTTTCAGTTGTCTGATTTTTGGGTAGTCACATCAGCGGGAGACCTTGGTGACCACGGTGACGGGGTTGTAGTAGCGGAGGAGCTTGAGGGTCTTTTCGGTGGCCTCAAAGTAGACGACGCAGAGCTGACCGTCCTCCTCGAAGGTGGCATAATACTGATCCTCGGCGGTGGAGTGGGAGGCGAACATGTAGGTCTTGCTGACCCCCTGGGCCTTCAGCTTGGCGTCGGACTCGGCGGTGCGGGGGGCGATCTCGCGGAAGTCCTTGATGGTGAGCTCCAGGATCTTCTTGCGCTTCATGCCGCCGTAGATGCGGCAGAAGGTCATCTGACCCGAGACCATGGAATACTCCAGCTCGCAGTTGAAGATCTTCCAGAAGTAGAGCACCAGACCCAGCAGGCACAGGGGCAGGACGGCGAGATAGAAGATGGTGCAGAGGGAAACCACGACCCAGATGGTCACGAAGGCCAGGAGGGCGAAGCGGCCCCAGAATTTGAGGGCCTTGCGCTTGCCCTCGGCGCGCTCGTCTACGACGAACTCAAAGGTGTTGAAATCGCTCATGATGATGTACCTCTCTTGATGACGTTATTCTGCTCTCATTATACCATAATCTTCCGAGGATTGCAAGAAGAAAAACGTTTTTCACCAAATTTTTTTCTTTTTTCTATGAGAGCGAGGACGGGAGGGGTTTTCGTGAAAAAAACACACATAAATCTTGAAAAATTCATAATTTACCTATTGCATATTTGCGAAGAATATAGTATAATATAATGACCAATAGTATTCCCCAAAGGAGTTTTTTCCATGAAAGCAGTCATTACCGTTACGGGCAAGGACAGCGTGGGTATCATCGCCAAGGTGGCGACCGCCTGCGCCGAGTTCGGTGCCAATATCGTGGATATTTCCCAGTCGGTTCTCAGCGACTACTTCGCCATGATCATGCTGGCGGATATCGATTCTTTGACCGTTGAGTTCTCGGAGTTCGTGGACAAGCTGGACGCGCTAGGTAAGGCCAACGATCTGGTGATCCACACCATGCATGAGGATATCTTCAACACCATGCACCATATCTGAGGAACCCGACCATGTTAGATACGCGAGATATACTGGAAACCATCCAGATGATCCGTGAGGAGAATCTGGATATCCGCACCGTCACCATGGGCATCTCCCTCTTCGATTGCGTCAGCGACGACGGGAACCGCCTGTGCGACAACATTTACGATAAGATCACCCGCAAGGCCGAGCATCTGGTGGCTACGGGTCAGGACATTGAGAAGAAGTACGGCATCCCGATCGTCAACAAGCGGGTGTCCGTCACCCCCATCTCTCTGGTGGCAGGGAATATGTCCCCCGACGTGTTCCTCAAGCTGGCTCATACCCTCCAGCGGGCGGCCGATACCGTGGGCATCAACTTCATCGGCGGCTACTCCGCCCTGGTGCATAAGGGCATGACCCAGGGGGATCGCAACCTGATCTCCGTCATTCCCGAGGCTCTGGCCGAGACCGAGCTGGTCTGCTCCTCGGTGAACGTGGCCACCACCAAGGCGGGCATCAACATGGATGCCATCCGTCTCATGGGCTCTACCATCAAGCGGGCCGCCGCTCTCACCGCCGACCGCAACTCCATCGGTTGTGCCAAGCTGGTGGTGTTTGCCAACGTCCCCGAGGATAACCCCTTCATGGCGGGCGCATTCCACGGCGTGGGTGAGCCCGACACGGTCATCAACGTGGGTGTTTCGGGCCCCGGTGTGGTCAGCTCCGCCATTGCGAGAGCAGGCGACTGCGATCTGTCTGCGCTGGCTGACATCATCAAGAAGACCGCCTTCAAGATCACCCGCGTGGGTCAGCTGGTGGCCTCCGAGGCCGCAGACCGACTGGGCGTGCCCTTCGGTATCGTGGATCTCTCCCTGGCACCTACCCCTGCTATCGGTGATTCGGTGGCGCTCATTCTGGAGAATATGGGTCTGGAGTCCTGCGGGGCTCACGGCACCACCGCTTGCCTGGCCATGCTCAACGACGCGGTCAAAAAGGGCGGCGTTATGGCATCCTCCCACGTGGGCGGACTGTCGGGTGCATTCATTCCCGTTTCCGAGGACGCGGGCATGATCGCCGCCGCCAAGCGAGGTGCCCTGTCCATTGAGAAGCTGGAGGCCATGACCGCCGTTTGCTCGGTGGGTCTGGACATGATCGCGGTGCCCGGTGACACCTCCGAGGAGGTCATCTGCGGCCTCATCGCCGACGAGATCTCCATCGGCGTGGTGAACACCAAGACCACCGCCGTCCGCGTCATCCCCGCCGTGGGCAAGACCGTGGGCGACGAGGTGGACTTCGGAGGCCTTCTGGGCACGGCTCCCATCATGGCGCTGAGACCCTACTCCCCCGCCAAGTTCATTCACAGAGGCGGCCGCATCCCCGCTCCCATCCACAGTCTCAAGAACTGATGGGTCGAATACGTAAACCAAATCAAAAATATAGAAAGGCAGGAACCAACTATGTTCATTTTCAAGGTACTCGGAGCACTTGCCAAGTTCGGCGGTAAGATCGTGGACGTCTATGAGGACGTGCTGGACTACGTCGATCACCTCATCCACAAGAAGGAGTACGAGCGCCGCGCCAGACAGCGCAAGATCTTCTGGACCATCCTTCTGTCCGTGGTGGGCGGCATCATCGTGGTGCTTCTGTTCCCCTACAAGCTTATCGTCAAGCGCAACGGCGATTTCGAGATCCGCACCCTGCTTCTCCGCGTCTACCGCAGAAGCGAGGACTACGACATCCCCGAGGGCGGCAATGAGAGCTTTGACATCGAGGAGGCCGACGTGGCCGAGGATGCCATCGAGGCATAAGAACTATCCCACAAGGAGTCGTCACACATGGAGCTTTCGGACATCACTACCCCCGCGCTGGCCTATCTGGGTGACAGCGTGCTGGAGGTCTGCGTCCGCACCTACCTGGTGACCGAGCGGGGACTGTCCACTTCGGCTCACCTCAACCGCGCGTCGCTGGATTTCGTCCGCGCCTCCGCCCAATCCGAGGCGGTGGGGCGTATGGAGCCTCACTTCACCGAAGAGGAGGCCGCGATCTACCGCAGAGGGCGGAACATGGGGCACGGCAACGTACCCAAATCCGCCTCGGTGGCGGAGTACCGCCGCGCCACGGGCATGGAGGTTCTGTTCGGCTACCTGCACCTCACGGGGCAGACCGAGCGGCTGGATCACCTCTTCCGCCTGGGCTACGGGCTGGATCCCGACACGCCCGATACCATTCAAACAGGAGAATAACCGACATGAGCAATTTCCCTAAGGTGATCTTCACCGTCTCCGAGATGAGCGGCGATACCCCCGCCGAGCTGGGCAAGATCGTCATGGAGCTTCGCCCCGATAAGGCCCCCAAGACCGTGGAGAATTTCCTCTCCCTGGTGGAGAGCGGCTTCTACAAGGGGCTGATCTTCCACCGCGTCATCAAGGGCTTTATGATCCAGGGCGGCGGCATGACCCCCGAGTTCGATCAGAAGCACTGCAAGGCCATCCGCGGCGAGTTCAAGGCCAACGGATACATGGCCAACGACCTCAAGCACAAGAGAGGCACCCTGTCCATGGCTCGCACCAGCGATCCCGACTCGGCCTCCTCCCAGTTCTTCATCATGCACGAGGACGCTCCTCACCTGGATGCCCAGTACGCCGCCTTCGGGCAGGTCGTGGAGGGCATGGAGGTGGTGGACAAGATCGCCTCCTGCAAGACCGGGCGTTACGGCTTCTATTCCGACGTGCCCCGCGTCTGCATCATGATCACCGACGCCGCTGTGGTGGCCGAGGCCTGATCCATTCCCCCGCTCCCCTTGGGCGGAGCGATACCCAAGCAAGTTTATCCCCGCGAAATGCGGATAAAAAAACAAAAAACAATATATGGAGGATACAAACCATGAAGTTCGAGTTCTGCAACAAGAAGAAGACCAACGATATCACCGCTGACGTCGTTCTGGTCGCCGCTGCCGCCGGTGCTGTCGCTGCCGGTTGCGTCATCGCCGCTTACGAGGCTCTGAAGTCCGAGAAGGGCCAGGCTGCCATCGCTAAGACCAAGGCTGCTACCGTCGCCGCTGCCGCTAAGACCAAGGCTGCTACCGTCGCCGCCGCAGGCAAGGTCAAGGAGACCGCCACCGCCGCTGCCGGTAAGGTCAAGGAGACCGCTGTGAACGCCGTTGACGCTGTCAAGGCCAAGCTGCCCAAGAAGGCAGAGGCTTGCGAGTGCGCCGAGGAGGTCGTTGAGGCTGAGTGCGAGTGCGCCTGCGAGTGCGCCGAGGAGACCGCTGAGGCTCCCGTCGAGGCTTGATCGTCTGACTTGTACATAGCGAAGCGCTGAGGAAGGGAGGGTATCGAATGCGGATGCCCTCCCTTTTCCTTGAAAGGAGCAAGTAACATGAGAAAAATCGTCGTACTGGATGCGGGAACCCTGGGGGATGATCTGTCCCTGCTCCCCCTGGAGGCCGAGGGAGAGGTCACGGTCTACCGCACATCCCCGCCCGAGACTGTCCGCGAGCGCATCACGGGAGCGGATGCCGTCATTCTGAACAAGGTCAGGATCGGGGAGGATCAGCTTCCCGACGAGGGCGCGCCGGGTATCATTTGCGTGGCCGCCACGGGCTTTGACAACATTGATCTGGAGGCCTGCCGCCGCCATGGGGTGGCTGTGGCCAACGTGCGGGGGTACTCCTCCGAGAGCGTCATGCAGGTGACGGTGGGGCTGGTTCTGTCCCTCATCACCCATCTGCCTACCTACTGCGCCGCCACCGCCGACGGCTCCTACACCCGCGGGGGCAATGCCAATATGCTCTCTCCCTCCTACCATGAGATCGCAGGGCTGACCTGGGGCATCGTGGGGGCGGGGAAGATCGGCTCCCGCGTGGCCGACGTGGCCCGCGCGCTGGGCTGTCGGGTGCTGACCAACCGCCGCCATCCCGACGGGGTGAGCGTGGATCTCCCGACCCTGCTCCGCGAGTCGGATATCGTCACGATCCACACCCCCCTGACCGCCGAGACGAGAGGGCTGATCGGGGAGGACGAGATCGTCATGATGAAGGACGGTGTGATCCTGGTCAACATGGCCCGCGGGGCTGTCACAGACGAGGCCGCCGTGGCTGAGGCCGTGAAATCGGGCAAGATCGGGGCGCTGGGCTGTGACGTGTATTCTGTGGAGCCCTTCCCCGAGAGCCATCCCTTCTACGATATCCGTGACCGCGAGAACGTGCTGTTGACCCCCCATATGTCCTGGGGTGCCTACGAGGCGCGGGCGCGGTGTCTCTCGGAAATGATCCTCAATATGAGGGCATTCTTCGCGGGAGAGGAGCGCAATCGGGTGGATCTGTGAGGCAAAGGCAAAACATCCAAAACATGAAAAGCATCGGACGAGGCTTGTCCGATGCTTTTGTTATGAATAAGTAGTAATTTTCCACATATACGGTCGATTGATTGGCACATGGTCAGCGAAAGGTCAGCGAAAGGTCAGCGAAAGGTAGCGAAAGGTAGCGAAATTTCCTTTCGGGTTTTTCGCTGCCCTTATCTAATCTAATCTTATCTTATCGAATCATACCGTATCTTACCGTAACCGATCCTAATCTATCGTATCTCAACACAGCCAAACAAACCCCACCCTCCGATGGAAGGTGGGGTCATCTTGTCAGGTCGGAAGACTCTGAGATCAGAAATGCTCGAAGATGCCTGCGGGGCGGCGGGGGAAGGCGCGGAAGAAATCGGGGGCGGGGGTGCGCCACTCGGTGTTCTCGGTGTGGCGGGCATAGTCATAGCCGTAGGAATCGTAGCCGAAGACCAGCTGGGTCAGGGCGGGGATATCGGCGGCGAAGTCGTAGTCGGCGGTGTCGTCGGGGAGCTTTGTGACGGTGGCGGTGCCGTCCTTGTAGTCCACCCGCCAGATGCCTGTGGTCTTGTCGCCCGACCAGGGGGAGCGGGACGGCTCGGTGGTCTTGACCGTGAAACTTCCTGCCTCGGCGGGGTAGGGGACCGACTCAAAGAAGAGCTTTACGTCGTTGATGCGGGCCATGATGTCGGGGAGGATGGTGATGCTTGTGTGCATGTAGTGACGCAGGCGCAGCTCCACCTCGGGGATCATGGCGACGTTTTCCATCTTGACGGTCTCCATCTCTCCCTCGAACATACGGATGAAGCCGAAGAGCTTGGTCATGGCCTCGTCGGTGAGGGCGATCAGCTCGTGGATATGGAGGTTGACGCTGACCATGCGGTTGACCGAGAAGTAGTTTTCAATTTCCAGGATGATATAGCCGTCGGGTCTGCCTTCTCCGTCGCGGGAGAGGTAGACCTTTTTTGCGCCGTCGGCGGTGGGGAAGTGGTTGGGGGAGCGCTTGAACAGGAGATGGCGGCCGTCAGCGGCGAAGGTGTTGTAGACCTCGGCCAGCTCGGCGTTATGGGTGTCTCCCGTACAGCGGATGAGGTCGGGGTAGCGGGGGACGAAGCTCATGGCGGTGATGGGGAACTCCAGCACCCGGTGGTCGGCTACCCGCTCAAAGCCGAAGGCGCGGTAGTAGGCGAAGGAGAAGGGATGGAGGATGGTGAGGGGGACGGCGCGGCGGTCGCACTCGGCGGCCATTTCGGCAATGACCTCGCGGACGAGGCCGCTGCGGCGGTACTCGGGCTCGGTGCCGATGCCGCCGATGCCGCCGCAGGTGATCTCGCGGCCTGCGAAATGGATGGTGCGGAAGGTGATGCCGCCGCCGCTCATGCGCTCACCGTTTTCGTTGACGGCGGTGACGTGGAGGGCGGAGGGGTGCGGGATATGAGTTTGTATGGTGTGGGACATGGCGGTGGCTCCTTTTTTGTTTTTTGGTGAATGTAAAATGCGCAAATTGCAGTTTATGGGGAACGGGGAGTACGAGGGGCTCTGCCCCTGTCCCCCGCATAAGGGACTTTTGAAAAAGTCCCTTATGAATCCCCAAAACTTTCAAAAAGAGTAGATATGCCAAGAGATTTGATAGTGGGTAGCATAGAGGAGACCCCC
>JBGVRH010000090.1:0-63279 GCA_045128275.1 Eubacteriales bacterium | reverse complement strand
TGAAGAGTGAAAAGTGAAGAGTGGAGGTGCAAATCCTTCGGATTTGTCCATTTTTTCGATTGAAATGAAGGAAACCGAAGGTTTCCCTCCTTACCTATTCACTCTTCACTATTACCTATTACTTTCATTGCAGTTTATCGGTCTCCGACCGATAAACTGCAATTTACACGATTACGAAACGATATCCCGAAAGGAGCTCCATCATGACCGACACCTACCAACAGCCCCCCGCAGAGCGGTGCGTCAAGTCCATGAAGAAGAGCGGTAAGCTGGCCGTTGCCCTGGCGGGGATCCTTTTGGGAGCACTCCTGCTCTTTTTCGGCAACCGCGCGGGGAGGGATACCTCCGATCCTGCCCCGACTGCGCCTCCCGTGACCTCTGTCCCCTCCGCCGAGACCTACCGTACCGAGCTGGAGAGCCGTGTGAAGGCGCTCTGCTCCCGCGTAGTGGGGGTCGGGGAGGTGGAGGTCATGATCACCCTGTCGGGTGGGTTTGAGTACGTCTACGCCACCGACACACGGGCGGCGGCGGGTGGGACGACCACCACCTACGTCACGGTGGGGAGCGGGAGCGGGGAGTCCTTGGTCTATATCACCCAAAAGCCCCCCGAGATCGTGGGGATCGGGGTGGTCTGCGAGGGCGGCATGGATCCCACGGTGCGGCAGGAGATCACCGCCCTCCTCTCAGCGGCCCTCGGCGTGGGGAGCAATAAGATCTACGTCACGGGACGGGGATGAGTTCTAATCGTGAGGAGGCTGTCATATAGTAGGGTGTAATCAATTTCAACGGAGGAGACCAACATGAACGTAAAGAACGGCTTCGATCAGGTCAAGAAGTTTTTCGAAAGGATGGGGCGGCGCAACCTCATCATCGCGGGGGCGGTGACCCTCATCATCGCGGCGGTGGCGGTGAACTGGATCGTCTTCAACGGGGACGGCGGCAAGGACGGCTACGACTACGGTGCCTCGGCGGGGATGTCCACCGACTACGGCACCACCCTGAACACGGGGGCGGTGGGGGAGGATCCCTCCAAGCCCACGGGCGGGGAGCCCAACTCCACCGACAGCTACTTTTCCTCAGTGGAGGTCAGCCGTCAGCGGGCGCGCGACGAGGCCCTGGAGGTGCTGAACGCCGTGGTGGAGAACGCTGACGCCTCGGAGGAGGTCAAGGCCGAGGCCATGGCCGAGATCCAGACCATCGCCAAGGAGATGAGCCAGGAGTCCAACATCGAGTCCATCCTCATGAGCAAGGGCTTTGCCCAATGCCTGGCGGTGATCAACGGGGATTCCGCCAACATCGTGGTGCGTACCGAGGGACAGCTCCAGTCCTCCCAGCTCGCCCAGATCAACGCTGTGGTCTACGAGCAGGCGGGGATCGAGCCCGTCAACATCACCATCGTCGCCAAGAGCTGAAAACTGCCGCAGATCCGTGTGGATCTGCGGCTTTTCCTTGTATGGCAAGAACTTTTCTCGGCAATACTTCGGGGTAGAATGCCCCTCTACTCCCGGTAGAGAGCCGTTCCACCCCCGAAATACCTCGGTGGCGGGAGCGGGGAGCTGGGATGAGGGACAGTTTCTTGCTTTTTGGGAGGAGGTATGCTATGATGGGAGCATCCAAAACGAAACGAGGTACCCGTATGGTCAAGTATGAAAAGATCCCCTTCAGATCCCGCAAGATGCCCGACTACACCAAGGGGGAGGAGATCTTCAACATGGTCTCCCATGCCGTGGGAGCGGGCTTTGGGATAGTGGCCCTGGTGCTGACGGTGGTGTTCTCCGCTCTGCGGGGGGATGCTTGGTCGGTGGTGGGCTCGGCCATCTACGGCGGTTCCATGGTGGCTCTCTACACCGTATCCAGCGTCTACCACGGACTCCATCTGAATATGGGCAAGCGGGTCATGCAGGTCATCGACCATTGCACCATTTTCCTCCTCATCGCAGGGACCTACACCCCCGTGGTGCTGAGCGCGATCCGTACCTATTCCCTCGGCTGGTGCTGGACTCTTTTCGGGGTGGTCTGGGGCTGTGCCGTCCTGGGCATTATCTTCACCGCCATCGACATGAAGCGCTACGAGAAAATGGCCATGGCTCTCTATCTCGGCATGGGCTGGTGCATTGTCATGGCCATCAAGCCCGCCATGGCCTCGGTGCCTGCGGCGGGGCTCCTCTGGATCCTGGCGGGAGGTGTGGCCTACACCATCGGCGCGGGCCTCTACGCCCTGGGAGCCAAGCATCGGTATATGCACTCGGTCTTCCACATCTTCGTGGTGGCGGGGAGCATCCTTCAGTTTTTCGGCATCTTCTTCTACGTGATCTGAAATCTACAAAAGGAAAACACCGTGCCATGAGGTACGGTGTCTTTTCTGTTTGGGGAGAGCCGACCGATCCGCTATGGCGCGGTGGACGTATGGGGAACCGTATGCTCTGCCACCGCCCCGAAGATGAGGGCGGCCAGGGCATGGCGGTAGTCCTCGCGGGCCAGCTTCTCCGCTTCGGCAGGATTGGACAGGAATCCGCACTCCACCAGCACGGCGGGGGACTGGATGCGATCCAAGAGGTAGATGTTGCTCCCCGCCGCCTTGATCTGGCGGTGATTGTTGGGCATGACCGCCACGGAAGCGGCCTGGATCGACCCCGCCACCTCGGCGGACAGGGGATGCCCCGTACCGTACCACACCTGCATCCCGCTGTACTGTGGCTGGGGAAAAGCGTTCATGTGGATGCTGATAAAGAGGGAGACCCCATCGCTTTTCTGCGCCTCAGCGGCGACCTTCTCGGCCACCAAGCGGCGGGCGGCGAGATCAAGCACCTTTTTGCGGCCTTGAAAGTCCACGTTTCGGTCGTAGAGCAGGATATCCTCGGAGCGGGTCATGACCACGGGGATCCCCGTCGCCTCCAAGAGATCCCGCAGGGCGAGGGCCACCGACAGGTTGAGATCCTTCTCCAGCACCCCCGCCGCCGAGGAAGTCCCGCCGTCCTCCCCGCCGTGGCCCGCGTCGATGACCACACAGGCGATGGGGGGAGTGTTTCCACTCAATTCTCCAACCGTCCCCGCCGCTTCGGCCGTAGGTTTCCTCTCCGCGCGGGCGGTGGGACTGCCCCCCAGCAGGTAGGCGGTGAGGGCGAACAGAGCGGTGCAGGCCAGGAGGAGGGGGATGAGGTAGGGAAGGGTAGCGCGGGATCTTGTGGGCATGGAGAACCTCCGAAAGGGTTTTGGTAGAGTGTATGCGGCAGGCGGAGCACATAGACGGACATACTTTAGAAAAATATTTGTGATATGATGATAGAAATTCCCGAAAAAGTTGTCTTATAGGGCAGAGGCCTCACCCAAGGACAGAAAGGAGACTCGCCTGCATGAAACAAAACCAAGCCCCCCGTCGGACAGATGAGGAGATCGTCGCGCTGTACTGGTCGCGGAATGAGGAAGCCATCCGCCAGACCGCCGATACCTTGGGGCATTATTGCTACACCGTGGCATACAACATTCTGGGGAATACCGAGGATGCTGAGGAGTGCGTGAATGACACCTATCTGGCACTCTGGAACGCCATCCCCCCCGCGAGACCCGCTTCCCTCAAGCATTTCGTGACCCGCATCCTACGCAACCTTGCCTTGAACCGCTACAAGGAGCAGAACCGCGACAAGCGGGGCGGAGGACAGGTGCCGCTGGCTCTGGAGGAGCTTTCCGAGGTGGTCTCCGATACCGAGGATATCCCCGCCGACTATGCAAAGAAGGAGCTTCTGAAAAGCATTTCTGTCTTCCTGCGGGGATGCTCTGCCCGTGACCGCGGAATTTTCCTTGACCGCTACGTCCGTCTGGAATCCACCGAGACTCTCTCCGCGCGTTACCGCATCAAGGAGGCCCAGGTTCTCCTGATCCTGTCCCGCACACGCAAGAAGTTGAAAGCATATTTGGAAAAGGAGGGCTATACCCTATGAAGGCTATGGATTTTTTGATCCTTTTGGGAGCGCTGGACGAGACCGCGGCGGCTCCCGTTGTCAAGCATAAGAAGCACCGTCCCCTGTGGGTGGCGGCGGCCGCGGGGCTTTGCGCCTGTCTGTTGGGCTTTTCGGCGTGGTTCTTTTTACCGCCCAACGTGATCTCAAATCAAGCGCTCATATTCACCGTGGTGCGGGTGGAGGATCAGCTCCTCTCCTACGAGATCATTCAGACGAAAACCATGTCCCGCTTCGAGTTGCTTCTACTTCCTGACGAGCCGGGGGAGGTGCTGATGACCCACGGGGACTCCACTTTCTACCGTGTTGCGGAGGCGGAGGATCTGGTCTATCTGATTCAGATCGACAGCAACGGAAACAAGACCATCCTGAAATTTGAAGACTACGTAAGTACCGCAGGTGTGGACATGACCGAGTCCTACTGGTACACCTCGGGCTGGCTGGACGACGAGGATATTGCCGCCCTGCAAGGTGGGGGCGACGGGACGATGGGGGAGATCCTGAAAATCGTTTACGGCGTGGACTCCGCTGAGGATATCCGCAGTATTCGCTTTGGTAAATACGGCGACGAGGACAGCGTGAGCCGACGGGTGAGGATCAAGACGGTCAGAATCGCCGACAGGGAAACTGTTGCACGGATGTACGGTATGCTGGCATCCATGACCTCCATGGCCTACGGGCAGGAGTGGCATTCAGGCAGTGCCAACGCCCGCGACGAGGCCTATCTGAACGGCGAGAAGCCGTTGTCTGCCCAAGTTGACCGTGAGATCACCGTGACGTTGGCCAGCGGCCGTGAGCTGACCTTTTATTACTATCCTGTCACGGGATTCATGCGACGGAACCGCCCCGAATTCTACACTGTTCTGTCGGAGGCCGACAACGAATGGCTCATTGACCTTGCCGAGATCGACATGAACTGGAAGGATTGGGGAACCGAGAAAGACTACGAGTATGGCGGAGAGGGCTGTGAGACCGCCACCACTCCGACCATCCCCGAACACGAAGCACCGTAAAACAAGCCATCCCCGACGGAAATTCTTCTCCGTCGGGGATGATTTCTTATTGCTTTCCAAGTACGATCTCGCGGATCTTTTCGTCAATCTCGGCGCAAGCCGCCTCCCTGGCGGCGTACTCCCGCTCCAGCCCCTCCACGATGGGGGTGAGCTTGTTCAGAAGGGGCACCATCTTCTCCTGCACGCGATCCAGCTTGACGTCCACCACGATCTCGGAGATGGGCCCGTCTGCCCAGCGATCCAGGAGGATCAAGCCCTCCCCGAAGCGGGTGGTGGGGAGATGCTCCATGGGGAGCTCGGAGACGTCCTTCAGCTCGGCGGCGAAGTCCTGCAGATACCGTCCCAGGGTCTGGATGGAGTTGTCCAGACGGACGATGGTGTTGCGCTTTTCATGGTCGATCTCGGTATCGCGGATGGAAGCGGCCAGACTGCCGCGGTGGCCTGAGCGGGGGGCTTGGGTGTCCTTGATACTGAGATACTGTGCCCTGGCCAGGGCATCCATCACGGATCGCGCCACCCGCAGGGCGTACTGCCCGCTCTCCATGGCCTCCTTCAGCTCCTTGGAGTCGCGGATGATGGCGGCCTTCTCGGCTTCCAATGCCTCTACCTCGGTATTGACGGTAGTCTCTTTCGCCATCAGCCAGGCCTTCTTCTCGGCTACCATCTCCTCGTAGTCCCGCTCGCAGTTGCCCAGAGAGCGGATCTCGGTGCGCAACTCCACCTGTCGCGCAAGGACGTGATCCAGCTCGGCCTTGGCGTTTTCGTACTCGGCCTTGGCCGCCAGCGCCTCGGACTCCTCCTTGGAGAGCTTTTCCTCCTTGAGTCCCAGCAGGGAATAGAAAAGAAGGGTCAGGGTCGCGCTTTGCAGGGCTTCGGCTTCCTCTTTTTCTACCTCGTATTCCTTGAAGCGATCCTCCATGATGGAGTTCAGACGGGTGGCCTCCTCGGTGAAGTGGGCCAGGAGATTCTTGGACTTCTTCTTGCGGCGGATCTTTTCTTGAAGCTCGGAGAGGGCGGCATCGTAGTCGAAATCAGCGGGGCGGGATGGATAATTGGTGGTGTTCATGGTGTTCTCCTTTGTGGTAGGGGGAGGTTCAAATTTGGGTGTATCGGTGTGTTCTTTAGGCGGTCATCCTGAGCGAAGGGCAACGCCCGAAGTCGAAGGATCTCTTGTCAGCAAAGGAGATCCTTCGACTCCGCCGCGTTGCGGCTCCGCTCAGGATGACCGTTCTAAACAAACCGCTAAACCGCAATTTGAAAGCCGAAAATCAACACATATAGAATACCACACTCTCCGCCGTTTGTCAAGCGATCCCCATGAAATACCGCCGCCACGGAAATCCATGACGGCGGTATGTGTTTATGGGAAATTACTTCACCTCAATGATGGACTCATCCCACATAGCGGGAGCCTCATAGCCCATGAGGTTGACCATGGTAGCGGCCACGTTGGACAGACCGAACTGACCGTTGTCGGCCTTCACAGTGTAGGCATCCTTGCTTGCGGTGTTGTCATAGATGATGCAGGGAACGGGATTCAGGGTGTGGCTGGTCTTGGCCTTGTACTTGCCGTCCTTGCCTGCCTTGGGCATACCCTTCTTGTCGCACTCGTACATCTCGTCGGCATTACCGTGGTCGGCGGTGATGAGCGCCACGCCGCCCAGCTTGTCCACAACGGTGAGGATGCGGGCCAGCTGGAGATCCAGAGCCTCCATGGAGCAGCGGGTAGCCAGCAGAGAGCCGGTGTGGCCCACCATGTCGCCGTTGGGGAAGTTGACGCGGTAGTAGGTGTACTCGCCTGCCTCCAGAGCCTCGATGAGCTTGTCGGTGATCTCGGCGCACTTCATCCAGGGTCTCTGCTCGAAGGGAACCACGTCGGAGGGAACCTCCACGTAGGTCTCCAGCTCGTCGGAGAACTTGCCGGACTTGTTACCGTTCCAGAAATAGGTGACGTGACCGTACTTCTGGGTCTCGGAGATGGCGTACTGCTTCACACCGGTGTTGGCGAGGAACTCACCCATGGTGTTGGTGATCTCGGGGGGATTGACCAGGTAGCGGTGGGGAATGTGCAGGTCGCCGTCGTACTCCAGCATACCGGCGTACAGCACGTTGGGCACGCGGACGCGGTCGAACTTGTCAAACTCACCTGCGGGGGCATCAAAGGTCTTGGAAATCTCGATGGCGCGGTCGCCGCGGAAGTTGTAGAAGATCACGCTGTCGCCGTCGTTGATGGTACCCACAGGCTCACCGTCCTTGGCGATGACGAAGGGAGGCAGATCCTGGTCGATGACGCCCAGCTCTGCGCGGTAGGTCTCCACGGCCTCGGCGGCAGAGGCGAACTGACGGCCGTTACCCAGCACGTGGGTGTTCCAGCCACGCTCCACCATAGACCAGTCGGCCTCATATCTGTCCATGGTCACCTTCATACGGCCGCCGCCGGATGCGATGGCGATGTCGAAGGACTCGTCGCGGAGATCGGCGATGAAGGCCTCGAAGGGGTTGATGTACTCCAGAGCGGAGGTCTCGCCCACGTCGCGGCCGTCGATGAGGATGTGGATGCGGACACGGGAAACGCCCTCCTTCTTGGCCTGCACCAGCATGGCCTTCAGGTGGTCGATGTGGGAGTGGACGTTACCGTCGGAGAACAGACCCAGGAAATGCAGGGTGGAGTTGTTCTCCTTCACACCGCCGATGAGGGTCTGCCAGGTGTCGGAGGCGAACATCTTGCCCGACTCGATGGACTGGGTGACCAGCTTGGCACCCTGGGCGAAGACCTGACCTGCGCCGAGGGCGTTGTGGCCCACCTCGGAGTTGCCCATATCGTCGTCGGAGGGAAGACCGACGGCGGTACCGTGAGCCTTCAGGGTGACCATGGGGTACTCCTTCATGATGCGGTCGAGGGTGGGGGTGTAGGCGAGGGAAACGGCGTTGCCGGCGGTGTCGGGAGCAATACCCACGCCGTCCATGACGATGGTCAGCACGGGGCCCTTGACGCCTGCAAAGCCTGCGAGGTTGTTCAGCTTGTTCATAGTAAAATTCCTTTCTTGGTGGAATGAATCGCAATCCCTTATATTATACCCCCTTTTTCCTTAAATTGCAAGGGGTTTCTTTGAAAAATATGGTTTTTGTCGGGATTACCCACAGAGGGGGGCTACCCCGCCCCGCCTTTGACAATTTTAAACATATCTTGAATTCGGTGGGAAAGCCTTGACAGATATATTCGGCTGTGATATAATGAAGTGGTATATTATTCCGAAATTACGCGGAAGAGAAAAGGAGTACACCATGAAAAAGCATCTTGCTTGGATACTGGCACTGGTCACGGTTCTCGCCGTGCTGGCCGCCTGTACCACAGGCGGGGGTACCGACACTACCGTGGGCGATACCACGGTCGCGGATCCCGCTACCGACCCCGACACGAACCCCGCAACCGACCCCGACACCGAGGCTCCCACCGACCCCGCCGACACAACCCCCGAGGACACTACCGTCGGCCCCGATGACATTGTGGTGACCGATCCCCCCGAGACCGAGGAGCCCACTGATCCCTACCTGGAGATCGACGGCTTTGCTCTGGATCACGAGCGTGTGGACAGACAGTTCAGCAGCGCCAATGCCATGAAGGCCGAGCGGGCCGAGATGGACGGCCTGCAGGTGGTGAAGATCTACTCCACCGCCGCTTCCCAGGATCCCTTCATCTTCTTCAACGCAGGGAACTACTGCACCGCCAAGAAGATCGCCAAGTTCAAGGCCGACGATTACCGCTACGTCATCCTGCGCGTGAAGGCCGAGAACTGCTCCTCTGCCAAGTTCGAGCTGTTCTACTGCGCGGGCGCGGTCACGGGTGCTACGGGCGAGTGTGTCCTTCAGACCTCCTTTGATAACGTGGATCCCGACTGGCAGTACATCGTCTTCGACATGAACGGTGCCGCCAAGTGGACGGGCACCATCCACGGCTTCCGTTTCGACTATCAGCTTTCTACCTCCGCCGCCGATGAGGCTATGTACATCTCCCATATGTACTTTGCCAAGACCGAGGAGGAGATGAAGCAGGTCACCCAGAAGGGCCTCAAGGATCCCTTCGAGGTGGTCACCGATCCCGAGGTGGAGCAGAAGGTGGAGGAGCTGCTGGCTACTCCCGACTCCGCTCCCGCCCTGGATAACACCAAGCAGGATGCCGCCAAAGAGGATACCAACCTGGATCTGTGGTTCAACCACGCCTACATCAACAACCCCGCCGAGGACATCACCTCCACGGGCTGGAACGCTTACCAGCTCCGTCTGGCCAAGAACGAGTCCGAGGGTACCCATATGTTCCTCGTCTCCAAGACGGGTCACAGCGGCCTGACCGTCTCGGTCACTCCCTTCAGAAACGCCAACGGCGTGGAGCTGGGCACCGAGCTGATGTACGGCTACTACTTTGACGATGTGGAGGGTAAGACCCTGGTGGATCCCATCCCGTGGGTCAAGGACGGCCAGACCTTTGATCTCGCCGCCGACCGCAGCTACATGTACATCATCAAGGCCACCTCCTATCTCGATACCCCCGCAGGCATCTACACCGCCACCGTCACCGTTAAGGATGCAAACGGCAACGAGATCAAGAAGGCCACCGTCTCGGCCTACGTCTGGAATTTCGCCCTCCCCGAGGAGACCTCCTGCAAGACCCAGATGGATCTGTCCTGGTACAACATCTACTACTCCCACGAGTGCTGGGACGGCGATGACAGCCTGCTCTACAAGAACTACTACGACCTCCTTCTGAACAACCGCGTCTGCGCCTATACCCTGCCCTACAACAAGGACGGCTACTTCACCGATTCCCGTATCGTGGAGTACCTGGATAACCCCCGCGTCACCGCCTTCAATCCCCTGGGCTGGGGCGTCCGCGAGAACCTGGAGTCCCGCGTTCCCGCCGCCTATGCCTTCCTGTCCCAGAAGCAGGAGTGGCTGGATAAGTCCTACTTCTACCTGGTAGACGAGCCTCTGAACAAGGGCCACCTGGATCAGATCAACCAGTACGGCGATCTGCTGAAGCAGTATTTCCCCGGCTACAAGATGATGGCTCCCGAGCACGTCAACTACGTCTGGGATAAGGAGTCCACCGTGGATAACTTCTCCTACGTGGTGGATTCCATCAACGTCTGGTGCTTCAAGCCCTACTTCTTCACCACCTACGAGCAGGCCAAGTACGACCGCCGTCTGACCTACTGGATGACCCCCAAGCTGGAGGCCAACCTGGGCACCTTCGCCGAGCGTATGTACAAGGAGCAGGCCGAGGGCGACGAGCTGTGGTGGTACGTCACCCGCCGTCCCGAGTCCCCCGAGATCACCCTGCTCATGGAGACCGAGGCCGTCCGTCACCGCATCCTGTTCTGGCAGCAGAAGCTCTACAACGTGGACAGCTTCCTCTACTACCTGGTCAACGACTGGTACGAGATGGCCGAGAACAACGGTCTGAACAAGAAGTACGAGCATACCGCGGGCATGGATGCCTACGATTGCTACGGCAACGGCGTGCTGCTCTACTGCGGTCAGGACTTTGACGTCTACGGTGGCGTGGAGTCTATCCGTCTGGAGACCGTCCGCGACGGTATCGAGGACTTCGAGTACCTCACCATGATCACCGAGCTGTACGGCAAGGACGTCACCGACGCCATCATCCACCGTCTCACCACCTCCCTGTCCAACTACAACACCGACACCGACAACTTCACCGACCTCCGCATCGCCCTGGGTAACATCATCGAGGCTACCCTGGCAGAGCAGGCAGGGAACTGAATCCAAAAAATCAAGGCTACCGCCATTTCGGCGGTAGCCTTTTTGCGATAGCCCCAAGGGATCAGTCGAAAAGATAGTTCACGTTCCCCGACATGAGGGCCAGGGTGGCGCGGTAGGTGTTCTCGGGGTAGCGGCGGAACTGCTCCTCCATACGGGCGGCTCGCTCCTTGGAATCTGCCCAGAGGGTAATGGACAGGAGAGTGGTCTCCCCCTCGGTGAGGGTACAGGTGAAGGAGTAGCCCCCGGCGGGATCCGGGGCCACCCGACAGGAGGCCTTGACCCCTCTGCGCTGGAAGTCCAGATGCCGCAGTGCGCAGGTGAGGCTCTCCTCCAGGATGGAGGGAAGGATCTCGTTTTGCAGGGACTCCACTACGGTACGGCCCTTGCCCGTGACGGTGTAGGTGGGCTCTCCCTTGTCGGTGGTGCCGACCTCCTCAATGAGTCCGCTGTCCTTCATGCGGGAGAAGGATTCCGCGAAATCCAGGTAGGCCACGTAATCGGTCTGCATGATGATATCGTTGACCGTGACAAAGTCCATGGGATACCCCACGTTCTGCATGAGGTAGAGGACGAAGACGGTGACGTTCTGTTTATTTCCAAGGGGTGACGACATAGAAAGCCTCCTTTTTGCGGGTGTTCCGAGGCGCGAGGGCGCGACGCTTTAAAATTTTAACACATTTCATCATTTTTTTCAAGCCCCCTCATTGCATTTTTTTGAGTTTTGTGGTATTATATAAGTGAATACACTTTATGGAAGGAACATTCATCATGATTCACGTAGCGCTTTTGGGCTTCGGCGTTGTCGGCAGCGGCACCGCGGAGGTTCTGACTCAAAATAAATCCATCATCGAAAAGAAGGTGGGGCAGGAGATCCACATCAAGTACATCCTGGATCTGCGGGATTTCCCCGATTCCCCCTTTGCCGACCGCATCGTCCACGATTTCAATACCATCGTAAACGATCCCGAGGTCTCGGTGGTGGCTGAGATGATGGGCGGCTCCCATCCCGCCTATGACTTCACCCTGGCCTGCCTCCAGGCGGGCAAGAGCGTGGTCACCTCCAACAAGGAGGTGGTAGCCAACTTCGGCACCGAGCTGCTGGCCGTGGCCCACGAGCATGGCGTGTCCTACCTCTTTGAGGCCTCCGTGGGCGGTGGTATCCCCATCATCCGTCCCCTCCGCGAGGATCTGGCCTCCAATAACGTTACCTCCATCAGCGGTATCCTCAACGGTACCACCAACTACATCCTGACCCGCATGGACGCTGAGGGCGCCTCCTTTGACGAGGTGCTGAAGGATGCCCAGCGTCTGGGCTATGCCGAGGCCAATCCCGCCGCCGACGTGGAGGGCTTGGATGCCGCCCGCAAGATCGTCATCCTGGCCGCCATGGCCTTCGGTAAGCGCATCGACCCCAATACCATCCTCTGCGAGGGCATCACCAAGATCACCACCGCCGATAGCGAGCTGGCCAAGGAAATGGGCTACGCCATCAAGCTCATCGGCTATACCACCCGCGTGGACGGCAAGATCCTGGCCATGGTCTCCCCCCGCCTGGTGCCTCTGGGCAACCCCATCCATGGGGTCAACGGGGTGTACAACGGCATCCTGGTCTCGGCCGATATGGTGGGACAGGTCATGTTCTACGGCCCCGGTGCAGGCAAGCTGGCCACCGCTTCGGCCGTGGCGGGTGACCTCATCGACGTGATGGGCCACACCCCCGCGGGCATCCATTCCCCCGTTTGGGTGGACGCAACTCCCGATGAGATCGCGGATCCCGATACCTACGCCTGCCGCCATCTGGTGGTGCTGAACGCGCAGGAGAGCGACGCAGGCCACCTCAAGACCGTTTTCGGCGGGCTAAATGCCGTCCGTCTCACCGAGGATCGCTTCTCCTTCATCACCGAGGAGATGACCGAGGCCGCCGTCAAGGAGTGCATCGAGGCCGTGGGATATCCCCTGATCTCCCGCATCCGGGTGCTGTGAGGGTCGGATCATGAGTCATCCTCTTCATCTGCAAGGGGGCGCAAGACGCGGTAAGGGAAACGGCCGTAAGGGCTGTCTCTTCCTGATCGTCGGCTCCCTGGTGGCGCTTCTGGCCACGGGACTCTACGTGCTGGCCGTCTCCTATCTGACGGGTATTACCATCGAGGCCCGCCACGGCGAGGGCATCGCCTACGCCGTCATGAACATCGTCACCCCCTCCTACGGCATCGCCATGCTCTGCTTCTACGGCATCCTGGCCATCTGGTACTTCACTCCCACCGAGGAGGAGACCAAAAAGCAGAATATGGGCCTGGCTCCCATGCTGGGTCAGAAGCAGCGAAACGACGCCCTCCCCAAGCGCACCCTGTGGTTCATCACCGCGGGCCTGCTCCTGGCTGTTCTGGTCACGGGCACGGTGGCGGTCAACAGCTACAAGCTGATCACCCCCGACGGAGTCAGCACCTACTTCTTTGCCGAGACCAACAGCTATCGATGGAAGCAGGTCAGCAGCTACACCATCGACTCGGATGATGATAACGGTCTCTCGGTGACCTTCACCATGCGGGACGGCAAGCAATTCGAGATCCTCCAGGGCGTCAACTCCACCACCGAGAAGTTCGACGGGCAGTACACCTCGGTCACCCACTTCGCCGCCGATCTGGATGACGAGATGGCAGCCCTCCAGGTCCCCCGCAACGTCAAGCACATGGAGCGCTCGGTCAAGCTCTACAAGGACACCACCCTGTGGCCCTACGTCTCCCGCCTCATCGGCTACGTGGAGCTGATCCCCGAGCCCGACGAGACGGTGGCTGAGACAGAACCCGCCACCGAGGCCGTCACCGACGGGGAGTCCAACTCCTGATCGGCGGCGAGAGCCCACCCAATACGAAAAAGGACAGAGAGCATAACGCTTTCTGTCCTTTTTGTTGTCACGGTATGGAAACGGCCGGATCAGACTCCGCCCGTACTGCCCTGCTTGTACTGGGAGAGCTGCTCCTTTTCCTGCATATTGAGCTTCTCCAGGATGGCCATCTTCTCGATCATGAGCTTGACGATCTTCTCCAGAGGAGACTCGGGGGAGTAGTCGGCCACGCAGACGTAGTTGATGCGGGCATCCTCCACCAGGGGCTTGACGTGCTCACGGTTGCCCTCGGGGTATACGGCGATGGACTTGCCGCCCCGCTCCTTGACCAGCTTCATGCAGGGAATATCGGTGAGCCCGTCACCGATGTAGATCATGTTGTGGTAGGCGATGCGGCGGAGGGACTCGTCCTGCTGGCGGTTGAGGTTGTAGTCGTCGGTAACATCCAGGGTGCCCTTGGAGATGCGGTAGATATACTGGGTCTTGAGGGTGTAGTTGATGGCCAGAGCGGGCCAGAGGGCCTCGCCCTTTTCGTCATACATGTAGCGGCAGGCGTAGATGCGCTTGAAGTATTTGGCGATAGGCGTGCCCTGGATGATCTCGTAGGTGCCCGAGGAGATGATGTAATGCTCGATCTCCACCCCCTGGGAGCGGCCGTACTCGTTGATGCGGTCGAACCAGGTCAAAACCCCGTTGAACAGCTCCACGTGCTGACCGCAGGAGCGCAGATACTCCTCGGTGAGGGGGATGCCCTTCTCCTTGCACTTCTTGATCATGACGAACATGTAGGCCAGGATCTTCTCCACCTCGTGCTGTTCGGTGATGGCGGCGGCCTCCCCCCAGAAGGCGTCGGAGGTCATGCCGAGGTTCTTGATGAAATCGTATTCCTGCATATCGGTGGTGCAGAGCGTCTTATCAAAATCGTAGAGAATGCCGATGCGGATTTTGTCCATGATGGTACCTCCTTTGTAGGTTTTCTGTATGGTCTCGCCGTCGGGCGGCGTTTGAATTCTTCTTTATTGTACATTGTACCACAAAAAAGGGGAAAAATCAAGACCCATGGGACAGAATAGGGAAGTGACCAATATTTTTCGGCATTTATGACAAGACAAAAAGCTCCGTTTCGGTGGGAATGACCCACGGTGGCGGAGCTTTTGCGCGTGAATTTTACCGTAGCTTATATTTCAATCGCAGATTATCCGCAATCATGGCGATAAACTCGCTGTTCGTGGGCTTTCCTCTGTTGTTCTGTATCGTATACCCAAAATACGCATTCAAGGTATCCACGTCCCCTCTGTCCCACGCCACCTCGATGGCGTGGCGGATGGCGCGCTCCACGCGGGAGGTGGTGGTGGAATACTTCTTCGCCACCGACGGATACAGCACCTTGGTCACGGAATTGATGACGTCGGAATCCTTCACCGTCAAAAGAATAGCGGTGCGGAGGTACTGGTAGCCCTTGATGTGGGCGGGAACGCCGATCTGGTGGATGATCTGGGTGACCTGGGTCTCGATGTCGTCGGGCTCCGAGACGCTGACCGTCATGGGAGTCAGACTCCCCGCGTTCTCGCGGGCGTTGAGCAGCTCGGAGATGTGTGCCAGGAGACTGTCGGCGCGGATGGGCTTGATGAGACAGAGGGCTGCACCCGCCCCCGAGGCCTGGATGAACATATTCTGATTGGCCACGGGGGAGGTCATGATGAATACGGGGGGCTGATCCGACCGAAAATCCAGATTGCGGCAGGCGCGGATGACCCCGATGCCGTCCAGCTGGGAAAGCCAGATATCAATGATGGCCACGTCGGGGTGGGTGCGGTCGATTTTGTTGAGGGCGTCTTCCCCGCCGCCTGCCTCGTCGATGTAGCGGTAGCCGCCCCGATTCAGGGCCTCCCGCAGCAGAGCGCGTTGGTGGGGATTCTCGTCAGCGATCAGAATTCGGGTATCGTGTAGTTCCATGGGCTTCTGTATCCTCCTAAAATGGTAAAAAATGGTAATTTCTATGACATAATGATACCATAAAACGGAAAATTTTGCAAGGGGGTAGAGGGAATTAAAATTTACCAAAAATTACCACTCAAAACTGGCGTCATTGACTAAAACTGCCCATTCTTTCCCAAAAGTCCGACAGGATTGGACGGCGTTAGGCGGCAAACCGAAAAAATCGGGATTTTTTGCGATTCGGGCAAAAAAATTCTTGGAAACCTATTGTATTTTTTCAAGAAATATGATATACTACCATGTTAGGGTGATATAACCCTGACGAACACAAATCCCCGTAAAGGAAGATATAAATATGTTGGAACTGAAAAATATTTCCTACCGTGTCTCCGAGACCCTGCCCTCGGGCAAGACCCGCGAGACCGAGATCCTCAAGGACGTGAGCCTTACCATCGACGACCGCTTCGTGGCCATCACAGGCCCCAACGGCAGCGGTAAGTCCACCCTCGCCAAGATCATCGCGGGTATCTTCACCCCCACCTCGGGTCAGATCCTGCTGGACGGCGAGGATATCACGAATTTGTCCATCACCGAGCGCGCTAATAAGGGCATTTCCTTCGCCTTCCAGCAGCCCGTCCGCTTCAAGGGCATCACGGTCAAGGATCTCATCTCCCTGGCCGCCGGCAAGAAGCTTTCCACGGGTGAGGCCTGCGAGTACCTGGCCGAGGTGGGTCTGTGCGCCAAGGAGTACGTGGGCCGCGAGGTCAATGCCTCCCTGTCGGGCGGTGAGCTGAAGCGCATCGAGATCGCCATGATCAATGCCCGCGGCACCAAGTTCTCGGTCTTCGACGAGCCCGAGGCGGGTATCGACCTCTGGAGCTTCCAGAACCTCATCGAGGTCTTCAAGAAGATGCACGAGCGCACCAGCGGTACCATCCTCATCATCTCCCACCAGGAGCGCATCCTGGACATCGCCGACAAGGTCATCGTCATCGCCGACGGCCGCGTCAGCGCTATGGGCACCAAGGAGGAAATTCTCCCCGAGCTGCTCCATGCCTCGGCAGGCTGCCGCTACACCGCTACCCCCAACAATCAGTAAAGGAGGACTCCATTTATGGCAGAGAAAAAGGGACTTGACCCCATTCAAAAGGAACTGCTCGCGCAGGTAGCTGACCTGCATAAAATGCCCGAGGGAGCCTACTCCCTCCGTATCAACGGACAGCTGGAGGGGAAGAATTCCTCCGAGCATATCCAGATCGTGAAAAAGACCGATGCCCCCGGCATCGATATCTACATCCAGCCCGGTACCAAGAACGAGAGCATGCACATCCCCGTGATCCTCTCCCAGTCGGGTCTGAAGGAGCTGGTCTACAACGACTTCCACATCGGCGCGGACTGCGACGTCACCATCGTGGCGGGCTGCGGTATCCACAATGCCGGTGACGGCGACAGCGAGCACAGCGGCATCCACCGCTTCTTCGTGGGCAAGAATGCCAAGGTGAAGTATGTGGAGAAGCACTACGGATCCGGCGACGGCAAGGGCGGCCGCATCATGAACCCCACCACCGAGGTAGAGATGGCCGAGGGCTCCTACATGGAGATGGAGACCGCCCAGATCAAGGGCGTGGATTCCACCAACCGCAAGACCTTGGCCAAGCTCCACGACCGTTCCACCCTCATCATCCACGAGAAGATCATGACCCACGGCACCCAGTTCGCCGAGACCCACTTTGAGGTGGATCTGGACGGCGAGGACTGCGGATGCCACGTAGTGTCCCGCTCCGTGGCCAAGGAGGACTCCCGCCAGTACTTCTACTCCAAGGTCAACGGCAACGCCCGCTCCTCGGGTCACACCGAGTGCGACGCCATCATCATGGATTCCGCCAAGGTGGTAGCCGTTCCCCAGATCGAGGCCAACCACACCGAGGCCTCCCTCATCCACGAGGCCGCCATCGGTAAGATCGCGGGTGAGCAGCTCATCAAGCTCATGACCCTGGGCCTGACCGAAAAGGAAGCCGAGGAGCAGATCATTAACGGTTTCTTGAAGTAAATCACCCATTTCGAGGGGGCGGACACGGTTCCGCCCTCTCTGTTTTTATCAAAAATGGGGTGGTGTATTTGTCACATTTGTTCATTGAGTTTTGTGCGATCCTATGTTATAATGATACTATCAAACGAAAGGAAGTTTCCGCTATGAAACCTACCCTGATCCGCCTCTCCTCCCTTGCTCTGGCGCTGCTGATGCTGCTTCCCGCCGCTTTGACGGCCTGCAAGCCCGCACCCATTCCCGAGGAGACCACCGACAGTCAAGAGAGCCTCACCGAGTCTCTGCCCATTGAGACCGAGACGAGCGAGCCTGATGCCTTTGAGAATACCCTCCTGCTGGCCGCCGACGGGCAGACTGCCTATACGGTCATTGTCCCCGACTACGCCGCCGCCTGGGAGCTGACCGCCGCTGAGCGTCTGGTCAAGACGCTGGCCGATCTCGGTGTGACCGTTACTCCCGCCGTGGATACCGCTACCGAGGCCTCTGCTAAGGAGATCGTGGTGGGCTACACCAACCGCAATGCCGAGCTGGCCGAGGACTTCTATGCCGTGGGCGTGGCGGGCTACCACATCGCCGCCATCGGTGAGAAGCTCTTCATCGGTGCCAATACCGAGGCGGGCATGACCGCCGCTCTGGAGAAGCTGGCCGCTGACCTGATCTCTGACGGCAATCGTCTGGCCATCAAGCAGGGCTACGTCTGCAAGGCTGTGGACGAGACCCAGCCCGTGGCAGGCCCCACCCTCACGGGAGCATACGCCGAGAGCATTTCCTACGCCCACAGCGTGGCCAACGGCGTGCAGGGCTACTACACCGACGGGAACCGCGGCGCCTTCCTCATGACCAACCAGACCATGACCGTGATCAATGATATGGCCACGGGCGGGAACCGACAGGTGTCCACCTTCGTCAACGAGTACGGCGTGCCCTACCTCCGCGACACCATGTCGGCCTACGTGGAGGCGGGCGGAAAGCGCCTGTACTCCAAGGATTCCACCGCAAGCGGCTCCATGAACATCTTCCTCTACGGCGCGTACCACTACGAGACCCACATCCGCGGGCAGAACTTCGGTGATTCCCGCGTGATCGACGAGACAGTGGAGCCCGTGGATATGCTGAAAAAGGTTGGTAGCTTCAGCGGCCACCATGCCACCGCCGTCAAGGATCGCAAGACGGGCGCGCTCACCATCACCGTGGAATCTCCCGACGATCCCTACGTCAATTTCGGTTACAACTACAAGGTGGATGCCGAGGTCTACGACGCTCTGCTGGTGACCATGCGTACCGAATATGCCGCCGATGCCGCCTTCTACCTGGCCGCAGGCTCTCACAACGGTATCGACGGCTCTCAGATCGTCTCCTTCTCGGTGACCCCCGGTGAGATGCGTACCTACCTGGTTCCCCTGAACAACGTCAAGGACTACGGCGGTACCCTGAAGTCCCTCCGCATCGACGTGGGAGCCAAGGGCGGCGAGACCGTGGAGATCACCGAGATCAAGGCGGTCAAGACCACCGCCTCCGACGTTCCCGCCGTGGGTCTGGATCGCGTTCTCTACACCTATCCCGACAAGCTCAACACCGCCATCCACCTGGTCACCACCGACGAGGTCAAGAACATGACCGCCTACGGCATGGAGACCGCCATCGACAAGTCCCGCGTCAAGTCTATGCTGGTCATCGACGGGAAGGGTGAACATACCTCCCTCGAGGGCGTGGACTGGAGCACCGCCATCGCCGTGGCCTTCGATATCGACCGCGCGGGTGTCTTCGGCTACATCCTGACCCTGGACAAGGGCGTGGGCACCATGACCGTCACCGAGAAGGACGGCTACTACGTCATCGATCAGAAGGCGGCCGCCAAGTCCTCCTACAAGAATCTGGAGGATATCTACCTCAGCCAACGCATCTACAACGATGCCACCCACGATTTCGAGGGCTTCCGCACCGCCGTCCGCGAGGAGCGCAATCCCTTGACCCTCACCGTCACCTCCAAGGACTTTGGGGCTAAGGCCATCGGCTACGATGCTCTCCGCGGCGCTTACCGCATGGATCTCCAGGGAACCGAGTTCAACGCCGCCTACTACAAGAATCCCGACCTCCACTACCGCGTGGATGCCGAGGTCAAGGGCGATTCCGCCGACCGCAATATCTACATGTACACCCACACCGCCAACGGTGCCCTGGAGTGTGCCGCCCTGCTGGACGATCAGAACCGCGTCCTGCCCTACCTCATGCAGGTATGCAAGAACTTCCAGGGCGAGAACGAGGAGCCCATCTACGATCACGGTGATCCTTCCTACGGCGAGGCCTATTTCCCCATGGTGGTGAAGAGCGGGGAGACCGTGAAGTTCTCGGTGCTGAACCTCTACCAGAACTGGGGCATCTTCCCCCTGAAGCAGATCTCCTCCATCCAGTTCCACATCGCCTACTACCACCTCTCCACGGGTGTCACCGAGACCAACTGCATCGCCCCCTACTTCGTCTACGGCAAGGATAAGTGGACGCTCCCCGACTTCCGCGCCATGTCCGCCCCCCTGTGGGCAGGTCAGCCCCAGCACACCTCGGCGGGCCGCCTCTACTTCCTCCACTACACCGATGCCGAGGGCAACGAGTACGCCTCCGAGAACACCGTGGACGAGATCGTCTCCCACGGCCCCACCTACGCCGACGTGTGGATGAACTACATCACCGACGACGGCCGCATCTCGGTGGATTACCGCCACATGGAGATGCCCCAGAGCGACGAGAACCGTACCTACTACGAGATCCGCATGAAGGTGCTGGAGGATATCCACTTCAAGAATTTCAAGAAGGACTTCACCTTCTTCTCCATGGACGGTCGCGCCGTGACCTACGATACCCTGGGCTACCTGGACGAGAATAACAAGCCCGTGGTCAAGAACGCTCTCAAGGAGGGTGACTCCGTCTTCTACAAGCTTGGTGACAAATCTCCCTTCGTGTCCTATTCCTACTCCCCGAGTACCGCCGACTACGTCAACATGGCGGCTGTCATCAAGGACTACAAGGCCACCATCGGCGGCGAGGCCTATACGGGCGGTATCCTCTTGGAGGACTGCTGGCAGGGCTTGAACTACGGCCGACTGACCTTTGACCTGGGTGAGGTCACCCTGAAGGCAGGAGACGAGATCACCATCAACATGATCCTCATGCCTTGGGGCTCCCAGAAGACCGCCAAGGACGACATCTCCAACGTGCTGAACGTCCGAAACGACACCTGTCTCGATCCCATCAAGACCGAGGTCAAGGTGGGTACCCTGATCCCCGACGTGTATATGCCTCTCATCAAGGCAGAGAATCAGACCGCCGAGTTCACCCTGTCGGGCGCGGATAACCGCATGACCGTCCGTGTCTTCGGCTTCGAGGGCTATGAGAAGCCCATCATCGAGGAGTACGTGAACGGCGCGTGGGTGGCCTACGATACCGCCTCCGAGAAGAACAAGTACGACGGCTACATGGTACACTACGACGGCGACGGAACCTACTCCTTCTCCTTCGTGGTGGACATGAGCGGGGATGTGACCCGTACGTTCCGTGTGAAAAGATAATCGGGCGAAGCCCGCCACGCCCGAAGGGCATATCGCGCCTGCAAGGCATATCGCGCCCAAGGGGCATATCGTGCCCGCAGGGCATCTCGCAAACTCACAAATATGCTGGTTTCGCCTTGCGGCGAGCGATATGCGCTTTGCGCGCGATATGCCCTTCGGGCGAGATATGCCCCTTGGGCGAGATATGCCCTTCGGGCGTGAAGGCAACGGCAAACCCAAATCTGAAATACTCCCCCCATTCTCCAAAGAAAGGAATACCCCTCATGAAAATCGCTATCCTGGGCGTCTGGCACGTCCACGCCCCCGACTATACCCGCACCGCCCTGGCTCACGGCGAGGTGGTGGGCTTCTTTGAGCGCAGCGACGCGCTGGCAGAGGCCTTTGCCTCCCATTTCGGTCTCCCTCGCTTCGCCACCGTTGAGGAGCTTCTGGCTTCCGACTGCGAGGCCGTCATCGTCTGCTCCGCCACCAAGGATCACACCGCCGACATCATCGCCGCCGCCCGCGCAGGGAAGCACATCTTCACCGAGAAGGTGCTGGCCCTCACCGATGCCGAGTGCGACGCCATTGAGGCCGCCGTGGACGAGAGCGGCGTGACCTTCGTCATCTCCCTGTTCCAGAAGTACATCGGCTCCCGCAAGGCCGTCAAGGCCGTGGCCGACAGCGGCGAGTTGGGTAAGATCAACTACCTCCGCTTCCGCAACTGCCACAACGGCAGTACGGGCAACTGGCTCCCCGCCCACTTCTACAACGCCGAGGAATGCGGCGGCGGTGCCATGATCGACCTGGGTGCCCACGGTATGTACCTCACCCAGTGGATCTTAGGTGTCCCCGTCACCGCCGTCTCCGCCTTTACCCTGGCCTGCGAGCGCCCCGACGTGGCGGAAAAGAACACCGACCGCGTGGAGGACAACGCCGTGACGGTCATGTCCTATGATGGCGGTGCCATCGCCATCAATGAGACGGGCTTCGTGTCCGCCAACGATCCTGTGGTCTTTGAAGTTCACGGCGAGAACGGTATCGTCCGCATGGAGGGCGACCGCGTGACCAAGCGCACCGCCGCCACGGGCGGGCAGGAGGTAGAGATCCCCGCCGAAGCGAGCGATCCCGCCCCCATCCTCCAGTTCGTCACGGGCAACGTCCTTGCCGGCTGCGGTATGGCCGAGGCGAAGGCATTGACCCACATGATGGTCATGGCGTACGGGAAGTAACAGATACAAAGATACAAGATAGGATAAAACCGAGCTGTATCTTGTATCTCGTATCTTGTATCTCATATCCTGTATATCCACAGAAAGGAGCCTCCATGTCCACTCTCTACGGCAAATCCTCCCCCGTCCCCGCTCCCTATGCGGGCATCGCGGATTTCGTCCTTGATCTCCCCGCCGATCGCCCCCTCCGCATCCTCCAGCTGACGGATATGCAGATCATCGATGCCTCCCAGCAGAGAACCCCGAACCGCCTCAATGAGCGGGAGATCGCTCTGTGGCAGCCCGAGGCCATCCCCGTCCAATGCACCGACCAGATCCGCAGTGTGATCGCCCAGGCTGACCCCGACCTCATCTTCATCACGGGAGACGTGATCTACGGCGAGTTCGACGACAGCGGGAGGAGCTTTGAGCTGTTCTGTGACTTCATGGATAGCTTTTGCATCCCCTGGGCGCCCGTCTACGGCAACCACGATAACGAGTCCCGCAAGGGCGTGGAATGGCAGAATACCCGCTTTGAGGCCTCCCCCTACTGCCTGTTCAGAAAGGGAAGCACCGCGGGCAACGGCAACTATTTGGTGCTCATCACCCGAAACGGTCAGCCCTGCCGCGCCCTTTACATGATGGATTCGGGAGGCTGTATGGGCTCTCCCGTAGAGTCCGCCCGTCGAGGCCCCGGCTTCTCCGCCGATCAGTACGCGTGGCTTTACGCCACCGCCGAAAACCTGACCGAGGTGAATGGCGGCACCCCCGTCCCCTCCTTCCTCTGCTTCCATATCCCCACCTTCCAATTCCACCGCGCCGCCGTGGAGAAGGGCTACCAGACCTCCGACGAGCATGAAAAGTACGTCATCGGAGTCACCTCCCCCGCAAAGGACGGTGACTTCGGCTGTAAGCGGGAGCCCATCGGTTGCTTCGGCACTCCCGAGGACTTCGTGGATCAGCTCCATAAAGCGGGTATCGACGGTGTCTTCGTGGGCCATTGCCACGCCAACAATACCTCGGTTTCGTGGCAGGGCATCCGCTGGACGTATGGACTAAAAACAGGGCAGTACGACTACCACACCTCGGGACAGCTGGGCGGTACCCTCATCACCCTCTACGGGGAGAGCTTCGCCGTCAACCACATCCCCATGCTGACGGCTATGGCTGAGGCACCCAACGAGCCGAGACACTGAAAACAAGGACCCATTCCCTCGTGAGTGGGTCTTTTTTGACGGGAAAATTGAAAATAAATGCCGAATCTCATGCAAAAACCAAGAAATAAACCCAATATTAACAGAAAATCCTACTATTTTTTGAAATATTTTCAATAACCTCTTGCAAAATGGATGAAAGTGTGGTATACTATATCCATTATTCTGACCGCCGTATATGACTGCGGCGAAAACGCATCTACCCATGGAGGCCCGTTATGCCATTCAATCACAACCCTTACGTCAATGAATACCAGGAAATGGACGAGAGAGCCGAGCAGGAATTCAATACTCTTCTGAATTCCTCCCGCTCCGCATATACCATCCCCCGCTCCGCCTTTGACGGCTACCGCGTCAAGAGAGGACTCCGCGAGGCCGACGGCACCGGCGTCATGGCGGGTGTTACCCGCGTCGGCTCGGCCCACGGCTACGTGGTCAGCGAGGGCGATAAGTATCCTGTGGAGGGTGTTTTGGAGTACCGCGGCTACGATCTGCGGGATCTCATCCACAGCTTCACCTCGGAGAACCGCTTCGGCTTTGAGGAGACCACCTTCCTTCTCTTCTTCGGTCACCTCCCCACCAAGGAGGAGCTTGTGGAGTTCAACGACCTGCTGGCCACCCTCCGCCGCCTGCCCCCCCGCTTCACCGAGGACATCATCATGAAGGCCCCCTCCCGCTCCATCATGAACAAGCTCCAGAGCTCGGTGCTGGCCCTCTACGCCTACGACGATAACCCCGACGAGGTCACCCTGGACAATATGCTCCGCCAGTCCATCGAGATCGTGGCCCGCCTCCCCGTCATCGCCGCCCAGGCCTACTCGGTCTACCGCAACGCCTTCTTCAATAAGTCCCTGACCCTCCATAACCCCCACGATAACCTCAGTACCGCCGAGAACTTTCTCCGCGTCCTCCGCTCGGATAAGAAGTACACCGAGGCCGAGGCGCACCTCCTGGATCTGTGCCTGGTCATCCATGCCGAGCACGGCGGCGGTAACTGCTCTACCTTCACCACCCGCGTCCTGTCCTCCTCGGGCACCGACACCTACTCCGCTATTGCCGGCGGCATCGGCGCTCTGAAGGGCCCCCGTCACGGCGGTGCTAACCTCAAGGTGGTGGAGATGTTCGACTGCATCAAGGCAAACGTCCAGAATCCCAAGAATGACGACGAGCTGGCCTCCTTCCTCTTGAAGATCCTCAACAAGGAAGCGGGCGACGGCAGCGGCCTCATCTACGGTATGGGCCACGCGGTTTACACCAAGTCGGATCCCCGCGCCGTGCTGCTCAAGCAGTTCGCCCGCGAGCAGGCCTATGAGAAGGGCTACGGGGACGACTTCGACCTCTTGGAGTCCATCGAGCGCCTGACTCCCGAGATCTTCTGCGCCTTCAAGGGCATCAACCAGGAGATGTGCGCCAACGTGGATCTCTACTCGGGTCTGGTCTACCGTATGCTGGGCATCCCCACCGAGATGTACACCCCCCTCTTCACCATCGCCCGCGCTACCGGCTGGTGCGCTCACCGTATGGAGGAGTACATGACCGCAGGCAAGATCATCCGTCCCGCCTACAAGTGTATCTCCAAGTCCCGTCAGTTCATCGATCCCGCAGATCGCGGCTGATGAGCCCATCAAACAAAGAAAAGACGTCCTGCTTCGGCGGGGCGTCTTTTGTGCTTTTCTCAACTTTCTTAATCAGATTAAATCCCCAAAACCTATTGACAGATCCTTGAAACTGTGCTATACTACAAGTGTACTACCCCAAATAGTGCAGTTGGAGCGGTCAAAGCATTCCCGTGAACCGCCCCTGCCGTGAAAGGAGCACCATGCTGCTGATCGACAAATTGTCGGGCAAGCCCGTCTACGAGCAGATCGTCGAGGGGATCGAGAAGAATATCCTCATGGGGGTTTACCCCGAGGGGGGCGTCTTGCCTTCCCTCCGCGAGCTGTCCGTGACTTTGGGCATCAACCCCAATACCATCCAAAAATCCTACGCTGAGCTGATCCGCCGCGGGGTCATCATCCCCTCCCCGGGAAGCGGCACCTACGTCGCCCCCGACGCAAGGCTCCGTATCCGTGAGGCCGCTACCGAAAAGCTCACCAAGCTGGAGGAGCTGGTGGCGGATCTGGCCATGGCCGACGTACCCAAGGGGGACGTGCTGGCCACGGTCTGTGCCGTCTACGCAAGGGCGGGGAAGGGAAATACCCCTGCCGACCCTACTTCTGAAAAGGAGGAGTGAAACCATGATCCAAGCTGAACACGTCACCAAGATATTCCGCTCCGCAGGCCAGCCCAAGCCCCACGTGGCGGTGAGCGACCTGACCTGTACCATCCCCGGAGGCTGTATCTACGGCCTCGTGGGCTCAAACGGCGCGGGTAAATCCACCTTCCTGCGCCTGCTCTCGGGGGTCTACCGCCCCGACGAGGGTCTGATCGAGATCGACGGCCTCCCCGTCTGGGAGAATCCCGAGGCCAAGAACAAGATCTTCTACGTCCCCGACGATCTTTACTTCCTCCCCCAGACCAACATGAAGCGCATGGCCTCCTACTACAAGGCCCTCTACACCAAGTTCAACCGTGAACGCTTCGAGCATCTCACCGAGACCTTCGGGCTGGATCCCGAGGCCAACCTGGGCACCTTCTCCAAGGGTATGCGCCGCCAGGCCGCCACCATCCTGGCCCTGTCCACCATGCCCGACTACCTCTTCTTCGACGAGACCTTCGACGGCCTCGACCCCGTCATGCGCCGCCTGGTCAAGCAGGTCATCTACAACGACGTCATCGACCGAGGCACCACCACCATCATCACCTCCCACTCCCTCCGTGAGCTGGAGGACACCTGCGACCAGCTGGCCCTCCTCCACCAGGGCGGTATCGTCTTCGAGTCGGATATCCAGAACCTCAAGACCGCCCTCTTCAAGGTGCAGACCGCCTTCCACGAGCCCTTTGACCGCGCCAAGTTCGAGGCGGTGGGCATCCACATCGTCTCCTACACCCAGATGGGCAGCGTGGCCACATTCATCGTCCGCGGGGAGCGCATGGCCACCGAGGAAAAGCTCCGCTGTATGAACCCCCTGCTCTTGGATATCCTCCCCTTGAACCTGGAGGAGGTCTTCATCTACGAGATGGAGGCGTTGGGGTATGCGTTCAAGGATATTCTCATGTAAAGGAGGCGAGACCATGAAAACCAACCGTATGAATACCCAATTCTTCAATTTCCGCCTCTTCCTCGAGGGCCTCAAGCGCCTCCGCGTCATCGGCCTGGCCACCGCCATCCTGGCGGTCACCGCTTCGGCCGTGATCCCCCTGGTCTTCTGGATTGAGGAGTTGTCCGCTATGTACGACGGCCCCACCGAGATCTCCCACCAGGTCCTCTGTATTCCCGCGGGCGCCATGGTGGCCTTCGCTCCCTTCTTCTTCTTCGTCCTCTTCTCCTTCCTGCAAAAGCGCAAGGAGTCCGACTTCTTCCATGCCATCCCCTACACCCGCACCTGTGTTTACAACAGCTTCGTCACCGCCGCTCTGACCTTCGTCTTCGCCATCCAACTGGCCTGCGGTACCGTAGCAGGCATTCTGTGGGGCGTAGCACCCCACCTTACGGTAGACCTGGGAGCCATGGCCGCCTACGTGGTCATGTCCATGCTGGCCGCCGCCATGCTCTCGGCCTTCATGATGCTGGCTCTGTCGGTTTCGGGCACGGGCGGCTCCTGTATGCTCCTCTTTGTCCTCTTTGCGGGCTTTGTCCGTGTAGTCGCCGCCATCTTTATGGGGTGCCTGGAAAACATCGACATCCTCGACACCAACCAGATGTGGAATACCTCCGTTTTCTCCCCCCTGTGGTTCTTACCCATCAATATCCTCTACTACTGGGGCGACACCAATACCGCCATGGCGATGATGTACCGCCCCGCCAACATCCTGTACACCCTCGCCGTGACCATCCTCCTCTTCGCCCTGGCGGGACTGATCTACAAGCACCGTCGCTCCGAGATGGCGGGCAACCCCGCTCCCGGCAAGACCACCCAGGCCCTCTTCCGCATCATGTTCACCACCCTCCCCGCCCTGCTCATCCCCTTCCTGATGCTCTTGGAGGGCGGCGACAGTGCACTGCTGCTGGTGCTGGTGGTCAGCGTCCTGCTGGTCTACTTCCTCTACGAGCTGGTCACCACCAAGCGGCCCAAGAACCTCTTGAAGATCTTCCCGGGTCTGGGCATCGTGTTGGGCATCTGCTTTGCCTTTACCGTCCTCTTCTACGGCTACCGAGGCTTCCTTCTCAACGAGAACATCACCGAGGACGAGGTCAAGACGGTCTCGGTAGACTCCAACGGCTTTGCTCCCGGTAGCTACCTGGGTAATCTGGCCGACGATATCCGCACCGACGATCCCGAGATCGTCAAGACCGTGGTCGTCCAGCTGGCTCACTCCCAGCAGCTGGAGCGGGATGGCGGCTGGTGGGATGACCCCAGCGGCAACGACTACTGGGATCGTACGTCGGTCACCCTCCATCTGAAGGGCGGCCGCACCGTCACCCGCTACGTCATTTTCGGCACCGAGACCCGAGGCGAGCTGAACGCGCGGTACATGGAGCTGGAGGCGGTCAAGGATATCGTCTTCCGACTCCCCGAGGATGAGGAAATCTCCCGCGTCAGCACCGAGGTGGGCGCTGACTTCTACACCGAATACGGCGGCACCAATCAGGAGAAGGAGATGAAGATGATCCTGTCTACTTTCCGCCGTGAGTTTGAGGCTTTGACCGATACCCAAAAGCTGGAGGTCATGAGCCCCTCCTTCAACGCCTACCGCTACGGGGACAAGAATGACTCCGACCGTAGCGTGGTACTGCATCTCATCGGCCGTATGGGCGGCTTGGGGGAGTATTTCAACAGCGAGTATATCATCCCCGAGACCATGCCCGAGACCAGAGGCCTTCTGCTGGGTATGTGGGGAATCAAGAACCGCGATGCCAACTATTTCGACTGCAGTGACCAGACCTGGGGCGGCTGTGCCGACGACGTGCTGGCCGCGCTGGGCAGGGAAGCCGAGGATAGCGAGTTCACCAACACCTTCCCCGTCCTCAAGGGTCACATCACTCTGGTGGGCATGGGCAGCGAGAACACCGACAATAACCTGGATCATACCTTCTACCTGGAGGCCAAGGACTACGCCCGCTTCGCCGAGCTGCTGCGTCAGTCCTCCTTGATCCACGCCAACACAGAGCTGGATGATCTCACCGCCACCCCCACCACCTGTATGCTGGTCATGTTCACCGACATGGACAGCAAATACAGCCGCGTCCACCTCAATATGCACGCCCTCTTCGACCTTACCGCCGAGGAGTACGCCGAGCTGAAGACCCTGCTTCAGATCGGGCAGTAAAAAGCAAGCCCCACCGCGAAAAACAGCGGTGGGGCTTATGTTATGTGGGGATCAGTTCAGCGCGGAGAGCCCGATCTCGGCCTCCAGGCAGACCAAGCCGTTGGGGCGCTTGGTGCGGATGAGGTAGCCCTCGCCCTCCCCCTCCACGGGGGCGCGGTAGACCGTCAGCGTGTCCCCGAAGGCGGCCTCTCGCAGGTAGGACAGGGACAGGGAGGTGACCCATCTTCCGTCCATGGAGGGCAGGAAATCGCAGATCATGTCGGGGTACTTGGTGTTGTTCATGTGGCGGTTGAAGTCCAGGTCGCTGTAGACGATGGTACGCTGACCCGCCTCCCCCATCTCCAGGGTGTTGGGGATGCGTACCCGCTTGGGCAGAACCGACTCGTCGGGCAGCTCCCCGAAGGGGAAATCGCGGCGGAAATCGGTGGTGCGGATCATTTTCTTCTCGTGAATATCCAGTAGTGCCCAATGGGACACCGCCAGAGCCATCATCTCGTCGCCCTTGTAGACCGCGAAGCAACGGATGAAATCGTAGCTCTTGTTGTCGATGCACCAGGTGCGCACCTCGATGTCCTCGTAGGCGTGGATAGGGGCAAAGATCTTCACCATGATGCGGGAGAGCAGGAAGCCCTTGCCCTCGACGTGGTGCAGGTCGGTGAGATCCATACCGTACTCGCGGCATTGTACGTTAGCGGTCTCCTGCATATAGACCAGGAGAGCCGAGGGGCGCATGACCCCGTCGCCGTCGGTGTCGTGCCATTTGGTTTTGTAGTGGGTGGAATAGTACATGGTTTTGCTCCGTTAGCTGGTTATTTAGAAATAAAGATCCGAGGCTCGCTGCATTCTGCCTCTTCTTTAACTACAGCAAATTTTGAGGAAATCAATATCACAGCCAAATATGAAGTCAAGCAGTATTCGACGGCGTCATGCAAAGGGAGAATTTGGCCGTCAAGCATATCTTCTGAAATCATGTAACATTCTTCTTTCACGCCACATGAATCGGCCAGATGATTTTGCAATTCCGCCATGGTGCATTTCACAAATTGATCTTTGAGGATCATATCGGATGAATGCGAAAACCGGGATATCGCTTTCTCCCGATTCTTTTTTGACTGTAATTCGAAGATGATTCGTTCCTGGTATTCCTTCTTGATATGTTTCTTTACAAAATCAATTTCAATGCTGAAATCCACAACTTTGTTTCCTCTATACGTTTATTTTTTTCTTGAATATGTTGAAGAATGATTTTTTGGCGGGCGAGTCCGTGGAGGTGGGGGCGTTTTCTGTTGCCTCACTCATTGTAGGTGGTAGGTGTTAAAAAAGCAGATCAGGGTCAATGTAAATGTGGGGCGCGTATTTTTTTGCATAGTCTGCCAAAACGGTTATGTTACGGCTTGCTCCGTCAATATACCAAGGCCCTCGTTTCTTTCGGTTAAAGGGGCGTTTCTCTTTTGCTTTCTGGGATGGATCCGTATACAGTACGATCCAATCTTCGAATGAACGGTGACCGTAGGCAGAAGAAAACGTGACAACACTTTCTGTCCGCATATCGATCAGTTCATTCCATTTGATTTCTTTGATTGTTGAGAACAACGAACGGATGGTAATTCCTTGATCGCTTACTTCTGCGTACTGTACCGTATACAGGGCATGGATGAAAAGAAAAATTGATCCAAGAGACACAAGCGAGAAGAAACATACGATGACTGCCAAAGAATCATTTTCTGAGATACCGTATATAAGGGGAAGCAACCACGGAGCCAGCGAAATCACCCACAGAAACCAAACAGAGAACAGAACCTTGTTGGAGTTGATTTTTATTCTTGCTTTTTCCATATTGTACCTATCAGTAAAGGGAGCCTCCAAGAAGCCCCCTCCACCATAATAATTATGATATTACAGAGTATTGTCCGACCCCAGCACGTTGACGATCTTGTGCTTGACCATCTCCTTGATGGCGGCGCGGCCTGCGCCCAGATAGTCGCGGGGATCGAAGACCGAGGGCTTCTCCACGAAGGTGCGGCGGAGCGCGGCGGTCATGGCCATGCGAATGTCAGAGTCGATATTGATCTTACAAACGGCCATGGAGGCTGCCTTGCGGAGCTGCTCCTCGGGGATGCCCACTGCGTCGGGCATTGCGCCGCCGTACTTGTTGATCTCGGCCACGAACTCCTGAGGCACAGAGGATGCGCCGTGGAGCACGATGGGGAAGCCGGGGAGACGATGCTCGATCTCCTCCAGAATGTCAAAGCGCAGAGGAGGGGGAACCAGAATGCCCTTCTCGTTGCGGGTGCACTGCTTGGCGGTGAACTTGTACGCGCCGTGGGAGGTGCCGATGGAGATAGCCAGGGAGTCCACGCCGGTGCGGGTCACGAAGTCCTCCACCTCCTCGGGACGGGTGTAGGAGGAATGCTCGGCCACCACGTCGTCCTCAACGCCGGCCAGAACGCCCAGCTCGCCCTCGACGACCACGCCGTGAGCGTGTGCGTACTCCACGACCTTCTTGGTCAGAGCGATATTGTCCTCGTAGCTGTGGTGAGAGCCGTCGATCATGACGGAGGAGAAGCCGCCGTCGATGCAGGACTTGCAGATCTCGAAGTCTGCGCCGTGATCCAGGTGCAGAGCCAGATCGATGCCGCTGTCCTTGATAGCGGCCTGAGCCAGAGCCACCAGATACTCATGCTTGGCGTACTTGCGCGCGCCTGCGGATACCTGGAGAATAACGGGGGACTTGACCTCACCGGCAGCCTCGGTGATGGCCTGGATGATCTCCATGTTGTTGATGTTGAAAGCGCCGATGGCGTAGCCGCCCTCGTAGGCCTTCTTGAACATTTCCTTAGTTGTAACGAGTGCCATTATATGACCGTCCTTTCACCCCCGCGAAATCGGGGGAACGCAAAAATTTTCACAAATATATTGTACCACAAATGTCCTCTAAAATCAAGCCCTTACACGAAAAATCTCCCTCCAAACCGTGAATTTCCCGTAAAGTTTTCCAAACAAGTTGACTTTCCTGCCGCTTTGTGTTATACTAATCGTGTTTGAACTTAAAAAACCGAAAGGAATCCGATACCATGAAAAAAACGACTCTCAAGAATTACGCACGCCTGCTGGCCGAGTGCGGCGTGGCCATTAAGAAGGGTGACCCCGTCATCATCCAGGCATCCCTGGATCAGCCCGAGTTCGTGGCTCTGTGCGTGGAGGCCTGCTACAAGCTGGGCGCCTCCCGCGTCACCGTGGAGTGGAGCTACCAGCCCCTCGCCAAGCTCCATTACCGCTACCGCACCCTCAAGTCTCTCTCGGTGGTGGATGATATTGAGCGTGCCAAGCTCCAGTACCGTCTGGACAAGAACCCCGCCATGCTCTACCTCATGTCCGACGATCCCGACGGTCTGAAGGGCATCAACCAGGAGAAGATGTCCAAGGCCGCCAAGGCCCGTTTCCCCGTCATCAAGCCCTTCCGCGACGCCATGGACAACAAGTACAAGTGGTGCATCGCCGCCGTCCCCGGTGAGGCTTGGGCCAAGAAGGTGTTCCCCGGTGTCCGTACCTCCACCGCCGTGGAGAACCTGTGGAACGCCATCCTCTTCACCTCCCGCGTCATTGACAAGGCAGGGAAGGATCTCGACCCCGTGGCCGAGTGGAAGGCTCACAACGAGAGCTTCCGCGCCCGTTGCGAGTACCTCAACAGCCTGGGCATCAAGACTCTGGAGTATAAGTCCGCAAACGGCACCGACTTCACCGTGGAGATGATCCCCGAGGGCATCTTCTGCGGCGGTTCCGAGCATACTCTGGGCGGCGAGGAGTTCAACCCCAACATCCCCTCCGAGGAGATCTTCACCTCTCCCAAGGCAGGAAAGGCCGAGGGTCTGGTGGTGGCCTCCCTGCCCCTGTCCTACCGCGGTCAGCTCATTGAGAACTTCTCGGTGCGCTTCGAGGGCGGTAAGGTGGTGGAGGCCAAGGCCGAAAAGGGCGAGGAGCTTCTGAAGGAGATGGTCTCCATGGACGCAGGCGCGGCCATGCTGGGCGAGTGCGCTCTGGTGCCCTACACCTCCCCCATCCGTGAGAGCGGCATCACCTTCTACGAGACCCTGTTCGACGAGAACGCCGCCTGCCATCTGGCTCTGGGCCGCGGCTTTACCAACTGCGTCAAGGACTACGATAAGTACACCCTGGACGAGCTTCACGCCATGGGCATCAACGAGTCCATGATCCACGTGGACTTCATGATCGGCACCGAGGATCTGTCTGTCACCGCCGTCACCGAGAGCGGTGAGCGCGTGGCCATCTTCGTGGACGGTAACTGGGCGTTCTGATAGAGAGCGGAGAACGCAAGGGGAGCCCTTCTTGAAAGAAGGGCTCCCCCTTGACCCCCTCCCAAGAACCTTCAAGAAAGATATGTAAAAAAGCCCGACGGGTCATGACGATCCGTCGGGCTCTTTTGTGCATTTGTAGGGAGCGACGCCCTCGTCGCTCCTAAACGAAAAACATTCTGTTTTTTCGGGTAAAAATGTTTGACAAAGGATATTCGCTTTTGAGGGGAACAGGACCGTCGAGGACGCCGGTCCCTACGAAGAAAAATGCGGGAGGGGAGACCCCTCCCCTACGTGGATCAATATGATTCTACCACAACCTTCAGATTCTCCGTCCCCTCCGCAAACAACCCATACCCGCATTCCCGTGTCTCCTCGCGGAAATCCACAGAGCAGTTCTTCAGCGTTACGGTCAGCGGCACCTTCGCGCTTGGAACGCATTGAGCCGGCCAGAGCATCCCCTTGAAGGTCACGTTCTCAAAGGTCATATCCGAAAGATACGCCCCGCTCTCCAGGGGGCCTCCGTCGGCGGTGTAGAGCATGAGGCGATCCACCGTCTCCACGAGGCAGTTGCGGAATACGTAGTTCCCGTAAGGGATCTCCGAGGGGAAGTTGGTGCTGGCGAAGTGGTAGACCAGGGCATGGATGTTGTGCCGTCCCTCAGTGCGGGGAAGCTCCACGCCTTTGCCCTGCACCACCGTCTTGCGGTGGGGGTAGTACCCGGGGCCCCAGATGTGGCAGTCCTCCACCAGAATATCATGCCCGCCGATGCGGAAGGCCTGGCAGGAGGTGTTGATCTCGCAGTTCTTCACCGTGAGATCCTGGATGTTGATGCCCGCCACGCAGTCGTCTCCCGTGATGAAGCGGCAGTTTTGAATGAGAGTGTGGGTGCAATGATGCAGATGGATGCCGTCGTGCCCCGCCAGACAGGTCACGTTCTCCATGAGGATGTTTTGGCAATTGTCCAGCTGGTGCATGAAATTGCCGTTGCGCTGGATGGTGTAGTTCTTCATGACCACGTTTTCGCAGTTGGTGAAGAATACGCCGTGGGGGCCTCGGAAGCCCTCCTCCCCGTCGGGGTCGAAGCAGTCGCGGCCGTCGATGACGGAATCCTCCCCCTCACCGATGATGGCAATATTCTTCTCACCGTAGGCCGAGATCATGGCGCGGCGGTATTCCGGCCAAGGCTTGTCGAGGTAATACTGGGTGATCAGCTCCATGTCGGTGCGCAGCTCCACCCCCTCGGGGACGGGGAACACCTCATAGTCGGTGCATTCCTCGGAACCGAGAAGCTGTGCGCCCGCCTCCAGATACAGGGTGGTGTCCGACCACATCCGCAGAGCGGCGGCGCAGAAATAGCCCTTGGGGATGACCACGGTACCGCCACCCTCGCGGCAGAGGTCAAAGACCCTCTGGATGGCCTCGGTCTGCAGGGTGTCGATATTGGGAATCACACCGTAGTCGGTGATCACGTAGCGGTTCATATGCTCCTCCTGATGGTTTGATTGGGTCAAGTATATCATAATTTTACAAGAAAATCAACCCTTTCGGGGAAAAAGTATTGCATTTCGCCGCAAAACATGGTATAATAGCAATAATGGCCGATTATGCCTATTCAAGTCCGCTATCACCGAAAGGAGACACATCATGCTGACTCACGACTATACCTTCCGCGCCGCCACTCCCGTCTGGGAGGTCGGTACCGCCAAAGACATGAACCGCACCGTCTGCTTCGTGGCCACCCTCCCCGCCACAAATCAGCCTGTAAAGCTGGCCGCCGCCGCGTCCTGCTCCTTCCTTCTCACCGTTAACGGTGCCTACGTGGCCCACGGCCCCGCCCGCTGCTGCCACGGCTACTTCCGCGTGGACGAGTACGATCTCTCCAAATATCTGACCAAGGACGTGAACACCGTCGCCCTGCGCGTGGCCTCCTACAATGTCAACGCCTTCTCCTACCTCAACCAGCCCGGCTTCCTCTGCGCCGAGATCACCGTGGGGGATGAGATCGTAGCCGCTACGGGGAAAGACGACTTCAAGGCCTACCCCGTCACCGAGCGGGTGCAGAAGGTGCAGAGATACTCCTTCCAGCGCACCTTCGTGGAGACCTACAAGCTCTCGGAGGGTGCCTTTGACTATGAAGTGAACCCCAACACTACCGCTACCCCCGTGGAGGTGGAGCCCGCCGTGGCGGGTCATTTCCTGTACCGCGATATCCCCATGGGGGAGGAGGACGAGCTGGTCTATCCCGTATCCCTCATCCACCGCGGTCAGCTCTCCTACTCCGAGAAGGCGGGCTACTACAACTCCCGCGAGATCAGCGACATCGGCCCCCACTACCTGGCCTACCGCGAGTCCGAGCTGGAGTACGCCTCTCACCGCGAGGTCAGCAAGTGCGATCCCCACAGTCAGGTGGACGTGACCGAGACTCCCGACGTCATCACCCTCCCCGCCGATACCTACGCCGACATTGAGTTCCCCTGCAACACCACGGGCATCTATGAGTTCGACCTGGAGGCCGAGGGGGACGGCGAGCTGTTCATCATCTTCGACGAGATCCTTCTGGACGGTCAGGTGCGCCTCTTCCGTATGGGTCTTTCCAATATCATCACCGTCATCGCAAAGGCAGGGAAGTACCGCCTGGAGTGCGCCATGCCCCACGTCATGAAGTACGCCCGCATCATGGCCAAGGGCGCGGCTATGACGATCAAGGGTCTCCGCCTCCACCACATCGCCTTCCCCACCGCGGCCATCACCGCCTCCTTCGCGGGGGATGACGAGACCATGAAGCGCATCTACGATGCCGCCATCGAGACCTACCGCGCCAACGCCGTGGACATCTACATGGACTGCCCCTCCCGCGAGCGCGCCGGCTGGCTCTGCGACAGCTTCTTCACTTCCCGCGTGGAGTACGCCCTCACGGGTAAGTCGGAGCTGGAGCGCGCCTTCCTCCAGTGCTTCATCCTCCCCGAGTCCTTCGAGTACATCCCCAAGGGCATGCTCCCCATGTGCTACCCCTCGGATCACTATGACCGCACCTACATCCCCAACTGGGCCATGTGGTACGCCGTGGAGCTGTGCGAGTATTTCAACCGCACGGGGGATCGCGAGTTCGTGGATAGCACCAAGGACAGAATGTACGATCTGATCAAGTTCTTCGGTAAGTACGAGAACGAGTACGGGCTTCTGGAGAAGCTGGAGTCCTGGGTGTTCCTGGAGTGGTCGAAGTCCAATGAGCTGACCCAGGACGTGTCCTTCGCCTCCAATATGCTCTACGCCTACATGCTGGAGGGTCTGGGCAAGCTCTACGCCGACGAGGCTCTGATCGCCAAGGCCGCCGCCCTCAAGGCCGTCATCAACGAGATGTCCATGACGGAGTCGGGCTTCTACTGCGACAACGCCTACCGCCGCGACGGCAAGCTGGTGCTGTCGGGTGAGCGCACCGAGTCCTGCCAGTATTACGCCTTCTTCTGCGGCACCGCCACCCCCGAGACCCATCCCTGGCTGTGGAATACCCTCGTCCACGATTTCGGCTATGCCCGCGCCGAGAAGGGGCTGTTCCCCGAGATCTGGCCCGCCAACGCCTTCATCGGTAACTACCTCCGCCTTGACCTCCTGGATCGCTACGGCCTCAAGGACGAGCTGTACGACAACATCAAGGGCTACTTCACCTACATGGCCGACACCACGGGCACCCTGTGGGAGCTGGTGGCCTCCCAGGCCAGCTGTAACCACGGCTTCGCCTCCCATGTCATCCATTGGATGAACTCTTTGGGCCTGCTTTCGCATCAGTAAGGAGCGTCTATGGAACAGACCAAGCAAACCAAGCAAAAGCCCGCCTTTTTCCTCTTGCGGGCGGTGATCGCCTTCGTCCTGCTCTTCGCCCTCATCGCGGGGCTGTACCTGGTCGCCTTCCGCTCCTTCCGTAAGGTGGCCGAGTGGGAAGAGGGGAGCGACCACACCGTCCTGGTCTACAAGGACGAGACCTACGTCCTCACAGGGCAGATCGGCAAGAAGGGACTCAACCTCAAAAAGTACCCCATCGACAAGGTTCTGGGACAGGTCCGGGACGACGGCTCGGTCATGACCACCGAGGAGATCACCTTTCCCGAGGAGACCGAGGAGGGCGAGACCCTAAAGGTCACCCCTCCCGACGGCACCCCCACCCTGCCCCATGAGCATACCTACATCCTCTACAGCGTCAAGGATCAGGAGGACTACCTCCTGGTGCTGGAGCTGGACGGAGAGTATTACCTCTACCAAAAGGCCTCCGAGACCGAGACGGTGGAGACCGAGGCAAATGATTAACGTTTCAAATCGGTTGGTAGGGGCGCACCTGCGTGTGCGCCCGTTCCACCGGGAGGAATGAGGGCGCACACATAGGTGCGCCCCTACCCATGAATAAGCAAACGCCCCGCCGTACGGCGGGGCGTTATTGGTTTGTAGGATATTACTCCTTCGGTAAAGTCAAGTCCCGAATCTCGCAATGATCCAAGTGGGTGTATCGCAGCCCCTCCACCTCGATCAGCCGCATCAGATTGCCCTCTGCGTCGAATTCCGCGATATGAATGCAGGAAGTGGTGAGGATGTCCGAAAAAACCATGGTCATACCGCCTTCGGTTTTGCGAGCATGGAGTACGCTGATGGAATCCTGATCCCAGCCTTCCAGCGGGGAAGGATCCATTTGCAGCATGCTTTGGATCAGCTGTTCTTGCTCGTCGGTGGGTATTTCGGTTTCCAGAACCGTGCCCTCAATGGACTTGAAGGGTTTCTTCTGATACTTCATGGATCCGTCGGGATTTAGTACCAGGAAATCTTCCTCATAGTCCATCCACAGGGCAATACCCATGAACTCGGGCGCGCCCGTGTCTACGTAGTAACCTCTGTCACAGGCGTAGAGAAAACAGGAGGTATAACCGTCCGTATCGTAGAGAACGTTGACGGAATAAGGATTGGGCTCTCTATTCGACGAACAGGCCGTCAAGGACAGGAGCAAGCAGACAGCCAAAATTGCGGTGATCCATTTCTTCATAATGAAACTCCTTTCCGCCCCGCCTTACAGCGCCACGATCATCATCACCAGCACCAGGATACCCAACAGCATCCAAGCCCCGCCGAAGATCGTCAGCAGATACCAGCGCTTCTTGTACCCCTGCTTGGCGGAGTGAGGCAGACACAGACCCAGCACCAGGGGGGCGATGGGGACGGCGATGCCCAGGATGGCGATGGTGAAATAGACGAACTCCACGGGAGCGGGGTCGCCGGTCAGGGTATTGTTTCCACTCCCCGCTTCGCTCTCAACGCCCCACAGATAGTGGGTAGAGGCGCGGTAGACGGCGTTGTAGCTGTCCTGCTGCCAGTCGTCGGGCACACGGTACAGGGTGACGGTCACGCTCTCCTTGGGGAGGATCTGCCCATTCTCATCCAGGGCGGCGGCGGGAATATCCCCGGCGGGAATGAAGTACATATCTCCCGCCAGATCGAAGAGGTAGCCTCGGTTGACCGCGATCATCTCGTCATTATCGTACAGCCACAGCTCATAGCGAGGGGCGTAGCGGAGACCGTGGAGAGTGTCGGTGAGGGTCTCGGCCTCGGGATCCTTCAACAGCTCGTACAGCACCCACAGGAATTTCTTGTCCATGTCGTAGTGCTGGTACTCGTCCATCCGCAGGTAGGTCAGGGAGGTGACCTTCGTGCCCTCCTGGGTGTACATAGCCTCCACCTTCTTCATCTCCTCTTCGGTGGCGAAGAAGACCCACTCTCCCGCGGCATTGACGGCGGCCAGCACGTCCCCGCCCTCCTCGGCGGCGTAGACGTCGTAGGCGTACCCGTCGATCACGGCGGTGTTGCGGTACTCATAATCGTAGGCGGGGTCGTAGCGCAGATGGATGTGATCCTCCACGCGGTAGTAGACCTCGGTGTCCCCGTCGGGGAAGGTGGCGGTCAGAGTCCGCGCGGCGGCATCGTAGGTCCATTCGGTGAAGTCCCCCTTGGCGGCGGCCACGGGAGTGACGGCCGTAGCCAAGAGCAGAGCCAGGACGAAGACCAGAGCCAGCAGGCGGGGAAGTACGCTTTGTTTTTGATTCAGTTTCATATCCGTATCCTCCTTTACGCCAGATTCAGCTTCTTTTCGATCTTGTTGAGGGCCATGAAATGCACGATGGCGGCCAGGGTGGCGTAGGCCAGGGCAATGATGAGCAGGACTGCCGTGATGGTCAGACCCATGACGGCACCCCCCGCATACATGGCGGCGGTGATGATGCTGATGATACCCACCGAGAGGAACATGAGGATGAACTCACCGATCAATCCCACTACGGTGTTGACACCGTAGTAGATGCCGATGGCGGCGATGAGCTTGTGCTTCTTGGCGACCACGGCACCGATGGTGATGCAGAGGTAGATCAGCCCGCTCTGGAACAGACCCAGCAGAAACAGAATGGCCAGCACGGTAGGAACCCACAGGATCACCCAGGCCCCGCAGGCATCCCAGGAGGTGGCGAAGAACTCACCGATGGCCTGGAAGGCCTCAAAGCTCAGGAAGAACTCCCCGCTCTCGGTGGGGGGCGCTACCAGAACGATGAAGAGGACACCAAAGATCAGCACCAGGATGGTGGCGAACTGGAGCAGGGTACCCATGATGACCTTGGAGAGGTAGAGGGTGGAGCGCTTGACGGGGAGGGTGAAGGTCAGGTAGCCCTCGTCGGTGTAGAAGTGGGTGTACATCCGCCAGAAGACCAGGATGAAGCTCACCGTCATGCCCATGACCATGGCCATGATGCAGAATATGGAGCCGATCATGGCGAAGGAGGAGAGAACCAGCAGCCCATCGGGGACGTCGGGAGAGGCGGCGCACTGGGTGAAGAAGCGGATGCCCAAGCCCGCCACGATAGCGGCACCCAGCATGGAGACGGCCATGATCCACCACAGGCGGAACACCGACCGAAAATCGTATTTCAAGCATTTCTTCAGCATCTGAATACCTCCCGAAACAGTTCATCCAGGGTCTTGCCCTGCTCGGCGCGAACCTCGTCGGCCGTGCCCGAGAGCAGGATACGGCCGCCGAAGCCCATGAAGGCGAACTCATCCAGCACAGGCTCGATGTCGTGGATGAGATGGGTGGTGATGATGACGGCGGCCTCGGGGTTGTAGCTGCCGATGATGGTGGACAGGATGTAATCGCGGGCGGCGGGGTCAACGCCGCCGATGGGCTCATCCAACAGGTAGAGCTTGGCGCGGCGGGACATGACCAGCACCAGCTGGACCTTCTCCTTGTTGCCCTTGGAGAGGGTCTTGAGCTTGGCGCTCGTGTCGATGGAGAGATCCGCCAGCATCTTTCGGGCCATAGCCTCGTCGAAGTCGGCGAAGAAGTCGGAAAAATACTCAATGAGCTGCTCCACCCGCATCCAGGAGTTGAAGTAGGTGCGCTCGGGGAGGAAGGAGATGAGGGAATTGGTGGCCTCGCTCTGGGGGACACCGCAGACCTCGATGGTGCCGCTGTCGGGCACCAGGATGCCCGAGACCAGCTTCAGAAGAGTGGACTTACCGCAGCCGTTAGGCCCAAGCAGACCCACGATCTTACCTCCCGTCAGGGAGATATTGAGGTTGTGGAGGACGGGGCGGGAGGCCACGTAGCTCTTGTTAAGGTTGACGCAGGACAGAATGGGGGCGGAGGGATCGTACCCCGCAGGCATGCTCGGATAGATGTCCCTTGTCAGGTCAATACCGTTGTTCATATAGGATACTCCTTTCATTGGGTGTCGGTTTCTTGGGATGCTTCGCCCTTTTCGGCGGCGTTTTCGCTCTCGTAGGCGCGGATGCTCTCGATCAGCTCGGCGGGGGAGATCCCCACGGCGGCGGCCTCCTCGATGAGGCGGGCGACAGTTTCCCGACGCATGACCTCTCTGGCTCTTGCCAGCACCTCGGTGTCGGTGGTGATGAAGCGGCCGATGGTGCCGCGGGTGATGAAGAGCTGCTCGGCCTCCAGGACGGCGAAGGCTCTCTGCATGGTGTTGGGGTTGACTCCTGCCGTCAGGGCCAGCTGGCGCACCGCGGGGATCTGCTGGTCGGGCTGGTATACCCCGCCGAGGATATCGGCGCGGATACGGCTGACGATCTGCATATACACGGGGGCGCGAGACGTAAATGACCAGGCCATTCGGGTTTACCTCCTGTTCTCTTGTGTTAGCATAATGATACAACAGATACAGGCTATTGTCAAGAGGTTTGGGTGAGGTTTTTGGAAATTTGTTGAATGGTACAAAAGGGAAGGCGAGATTTTGGAAGAATTGACGGATCATCGGAGGGCTTCACTATATAAGACGCTTTTTTTCGCTCATGATTACGGGGAAAATGAAATTTCAAATTTAGGTTTATCGCTGAGCATTGCTCAGCAGAGAGATACAAGATACGGAGATACAAGATACAAGATATAGAACGGTTGTTGCCGCAAGGTTATTTCATATCTTGTATCTTTGTATCTTGTAACTTGTATCTCACCGAAAAAACGCAAGTTATCTTTCAACATATAAGACACCATTTCCCCCTCGAATATTACAGACAAAACAAATTTTTTCAATAAATTTCGCATATCCTGCTCCCCACCCATGTAAAATGAATATCAACCACTGTGACCCAATCCAAAACCATCTGTGAACAGATTGAAAATATGGAAAAAATATGTCCATTCCTCTTGACAGAGCAGGAAGGATATGTTAAAATAACTTCGTTATACAATCAAGAGAACGCAAGCGACCTTGTTTGATATTTGTAAGGAGGAACACTACGTTGTCCGCACACAATCAAAACGGAGAGGAGCTGCTCCGCCAGCTGAACACGGATCCCGAAACGGGTCTGACCTCGGCGCAGGTTGCCGAGCTGCTGGAAAAGCACGGCCAAAACCGTCTCCGCGAAAAGAAAAAGAAGACCACCTTCCAGCGCTTCATCGACCAGTTCAAGGATGTCATGATCCTCATCCTCATCGCCGCCGCCATCGTGTCCTTTGCGGTGGTCATCGCCGAGAAGAACTGGGGCGAGCTGTTCGAGCCCGCGCTCATCCTGCTCATCGTCATCCTCAACGCCATCATGGGCGTGTACCAGGAGGGTAAGGCTGAGAAGGCTCTGGATGCCCTGAAGAATCTGTCCGCGCCCCACGCCCGCGTCATCCGCGACGGGAAGGAATCCGTCATCGATGCCGCCAATCTCGTCCCCGGTGACATCATCAAGCTGGAGGCCGGTGATTTCGTCCCCGCCGATGCCCGCCTGCTCCACAGCACCTCCCTCAAGAGCGAGGAATCCGCTCTGACGGGTGAGTCCGTCCCCTCCGAGAAGGACGCTACCGCCGAGGTGGCCGAGAACGCCCCCATCGGTGACCGCACCAACATGGTCTTCTCGGGCTGTAGCATCACCTACGGTACCGCCCTGGCCGTTGTCACGGGTACGGGCATGAACACCGAGATGGGTAAGATCGCCAATCTGCTGGACGGCGAGAGCGACTCCCAGACCCCCCTGCAAAAGAAGCTGGCCCAGCTGGGTAAGTACCTGGGTATCATGGCTCTGGCCGCCTGCGGTGTCATCTTCGTGGTGGGTATCCTCAACGATATCCCTGTGCTGGAGATCTTCATGACCTCGGTCTCCCTGGCTGTCTCAGCCATCCCCGAGGGTCTGCCCGCCATCGTCACCATCGTTCTGTCCATCGGTGTTCAGCGCATGGTCAAGAAGAACGCCCTCATCCGCCGCCTCCCCGCCGTGGAGACCCTGGGCTCCGCCTCCATCATCTGCTCGGATAAGACGGGTACCCTGACCCAGAACCGCATGACCCTGGTGAAGGCCTACGTGGACGGCTTGGATGCCCTGGAGGACATCTCCGCCGAAAATTCCGAGGCAGTCCGCGCACTCCTGCTGAAGGGTGCTCTTTGCTGTGACGGCTCGGTGGTCTGGGGTGCCGACGGTACCGAGCAGCACATCGGTGACCCCACCGAGACCTCCATCGTCCTGGCCGCCCACAAGAACGGCATGCCCAAGGATGAGATCAACAAGCAGTATCCCCGCGTGGCGGGCATCCCCTTCGACTCCGACCGTAAGCTCATGACCACCGTCAACGTCATGGACGGGAAGAACGTGGTCATCGTCAAGGGCGCCTTCGATATGCTGGCCGCCCGTTGTATCAGCGGCGACCTGGAGACCGCCAAGCGCATCACCGAGGAGATGAGCGAGAACGCCCTCCGTGTGCTGGCCATCGCCTGCAAGACCGTTGACACGATCCCCGAGGATCCCACCTCCGAGGAGCTGGAGAACGGCCTGACCTTCCTGGGTCTGGTGGGTATGATCGATCCTCCCCGCCCCGAGTGTAAGGTGGCGGTCGCTACCTGCCGCCGCGCAGGCATCAAGCCCGTCATGATCACGGGTGACCACGTGGTCACCGCCTCCGCCATCGCCCGCGAGCTGGGCATCCTGGAGGAGGGCGACATGGCCATCATCGGCGCACAGCTGGACGCCATGAACGATGACGAGCTGGACGCTACCGTAGAGAAGATCTCGGTCTACGCCCGCGTGTCCCCCGAGAACAAGATCCGCATCGTCAAGGCCTGGCAGCGCAAGGGTCAGGTGGTCTCCATGACGGGCGACGGTGTCAACGACGCCCCCGCCCTCAAGGCCGCCGACATCGGCTGTGCCATGGGTATCACGGGTACCGACGTGGCCAAGGGTGCCGCCGACATGACCCTGACCGACGATAACTTCGCCACCATCGTGGACGCTGTCCGCGAGGGCCGCGGTATCTACGCCAACATCAAGAAGGTGGTGGGCTTCCTGCTGGGCACCAACATCGGTGAGGTCATCACCGTTTTCCTGGCCATGCTGTTCTGGCACGAAACGCCCCTGCTCTCCATGCAGCTCCTGTGGATCAACCTGGTCACCGACTCCCTCCCCGCCATTGCCCTGGGCATGGAGCCTGTGGAGTCCGACGTGATGGACAAGAAGCCCAAGCCCAAGAACGAGGGCCTCTTCGCAAACGGCCTAGGTGTCCGCGTGGTGCTCATGGGTGCCATGTTCGCCGCCCTGTCTCTGGTTGCCTTCTACCTGGGCAAGACCCTCGGCGGTACCGCCGCCCACGGTCAGACCATGGCCTTCATGGTGCTGGCTCTGTCTCAGGTCTTCCACGCCTTCCACATGCGCTCGGATAAGTCCCTCTTCAAGATCGGCGCATTCGGCAACCGCACCCTCAACTTGGCGGCTCTGGCCTCTCTCGTCCTGGTAGCCCTCATTCTCTTCACCCCCGGTGTCATGACCGCCTTCGGTCTGGTCTACCTCACGGGTGAGCTCTACCTCATGGCCGCAGGCCTGATCCTGGCACCCTCCATCATCATGGAGCTGTGCAAGCTGGTTGGGTTGATCAAGTAAGCCATATTCGCCAAACAAAAAACGGCTGTCCTTCGCCTCTGCATTCTTAGCGGAGAAAACACGAACACCACTAAGGAATTTTCTTTGGTGGTGTTTTTTGTTGAGACGGGCTTACATAAAGGCTCCCTCTGGGAGGGAGCTGGCGCCGTAAGGCGACTGAGGGAGAGCGCGTTATTATGAGGTCAATCTAAATTCCAAGGCACGCAGGCTCCTTCCACCGCTATCGCGGTCCCCCTCCCTCTCGGAGGGAGGCTTTTGCGTGCCGTTCCTCTGCGGATAGTGGGTTCGGGCTTCTGCCCGATGGTGCGTGGACTGCCACGCGCTATGCTTGCCCCAGACGCAAGCGTCGGGAAAGTGGAAAACAAGTGTTACTTGATTGCCAAACAATGAATTGATAATTGACTATTCTGTTTTGGATATATACTATCCATATTCGTTATTGATTATCTTGGCTTTTGGTGGTATAATTATCTCAACGGATCCGGAATAAAAGGTATAAGGAGTGTTTATATGACGATAGGTAAAAATATTGCAGATTTAAGAAAAAGCAACGGGATGACACAGGAACAACTTGCCGAAACACTCGGCGTGTCTTCTCAGACGGTTTCCAAGTGGGAAAACGAGGTAACAATGCCTGATATTATGCTTCTCCCTGTGATTGCCGGTTGTTTTGATATTACAGTGGATGAACTGTACGGTGGCAGAAAAACAATAGAAAAACGCCAAACCATTGATTCTGATGATATCCCAGAAATGCTGTACGACGCCGTCATTGATCTTACGCAACGTGGTTGGGTGAATACGGTAGAAGGAAAGGACATTGAGACGGAAAAGGAAAAAATGAAGTCTTATCTTGCCGAAAACCGTCAAGTCAAAACAGCAACCTTTTCAAATAAAAGAGGAGCTGTAATTGTAACATCGGAAATTGGTTTGTTGCACAGGGGCAAAGCAAATGCCGACCAGCTTATGTATGAGGGGATTGGTCGCGTGCTTGAAGTTTTGTCAAAATCCGCTGTAAGACGTGTTTTCGCTTATCAAATGGAGAATATGACTAAACCTATTACAGCGCCTTATGCGGCAAAAAAATGCGATATATCTCCCGATGAAGCCGCGCAAGCTCTTGAGATGCTGACGGAGATTTATGTCAATCACCCCACCGATGTCATGATTGATGAAAACAATTCTATACGTATGTATGCACTCAACTCGGACGAAAGCATTATGTATATGTTAATGATTTTGAAAACCGCAAGATTAATTGACGAAAACAAACAGCATTATTACAATTATCGAGGTTCATATAATAATCTTTGGATACAGTAGAGATGAATATCTCTCGCCCCGCCTCGCGCGGGGCATCTTCTTTGTTTTCCGCATATCAAAAGCCACCACGAAAAACGTGGTGGCTAATTTCATTTTACCGCTAATTTTGCAGAGCCTCGGGGATAGCCGTTTTTTCATTTAAGAGATTCTACCGAACCGGTCGTGAAGCTCTCTGTATCGGCGGTACAAGCCCTCATACGCCTCCACAGCCTCCGCGCTCGGCGTATAGACCCGCTCCACCTTGGCCGCCATGGCATCGGCGGCATCTGTGACGGTGGGGTAGAGTCCCCCTGCCACCGCGGCGTAGACCGCGCTGCCCAAAGCTCCCGCCTGGGTGGCCGTGGATACCGCCAGGGGGATGTTCAGCACGTCGGCGTAGATCTGCATCATGAGGGGATCCTTGCGGGCGATGCCTCCCGCCGCCATGACGCGGGAGATGGGAATGCCGAAGGATCTGTACTGCTCCACAATGACCCGCGTACCAAAGGCGGTGGCCTCTATGAGGGCGCGGTAGATATCCTCGGGACGGCTGGCCAGCGTGAGCCCTGTGATGACCCCTGTCAGGGTAGGATCCACCAGAATACTGCGGTTGCCGTTCCACCAGTCCAGCGCCACGATACCGCTCTCGCCCGGGGCTTTTTTCTCGGCCAAAGAGCGCAGGTAGGCATGGATGCTCACCCCTGCATCGCGGGCCGCCTCGGTGTAGATAGCGGGAACGCAATATTTCACAAACCAATCGAAGCAGTCCCCCACGGCAGCTTGTCCCGCCTCGTAGGTGCAGAGGGAGGGGATCACACCGTCCTGGACGTAGCCGCAGATGCCCGTGACCTCCCTCGCCTCGGCGGCGTTCAGGATATGGCAGGTGGAGGTACCCAGGATCACCGTCAGATCCCCGGCGCGGGTCATGCCCAGCGCGGGAAGGGCGGCGTGGGCATCGATCATGGGAAGAGCAACGGGGGTACCCTCGGGCAGTCCCGTGAGAGCCGCGCCCCTGCCGCTGAGCCGCCCCGCGACCCCGCCTACGGGATCCACACGGGGGGAGATCCTACCGCCGATCAAGCCCTTCAGCGCGGGATCCAGTGCCGACAGAAACTCGTCGGAGGGGTATTGCCCGCCGTGCCAAAGCCCCTTGTACCCCGCAAAGGCGGCGGCGTGAGTCTCGCTCCCCGTCAGTATACAGGAGATCCAATCGGCGGCCTCGGTGAAGCGGTGAGCAGCATCAAAGACCGCGGGAGAGGCGCGCAGAGTCTCCAGGATCTTGGGAAGCATCCACTCGCAGGAGACGGTGCCCCCGTAGGAGGGAAGCCAAGACTCTCCCCGCGCGGCGGCCAGCGCGTTGATCTCGTCGGCCTCGCAGGTGGCGCCATGATGCTTCCAGAGCTTGACGTAGGCATGGGGCTCACCAACAAAGGCGGGGTCAAAGCACAGGGGCATACCCGCCTCGTCCACGGGGAGCATGGTGCAGGCGGTGAAATCCACGCCCAGAGCCGCGATATCCGCGGGTGTGATCCCCTCGGCGGTATGGGCGGCGGCCAGAGCCTCACGGATAGCGGCGGTCATGCTGTCGAGATAGTCCTGGGGATGCTGGAGGGCATAGCGGGGCGGCAGAGGGGTACCGTCGGGCAGAGCGGAGTCCATGACCCCGTGGGGGTATTCCGAAACTGCCTCGGCCACGGTGCGGCCGTCGCGGGCATCCACGATGAGGGCGCGGACGGATAGAGTGCCGAAGTCCAGGCCGAGGGTGTAGGGCATGGGGAGTTCTCCTTTCGTGGGGAAGAAGTGAGATATGAGATACAAGATACGAGATACAAGATACAAGATACGATAGGGAACGGTTTCTTTTTTGATTATACCATGCTTGGAGGGCGGTGTCAAGTATTACCCAAACAAAAAACGCCATGGGGCTCATGGCGTTTCTATGTAGCGGGATACCCCGACTCAACGGCGTATGGCGGGACGTTGGCCACCCGCTATATCTTGTATCTCGTATCTTGTATCTCCGTATCCCTTTGTCAGGCCTTCATAACCGCCAGCCCGCACCAATCGTTGTCGGTGAGGCACTCCACGATCTTGAAGCCGTTGCGCTCAAAGCAGGCGATCACGTCATCGCACCGCTCGGCGATGATGCCCGAGGCCAGCAGGACGGCATCGTCCTTCATGTACTTGCCCACGTCGGGGGTCATGCGGATGATGATGTCGGCCACGATGTTGGCGCAGACCAGATCGTATCGGCCGTCCTCCAGGGAGACCTGCTTGAGAAGATCCGACTGGTCGCAGGTGACATTGGTCAGCCCGCTGTCCTTGATGTTCTCGCGGGCCACGCGGACGGCGGTGGGGTCAATATCGTAGGCGCGGCAGAAATCAGCCCCCAGGCGGGAAGCGCAGATGGCCAGGATGCCCGTACCCGTGCCCACGTCCAGCATGAGCTGACCCGCCTTGGTGTACTTCTCCAGGAGACGGATCACCAGTCGGGTGGTCTCGTGGGTACCCGTACCGAAGGCCATACCGGGATCCATGCGGATGACGATCTCACCCTCGGCAGGGGTGTACCGCTCCCAAGCGGGGCAGATGACGATCTTCTCCCCGATCTTGATGGGCTTGTAGTAGGCCTTCCAGGAGTTGGCCCAGTCCTCCTCGTTGACACCCACCAGCTCGATTTCGGCGTGAAGCTCCAGCTCGGCGCAACGCTGACGGATGTAGGCCAGATCGTCCATGTAGGAGCGGTCGGAGGGGATGAAGACCGAGACGCTGGCGATGTCCTTGTTGGCGTTGAGGATCTTCTCGTCAATGAGATCCCCGTAGCAGGTCTTGAGGTTGGTATCGATATCGCTGTAATCCTCGATCATGAGGTTGTTGTTGATCATGCTCATGACGGCCACAAGGGAATCCAGCTCCTTCAGGGGGACTGTCACCTTGACCTGAGTCCAGATCTGAACCTCACCGTAGTCCTCGCAGACGTAATCCTCGTCGATGTATTTTTCCATGCTCATATCAAATAACCTTTCAAATCCGACATCCATTCTTTTGACAAAGATCATTCACTGCTTCGGCAAAAAGAGAGCGGGAATGCTTGTCAGGGTCAGAATTACTGTTTTTCTTAATAATATAATACTTTTTCAACTCGTTCCACAAGCCTTCGTCTTTCAACCATTCGATTCGTTTATCCAAGTTGTGAAAAGGGGCAGGCTGGTACTCCCAACTATAGGATATTTGGGCTTTGTCATAACGAATGTACTGTTGGCGACCGTCATTACAGTTATTCACAATAGCCAAGTCACAGCTGTGTACGATACGGGAATGTGCCTGATCTTTGAACTTGATCGTAAGAACTCTAGTGGAATCCTCACAGTAGTCATACCCATAATTACGGGCAATCTTATCAAAGGCATTTTTCAGTATTTGACGAATTTCTTTAGCGGAATAATTCTCGTCGTCATCGTTGACTTCGATATTTACATCGAAATCAAAGCCAATGTTGGATTTACGATCACGGGTAATCATATTTCGGCTTGAGCTACCAATGAACGTGTACTGAAAAGTGAATTTGTTACGAACAAGATCCTGTACTTCATGGATAAGCGAAATCAATTCCTTCTTCACGGGGGCGGCCTCTTTTTTGGTGACATAACAAAAATCGTGCATAATTTTTCTCCTTTGTTTTGTTCCCAATCCGACCATTTAGCAAAACCGCTAAATCGTTATATTATATCACTTTTTCAGAATTTGTCAAGTCGTAATGAACGAATTAACAAAATATTCAAAATCACTTCTCCTTCTTCTTGAATCCCTTCGTAAACTTACCCTTTTTGGTGTAATTCTTCTCCCCGCAGGCCTCCGCGAACTCACGGAGCGCGTCCTTCTGCTTCTCGGACAGTCCTCTGGGAATCTCCACGTTCACGGTGCAGATGAGATCACCGCGGCGGCCGTTGGAGGAATTGACGTAGGGGATACCCTTACCCCGCAGGGTAAAGGTGGTGCCGGGCTGGGTGCCCTCCTCGATCTTGTACTTGACCGTACCTTCCAGAGTAGGCACATCGATCTCAGCACCCAGGGTAGCCTCGGTGACGGTGATGGGAACCTCACAGAAGATGTTGAAGCCATCGCGCTCAAAGATGCTGTGGGCGCGCACAGCCACCTCAATGACCAGGTCTCCCGCAGGGCCACCGTTCTTGCCCTCACAGCCCTGGCCTCGCAGAGCGATGCGCTCGCCGTTGTCGATTCCGGCGGGGATGTTCACAGTCAGCTTGCGGTTCTCCCGCTCCAAGCCCGTTCCGCGGCACTTCTGACAGGGGGATTTGATGAACTTACCCGTCCCGCGGCACTTCTCGCAGGCGGTCTTGGTCTGGAAGGTCATCCCCCCCATGCGCTGATTCACCACCCGCTCGCCGCGGCCCCGACAGTCGGGACAGGTTTCGGCGGAGGAACCGGCCTCAGCACCCGAACCGTTGCAGGCGGGGCACTTGTGGAGGCGGTTGTAGTTCACGTCCTTCTTGCATCCGAAGGCGGCCTCCTCAAAGGTCAGAGTCACCCGTACGCCCACGTCGTCACCCCGCTGGGGGCCGTTTCTGCGCTGGGTAGAGCCGCCGCCAAAGGCACCTCCGAAGATGCTGCCGAAGATATCGCCCAGATCTCCGAAATCACCAAAGCCGCCGCTGAAGCCGCCACCGTAGCCGCCGCCACCGTAGCCGCCGCCCGCAGTGGGATCGAAGGCCGCGTGGCCGAACTGGTCATACTTGGCCTTCTTGTCGGCATCCGACAGGACGGAGTAGGCCTCGTTGACCTCCTTGAAGTTCTTCTCGGCCTCGGCATCCCCGGGGTTCAGGTCGGGGTGGTATTTCTTGGCCAGCTGACGGTATGCCCGCTTGATGGCATCCGCGTCGGCGGATTTATCGAGGCCCAGTACCTCGTAGTAGTCTCTTTGTGCCATGTGTATGTTCCTTTCCATGAACGCGAACGGGAAATTCGCAATTCGTAATGCGCAATGCGTAATGAAAATTCAAAATGGAGCGCGCAGAACGGCTTTTATCCCCCTCTGCATCCTGCATTTTACATTTTCAAAAAACCACTTTGCGGGAAAGGACATTTTCTGCCCTTTCCCGCTGTATTCGGTTGTTTTTCGCCCCTCATCGGGGCAGGGAATTACTTGTTGGTGTTGTCCTCATAGGAGGCGTCGTAGTAGGTGCCGCCGTTACCGCCGTTGCCGCCCATGTTGGGGTCGTATCCGCCGCCCATGTTGGGATCGCCCTGGGGATTGGCCTGGGCGTAGAGCTTCTCGGAGAGCTTGTAGAAGGACTTCTCCAGAGCCTCGGTGTCGGCCTTGATGTCCTCGGTGTTGCCGCCGGCCACGGTGGTCTTCAGCTTCTCAATAGCCTCCTTGACAGGAGCCTTCTCGTCCTCGGAAACCTTGTCGCCCAGCTCTTCCAGAGTCTTCTCGGACTGGAAGATCATGGAGTCGGCGCGGTTCTTGACCTCGACGGCCTCCTTGGCCTTCTTGTCCTCCTCGGCGAATCTCTCGGCATCCTTGATGGCCTTGTCGATATCGTCCTGGCTCATGTTGGTGGAGGAGGTGATGGTGATGTGCTGCTCCTTACCGGTGCCCTTATCGCAGGCGGTGACGTTGACGATACCGTTGGCATCGATGTCGAAGGTCACCTCGATCTGGGGGATACCGCGGGGAGCGGGCATGATGCCGTCCAGGTTGAAGCGGCCCAGGGTGGTGTTGTAAGCGGCCATCTCGCGCTCGCCCTGGAGGACGTGGATCTCAACAGAGGTCTGGCCGTCAGCGGCGGTGGAGAACACCTGGCTCTTCTTCACGGGGATGGTGGTGTTGCGGTCGATGATGCGGGTGAAGACACCGCCCATGGTCTCGATACCCAGAGACAGGGGAGTGACGTCCAAGAGGAGCAGATCCTTCACGTCGCCGCCCAGGACACCGCCCTGGATGGCCGCGCCGATGGCCACGCACTCGTCGGGGTTGATGCCCTTGAAGGGCTCCTTGCCCAGGTACTTCTTGACAGCCTCCTGGACAGCGGGGATACGGGAGGAGCCGCCCACCATGAGGATCTTGTCGATCTTGTCCACGGCCACGCCCGCGTCGCGGATGACCTGCTTGGTGGGGCCCATGGTGGCCTCGACCAGGTCGGCGGTGATGCGGTCGAACTCGGCGCGGGTCAGGGTAGCCTCAAAGTGGAGAGGGCCTGCGGCGGTAGCGGTGATGAAGGGGAGGTTGATGTCGGACTGGGACATACCGGACAGCTCAATCTTGGCCTTCTCGGCGGCGTCCTTCAGTCTCTGCATGACCATCTTGTCGGTGCGCAGATCCACGCCGTTCTCGCGCTGGAACTTGTCGGCCATCCAGTTGATGATGCGCTGGTCGAAGTCGTCACCGCCCAGACGGTTGTTACCGGCAGTAGCCAGCACCTCGAACACGCCGTCGGAGATCTCCAGGAGGGACACGTCGAATGTGCCGCCGCCCAGGTCGAAGACCAGGATGCGCTGGTTGTTCTCCTTGTCCATACCGTAAGCCAGAGCGGCGGCGGTAGGCTCGTTGATGATACGCTGGACGTTCAGACCGGCGATCTTACCCGCGTCCTTGGTGGCCTGACGCTGTGCGTCGGTGAAGTAAGCGGGAACGGTGATGACCGCGTCGGTGACGGTGGTGCCCAGGTAGGCCTCGGCATCGGCCTTCATCTTCTGGAGGATCATAGCCGAGATCTCCTGAGGAGTGTAGTTCTTGCCGTCAATGGTGACCTTGAAATTGGTGCCCATGTGGCGCTTGATGGAGCTGATGGTGCGGTCGGGGTTGGTGATGGCCTGACGCTTAGCGACCTGACCCACTATACGCTCGCCGGTCTTGGAGAAGGCCACCACGGAGGGGGTGGTTCTCGCACCTTCGGGATTGGGGATAACGATGGGCTCGGAGCCCTCGTAAACTGCGACGCAAGAGTTGGTCGTACCAAGGTCGATACCGATGATCTTTGCCATAATAATGTTCTCCTTTATATCAGATATTTTTTAACAGGGTTGGTTGGTGTATATAGGGAATTGCGAACAGGTTAATTTGCCACCTGCACCATGGCGTAGCGGATGATGTGGTCGCCCTTGCGGTAGCCCTTCTGGAACACGGCGACGATGGCGCCCTCGCCCAGAGTCTCATCCTCGATGTGCATCACGGCGTTGTGGATATTGGGGTTGAATACGTCGGTGGGAACCTCCTCCACACCCAACTTCGCCAGCGCATCGGTGGCGGATTTCAGGGTCATGGTAATGCCCTTGCCCAGAGGCGACTCGGCATCCTCGGGGGTCAGAGCCGCGGCGGCGCGCTCCAGCGTATCAATGACGGGAAGCAGACCCTTGATGGTGTCGGCGGTCGCGTCACCGTAGATGGTCTCCTTCTCCTTGGCGGTGCGGCGGCGGAAGTTATCGTACTCGGCCAGCATCCGCAGGTACTTGTCCTTCTCCTCGGCCAGAGCCGCCTCGGCGGCCTCCAGCTTCTTTTTGGTCTCGGCCAGCTCTGCCTCCACCTTCTTGAGCTTCTTCTTGTCAGAGCCCTTGACCTTGCCCTCCTCGGGGGTCTCGGCGGCGGTTTCCTCAGCCGCGGGGGCTTCCTCGACGGGGGTCTCTACGGCCTCGGTGTCAAGATTCTTCTCGTTGTCACTCATGTCGAATCTTCCTTTCTTTATTCGTCTTGGGACGGGGGCTTCTGACCGCCGTCCTGTAATTGCTTTTGCTCGGGGGAGAGCAGGGACTCCACGTTCCCCGAAATGCCCTCCAGGGTGGCCAGCACCTTGGCGTAGTCCATGCGGGCGGGGCCCAGCACGCCGATAGCACCCACGGTCTTGCCGTTCTGTACAATGGGCTTGTAGACCAGCGCGGAGCGATCCATGACCTTCACGGCACTCTCGGAGCCGATCACCACGCCCACGTCGCCGTTCCCGTCGGGATCGGACACCATGCGGAGGATGTCGTCCTTCTGCTCAATGGCGCCAAGCACTTCCTTCATGCGGTCGGGATCGGAGAACTCGGGGTACTCCAGCAGGCGATCCATGCCGCTGACCTTCAGCTCACCCTGATCCAGCTCGTTCATGGCCTCGTAGATGATTTTCACGGCCACCGAAACCAACTCGGGGCGGCTGCCCATGGCCCGCTCCATCTCCATCATAATGGGGAGGGTGATCTCGTTGGCACTCAGATTCTGTAAGTGCTCGTTGAGGGTCAGAGCCAACAGATCCGTCACCGTCGTGGAGAGGGGAGGCATATCGGTCAGGCGCACCGTCTTGGTCTTGACATGCCCGTTTGAGGCCACCAGCACCAGAATGAAGGTGCTGTCGTCCAGATACACCGCGTCGAAGCGGCGGACGGTGATGCTGGAAGCCCTTGGCTTGATGGCGAAGGCGGTGTAGTTGGTGAGGTTGGAGGCCACCTTGGAGGCGGTGAGGAGGATGTGATCCAGCTCGGCCATCTTTTCTTTCAATAATTCATTGATCTGGAAAATTTCCTGCGCCGTCATGGCGTAATGCTCGATGAGGGTGTCCACGTAGAAGCGGTAGCCCCGCTCGCTGGGGACGCGCCCCGCCGAGGTGTGGGGCTGCTCCAGATAACCCAGAGCCTCCAGCTCGGCCATTTCGTTGCGGATGGTAGCAGAGGAGCAGGGGATCTGCTTGGTCTCCATCAGATACTTGGAGCCCACGGGCTCGCCGTCCGCGATATGAGCGTCCACGATAGCCTTTAGTATGAGCTTTTTCCGCTCACTCAATTCCTCATGGCGCACTTCGCTGCGTTCTTCCATGCCGTTACCTCTGCCTTTCTGCGGTTTTCTTGTGGCCTTTAGCACTCAAACGTGCTAAGTGCTAACCACGCATATAATGTACCACTTTTCTCCCGATTTGTCAAGCCCTTTTTCATATTTTTTGGCTGATTTCTTTGTTAAGAATCGGTGAACGAATCGTGAATGGGCGGATGGTTCGCAAAATGGGGGTGGGGATTGCTAAAAGCGTGCCGAGCCGCGCCCTCCTGGATTATACGCGTAGGATCCTCGCAAGCGAGGTCGGCGCGCGGCGGCCTCCAAGGCATTCCTACGGTTGTGAATAAAATGTAAATTCAAAAAAACAGTATTGACAATCAAATGACCGTATGATATAATATGGATACGGACGATAAAACGAAACTGTCCTACCATGATAAGGAGAAACAAACCATGAAAAGGATCCTCACCGCCCTTGCGGGGGTACTGCTGTGCGCGGTCGCCCTTCTTGCGGCCACCTCATGCGGCACCCCCGATCTGTCCTATGAGGGACAGAAAGCCGCCTACGACGGCATCATTGCCGAGTACACCGCCCTGCTCAAGGCCAAGCAGAACGGGGAGACCCTGACCGCTCCCGATACTACGGGCATGAGCGAGGGGGAGGCCGCCATCGCGGAGGCGATTTATACGGTGGCGGAGCTTTGCAAGTCCCCCGACATCATGGGCTACGCCTGTGAGGATACCGACGGCGACGGCTCTCCCGAGCTGTATCTCATGACTGTCGGTACCTATGTTCGCGCCCTTTTCGCCCTGGATGGCGGCAAGCCCACCCTCCTGTGGGTACAGGAAACTGCCACTCACAGTATGGCGTTCGGTCGGAAGGGCTACCTCTACTATAAAAGCCATACCACACAGGACGGTGTGGGGGAGCAGACCTACCATCACGCCCGTGTGGCGGGATCGGAGCTGGTGGACGATCTGGTCATCGGCTATACCGTTGATCCCGATGGCAACACCGCCGACGGGCATTTCAAGATCGAAAACGGCACCCGTACCGCCATCGGGTGGGATGAATACCGCTTCCTGTACAATTACTACGGTGAGTTGGAGTCCGCCGGCGGGCAGGAGGTGGCCAAGTGGTACGCCCCCCGCGTCACCCCCGTTTTCCCTCCCGAGACGGACAATAACACCCCTGTGGCGGATTTCTCGGATTACACCGCCGTCAAGTCCACCTTCGCCGCCATGCTGGACACGGTGGCCACGATGAGCGCGCTTGATTGGGATCTGGGAAAATGTGACTATGCCTTCATCTGCGAGAGCGACAAGGATTTCGACACCTACATCCATCTCCTCTATCATGCCTGCGAGCTCCGTCCCGATGACGGCGTGGGTGACCCCACCGCTATCCGCGCCCATTACGGCTACTGCGAGACCGACCTCAATGGAGACGGCGCGGACGAACTGATCCTGTTGACCAACACCCATCAGATGCTGGCCATCTTCACCACCGTGGACGGGGAGGTCGTGCCCGCCGAGGGCTTCATGGACTTCCTCTTCAACGGTGTTCTGACAGGGACGGATGGAGAAGGACGCTTTATAGGCGAATTTACCGATAATTACTGGCTGGAGGGCCGCCTGGAGTACGGTGTGTTCACTGTCACCACCGAAGGGGACTTTGCTACGGCCTATACCCTCCGTCCCGATTGGGTGCAAGGACGCGGGGACGTGTTCTACAAGATTGAGGGCGGGGTGGAGACCGAGATCACAACGGCCGAATACGAAGCCCTCCGCGCCACCTTCGGAAAGCCCGCTGACAAGGGAATCACCTTCACCCCTCTGACTTGACCGACTCCGTACGAAAGGACGAAAAAATGATGAAACGAATTCTTTGCATCCTGCTCGCCGCTATCCTGCTCCTGCCTGCCCTGTGCGCCTGCGGGAGTATGACACCCGAACAACAGAAAGCCGCCTACGACAGCATCATTGCCGAGTATACCGCCCTGCTCAAGGCCAAGCAGAACGGGGAGACCCTCACGCCTCCCGATACCACGGGCATGAGCGAGGGGGAGGCCGCCATTTCCGAGGCCGTCTATACCGCGGTGAATATCACCAATTCCCCCGAGGACATGGCCTACACCTACTGGGATATGGATGGCAACGGTACCTTGGAGCTGCTGCTTATGACCTCTCCGCCTATCCTGAAGGCTGTCTTTACTCTGGACGGGGAGACCCCCGTGCTTTTGGGCCACGCTGACGAGAATGTGAGGTGGTACTATAGCACGAAGGGGGAGCTGATCCGTATCTATGAAGCCCTCGAGGAGGATCAGGGAGATAACACCCTCACCTACGCCCGCGTGACCGGAACAGCCCTGACCGAGGACACGTCCTTCGGCGTGACCTATGAGATCAAGGATGGAAAGAGACCCATCACCGGCTACTATGAGATGGTAGACGGTGAGAAGCAGACCATCGACAAGGAGCGGTATGACAGCCTTACGAAAGTCTACAACGCCTTGTGGGATGATGCCAATCTTTATGAGAATAAGCTGAATACCCCCTGTATGTTCTTCCCGTTGGCCGAGGGCGACGAGACCCCTCCCCCCGCCGATTTCTCGACCTACGAGGCCGTGAAGTCTACCTTCAAGGAAATGCTGGCCTACCTTCCCCAGGTAAACGCCAAATGGCCCACGGGCAAGCTGGATGCCTGCTTCACCTATGACAGCGACGAGGAATTCCGCGTCTACAATTACCTCATGCTCATGGCTCGTCTGTACATCCCCGATAACGGCGCTTTCTCCCCGGTACTCGAGGGTGGCGAGAAGGCCTACGGCTACTGTGAGACCGACGTCAACGGAGACGGAGTGGACGAGCTGCTCCTCATGACCGACGATTACAGGATCTTCAGCATCTTCACCACGGTGAAGGGCAAGGTCGTCTACATGGAGGAATACGCCGATTTCGCCAGAAAGTGGGGAACGAGCAGCGTGGACGGAGAAGGAAACTTCTACAGCATCAAGACGGCCACTGACGGCCTCGGCCGCGAGCGGGCGATCTTTACCTTCACCTCCGACGGGAAGCTGACCAAGACCCTCCACATCAAGGAGGTTTTCATGAGCGAGAACGACGGCTACTTCAAGTTTGAAAACGGCGAGCAGATCCGCCTCACCGAGGAGGAGTACCGGACTCTCAAGGAGGACTACGACAAACTGGATTCCTCTCGCTATGGCAGCGGAGGCGAAAGCGTCCGCAACTGCACGGATATCACCTTTACGCCCCTCTTTGAGATACCTTCCGCCACCCATATTCCCACGGACGATCCGTGGGCTCCCATGGGCCTTAGCGACGTACGCAGTCTGGACCTGATCCAAGTGGGTGACGAAACCGTTTCCTTCACCTTCAACTGGGCAGAGTATAATGAGGAGGGCTACAAGGAAAGCACCGGACAGCTGCAGGACGTTACGGCCACGCTGACGGACGGCAAGTATGTTTTTGAGAAGAACGGTGTTACGGGGTATCTGGAGTTTGGTGTGTACAAGATTTGGCTCGTGGTGGAGTCCTCCGAGAATGAACACATCCTCCCCCGCGCCTACCTCTTTGATTACCGCAATGAGAGGTGGTAAACGAAATTACGGGCATCCTTTTTGGGGGTGCCCGCTTTTTTGTTGTGATGCGACATGATTGGTTGCTGTTCGACAAAATCCCCCTCCTCCGCATATACTGGAAGTGAACCCCCGACTCCCCGTCGGCCCCCGCGGTGGATTTTTCCAATCCCCAAAGTGGAAAAACCTGTTTATACCCCCCGCGGACGGGCAACACTATCCACACAAGCCACTCACCGCCCCTTCGGGCATTGCATAGATATCGGAGGAACCGTCATGTCATCCACCATACAGAACCAATCCCAGCCCGCCCAGACCGTGCGGCGGGGGGACATATTCTACGCCGACCTCAGCCCCGTGGTGGGCTCGGAGCAAGGGGGACTGCGCCCCGTGCTCATCATCCAGAACGACGTGGGCAACCGCTACAGCCCCACCGTCATCGCCGCCGCCATCACCTCCCGCATGGGCAAGACCAAGCTCCCCACCCACATCGACGTCTACGCCGACCGCGTGGGGCTCTCCAAGGATTCCGTCATCCTATTGGAGCAGATCCGCACCCTGGACAAACGCCGCCTCCGCGAGAAGATGGGGCATCTGGACGAGGAGGTCATGGCTGAGGTCAACACCGCCATCGCCGTCAGCTTCGGCCTCCACGAGGGCAACCGCCGGGACGAGGATACTCCCGCTACCCCCCACGACCGCCCCGACACCCCGCCCGTCCAGGCCCCGCCTCGGGTCCACCATAACCCCATAAACGATCCCCGCCCCGCCAAGTCCCCCCAGCGGGTGGACCGCCCTGCCGCCGAGTATCCCAATACCGCCGCCGCCTCGGTGGACGGGGGAGGGAAGGAGACGAGAACGGAGGGGTGACCGCGCTCCCTCAAAGCATGAAGAAAACCGCGCCCCTGCCGTAATGACAGGGGCGCGGGTTTTGATTCAATTCGATCGGTCGCTTATTGCTGGGCGGCCAGCTTATCCAGCTGACGGATCAGACCCTCCAGAGCGCGCTGAGCCGAGGTGGTCATGCGCTTGTAGCGGGAAACGGCATCGTTTTCGCCTTTGTCCACGAGCTGCTGGAAGCCCTGGTGGAAGGAGCCCATGGAGTGGGAGTAGACGAAGCCCGCGTCAATGCGGATGTTGTCCATGATGAGATCCATCATGGCGGCGGACTGGGGATCCTGGGCCAGCTTGGTACGCAGGGTGGTCTCGTAGTACACGGGACGGACGATGCGGTAGCTCACCGAGGACATGGCCTCCAGGACGGCGCTGAGCATGTCGGCGCGGTCGGCCTTGACGGTGTTGGGGAGGCAGGCGACGGTGAAGCCGTCGTGCATCTGGCTGTAGTAGGTCTTCTGATCCTCGCTGTACTTGGGAATGGGTACCACACCGTACTCCTGCTCCATCTGCCGCATGGCAGGCTCCTCCAGCATCTGGATGACCATGGTACCCATAGCGGCGTAGCCCCCCGAGAAGACGGTCATGACGGTCTGCTCGGCCTGGTAGTCGTCGTTCTCGATGTAGGCGGCGTCACCTGTTCCGTAGTAGAGGGCCAGCACCTTCTCGGCCATATCGTGGAGCTTGGCGGTCTCAAAGACCCACTCGTAGTCGCCGTCGGCGTTCTTCTTGATGATCTCCACCTCGCAGGCGGCCCAGTAAGGGTCAACAAAAATGAAGTCGTTGCTCACGAAGCCGTAGATGTCTCCCACCATATCCTTTTTGGCGTTGCCGTTGTCCTGATGGAACAGAGGCACCAGGGAGGCCTGCTTGTCCAGCGTCCAGGAGCCGTTCTCCACGTACTCGTAAAGGTAAGTCTGGTTGGCATTCTTGAACAGATCCTTGTTGAAGACGGTCACATAGGTACGGCGGTACAGGGACAGCACCATAGCGCCCGTGACACCGAAGGTGATGTCGTTGTAGGTCACCACGTCGGTAAAGCTCTGGTTCCACCAGGGCTTCTCAAAGTCCAGATACTCGGTGTTGCGGAGGTTGTAGAAGTAGTTGCCCGTGAACTTGGGGGCGGCGCGCCAGCACAGCTCCACCATCACGTCGTAGTCGGTGTTGCCGCTGCTTACGGCGGTGACGACCTTGTCGATGGGGGCCTCCTCCTGAATGACCTCGATCTCAACGCCCAGCCGCTCCTCCACGGCCTTGTTGCGCTCGAAGACGGCATCCTCCACGGCGTCGCCCGTCAGCTCGTCGTAGTCCATGGCGTTGACGCTGATGAAGGTGATCTTCTCGCCGCCGTATTTCAGATCGTCGGGAAGCTCGTCGGCGGGGATGGTGTCCTCACCCTCCTCGGCGGAGGTGGTTTGGGAGGAAGGCTTGGTATCGGCGGGTTCGTCTGCCTCACCGCAGGCGGCCAGAGCGGGCAGCAGCATGAGGGAGGCCAAAAGGATCGCGAGGGTACGCTTCATTCGGTTCATGGCGATTCTCCTTTATAGAATAATTCATGTTATTATAACACGGAAATGCTTCCGTGTCAAGTGGGAAGCGAGAACCGATTGCGATAAATCTATTTGATGGGACATTTTCGCCAAAAGAAAACCCCGCCCAAACGGACGGGGGATCACTCATTTGCGCTTGCTTACAATGTAATGAACGTAATTCTCCAGATCCCGCATCTCGGCCTCCGAGAAGGTGGCGATGACCGCCAAGAGGTCGGCGGGGAGCAGGGAAGCCTCGGCGGGGGAGGGGGTGCCGAGCAGTTGGTCAACCGAAACGCCAAAAAACTCCGCGATCTGGGGGAGATATTTCATGTAGGAATCGTTGCTACCACCCTTCCAATTGGTGTATGCCTGTGCTTTTAACCCGAGATGCTCGCAAAGTGCCTTTTGTTGTAGGCCACGCTCTTTTAATAATGCAGTAATTCTGTTCAATACAGACATATTTTCATCTTTCATATTGGGCACTCCTACAAAAATAAACAAATTAAGTAACGGGTGTTGACAATATTCAAAATAAGTGATATAATGTGTTCAGTAAACAAAGGAGGTAACATTATGGACAACATCCTCGAAAAGCTCTGGTACGGCAACGTCGCCCCGTGGGAGCAGAGCAACCGCCTCGACCGAGAATACAAGGAACTGACCGCACTCCTGTGCCGCAACCGCGATCGCCTCACAGAGGGGCTGACCGAGGCGCAGAAGGAGCTTTTGGAAAAGTATGACGACTGCCAAAGCGAGTTGAGTGCCAAGACCGAAAAGAACGCCTTTGTGCAGGGCTTCTGTCTCGGTATGCGGCTCCTCGCGGCGGCGACCTATACGCAAACGGGGGAGTGATACCCCCGTTTTTTGCGTATAGAGCAGGGAATTACTTTAGCATCCCCTTCAGCGTGCCCTCGGCGCAAGCCAGAGCCTCACCGATCTTGGAGGCATCCTGACCGCCGGCCATGGCGTTGTCGGGACGTCCGCCGCCCTTGCCGCCGGTCACAGCGGCAACGGCACCCACCAGCTTACCGGCATGCGCGCCGTGGGCTACGGCGTCCTTACCGGCGGCGGCCACGAAGTTCAGCTTGCCGCCTGCGGTGACGGCCAGCACGATGACGGCATCGGGGGCCTTATCCTTGATCTGATCGTTCATGGTGCGGGCCACGTCTGCGGTCACACCCTCCAGGTTGGCGGTGATGAGACGGACAGTACCGACGGTGACGGCACCCTTCACCAGATCGTCCACGCGGGAGGCGGCGATCTTACCGTTCAGGGCATCGATCTCCTTGTGAGCGGCGTTCAGCTCGCCCTGGAGCTGGGTAGCCTTGGCGGCGATGTCGGCGGGGTTGTTCACCTTCAGCTTCTCGGCGGTGGCGTGGATGAGGTTGTCCTTCTGGTTCAGGAGAGCCAGCACACCCGTACCCGTCACGGCCTCGATACGGCGCACGCCTGCGGCCACGGAGGACTCGGAGACGATCTTGAACAGACCGATCTTACCCGTGTTGTCCACGTGCGTACCGCCGCACAGCTCGATGGAGCTGCTGCCCATGCGCACCACGCGCACGGTCTTGCCGTACTTCTCACCGAACAGAGCCATAGCGCCCATAGCCTTGGCCTCGTCGATGCCCATCTCGGTCATGGAGCCCTCGGCGGCGGACAGGATCTCGGCGTTGACCAGAGCCTCCACCTTGGAAATCTCCTCGGCGGTCAGAGCGGCGAAGTGGGTAAAGTCGAAGCGGCAAACGGTATCGGAAACGTAGGAGCCTGCCTGCTCCACGTGGGTGCCCAGCACGGAACGGAGGGCGTTCTGGAGCAGGTGAGCGGCGGAGTGGTTGCGCATAATGGCCTCGCGGCGGAAGGTCTCCACGTTGGCAGTCACGGTGTCGCCCACCTTGACGGTGCCCTCGACAACGTTAGCCAAATGAATGTAAACGCCGTCGGACTTCTGGGTGTCGTTGACGTACAGAGTCAGACCATTGGCGGTAATGGTGCCCTTGTCACCCACCTGACCGCCACCCTCACCGTAGAAGGTGGTCTTGTCCAGGATCACGGTAACGTCGCCCTCGGAAACCTCGTTCACGGACATATCGTCCACGATCAGGGCGATGACCTTGGCCTCGGCGGTGAAGGAATCATAGCCCACGAACTCGGTCTTGGGCAGATCAGCCAGCAGGGTCTTGGAGGCGTTCGACCAGCCGCTGATGTTGGCGCGAGCGGCACGGGCGCGCACCTTCTGCTCCTGCATCAGCTCCAGGAAGCGGGCGTTGTCGTAGGTCATGCCTGCCTCTTCGATGATCTCACGGGTGAGGTCGATGGGGAAGCCGAAGGTATCGTACAGCTTGAAGGCATCCTCGCCGGAGATCTTGGTCTTGCCCTCGGACTTGGCGGTCTCGATGACGGTGTTGAGGATGGACAGACCCGCGTCGATGGTGGCATCGAAGCGCTCCTCCTCCAGGGTCAGCACCTTGAGGATGTACTCGGCCTTCTCGCTCAGCTCGGGGTATGCGCCGCAGTTCTGCTCCATGGCCACCTTGCACAGGTCGGTCAGGAAGGGATGGTCG
>JBGVRH010000089.1:0-8488 GCA_045128275.1 Eubacteriales bacterium | reverse complement strand
CCACGAGAAACATGCCGATTCGTTATGGGTATTCGGTTTCAAAATTTCTTATCTGACGGAAGAAATCTAAGATTTATTGGTTGCGGAGCGGTGAGGGCACCGCTCCCTACATTGGGTTATCAAATGTTACGCGTTATACTCAAACCCGCTGCTAAACTGCAATTTTCCTTTTACTGATTCAACCAAACCGAGATGCGGTTGCGCTCTTCCATCCAACGCTTCCCGCAGGAGGCGTAGTCGGTGAGAAGCAGGTCGCCCTCCTCGGTCTTGAGGGTGAAGCGGACACACTCGCCCGCCTCGGCATTCAGCTGGTTGACGATGAGGCGGCCGTTATGCAGGACGGGAGTGACGGAAGATTCGATGTTTCCCTCCTCCTTCTGCTCGTCGCGAGCCAGCGCCAACGCGCCGAAGGTGAAGGCAACCTTGCCATTCAGGGTCTGCATTTCCACCTCGGGGTGAAGGTCAAGGGTGACGGTGTCGCCGTTCTTCCATTCACGGGTGAGGTCGAGGTAGCCGACTTCCACGGCCTGGGTCTCGCCGTTTACGGTGACGGTAGGCTCATGGCTCCAGGCGGGGACGCGGAGGCGGAGGGTGAAGGTCTCGGGGGTGGCCAAGGCCAGAGAAACGGTAGCATGGCCTTCGTCTGCGAAACGACCCGCGATGGTGAGAGTCACGGAGTTGCCCGCGGGAGTGGTGGCGGTAATGGTGCCGTTACCGTACTCGTTCAGCACGAAGCCGTTGTCCTGCGCCATGACACTCACCAGGGGGAACAGGGCGGTGCCCGCCGCGCCGATGCAGGCGCAGCAGCCGTAGTAGCCGCCGGTAGAGAACTTCTTGTAGCCGCCGATGCCGATACCGCGAGCCTTGAAGGTCAGGGGGCTGTAGCTGTCGAAGGGAACGCCGGGAACACGAATATTCTCTTCCTTGGAAAGCTGGGGCAGGCCCTCGAAATTGAGACTGCCATACAGGGCATTGTAGGCGGATTTTTCGATATCTTCAGCATAGATGACCTTCCCCGTCAGGCGGAGCAGACGATCCAGAAGCCGCATCCAGGTGACGGTGACGCAGGTCTCCTGCATGATATCCAGAGGCTCGGTCTCCTCGGTCTGCTTCACGGCGGAGTGGTCGAACAGCTCATGGGTGCATCCTGCGCAGCCGATGATGGTGATGTCGGTCTTACGGACGGCATCCACGAATCTCTCCACGATGTTCAGGTAGCGGGTCTCCCCCGTGACCTCGTAGTAGGCCAGCGCCCCCTCAAAGTAGGACATCATCTCGTAGGCCTTGACCGTGGGGTACTCAAAGGGCATCTTGACCCCCTCCTCGGCCAGCTCCAGGAGATTGCCGTCGCGGCAGCCGCCCGACTCCAGAATGTACTTTGCAAAGGTCAGGTACTTCTCCTCCTCCGTCAGCCTGTATAGCTCCACGATGGCCTCCAGGATGGAGGCGGAGTTGACACCGCCCCACCAATGGGAGGTCTCCAGCACCGAGAGCTTGCCCTCGCCCAGGGTGGCGATGAGGTAGTCCACGTGAGCCTTCATGGCGGTGAGGATGCGGGTCTTGAAGGCCTCGTCGCGGCAGATGCCGTAGAAGTAGAGAGAGCCCACCAGGACGTACTTTCTCGTCCACATATCCCAGCCGCAGTATTCATTTTCCTTGGGGTAGGTGGTGATGCGACCGTCGGCATCCTGGGTATCCAGCAGACCCTTGACGGTCTCGTAGAGGACGTTGTACAGCTCATCCGAGGGGAGATAGCGGTAGGTGAGGCAGGCGCCCCGCATCATCTTGCCGTAATACTCGCCGCGCCATCCCCAATCGAGATGGTCGGGGCGCTCGGTGAAGACGTGGACGAACTTGTCCCAGAGGGGCTTATCCAGCAGCTGCTTACGCAGGATAAAGTCGGCGTTGTTGTGGACGGTGCCCTCATAGCGCGCGTTGCCCACAGGAAGATAGCGGTATTGGTACGGGATCATGGCGGTCTCCTTTTTCGCACTCCGCAGAGCGAATTTGATTACCTTTATTATACTTGGATTCGGTGGATTTGTCAATATGCTTTTCGTCACGTGAAGGAAAAATAGGTGAAAATTCACGGATATACAGTCTTCCCCCTTGATTATTTCCCCAATATGTGGTACAATGGTAGTATCGAAAAACTGACTCCCAAGGAGGGCTTTATGCGTACCTGCAAGCTTGATAACATGACTCTGTCGGTGGACTTCGCCGCGGGACATATCACCTCTCTGATCCTGAACGGCATGGAGCGTGTGGCCGCCGCCACGCCCCTGTTCCGCGTCCGTCTCCGCGACGAGGCGGGGCAGACCCATCACTACACCGCCTACGAGGCGGGCACCCGCGCCGAGACCGAGACCGGCGGTCAGTACTGCGATTTCCCCGCTCCCTTTGAGGATCTGGTCGTTATCGTGACCCTGTCCGAGGCCGACGGCGGTGTCAGATGGGGTATTACCGTGAACTCCAACGCAAAGGATGCCTTTGCCGAGTGGGTGGACTTCCCCCGCGTGACTCTGCCGGGTCTTGTGGCCGAGGATCCCGAAAAGGGCGGCGAGATGCTCCTTCCCTACAACGAGGGCATCCTGGTCTCCAGTAACGCCCAGAGAGAATGCACCGACTTCCGCTTCTGGGAGCCCGAGTACCCCTCCATCGGGTGCTACTCCCTGTTCCCCAACATGATCTCCTCCCAGATGATGGCCTATCTCTGGAAGGACGCGGGCCTGTACATGGGCTTCCACGATCCCGACCGATCGGTAAAGGCCATGGATTTCTTCCGCGACGGCGAGGGGACGACGATCCAGCCCCGACTCTTCTGCGGTGTGGATTTCGGTGAGTATTTTGAGACCGACTACCCCGTGGTCTGGAAGGCCACCGACAGCCGCTGGGAGTCTGCCGCCGAGATCTACCGCTTGTGGTTCGAGGGGCATCTGCCCCCCAAGGCGCGGAAGGTCGCGGGGGATGCTTCCCTGCCCGCATGGTACGAGGATTCTCCCCTCATCGTGACCTACCCCGTCCGTGGCTGGCACGATACCGACGTGATGGATCCCAATCCCCTGTTCCCCTACACCAATGCCCTGCCCGTGCTGGATCGCATCCGCTCCGCCACCGAGAGCCGCCTCATGGTGATCCTCATGCACTGGGAGGGGACTGCTCCCTGGGCACCGCCCTTCGTCTGGCCTCCCTACGGCGGGGTGGAGAATTTCAACGCGTTCAAGTCCGCTCTCCATGACAAGAAGGATATGCTGGGCGTGTACTGCTCGGGCTTCGGCTACACCACGAAGAGCCGTTTGGTGGATGACTACGCCCCCGTGGACTACTACGAAGAGAACGGCCTGGAGGCAGGCATGTGCGCAGGCCCCGACGGCAAGGTAGCCATTAGCAAGATCTGCACCGCCCAGAGACAGGGCTACGACGTTTGCCCCGCCTCTCCCGTGGGGCGCAAGCTCTTGGACGAGGCCTATGCGCCCCTCTTTGAGGAGAGCGGGCTGGATTACGTCCAGATCCTGGATCAGAACCACGGCGGCGGTCAGTATTTCTGCTACGCCAAGGATCACGGCCATCCCCCCGCTCCCGGGGCGTGGATGACGCAGTCCATGCAGGATATGCTGGGCGGATGGAACGAGAAGGCCCCCTCCATGCTCTTCGGCTGTGAGTCGGCGGCGGCCGAGCCCTTCATCGGCAACCTCCGCTTCAGCGACAACCGCTTTGAGCTGAACTACTTCACGGGCCGTCCCGTCCCCCTCTACGCCTACCTCTACCATGAGTACCTCCGCAACTTCATGGGCAACCAGGTCTGCGGCGATCTGCGGGGCGACCGCGAGACTCTCTGCCACCGCATCGGCTACTCCTTTGCGGCGGGGGATTGCCTGACCCTCGTTCTCTCTCCCGACGGGCGCATCCAGTCCTACTGGGGTCAGCGCGACCTCTCGGATCTGCCCGACGAGGGCAAGGTCCTGACCTTCATCCGCAACCTCACCCGCTTCTACCGCGAGGAGGCCAAGCCCTACCTCTACGCGGGCAGGATGATCCCCGCTCTGCCTATCGTGTGCGCCGAGAGGGACTTCATCGGCAACTGGGGCACCCGTCGACTCTCCCTGCCCATCCTCCACTCCACCGCGTGGGAGGCCGAGGACGGACGGCGGGCGCAGATCCTGGTCAATCCCGAGGACTTCGACGTGGAGTGCCGTGTGGGGGAGGCTACGGTGACGGTTCCCGCGTTGAGCGCGAAAATTTTCGCTATGGAGCTGTAACATTTCGCCCCGAAAACACGACATATAGTATAGGAAGAATCTGAAACGAAAGGAGCAAGCCATGTCCGATCTGTGGGAGTCCCTGGTCAATCTCTACCGCTTACGGCTGATCCCTACGGTCAAGCGAATGCTGGATCGCAGGCGTTTTTCCTATACTCTTCTGACGGTTGGGGTGCTGACGGTATGCGCGGCGGCCCTCTCCCTGCTGGTTTCCTACGCCGCCCAGTCGGTCACGGCTCTGGATGCTTTAGCCGAGGAATACGAGCTTTTCCTGGTCAAGTTTCTCTCGGCGGGAAATAAGCGTTCCCCCATGCCCGAGATGGGGGAGGTCATTTCTCTGGCCAAGGGCGGGGCTATGGCTCTGGCAATCTTTTGCGGAGGGATCTGGCTGGTTCTGTCCGCGGTAGCCGTGGGTTGGGTCATGACGTCGGTCATGGAATCCGAGGCCTACGTCTACGGTCTGTTCATGATCTACGGCGCGGATCGCAAGCAGCTCTCCCATCAGCTTTCTCTGGAATTCATACTGGCCGGTCTTCCCGCCGTAGGAGTCGGAGTACCCCTGGGATTCCTTGTCTACCGTCTGGCGGGAGGAACCGAAGGGGCGACCGCAAGCCTGATCTGCCTTTCGGTCATAGCCTTCCTTCTGCTCATCCTCGTCTCGGCGGCGATCCTCTCGGGGCGGTTGCTGAAGCGTCCCTGCATGGGACTACTGAACGCCTCGGACACCTCGGATCTCACAGTCTCTCCCCGCCGCTCCCAACTGGGGGGACTCAACGGAAAGAGAGGCTCCCTCGGTTCTGCTCTGTTGGCCTTTGTCCGTATGCGCCGTCACTTTATCTCCCTGGCCCTGGTCACGGCCATTGTGTCGGCCTCGGCCTTCGGTTCTCTATCCCTGAGCAGCGGCGCAGGGCAGACCGCCAACAATAGTCCCTCCCACACATTCTACTTCCAAAGCGGCATTTCCGCCGAAGAGCTGCGAAACGACTATTTGGAACCCCTGGACGGATACGCCGCCGTCCGTGAATTTTCCTACGCCGTGACCGACACCGCCGAGGGGCTGGGCACCCATCTGAAGCTTACCGAGGCACAAAACCCCGCCCAATCGGGGATCTATCTGGGGGCGCAGTATGCCACCGACTCCATCCGCATCGCCTGCGGAGACGGAGACGCCTACTACGAGCTGGGCGGGAACAACCCTGTTCCTCCCGAGTTTTCCCATATTCCCCAAGAGGCTATGACCCGCTTCGGATATGATCTGGAGGCAGTTCCCGCGGGGTGCGCGGTCTACGTGTTTCCCAAGCAAACGGGGCCTACCCTGAATCTGAAGGTGGGAGATCACATCACCCTGTCCCTCCCCACGGGACAATGCGGCAGTCTATCCCAAAAGGTAGAAACCGAGAGCGAGACCGTGACCCTTCGTATCGTGGATACGGTGGAGGTGGGGAGCGTGATTATTTTCGAGGAAGGCACCGAGGTCTGCCCCCGCATCACCGAGGACTACCTGTACATCAGCCCGCCCGACTACGAGGCCTTCAGCGGTGACGACCGCGCCGTCCCCTTCACCGCCGAGGAGGTCTACCCCGACGAGCTGTTCGGGGAGGACACCGAGGACACCTGTATCCTGGCTATCCCTGACGGCTACTTCGCGGGGGGATCTGCTCCCGACACCGTGACCGTCATCCATCCCTCCGAGACGGCCAAGGAGCTGTTCTCCTCCGACAGGCATGAGTTGGATCACGAGGAATATTTCATCAATCAGACCTACCGCGGCACGGGAATCTATCTGGGAACCGAAAAGGAGTATCTGGCCGATCCCAACGCCGCGCCCCTCTTGGAGGAGCGGGCAAAGAAAGCCCTGCGCGGCTATTACGATGGCCGTGATGTCACCTTGATCCGCAAGGAGTACCGCGTGACCACCGTCATCCCCATGCCCAAGGGGAGCAAGCCCTACGTCATCCTTCCCCGCACCGACGAGGTCAACTACAACCGACTTCTCAACGACCTGTGCGCCCTTCGTCTGGGAGACATTTCAAAGGATGCCCCCGCTCTGAAGTCTGTTGTACACGAGGCTTACGTTCTCTCCACCTCGGTCTCCTTCCGCAATTTCACCTTTGGCACCCACCTCTATCTGGGCACGTCACTTCCCGGGGATTTTCCCTCGGCCATGGAAGCGGCGGGAGTCCCTCTCCAGCTTCCCGCCCCCACCTTCGCCCACAGCCGTGTCACCGCCCGCGGATGCTTTTCCCTGGGGGATACCCACTACCTGCTGGCCGAGCCCTTTTCGGATTTCAACCCCAAAACATACCCCCAGATCGACGCCGATCAGTATCCCCGCATCGTGACGGGCATGGGGAGCTTTTACAACGTGGGAGACACGGTAAAGGATAGTGTTCTGTTTGCCCAGGAGCAGAATTTTTACGCTCTGTTCCACGAGGACAATATCGGCAGGCTGAAAGCGGAGAGCATCCCCATGGCGGGATACTACGCCGTCAATGATTGGGTGATCTCCCCTGCCTCCGAGTCCGCTCTCTCCGAAATGCCGTCCCGAGGCACCTGTGTCCTGGCAGTTCCCTCCCCCGAGAAGAGTCCCTTCCGCGTGGGGGATACGATCTCGGTGGCGGTGCGGCAGGACACCTCCGCCTTTGCAAGTGACCCCGAGCTGATGGGGCTGACAGGAGACCGACTCCTGGCCTACCTCCAAGAGCGGCTGGTCTACGAATACGTCACCCTGGAGGTGGCCGCCTTGGTACAGGGGGATCGGAATACCCTCGTTGTAGCCGAGGAGGATCTCAGCGCGATACTCGGGCAGGACGGCATCTACCGCAAGCTGGAGGTGTATCCCTATCCCACCGTGACCATGGAGGACTATATGAACCTCCACGCCGCCGCGAAGGCCCTGAGCAAATCCCCCGCGGAAGTGACGCTTCTGTACGATCCCAGCTTCATCACGGACACCGCCGAGAGGATGGAGCCTTCCATGCTGACGCGAGCCATGGGCGGCGCGGCGCTGCTCCTGCTTCCCCTCCTGCTCATGTCCTCCCAGTTCCTCTTTTACGGCAAGCGGGAGGAGGAATATGCCATTCTGTACGCCATCGGCAAGACTCCGCGGGAGCGCAAGACCGTACTCGCCGCCGAGAGCGGTCTGTTCTGCGTCACCGTCACCCTGGCCGCCGCCCTGTCCTGCCCTGTGGGCTACGGGCTGGTGCTCATGCTGGCGGATGCCCTGGGGCTCCCCCTCCCCTCGGGGGATTTCGATCCCCTTCTGTACGGCGGGATCATAGGGATCGCCGCCCTATCCTCGGCGGTGGTGGGGATCCTCGCCCGCACCCGCCTGAAGCAATTCATACAAGATCGGAGGTCCCGTTCATGAAGGTTCTGGAATGTGAAGCCATCATCAAACAGTACAAGCTCTACGACCACGTGGTGACGGCGGTCAACCGCGCGTCCCTGACCGTAGAGGAGGGAGAGTTCATCGCCATCACGGGCGAATCCGGCTCGGGTAAGTCCACCTTTCTCCACATCGCGGCGGGGCTGGACGCGCCCGATTCGGGGTCTGTCCGACTCCTGGGCAAGGACATCGTGAACATGAAGGCCGACGAGCTGTGCCGTTTTCGGGGCAAGCACACGGGCTTCGTGTTCCAGTCCCACCGTCTGGTTCCCTACCTCACCGCTCTGGAAAACATCCTCCTCCCCATATCCGCCTCGGGCGGGGATCAAGGGCGGGTGGAGCACAGGCTGGAGCTGCTCATCGACCGTCTTTCCTTGGGCGATCGGCTGAACCACCTTCCCCGTGAGCTTTCGGGCGGTCAGCAACAGCGCGTAGCCATTGCCCGCGCTCTGATCCACTACCCCATGGTGCTGTTCGCCGACGAGCCCACGGGCAACCTCGACCGCAAGAACGCCGAGGACGTGACCGATCTCTTGGTGAGCCTGCGGGACGAGCTGAAGCAGGCCCTGGTCATCGTCACCCACGACGAGGCCTTGGCCGACCGCGCCGACCGCGCCTACCGTATGGTGGACGGGGAGATGTACGTGAGACGGTAAGGCAGGGAGCGAGGAGCCAGTATTCGGACATTCTTCAAATTGGGGTTTATCGGGCGGTTTGAAAATGCAAAATGCAAAATGCGAAATGCAAAATGAATGAAGCCTTTTGCTTCGCAAAAGCCTATTTTATGGTAAGATTTTTCGATCAAACACCCGAAAAGCATTGCCCTGTATGGAATATCCAT
>JBGVRH010000088.1:0-49325 GCA_045128275.1 Eubacteriales bacterium | reverse complement strand
TTGGATCTCCAAAAACTTTCAAAAAAGCATAGATATGCCAAGAGAATTGATAGTGGGTAGCATAGGGGAAACCCCCATGGGGCCCCTTCCCCATTGGTATATTTGATTCGTGAAAGGGATATGCATCCCACCGCTAAACCCAAATTTGAACTTCAGAAAGGACAAGCCCATGCCCCAAAAACAAGACCACCTCCCCCGTGAGCGCGCCGAATTCCTCTGCGATACCGCGGGGAGCATCCTCTCCATCCGCGTCCGCGGGGAGATCGACCACCACACCGCCGCCGCCATCCGTCAGGGCATCGACGCCACCCTCTTTGAAAAACGCCCCGCAAAGCTCATCCTTGACCTCTCCGCCGTCAGCTTCATGGACTCCTCGGGGCTGGGGCTCATCATGGGGCGGTACTCGGTCATGAAGGAGCTGGGCGGAGAGATGACGGTCTGGAACCCCTCCCCCGAGACCCGCGCTATCCTGACCCTGGCGGGCATGGAACGGCTGGTGAAGATCGCCTATCCCGAGGGAGGCGAGCCGTCTGTCGAGCCAATCCGCCCGCCCAAAGCCTCCCCCCGCCACCCGTCCGCCGAGCGGGAGGGAACGGCATCCCCGCGGACAAGCCCCCGCGCCCCCCGCAGGCGCAAGAAAAATGGGCTGGTCTATGAGACCGATCCGAGAAAGGAGAAGAACGCATGAGCCGCACTCGTCGAACCACCCAATTTTCGGGAGAGACCCTCAACAGGATACAGATCAAGCTCCCCGCCCTGTCGGTGAACGAATCCATGGCGCGGGCGGCGGTGGCGGCCTTCGTGTCCCAGCTGGATCCCGGTGTCACCGAGATCGCGGATATCAAGTGCGCCGTTTCCGAGGCCGTTACCAACGCCATCGTCCACGGCTACCGCGACACCCCCGAGACGGGGAGCATCACCATCACCGTCTCCATCCTGTCAGGCCGCGCCGTCAAGATCGAGATCAAGGACAAGGGCTGCGGCATCCCCGACGTGGGACAGGCCCGCCAGCCCCTCTACACCACCGACGCCGCAGGGGAGCGGAGCGGCATGGGCTTTACCGTCATGGAGAGCTTCACCGATGCCCTCAAGGTCACCTCCAAGGTGGGGCAGGGAACGACGGTGACCATGTGGAAGAAGCTGAGCGAAAGAGGACGGATATAAGGTACATAATTTACACAGGAGGCCTATTATGTCCGATTCTCAATACGTCATTCCGTCCGCCGTCGTTCCCAAGGAGGAGGCAGATCCCCCCGCCCCCGACCCCCGCTTTGCCCAGAATATCTCCCTCATTACCCTCGCCCAGAGCGGCGACGAGGCCGCCATGGAAAAGCTGGTGGTGGACAACATGGGGCTGGTGCGCACCGTAGCGGTGAAGTTCCGCGACCGAGGCACCGAGTTCGAGGATCTCATGCAGATCGGAACCCTGGGCATGATCAAGGCCATCCACAGCTTCGACACGTCCCGTGGCACCGCCTTCTCCACCTACGCCGTCCCCCTCATTGTTGGTGAGATCCGCCGCCACCTGCGGGACGACGGCCTCATCCGTGTCAGCCGCGGCACCCGCCACACGGGGATGCTTCTCATGCGGGAACGGGCGCGGATCGCCGCCGAGGAGGGAAGAGAGGCTACCGTCAGTGAGCTGGCCACCGCGGTGGGGGTCAGCGTGGAGGAGGCCGCCATGGCGCTGGAGGCCATGACCCCCGTATCCTCCCTGTCCGACAACGCCTTCGGGGAGGACTCCCCCGAGCTGGGGGCGGTGATCCCCGACCGAGCCGATGCCGACGAGATGGCGCGGCAGATGGATCGCATCGCCCTGGCCCAGGTCATCGAGCAGCTCCCCCCCATGTGGAAGAAGATCATCCTCCTCCGCTACTACCGCGACATGACCCAGCAGCAGGTGGCGGATCTGCTGGGGCTGACCCAGGTGAAGGTGTCCAGAGAGGAGAAGAAGATCATGGCGTTCATGCGGGAGAGGCTTTCGTGACCAAAAATACGACGGAAAAACGAAAATTTTCTTTCAAGTGATAACACTCTGTTTGTAGATTTCCCCGACCGTTTGTGCTATCATACAGTCAGAACGGCAGGATAAGGCCGTCACGAAAGGGGAAATGACCGTATGACAGTACAGGAAGAAAAGGCGATGTTTTGCGAAAACGTCAAGTGTTTGCGGGAGAAGGAAGGTCTTACCCGCAGGGAAATGGCGGCTCGCCTCGGTATCGGTGTGCGATCCTTGGCTCGCTTGGAGCGAGGAGAGATCCCCCCGCGGTTGAATGTAGGGGTGGTCATCAAGATTAGCCGGGAATTCGGCATACATCCCAAGGAACTTTTCATGCCCAACGCCGAGGAGAACGAATAACCTGAAGAATGAACAAAGAAAGGACTACCGCCCCAAAACGGTAGTCCTTCTTCATTCAAAAAGTCACCCTCTCCACCTTCAAGCACCGATAGGGCTTGGTATCCTCCAGGGTGAACAGCACTCCCTGGGCTTCAATAGGCCCGTCGGCCACGGTGAAGCGCGCGGGCATATGGGTGCGCATTTTTGTGAGCACCGCCTGAGCATCGGTACCGAGGATGCCGTTTACGGGGCCCGTCATGCCCAGGTCGGTGACGTAGCCCGTTCCCTTGGGGAGGATACGGGTGTCGGCGGTGGGGACGTGGGTGTGGGTGCCGAAGACGATCTGCACTCGTCCATCCAGATGGTATCCCATGGCCAGCTTCTCCGAGGTAGCCTCGGCGTGGAAGTCCAGAAGGGCGATGTCGTAGTCACCCTTTTCGCGGTCAAGGATGCGATCCACCACCGTAAAGGGGTTGTCCAAGGGATCCATAAAGGCCGTACCCGACAGATTCATGCAGAGGATCTTCAGCCCGCTGACCTCCAGGGTGGTGTAGCCCACACCAGGGCAGACGGCGGGGTAGTTGGCGGGGCGGATGATACGGTCGGTGTTGTCGTCCAGGTAGCCGTAGATATCCCGACTCCCGAAGGCGTGGTTGCCCAGGGTGATGAGGTCTACACCGCAGTCCAGCAGAGCCTCGGCATCCCGCAGGGAGAGTCCGTGGATCTCGGAGGCGTTCTCTCCGTTGCAGACAACGAGGTCTGCCCCCAGCGAGGCGGCGGTCTTGCGGAGCTTCCCTGACAGGTATTCAATGGAGCGGCGGCCGACCACGTCGCCGATGGTGAGGATTTTCATGGTGATTCTCTTTTCTATGCCCATGGGGCGGGATTTTTAATTGGGGTTTATCGTTCCGATAAACCCCAATTAAAGGTTAAAAGTAAGAGTGAAAAGTGAATAAGTAAGGTGCAGATCCTTTGGATCTGTCCATTACATTCAAAGTATAGAAGGAAACCGAAGGTTTCCATCCTCACCTCTTCACTCTTCACTATTACTTATTACTTCAATTGCGGGTTTCGGTCGTAGGCCGATAAACAGCAATTTACAGAACTTTGTCAATGACCTCGGCCTCGGCCACGGCCAGCCTTTGCAGGCACTCGTCATCCGTCAGGAAGGCCGCGTCCTCGGGGTTGGTGTGGAAGCCGTGCTCGATGATGAAGGCGGTGGGACAGCCGTAGGCGGCGGAGTGGCGGAGAACGCCGTAGTAGTTGATGCTGGGCTGATCGGGGTAGGAGCGGGTCTTGATGCCGCGGTCGGTGGTGTTCATGGTGGTCACCACGGCGTCGTTGAGAGCGCGGGCGATCTCGGCGTTGCGGGGTTCGTCCGCCAGGGAGTAGTAGACCTCCGAGCCGCGGACGGCATGGTAGGCCTCGGGAGAGGAGGCCGCCCCGGGGGCGTTGGAGTGGATGGACAGGAACAGGGCGGCGTGATTGTCTCCCGCCAGCTTGCCCCGCTCCTCCAGGGAGGGGTCGTCCTCAATGCTGTTGCGGGTGAGCAGGACTGTAAAGCCCCGCGCCTCCAGCTCAGCCTTGAGTCTCATGGCCAGCTTGAAGTTCTGGGTGCCTTCATAGGTGTTCTCCAGCAGGGGATAGCGGTTCCCAAACTGACCGTGTCCCGCGTCCAATACGATGATTCCTCTTGACATAACTGCCTCCTTGGGGTATAATATAAACATATTATACAGGATACAGCGCTTTTTGTCAAGAGAATCTTCCAAGTCCGTCTCCCGTCTTTCGTTTGCTCCGAAGGAGCAACATCATTTCGCGGCGGGGATTCCGCCGCGAACATCATTCGTGCTACAGCGCGACTTCATTTCGTCCGCAGACGAACATCATTCTCCCGAAAGGAGACCTCTATGCCCTACCTGCACACCCCCATAGAAGCCTTGTCGGGCGTAGGCCCCACCCGCAAGACCGCCTACAACAAAATGGGGATCTACACCGTAGAGGATCTTCTCTACCATTTCCCCCGCGCCTACGAGCACCGCGGGGATGTCCGCGCTCTGGCGGAGTCCCGTGACGAGGCCTACAGGACGGGAAAGGCCCGCATGGCCACCCTCTTGACGGTTTCCACCGAGCCGAGGGTCAGCCGCGTCAAGGGGCGCATGACGGTTCTGAAGTTCCGCGCCTTTGACGAGAGCGGGAGCTGTGAGATCACCTTCTTCAATCAGGAATTCCTCCGCAATACCTTCTCGGTGGGCGGTGTCTTCCGCTTCTACGGACGGGTGGAGGCCGCGGGGAAGGATCGCTACACCATGACTGCCCCCGCCTTCGAGCCCTTCGTGGAGAGCCGCCCTCTGCCGCCCCTCTACGCCGTCTACCCCCTCACCGAGGGCATCTCCAACAAGATGATCTCGGATCATATCCGTCAGAGCCTCACCGCCACCTCCCTGGTGGAGGATCCCCTCCCCGAGTCTGTCCGCGCCGCCGAGGGGCTGTGTACCCTGGGCTACGCCCTCCGCGAGATCCACGCCCCCGCCGATTTCCAGAGCCTCCACACCGCCAAGAGGCGGCTGGCCTTCGACGAGTTCTTCCGCTTCGCTTTGGGTCTGGGTACGGCGGGACGCACCGCCAGAGTCAAGGGCGCGCCCATCTGTAGGGTCAGCGAGGCCACTATAAACGAGTTCCTGAAAGCCCTCCCCTACGCCCTCACGGGTGCCCAGAGCCGCGCCCTCGCCGATCTCCGTCGGGATATGGCCTCGGATACCGCCATGAACCGCATGATCGTGGGTGACGTGGGATGCGGTAAGACGGTCTGCGCCGCCGCCGCCATGTACATCGCCGTCAAGGCGGGGAGACAGGCCGCCCTCATGGCCCCCACCTCCATCCTGGCCACCCAGCACGCCGCCGATCTCCTCCCCCTCTTTGAAAAGCTGGGCATCCGTGGCGCTCTGCTGACGGGTCACACCCCCGTCGCGCAGAAAAAGAAGATCTACGCCGCTCTGGCCAACCAGGATCCCGCCAAGCGGCTGGACGTGGTCATCGGTACCCAGGCATTGCTGTCCGAGGGAGTCACCTTTGCCGCCCCCGGCCTGGTGGTCACCGACGAACAGCACCGCTTCGGCGTGAACCAGCGCGCCACTCTGTCGGAAAAGAACGCCAACGCCCACCTGTTGGTCATGTCCGCCACCCCCATCCCCCGCACCCTGGCTCTGGTCATGTACGGGGATCTGGAGGTCTCCCGCATCGACGAGATGCCCCCTGGCCGTCAGCGGGTGGACACCTTCGTGGTGGACGAGAGCTACCGCGCCCGTCTGGACGCCTTCATCCGCAAGAACGTGGACGCGGGCGGGCAGGTCTACGTGGTCTGCCCCGCCGTGGAGGAGGCCGAGTCTGACGAGGATACCGCCCTCATCCCCATCTCCGCCGACTTCGGGGGAGAGCAGACCGCCATGGCCATGGTCAAGGGGGAACCCGATCTTCCCATGAAGGCCGCCGTCCAGTACGCCGCCGAGCTGCAGGAGCGACTGCCCGACCTCACCGTGGCCTTCGTACACGGCAAGATGAAGCCCGCCGAGAAGGACAAGGTCATGACCGCCTTCGCCGCGGGGGAGATCCAAGTGCTGGTCTCCACCACCGTCATCGAGGTGGGTGTCAACGTCCCCAACGCCTGCCTGATGCTGGTAGAGAACGCCGAGCGCTTCGGCCTCTCCCAGCTCCATCAGCTCCGCGGCCGCGTGGGGCGTGGCACCAAGAAGTCCTACTGCGTCCTCATCCGGAACGGCGGAGGAGAGACCGCCAAGGCCCGCCTGGAGGTCATGCGCACCACCTACGACGGCTACGCCATTGCCGAAAAGGATCTGGCCCAGCGCGGCCCCGGCGACTTCCTCGCCCCCGCAGACGGCGCGGGCATTCGCCAGAGCGGCGGTTTCCGTTTAGCCGAGAACTGCTCGGATACCGAGCTGATGAACCATGCTTTCCAGCATGCGCGGGAGATGCTCACGGATGATCCCGAGCTGAGAGGGTATCCCGAGCTGAAACGGACGGTGGAACAGATGTACGCGCGGAGCGGGAATATTTTGAACTGAATGAAGCATAATAGAACAGGACGCCTCGGGTGAGGCGTCCTGTTTTGTTGGGAGATTAAAGGCTATTCAAATAATTGTCCACGTCGGAACGGTCAAGTCTTGCATACGAGAGGAACATATCCATGTTGTCTGCCTTTTCCATTTTGAAAGTAGTATCTCCGACAGAGGAGAACCACGGCTGACGATATGTGAAATATACATTTCCATCTTTTGTGTTGAACTGAACGGCTTTTGTTGTAAATTCAGCCAAATTGGGAAGATCAAAACGAATAGCCAAAGAGTGAATACCGGGTGTCAAGGGAATGATGGAAAAAGGCTCTGCAACGATACCGCTCTCCCGTCCATCAATGATCAGGTAGGGGACATATCGAACATTATTGATTTCTCCTACACCTCCATTGGGCTTGGGGCCAAAATACTCACCGATCCGATTCACATGAACAATCACATTGCCGGTGCCAATCTTTTCGGCAATCTCAGCATCACGATATTCTTTGCGGAGTCGAGGTATATCTTTTTCCAATTCTCCAATTTCATTTTCAACTTCAGGGATACGAGGATTCTGGAAACGGATCTTATTCATTTTCGTGCGATTTTCGTCGATCTTTTCTTGATATTCATTGAGCCTGCTTTGATAAACCGCGTCGGCAGTCTTTTGAGCATTGGATTTCTTTACGCACATAACAATGAGCAAAATAAGACAGCAAGCCACAATGGCGATTCCTGCTCCGATAGGGTCGATAAAAAATCCAACAATCATACCAATGATTGACAACACAATACCTACCGTGTAGCCTCCGGACACAGAAGGCTTGGCGAGCGATTGTTTTTGCCGTTCGTACTGTTCGATATTCTTTTCCATTTCTGATGTTTTGGATTTCAAGGGCGCATCCAGATCGTGAAGCTCTTGTTTCAATTGGTTGAGTCGAGTGTTTTTCTCGTAAAGCTCTTTTTGGATTTCTGATGTGCTTCTCATAATTGTTTTCCTTTCTTGTTATAAAACACCGCTCGGTGTTCTTTTGCAACATTATAACACCCCTCGGTGTTTTTGTCAACCCTTTTTCGACAATTTTTGATATAATACTCATGATTTATGAAAAATCCCGAAAGGAGGCCACCCCATGTCCGTATACCGACGCGTCCGCGACTTGCGTGAGGATCACGACAAGACCCAGCGTGACATTGCCAACGTGCTTAATATGCAGCTTACGGTCTATCAGCGGTATGAGCGGGGGGAGCGGGAGCTGCCTCTGTGGGCGGCCATCAAGCTGGCGGAATACTATCACGTGTCGCTGGACTATCTGGTGGAGCTGTCAGACAAGATTGAACGGGAGTAAAGGCAGGTATCGCGGTGCGGTGCCTGTTTTTCTTTGCGGTTTACCTTGACAGAAGCTTCTTTTTCGTGTACAATAAAGAAAAAACTCTGAAAGGAGTTCTCATGAATATCAATTTTTCCACTTCTGTCGGCAAGATCAAGCCCATGCACGCCATCAACAACGCCCCCATGCACTGGACGTTCTGCGACACTTTCCACTACCTCACCGAGGCGAAGATCCCCTATTCCCGCCTCCACGATACGGGAGGACTCATGGGCGGCGGCATTTTCGTGGACATCGCCAACATCTTTCCCCTGTTCCATGCCGATCCCGAAGACCCCCAAAACTACGATTTCGGCTTCACCGACCATCTTTTGAAGGAGCTGTGCGCCGCCGGTGTCAAGCCCTTCTACCGCCTGGGCTGTACCATTGAGAACTACCACCCCTCCATCGGCCCCCGCCGCTCCATTCCTCCAACCGATCCCCACAAGTGGGCGGTGATCTGCGAGCACATCATCCGCCACTACAACGAGGGCTGGGCGGACGGCTACCGCATGGACATTGAATACTGGGAGATCTGGAACGAGCCCGACAACGAGCCCGTGGCGGCGGAGAACCCCATGTGGAAGGGAAGCATGGAGGAATATTTCACCCTCTACGAGGTGACGGCCAACCACCTCAAAGCCTGCTTCCCCCGCCTCAAGATCGGCGGCTACGCCTCCTGCGGCTTCTACGAGATCCTCAACACCGCCGCGGCGGCTCATTCGGGGGTCTCTTCGCGGACGGGGTACTTCATTGAGTTCTTCGAGAAATTCCTTGCCCACATCACCGCCGAGGGACACCGCGCCCCCCTGGACTTCTTCTCCTGGCACTCCTACGCGGGCATCCACGAGAATATCGCCTTCGCCGCCTATGCCCGTGAGATGCTGGACAAGTTCGGCTTCACCGAAACCGAAAGCATCCTCAACGAGTGGAATCCTGGCATCCACCGCCGCGGGACTACGGCCGATGCCGCCCATATCGGCGCGGTGATGGTGGCCATGCAGAACGCCTCGGTGGATCTCCTCATGTACTACGACGGGAGCATGGAATCCTCCTACGGCGGTATGTTCAACCCCCTGACCCGCACTCCCTTTAAGGCCTACTATGCCTTCTACGGCTTCGGTCAGCTTTACGGATTGGGCTATCAGTACCCCATCGAGGGCGCGGAGTACGGCCGCGTCACCGATACGGTCTACGCCCTGGCCGCGGGGAACGCCGACGCCACCCGGTGGGCAGTCCTTCTCTTCAATATTGGCGGCGAGACCACCGTCACTGCCCCCGACGGAGAGTGGACGCTGCTTGTGTTGGACGAGACCCACGACCTGACCCCCGTTAGAACGGTTCGGGGCGGGGAGAGCTTTGCTCTGCCTGCCGAGGGCGGGGCCATGCTGATCTCTTAAACAAAAAATGACCCCTATGGAGAGCATTCCGCTTTCCATAGGGGTTTTGTCAATGACGGATCCGCCTGTCCAGCTTGCGGATCAGGGTCACCAAGGGGATGATGAGGGTACTGCCCACCAGGTTGCCGATGCCGTGGGGAATATCGGCGGTAAAGAAGCCGAACTGCCACCAGATCAGGGCCTGCTCAAGGGAAAATCCCATGAGAGCCATCTGGGAGGGGATCCACCAAAAGCCGAAGCCGAAGCCGTGGAGTCCGCAGACCAGAGCGCAGACAATGGGGGCGAGCCATTTGGGCATTTTTTTCGGCAGGAGCATGACCATGCCCCAAAGGATGGTCCATACGTAGAGGTACGGGAGCCACCATGCACCCATGCCCTCGGAAAGCCCGATGAGCAGGACGTAGACGTAGATGGGAAACAGAGCCTTCCAGCGGTACAGAACCGTCAGCACCACGATCATCACACCCACCAGATGGACGTTGGGGATGATGTTCATAAGGAGATCGGAGACCATCATGAGAGCTCCCAGCATGCCAAAGACGGCGATCTCGTAGATGGTCAGAAGGGCTTTTTTGCGGCGGCTGACCCGGGCGGTTTGACTCTTTTGCTCGGGTAGGGTACTCACTTGGACACCTTGAAGGCGTAGGTCGCGCCGGGCTCGATGTCGGTCATATCCACGCCGGTCATGCCGTAGGAGTTCCCGACGTAGAAGGCCCAGTAGGTGCCGTCCACCTCGTACTCGGCGGTGATGCCGTTGACCTTCTTGACGTAGAGACCGTAGTCACCCATATCGCCCTCAATGAGGCCCAGCTCCAGAAGAGCCTCGCCTACCACGGTCTTATCGGTATGGATCTCGAACTTGGTTTCCTTGCCGTCCTTGTCCACCACGTTGAAGTAGAAGACGGTCGCGCCCTCGCCCTTGACGATGGGGGCATTGGGATCGGGGGTCTCGGGGGTCGTACTGCCCTCTGTCGTGGTGACGGCGGCATTTCCGCTTGTCTCGGGAATCTCGGGGGTCTCGGGGTTCTTGGCTTGGTCACATCCCATAGCCGTCAGCGCGATCGCCGCAATCAGCGCCAGGCAAAGGACGAACGACAGCCACTTGGTTGCGGTTGTTCTGTTCATACTTGTGTTCTCCTTTGTGTTTTTGGATTTTTCCCAACCTGCCGGCACTCGCGGCGTTTGCGGTGGTGTCCGCGGGAAGCTCCCGTGGGATGCTCGGGTCTTTCGACTGGGCGCGGTAGGATCGGCCTTCTCGGCGGGACTCCGCCAATGACCGGGTTCCCCTTGCGGCAGGGGTCAGATCGTACCATATAAGCGCGACACGGCGACGGGCTCGTGCGGGATTTCCACCCGCTTCCCCGTGGCATCGGGATCATTATAGCACAAACGGGGAGAAATGTAAAGAGGAAAACGGCTTTTACGCAAAAAAAGGACACCTCGGGAGAGCAATGCCATTAAGTTAAGCCTCCCCCTTTGGGGGAGGTGGCACACCAAAGGTGTGACGGAGAGGGCATTTCAAGCGCTATTTGCCCTCTCACCCGCCTTTGGCGGGAGCTCTCCCAAAGGGAGAGCCTTTTCTATTTCTTAACTTAATGGTATCGTCGGGAGAGGTGTCCTTTGTGTATGGGAATTACTCCTCAATAGCAGCCTTCTGGGTTAGCACGGCGCGCATGATGGCAGGATCGAACTTGGCCACGCGGTCGTAGGTGTACAGACCGTTGACCTCCTGCTCCACGTCGGTGAGCTGGGTGTAGCAGAGAGCGCCCATCTTGGGATGGAAGAGAATGGCCTCGGTCAGCCCCTTGAAGCGGGAGATGAACTCCTCCTCGGACATGGGAGCCTGGCCGTAGCCCCAGCCCGCGTCCTCCTTGGGAGCCCAGCGGATGCCGCCGTACTCGGATACGAAGGTGGGCTTGGCCTCCATGACGTGGTGGGGGCCTGCGTGCCAGTGGACGTTGTAGGTGCCGCCCTCGGTCAGAGGAGCCAGCTTGGCGGCGAACTTGGCGGGATCCTGCTCGTAGTCATGGAGATCCATGATGTCCGTGAGGCCCTCGATGTGCGCCCAGCCGGAGGCATCGATGTACATACGGGTGGTATCGTACTGGCGGGTGATGGCGGCGAGGAGCTTCACGAAGTGGGGATTCTGATTCATCTGGGTCTCGTTGAGGGGACACCAGCCGATGATGGCGGGATGGTTGAAGTCGCGGGCCATGATCTCGCACCACTCGGGAAGGAAGTTCTGGTAGGCCGTCTCGCGGGAGATATCCAGGCACCAGTTAGCGTGCTCGCCCCAGACGATGTAGCCCTTCTTGTCGCACAGGGACAAAAACAGGGGCTCAAAGACCTTCTGGTGGAGTCTCGCGCCGTTGAAGCCCATGGCCACCGAGCGGTCGATGTCGGCCTCCAGCTCGCCCAGACAGGAGGCGGTGTAGATGCCGTCGGGGTAGAAGCCCTGATCCAGCACCAGGCGCTGGAACACGGCCTTGCCGTTGAGGTAGAAGAAGCCGTCGCGGCACTCGATCTTACGCATACCGAAGTAGGACTCCGCAGTGTCCTCGCCCATGGTCAGGGTCAGATCGTAGAGGCGGCCGTTGCCCACCTCCCACAGGTGCAGCTCGTCCAGCTCCACCTCCACTACAGCCTTACCGCCGTGGACGACGGTGGTGCCGACACCCATGTCCTTGCCGTCGAAGGATGCCTTGGCGGTCAGAGTCATGCCCTCGCCGCCCACGGTAAGAGCCTCGATGACCAGCTTCTTTCTCTCGATGTCGGGGTAATACTTGGTGGAGGCGACGTAGTCCATGGGCACGCACTCCAGCCAGGTGGTCTGCCAGATACCCGTGGTGCGGGTGTAGGAGCAGCCGTAGGAGTGGTAGAGCATGGACTGCTTACCGCCGGGCTGGTTGCCGGTGCGGAGGTGGTCGGTGACACCCACGGTGATGGTGTTCTCCCCCTCCTTCAGAGCCTTGGTGATATCAAAGGAGAAGGCCACGTAGCCGCCGATGTGGTCGCCCATGTACTGACCGTTGACCCACACCTTGGTGTAGTAGTCGCAGGCGCCGATATGGAAGAGGACACGCTTGCCTGCCCAGGCCTCGGGGAGGGTCAGGGTCTTGCGGTACCACACGCCCTCGCAGAAATCCTTGTCACCGATGCCCGACAGCTCGCTCTCGCGGCAGAAGGGAACCGTGATGGTTTCGGAGAAGGGAGCATCGTTCTGGTAGCCGCGCTGCTCGCCGGTCAGGCCTCGGTCGGTCTGGTACTCCCAGGGACCGTTGAGATTGAGCCAATTGGCGTCGCCGCGGTCAAACTGGGGGCGGGGAAATTCGGGGCGGGGGCAATTGTTGGTATAGAGCATGGAGACGTACCTCGCTTTACTGAATTTATTTGGATATATTATACAGGGAAACGAGGGGTTTGTCAATAGTTTTGACGGATTTCGGAGCGATTCCCCGAATTTAGATTCAATTTACAAACCTGTGCTATCATACCACCGCGCGGGAATCTGTCCCGCGTGGCTTTCCTGCGAAAAAGCCATGAAGCTTCAAGTCACCAAAATCGATGAAAAGGAGGGTGTCATGTTCCGCTTCTACTATACCATCGTCATGCGCATCCACTCCATCATCTGGTTCGTTCCCAAGATGCGCAAATACGCCAAGCACCCCGAGCGGTACTCCGAGGAGGACTGCCACGAGCTGTGCAAGGTCATGATCCGCAAGGTGGCCAAAACCGCCCGCGCTACCACCTCCTACTATGGCATGGAGAATCTCCCCGCCGAGGGAGGCTACATCATGTACTCCAATCATCAAGGAAAGTACGATGCCCTGGGCATCATGTACGGCCATCCCCGCCCCTGCCGCGTGCTGATGAACGCCAAGCGCGCCAAAATGCCCATTGCCAACGAGTACGTGGATCTGGTGCGGGGCAAGCGCATCGACCACACCAACATCCGTCAGCAGGTACGGTGCATCACCGAGATCGGCGAGGAGGTCAAGGCGGGCAAGGTCTACCTCATCTTCCCCGAGGGCGGGTACCGCAAGGATCAGGACAACGTCATGAATCCCTTCCGTAGCGGCTGTATCCGCTCGGCCCTCATTTCCGAGCGCCCCATCGTCCCTGTGGCCATTGTGGATTCCTTCAAGCCCTTCGGCATCAAGGGACTCAAGGCCGTACATACCGAGGTGCATTACCTCCCCCCCATTCCCTACGAGGAATACGCCCACATGACCCCCGCCGCCATCGCCCATATGCTGCAAGAGCGTATCGCCGATCACATGGAGTCGGTGCTGGGCTACTCGGTGCGGCCTGTGGGAAATGACGAAACGAAAATCCATCATTGAGGCAACGTCTCCGCTCTGTCGGGGACGTTTTCTCGTTCTCCCGCATATCCTGCGGTAAGCCCACCCGCCGAAAGGAGAGAGCCATGCCCGAAACTATGCCCGACACCATCCCCGTAGAGACCCTGACCGACCGCCGCCTGACCCGCGTGGGTGTCTGCGCGGTTTTGGAGGTGACCGTCACCTATCCCCATATTCCACACGAATCCCCCGCCGCGACCCGCTTCAACGAGGCCTACCGCTCCATGGCCGAGAGCTTCCTTGCCTGGGCCGATACCGCCCCTGCCGAGGAGGCGCGGGCTTCCTTTGCGGCTATGGGCAGTACCGCGCCCTACCGCTTCGACCGTCGGATCCTGACCTGCTCCATGACCGCCGAGGCGCTCTCTCAACGGCTGTTGACCGTCACCCGCACCGTGACGCTGAAGAGCCGCCGAGGGGAGCTGACCGAGCGAAGGATCACCGCCGTGGATGGCTGGCGGATCCCCGAGCTGACGGCGGTCAAGATGCCCCAAAAGCGGATCGACGGCCGTCCGAGGGAGCAGGCTTGACGCTTTACTTCGTTAAAATGAAATGAAAACTGTTTTTCGTGATCACTCCCCTTGTGCGAAGTTCCTTTTTGGGTATTTTTTGCGTGAAATTCCAAAAAGCTATTGAAAACCGAGGGGAAATGTGATATAATAGTTTAGTAAATATTCTCGGGATATTCATTTGCCTGTTTCATGAGTTCAAATGAACACATTCCGACGAAAGGAAGGTGCATCTTTTGTCCAAAGAAGCCATTTCAAAGGTCCTGGCAGCCGAGGCCGAGGCCAACGCCATTCGGGCGAACGCCGAGAGCGAGGCCCGCGCCCGCGTGGAGGCCTGTGAGAAGACCTGTGCCGAGGAGCAAGCCGCCGCGCTGGATGCCGCCGCCGACGAGCTGGACGCCCGCCTGGATACCGTCCGCGAGCGTGCCGTCTCCCTCATCATGCAGAGCCGCGAGGAGGCCGACGCCGATATCGAGACCATGCGCGAGTCTGCCCGTGCCAAGATGCGGGAGGCCGTCAAGCACATCGAGTGGGAACTCACCGATATCTGATCCATTGGATCCATTAGGAAAGGATTTCAACATCTATGTCCGTTAGTGTCATGAAAAAACTGACCGTGCTGGCTCCCGAGCGGGACGCGGACAGGCTGGTGCGCCGCCTCATGCGGCTCCGATGCGCCGAGCTGACGTCGGTACCCCTGGGTGACCTGCCCGACGGCGGGACACTTCTGCGGTACGATTGCGACACAGCCCGCGCCGAGGCCGAGCGCCGCGTCGCTGACGTCACCGCCGCCATGCCCCTGCTGGAGGCCTATACGGTCAAGGCCATGCCCTGGAACAAAAAGCCTGTTGCCATCACCACCGAGGAGTTCCGTAAGTCGGGACGCTTCGACACCGCCCGCGAGACCGTGGCCGAGGTGCTGGCTCTGCGGGATGCCAGGACGGCCGCTACCAACGAATACAACCGCTTGTCCGACCTCTGTCAGTCTCTGACTCCCTGGCTGGAGTATCAGCAGCCTCTGACGGGGGAGGGAACCAACCTCTGCGAGGTCTGGCTGGGCACTCTGCCCCCCAAGACCCTCATTTCCGAGGCCGACGATGCCCTCGCCGATCTCCACGCGGGAGTGGAGGAGATCCACCGCGACGAGACCGCCCTGTACGTGTCTGTCCTGCTCCTCAAGGAGGACAGCGATGCTACGGCCCGCGCCCTGGCGGGGAAGGGATTCCTCCGCCTGACCTTCAAGGGCCTGCCCGCCGAGGGGGACGTCCCCGCCAAGGAGCAGCACAAGCTCTGCTTGCGGAAGCTGGATGAGCTGGATAATCAGCTCCAGATCTGCGCCGACCGTCTCCGCGCCCTGTCCAAGCGGCTGCCCGACGTGAAGGTGCTGTTCGACCTGGAGATGACCGCCCTCACCGCCGCCCGCCAGAAGCAGAAGCTGGCCACCACCGAGCAATGCGTGGTGTTGGAGGCCTGGGTGCCTGCCGAGCGGGAGGCCCGGGTGTCCGCCGCCCTGGACAAGCTCCCCTGCGCCTATGGCCTGGAGGAGCCCGCTCCCGATGAGGAGCCGCCCATCCTGCTGAAGAACAACGGCTTTGCCTCCAACTTCGAGTGGGTGGTGGGCATGTACTCCTACCCCAAGTACGGCACCTTTGACCCCACCTTCATCATGAGTATCTACTACTTCGTCATCTTCGGCCTCATGTTCGCTGACGTGGGCTACGGTGCCCTCCTGGTTCTGGTGGGCTTCCTGGCTCCCAAGATCCTGCACATGAAGCCCTCCATGACGAGGATGCTCAATATGTTCGCCTACTGCGGCATCGCCTGTACCGTCTTCGGATTCGTCTTCGGCGGCTGGTTTGGTGATCTGCCCTACGCTCTGATGACGGGCTTTGGCGGATTTGAGTCCGCCGAGGCGGCCAAGGAGGCCTACCCCATCTTCAACGGCCTGGTCATCACCCTCAACGGAAACCCCGTCTCCCTGAACCCTCTGGATAACCCCATGGCCTTCCTGGTGGTATCCCTGGCTATGGGTGCCGTTCACCTCATCGGCGGTATGGCCGTGAAGTTCGTCCTCCTCTGCAAGCAGGGTGAGGTCTTCGCCGCCATCTTCGACATCGGCTCCTACTGGATCCTCTTCGCGGGTTTGGGCCTCATTTTCGTGAATCCCACCGTGGGCTGGATCGTCCTGGGTGTGGGTGCCTTGATGATCGTCGCCACCTACGGCCGTGCTCAGAAGAACCCCATCATGCGGGTGCTCATGGGCTTCAAGGGCCTGTACGATCTGATCAACTACGCTTCGGATCTCTTGTCCTACTGCCGTATCCTGGCACTGGGCTTGGCCGCCGCGGTCATGGCCCAGGTGTTCAACCTCCTGGCGACCATGGGTGGCCCCACCCCCGTGGGCTTCGTCCTTTTGGTGGTGGTTCTGCTGATCGGCCACGTGCTGAACATCGCCATCAACCTGCTGGGCTCCTTCGTCCACACCAGCCGACTCCAGTACCTGGAGTTCTTCGGCAAGTTCTTTGAGGACGGCGGCGCGGGCTTTGTTCCCGCCGAGCCCTCCAACGAGTATTCCACCGTGGAGGCCGATACCCCCGAGACCTCCGAAACCCTTGAGTCCGCCGAGACTCGCTGAGACTGTATTCTTAAACATTGAATAAAAGGAGTTTACCTACCATGAAAAACATCAAGAAGATCGCCGCTCTGGCCCTGACCCTGCTGGTCGTCCTGTCCTGCTTCACCCTCTGCATCTTTGCCGAGGACGTCACCGAAGCCGCTACCGAGGCTGTTACCGAGCCTGTCACCGAGCCTGCCGAAGACACCGCCACCGACGCGCCCGTGGCCGACACCGTGGCTACCGTTCTGAAGAACATCTTCTCGGGCACCAACCTGGCTCTGCTGGGTGCCGCTCTGGCCGTGGCTCTTCCCTGTATGGGCTCCGCTAAGGGCGTTGGTATCGTTGGTGAGTCCGCTACCGGTCTGATCTCCGAGAACCCCTCCCTCTTCGGTAAGGCTCTGGCTCTCCAGGCTCTGCCTATGACCCAGGGTGTGTATGGTCTGGTGGCCGCATTCCTGATGCTGGCTATGCTGGGTCTGTTCGGTAACCCCGAGCATCTGACCTCCCTGCCCATCAATGCCGGTGCTTACTACCTCATGGCTTCTCTGCCCATCGCTCTGTCCGGCTACTTCTCCGCTGTCCGCCAGGGCCGCGTGTCTGCCTCCGGTATCAACCTGCTGTCCAAGCGCCCTGCCGAGTCCGGTAAGGCCATCACCTCCTCCGCTCTGGTGGAGACCTACGCCATCTTCGCCCTGCTGGTGACCCTGCTGCTGGTCTTCTTCTCTCCCTTCAACGCTTGATCGGATCCATCCGCTTGAACGACGAAAGAAAGGTATAGAACCATGACCGGACTGGATAAAGTGACCGGCAAGATCATTGCCGATGCCGAGGCCGATGCCAGAGTGATCCTGGATCGTGCCGAGGCCGAATGCGCCGCCGTCAAGGAGAAGTATGCCGCCGCCACCGAGGCCGAGCTGGAGAAGCTGCGGGAGGAGAATGATCGCGAGTGTCAGTCCCTCATCATCCGCGCCCGCTCCTCGGCCGCTATGGCCAAGCGCAACGCCCTCCTGGAGGCCCGCGCCGCTCTCTTGAACGAGGCCTATGCCGCCGCCGAGAAGCAGATCAAGTCCATGAGCGGCGAGCAGTACCTGGATCTGCTCCAGAAGATGCTCCGCTCCGCCCTCAAGAGACAGATCGAGGGGGAGGAGGAGAGTCTGCGCCTGTACGGTGAGGACATCGCTCCCGAGACCTACGAGGTGGTGCTCAGCGGCCGCGATCGGGACAACTACGGCGAAAAGCTCATGACCGCCTTCCGCGAGGGCTACGGAGCCAAGCTCCCTGCCACCGCCCTGGTCAAGCTCCGCCTCGCCCCCGATACCGCTCCCATCGACGGCGGTCTGATCCTGCGTTGCGGCCCCGTGGAGACCAACTGCTCGCTCTCCATGCTCATGGCCGCCAACCGCCGCGAGACCGAGGCCAAGGTCAGCCGCATCCTCTTCGGGGACGCGAACTGATCCTTCGGAGCAAAGATCCCATAAGGGAGTTATAACATGAAAAAATTACAACCGACCGAATATATGTACGCCTCGGCCCGCATCCGTTCCCTGGAGAACCGACTGGTGGGTCGGGAGCGCATGGAGGTGCTGATCGAGGCCCGCACCTCGGAGGAGATCATGGATCGCCTTGCCGAGTACGGGATCAAGCCCGCCGAGTCGGCTGACGGCACGGCCCCTGTGGGGGAGGCCATCTCTGCCGCCCGCGAGGGGATGCTATTGACCATCCTTCGGGAGGCCTTTGACGAGGTGGAGCACGCCGTACCCGACCCGACCCTCTTCCGCTACCTCCGTTATCCCTACGATTGCAACAACATCAAGGCCGCCATCAAGTGCGCCATCCGCGGCATCGACGCGGGGGATATGCTCTTTGACTTCGGCACCGTCCCCGCCGACAAGCTGGAGGACATGATCCGGGAAGGGAACTACGAGGCCCTGCCTCCCGCCCTGGCCGCCGCCATCCCCGAGGCCCGCGCCGCCTACGACCGTACCGCAGACCCCCGCCGCATTGATACGGTGCTGGATCGCGCCTGCTACGCCGATATGGCCGCCGCCGCCGTTGCCACGGGGGACGAGACCCTCATCGCCTGGATGCAGGTCAAGATCGACCTGACCAATATCCTCACCACCCTGCGCATCCTGCGGATGGGCATGGGAAGCGTGGGCGAGGCCTTCCTGGAGGAGGCCCTTCTGACGGGTGGAAGCCTGGGCAAGAAGTTCTTCACCGATGCCTACGAGAGCGGTGAGGCGGGGCTCTGGGAGGCCCTGTCCCCCACCGCCTACTACCGCCTGGCTCACGTGGAGGGAGATCCCCGTCCCCTGTACGCCGTGGAGAAGGCCTGCGACGACCTCTACATGGATAAGGTCCGTGAGGGGGCTCGCATCCCCTTTGGCGCACCTGTGGCGGGAGGCTACCTGGTGGGCTGTGAGACCTCGGTCAAGAATATCCGCATACTGCTGGCCGCGAAGGACGCCGAGCTGAATATCGACGTCATTCGGGAAAGAATGAGGGTGAGTTATGTATAAGATCGGCATCATAGGCGAGCGGGACAGCGTCATGGGCTTTATGGCCATCGGCTTTGCCGTCCACGAGGCCCCCGACTCCGAGACCGCCGCCAAGATCCTCCATCAGCTGGCCAAGGATGACAGCTACGCCATCATCTTCATGGTGGAGAACTACGCCAAGGTCCTGACCGAGGACATCGCCCGCTACAAGGACCGCCCCCTCCCCGCCGTTATCTCGATCCCCGGAAGAGCGGGATCCGACGGATCGGGCATGGCCGCCATCAAGTCCGCCGTGGAAAGAGCCGTTGGTGCGGACATTCTGTTTAAGGAGTGAGTAAAATGGTAGAAGGAAAGATTCTGAAGGTATCCGGCCCCCTGGTCATTGCCGAGGGGATGCGGAATGCCAATATGTTCGACGTGGTGCGCGTCGGTGAGGCTCGCCTGATCGGTGAGATCATCGAGATGCACGGCGACCGCGCCTCCATCGAGGTCTACGAGGAGACCGCCGGTCTGGGTCGCGGCGACAAGGTGGTGTCTACGGGCGCCCCCCTGTCCGTGGAGCTGGGCCCCGGCCTGCTGACCTCCATTTACGACGGTATCCAGCGTCCCCTGGAGGCCATGCGGGAGAAGTACGGCTCCAACATCATCAAGGGCATTGACGAGCCCGCTCTGGATCGGGATAAGCTCTGGCACTTCGAGGCCGCCCTGGGCTACGGCGACACCGTCTCCGCAGGCGACGTCTACGGCACGGTGCAGGAGTCCGAGGTCATCACCCATAAGATCATGTGCCCTCCCGATAAGAAGGGCACCGTCATGGAGCTGTATACCGGTGACTTCCGCGTCACCGACCGCATCGGTAAGCTCAAGCTGGAGGACGGCTCCATCGAGGACATCATGCTGGTCCAGAAGTGGCCCGTCCGTGTGTCCCGCCCCTACAAGCAGAAGCTGCCCCCCGCTGAGCCTATGATTACGGGTCAGCGTCCCATCGACGCCCTGTTCCCCATCGCCAAGGGTGGTACCGCCTGCGTTCCCGGCCCCTTCGGCTCGGGAAAGACGGTGGTGCAGCACCAGCTGGCCAAGTGGAGCGACGTGGACCTGGTGGTCTACATCGGCTGCGGCGAGCGCGGCAACGAGATGACCGACGTTCTCCGTGAGTTCCCCGAGCTCACCGACCCCCGTACCGGTAAGTCTCTGATGGAGCGCACCGTGCTGATCGCCAATACCTCGGATATGCCCGTGGCCGCCCGTGAGGCCTCCATCTATACGGGTATCACCATCGCGGAGTACTACCGCGACATGGGCTACTCGGTAGCCGTCATCGCAGACTCTACCTCCCGTTGGGCCGAGGCTCTTCGCGAGATGTCGGGCCGTCTGGAGGAGATGCCCGGTGAGGAGGGCTACCCCGCCTACCTGACCTCTCGTCTGGCTCAGTTCTACGAGCGCGCGGGCCAGGTGGTCTGCCTGGGTAAGGACGGCCGTATGGGCGCTCTGTCCGCCATCGGCGCCGTGTCCCCCCAGGGCGGTGATATCTCCGAGCCTGTGACCCAGGCTACTCTGCGTATCGTCAAGGTCTTCTGGGGTCTGGACTCCTCCCTGGCCTACCGCCGCCATTTCCCTGCCATCAACTGGCTGAATTCCTACTCCCTCTACCGTGACCGACTGGAGCCTTGGTTCGCCGAGCACGTGTCTCCCAAGTGGATGGAGTACACCGGCCGTTGCCTTAAGACCCTCCAGGTAGAGGATTCCCTCAACGAGATCGTCAAGCTGGTGGGTATGGATGCCCTGTCCGCCGAGGATCGCCTGACCCTGGAGTCCGCCCGCTCCATCCGCGAGGACTTCCTCCAGCAGAACGCCTTCGAGGACGAGGACTGCTATACCGCCCTGGATAAGCAGTACTGCATGATGGGGCTGGTCTTCACCTTTGAGGATAAGGCTCGCCGCGCCATTTCCGAGGGCGCTGATATCGAGAAGCTCTCCAACCTGCCCGTCCGCGAGCGCATCGGCCGCTTCAAGGCCGTCCCCTACGCCGATTACAAGACCGAGGCAGAGAAGATCACCGCCGAGATGACCGAGCAGCTGGATCAGCTGGTTCGTGACGCCAAGGCTCTTTGATGGAGGATAACCATGATTCGTGAATATAAGACTATAGAAGAAGTCGCAGGCCCCTTGATGCTGGTCAAGCAGGTCGAGGGTGTCAAGTACGACGAGCTGGGTGAAATTCAGTTGCCCAACGGAGAAGTTCGTCGCTGCCGTGTCCTGGAGGTCAACGGCCGTAACGTGCTGGTACAGCTCTTTGAGTCCTCGGCAGGATTGAACCTGGCCGAGTCCAAGGTGCGCTTCACCGGCCACGGCGTGGAGCTTCCCGTGTCCGAGCATATGCTGGGCCGCGTGTTCAACGGTATGGGCGAGCCCATCGACGAGGGCGCACCCATCATCCCCGACAAGTCTCTGGACATCAACGGTACCCCCATCAACCCCGCCGCCCGCTTCTACCCCTCCGAGTTCATCCAGACGGGTGTCTCTACCATCGACGGACTGAATACCCTCGTCCGCGGTCAGAAGCTCCCCATCTTCTCGGGCTCGGGTCTGCCCCACGCAAACCTGGCCGCCCAGATCGCCAGACAGGCTAAGGTAAGAGGCTCCGACTCCAAGTTCGCCGTGGTCTTCGCCGCCATCGGTATCACCTTCGAGGAGGCCGATTTCTTCATCTCCGACTTCAAGAAGACGGGCGCTATCGACCGTACCGTCCTCTTCATCAACCTGGCATCCGATGCCGCCATCGAGCGTATCTCCACCCCCCGTATGGCTCTGACCGCCGCCGAGTACCTGGCCTTTGAGTGCGATATGCACGTGCTGGTCATTCTGACCGACATCACCAACTACGCCGAGGCACTCCGTGAGGTCTCCGCCGCCCGTAAGGAGGTCCCCGGCCGCCGCGGCTACCCCGGCTACCTGTACACCGACCTGGCCACCATGTACGAGAGAGCGGGCCGTAAGATGGGCTCCGAGGGCTCCATCACCATGATCCCCATCCTCTCCATGCCCGAGGACGACAAGACCCACCCCATCCCCGACCTGACCGGCTACATCACCGAGGGTCAGATCATCCTCTCCCGCGAGATGTACCGCAAGGGCTATATGCCTCCCGTGGACGTGCTCCCCTCCCTGTCCCGTCTGTAGGATAAGGGTATCGGCGTGGGCAAGACCCGCGAGGATCACGCGGGCACCATGAACCAGCTCTTCTCCTCCTACGCGAGAGGTAAGGAGGCCAAGGAGCTGATGGTGGTACTGGGTGAGGCCGCTCTGACTCCCATGGACCGTCTCTACGCCAAGTTCGCCGATGCTTTCGAGGAGCGTTATATCAACCAGGGCTTCAACGAGGATCGCTCCATCGAGGAGACCCTCGACCTTGGCTGGGAGCTGCTCTCCATCCTGCCCCGCTCGGAGATGAAGCGCATCAAGCCCGAGCTGGTGGATAAATACTGGCCTACCAAGTAAGCTGTTCTGTTCAAGATCTGACCGCATCCCACAAAAACGAAAGGAATACGATCATGAAAAAGCTTTTGTTGCTGGGGCTTATGCTCCTGCTGATGGCCGCCCTGCTTATGGGCTGTGACAAGGGAAATACTCCCGATGACACGACCGATCCCTCCACGGCTACGGAGGATGCCACCGCCGCTCCCACCGAGCCCGACGGTGACGCTACCGAGACCCCCACCGAGGAGTCCACCGAGGCACCCACCGAGGCTCCCACCGAGGAGGTCACCACCGACTACTTCGAGGCCAACCGCATCGAGACCGTCAAGCCCGATGAGAGCAAGGTCATTGACATGGCCGTCACCGATAAGGGCTACGATATCTACCGCCTTCCCGAGGATCAGGATTGGGGCTACCGCTACGGCGTGACCTACCTGTACGAGGAGGACGGCCAGACCGTTCACGCCTACTTTGCCTGCGTGGGCACGGGCGGTGAGTGGGACTGGATCTCCTACCGCCGCTCCACCGACGGCGGCAATACCTGGTCGGAGGAGAAGATCGTCCTGACCCCCACCCAGGGCTCTTACGATCACTTCTCCAACTGCGACCCCGGTGTGGTCTACTTCAACGGCTACTACTACCTGGGCTACACCTCCACCCTCAACGAGACGGGTGCCTGCAACAACGTTTTTGTCGCTCGTTCCAAGAATCCCGACGGCCCCTATGAGAAGTGGAACGGAAGCGGTTGGGGCGGCTATGAGCCTCAGCCCCTCTTCTACTACGATGAGGACTACCATAGATTCGGTATGGGCGAGCCCTCCTTCGTGGAGCTGAACGGCACCCTGTATATCTACTACACCAATGCCGCTCCCTCGGGCGAGTACACCATGGTGGCTACCGCTGATGCCACCAATGAGAACTGGCCCGCTACCCTGCAGCATCACGGCACCGCCGTCAAGAAGAGCACCGACTCCATCGACGTCAAGTATGTGGAGGAGTGGGGCAAGTTCATCGGCATCGCCACCGGCTCCCGTATGGGCCCCTCCAGCTACGTAGCCGTGTATGAGTCCAACGACGGTAAGACCTTCGAGATGGTGGACGCCGTCCGCGAGGGTACCTTCTCTCACCTGCACAATGCCGGTATCTCCTCCCGCAGAAACGGCCACATCAACCTGACCGAGGATGCCGACAAGCTCCGCGTCATCTACGCCTACGGCGAGGGCTGGGGAACCTGGAACACCCGCGTTCAGCCCATTACCCTGAAGCTCTCCGACGGCAACGATCTGAGTGTCGAGCTGGCCAAGCCCTGCATCAAGGAGTTCGTCCGCGGCACCGCCGTGCCCAAGGATCAGCGCCAGCTGGCTATGATCCGTCCCGAGCAGGACGTGTACGAGACCTACGTGGGCCGCAGCTCCTTCACCCTCCGCATCAACGTCTTTGATACCTACTTCGAGAAGAGCCCCCTGAAGAAGAGCTCCGGTGGTCTCCGCTTTGTGGTGGCCGACGAGTCGGTGTGTACCATTGACAACGATACCTGGAAGGTAGAGGTCAAGGGCGCGGGTACCACCGCCGTGGAGCTGTACTACGGCGAGCTGTCCTGCATGTTCCACGTCGTCGTGGCCGAGGAGAAGCAGGAGGGCTCCGCCACCCAGGCTCTGGAGCTGGTGCCCGTCCGCGACACCTACACCATCTACCTCGGGGAGCGCAGTCTCTTCAAGCCTCAGCTCCGCGCCCAGATGAAGTGGGGCGACGGCTCCTTCACCGAGTATTTCGTGACCGATCAGCAGACCGAAGCCATCACCTTCAAGGACTATGATCCGAGCATCATTGCGGTCAACGATAAGGGTATCGTCACCGCTCTGAAGACGGGCGAGACCGAGGTCACCGTGACCGTAAAGGGCAAGTCCTGCAAGATCAAGGTAGTGGTCACCGACAAGATCGAGGATGGCTTCTACAGACTCCCCGATCTCAAGGAGATCGACTACACCGATCTGGATTTCTCGGTCAAGGGCACCGAAAAGGCCATCGGAAGCGCGAACAGCGCCACCGTCACCTACGATATGACCGAGGAGGCTCTGAAGTGCAAGGTCACGGGCAACGATGCCCTGTTCTACCTGAGCTTCAGTCAGTCTGTCACCACTCTGCTGGCTGACGACTACAAGACCCTGGAGATCACCTACAAGTGTCCCACCGACACCTCGTCCAAGGCCATCAACCTGCAGGTGTTCTACTGCGCGGGCAGCGTGACCGCCGCGGACGCCAACTACCAGGTGATGAAGTCCATCAAGAGAGACGGTGAGTACCATACCATCACCATCGACCTGACCAACCTCAAGGGGTGGGAGGGAGATATCCATACCCTGCGCGTGGACTTCTTCGACCAGTCCGAGGTCGGGGATACCATGTACATCAAGAGCATCAAGCTCATCAAAAAGTAATCTTACCCCTAAAGGATTTGCGGAGACCGTCTCCGTCTGAAAGGAAAGAACCATGGCAGAATTGAGAGTAAACCCCACCAGAATGGAGCTGAAGAAGGTACAGGCGCGCTATACCACCGCGCGTCGCGGCCATAAGCTCCTGAAGGACAAGCGCGACGAGCTGATGAAGAAGTTCCTCGAGGTCGTCCGCGAGAATAAGGAGCTCCGTGAGCGGGTGGAGGCCTCTTTGGCGACGGTGCACAGCAGCTTCAGCATCGCCTCGGCCACAGCCAGCCCCCAGATGCTCAAGGAGGCTCTGATCCTGCCTAAAAAGGAAGGAAAGCTGGAGGTCACCTACAAGAACGTCATGAGCGTGACCGTTCCCTCCTTCTCCCTCCAGGTCCTCTCCGAGGGAGGTGCCGACGGCTATAACTACGGTATGGCCTTTACCTCGGGCGAGCTGGACGCCGCCGCCAGGGAGCTGAACGGCATCCTGGAGGATCTGGTCAAGCTGGCCGAGATGGAGAAGACCGCCCAGATGCTGGCCGAGGAGATCGAGAAGACCCGCCGCCGCGTCAACGCCCTGGAGTATATCATGATGCCCCGCTACCTCGAGACCATCAAGACCATCAAGATGAAGCTGGAGGAGAACGAGCGCGGCAACACCACGAGACTCATGAAGGTCAAGGACATGATGCTGGCCGCCCAGATGCAGCAGCAGGCGGATCAGACGGTAGACGAGGCGTAAACCCGCAACCGCATAAGCAAAAAGGAAGGCTACCCGCAAGCGGGTAGCCTTTTTGTATGTCCTTTGGGATCAGCCGCGTTTTTTCAAAGCAACAGCCGCGGCCATAGCCGTCGCCACAGCGGCTACGCCCATGCCGATAGTCGACTTGCACCCTCCGGAGGAGGATCCGCCCTTGGGTGCCTCGGTCTCGGTGGGTGCCTCGGTAGCGGGAGCGTCGGTAGGAGCCTCGGTGGGATCCTCCTCGGGTTCGGTAGGCACCTCGGTGGGAGCCTCGGTCTCGGGGGTCACGCCCGCGTTCTCGGTGGTAGAAATGTAGGAGAACTTGAAGCGGCCGCCGGGGGCCACGTCGCCCGACGTGTAGAAGTCCAGAATATTACCGGAGAACTTGGTGTACTTGTACGCCGTCTCACCGGCGGGAGCGGCATCGGCCTCGTCGTGGACGTTGTCGGTCCAGGCGAAGTTGATGGTGAAGTCATAGCCATCCAGACCCAGCATGGCCTTGGGGATCTTGACCTGCATGTATTTGCCGTTGACAGAATACTCCACCTCGCCCACGGTCTCGGTCTCATAGCCGTTGCCTGTGAACCGCTCCAGCGTAGCCTTGTCGGCGGTGGGGGCGGTCTTGTTCAGCACGAAATCGAAGGACTCCCAGCCCTGATTTTCTTGATTTGCGTCGATGTAGAGGTTCATCCACAGAGGATCGGTGTAGGGGGTGATGTTCTCGAAGCACTCCACATAGAAGTAGACGTTCTCACCGTCGCGGGCGACTCTCGCGCCGATGATGTCGTTTCTGCCGGAATACTCGGTGTAGCGGACGTCACCGGCACCCTCGGTGTCGCGGTCCTCGGTACCGCCGATGTAGGCGGCAAAGTAGGGGCCGACCTCATTCCATTGGGTGTTGTCCTTGGTGATGTCGATGGTGGCCGCTGCGCCGGGGGTGGGGATGGGGCGCGCGCCCTTGTACTTGCGGACAAAATTGACCAGCTGGTAGTAGTAGTGATCCTTCAGCTCACCCTTGGTGGGCTCGAGGTCACGGGAGAACTCATCGTTGAACTGATCGGGGAAGGCGTTCTCCACGGCGGAGGCGTAGCCCTCGGGCCAGGTGGCGTGACGGCCTGCCGTCCACTCGTTCCAGCCCGTGACGAAGATCAGACGGGGATCGGCCTCGATGGCGTACTCGAACTGCTCCGCGAAGTTGTAGCCCCACTTGGAGGCCTCGTCGCCCTCCTTGGCGAAGCGATCCTCGTTATCGTGGGTGTAGGAGCGGCCCATGATGCCTACGCCGTTCATGGGGGCGATGAGATCGAACTCGTAGCTGTGGTTCATGGCCACGCCCACCGTGACCTGCTCGGGCTTCTTTTCCCGTGCCTGCTCCTTGGTGGCGCAGTAGAGAGGCTGAGGGTAGATGGAGAGCCAGCCCCACTGACCGCCCTGTACCACGCGGCTGTTGGTGTAGCCCGCGTAGCCGGGACGGAAGGTGAAGAAGTTCAGGATCTCCTTGTCCAGATTGTCCTTGGCATTCAGACCGCTGGAGTTGCCGTGGGCCATGATGACGGGCTTGCCCTCCCAGTAGAACCACTGGTCGTGGTAGTCACCGGGGCGGAAAATGTCCTGATAGATGTTGCGGAGCTGGACGGCGGTATCCTTGCCCCCTGCGAAGGGAAGCATGAAGGAGAGCTTGGGGGTATTCACACCGTCGAGTCGGGCGTCCCCCCAGGCGTTCAGCACGCTGTGGTAGCCGTCCTGCCAGGTGAAGGTGCCGTTGGTGTTGTCGGTCAGCACCGCATCCACCCCCGCGTTGGCCAGAAGCTCGCCCTGACGGCGGATGACCCACTCGTCGGTGGACAGGTAGTGGCCGTACACCGATTCGTTCCAGTAGTAGGCGGCACCCGAGGCGGGCCAGGCAGGGTGATCGTAATCGGTGGAGGCCTCGGGGTATTTCTTGATGAAGTCCGTGACGTTGAGAGGAGTGCCTCGGGACAGATGCCACGTCCAGTAGAACATGGCCACGGTCTTATCGTCCTTGGGATCGCCTACCTCGGCGTTAGTGAGGGATACACGCCCCAGACCGTCGGTGAACACCCAGGTGTCGGGCATGACCTCGCGGGTCAGAAGGAGACTATCCTCGGGGGTGACGTACTCGGCGGGAGGGGTGTGGTTGCCGTCGATGGGATCCACCGAGGGCTCGCACTTGCCAAAGGGATCCTTCACGCTGCCGGGGAAGCGGATCTGCATCTGGATCTCACCCACAGCCTCCGCGCCGCCTATGTAGTGGAAGCCGAGGGCATCCACGGGATCCTTGTACATCCAGATACCCAGCGTGCCCGCGGGCTTGGTGATGAGGAACAGGTACTCACCGGCGGGCTGCTCGTCGAAGGTCACCCAGTTGGTGGCATTGTCCCGCAGACCCTCGAAGTCCTTGGAGGCGATGGGCTCACCGCTGGTGGTGTCGCGGTAGGTGCCCGCCCACTTGTACATGACCAGGGTGCAGGAGGCGGTGTTGGTTGCCCAGGTGGGGATGGAGAAGCCGAAGCCCGTGAAGGGGGCGTTGATCTTGACGCGGTAGCCCGTGTCGCCCGTGACGAACTGGGCCTCGCGGGTACCCGTGCCGTTCTGTACGTTCACGTCCTTGGCGGAGGCGGGGGCGATCATGCCCACGGCGCAGGCGGTCAGCATCAGAGCACCCAAGAGCAGGGAGAGGGTGCGTTTCAAGCAGGCGAATTTCATGTAAGATCTCCTTTCGGGGATTTGTACTTATATTATATACTATGGATCGGTTTATTTCAATGTACAGATGACACAAAACGCAGGATGTTTTTTTGAGTAAAAAGGCTACCCCCGAAAGGAGGTAGCCTGAAATATGGATCGCCGGATCAGTCCTTCTTCTTCAGCGCCACAGCCGCGGCCATGGCCATGAGGATGACGGCGGAGCCGAGAGCCACGGAGGAGCCACAGCCCTTCTTGGGAGCCTCGGTCTCGGCATCCGTCTCGGGAGCCTCGGTGGCGGGGGCATCGGTGGGAGCCTCGGTCTCGTCATCGGTGGGCTGCTCGGTGGGAGTCTCTACGGGCTCGGTGGGCTGCTCGGTGGGCTGCTCGGTCTCGGTGGACTCGCCGGTGGCGTTCTCGGTGGTGGAGACGTAGGAGAACTTGAAGCGTCCCGAGGGAGCCACGTCGCCCGAGATGTAGAAGTCCATGATATCGCCGGAGAAGGTGGTATACTTGTAGTCAGCGTCGCCGCGCGCGCCTGCGTCGGCCTCGTCGTGGACGTTATCGGTCCAAGCGAAGTTGACGGTGAAGTCGTAGCCGGTGATATTCAGCATGGTCTTGGGCACCTTGACCTGCATGTACTTGCCGCTCACGGTGTACTCCACCTCACCGACCTTCTCGGTCTCGTAGCCGTTGCCCGTGAACTTTTCCAGAGTGGCGGTGGTAGCGGTGGGGGAGGTCTTGTTCAGTACGTAGTCGAAGGTCTCCCAGCCCTGGTTCTGCTGGTCGGAGTCGATGTAGAGCACCATCCACAAAGGATCGGTGTAGGGGGTGATATCCTCGTTGCACTCTACGTAGAAGTAGAGGTTATCGGCATCGCGGGCGACTCTTGCACCGATGATGTCGTTACGGCCGGAATACTCGTGGTACTGGAGGTTGCCCCAGCCGTCGCCCTCGCGGTCACCGGTGTTGCCGATGTAGGCGGCGTAGTAGGGGCCGACCTCGCTCCACTGGGTGTTGTCCTTGGTGATGTCGATGGTAGCCTGCAGGGTGGGGGTGGGGATGGGACGGACACCCTTGTACTGACGGACGAAGTTGACCATCTGGTAGTAGTAGTGATCCTTCAAAGCACCCTTGGTGGGCTCCAGGTCACGGGAGAACTCGTCGTTGAACTGGTCGCAGAAGGCGTTGGGGACCTCGGAATCCCAGCCCGAGGGCCAGCCGTCGATGCGGGCCATGGCCCACTCGTTCCAGCCCGTGATGAAGATCATTCTGGGGTCGGTCTCCAGAGCGTACTTGAACTGCTCCGCGAAGTTGTAGCCCCACTTGGAGGCCTCCTTGCCTTCCTTGACGTAACGGTCCTGATAGTCGTGGGTGTAGGAACGGCCCATGACGAAGTCACCGCTCATGGCGGAGAGCTGACCCAGCTTGTAGTTGTGGTTCATGGCCACGCCGACGGTCATCTGCTCCACGATGCCCCGCTTGACGTCGCCGGGCTTGGCGTAGTAGAGAGCCTGGGGATAGGTGGAGAGCCAGCCCCACTCGCTGGGGGTGGTTTTGGGGCAAACGTAGCCCGACTGACCGCCGCGCCAGGTAAAGAAGCTGGAGATCTCCTTGCCCATGTTATCGGTGGTGGTGATGGCGTTGCGTCGGCCCATGAGGACGGGCTTGTCGGCCCAGTAGAACCACAGCTTGTGGTACTCGCCCTCGCGGTAGAAGTCCATGTACAGCTCCCGCACCTGGGTGTTGGTATCCGCACCGCCGCCGAAGGGAAGCATGAAGGAGACCTTGGGGGTCAGCACGCCGTCATCCATGGCATCGCTCCAGGACTTGAAGAGGGCGGTGTAGCCGGCCTTGTGGGTGGCGGTGCTGTTGGTGTTATCGGTGAGGATGGCATCCACGCCCGCGTTGGCCAGAAGCTCGGCCTGGCGGCGAAGCACCCACTGGTCGTTGGACTCATAGTGACCGTAGATGGGCTCGTTCCAGGAGCCCTGGAAATTGGAGGGAGTCCAGACGGGGTGGTTGAAGTCGCGGACGGCCTCGGGGTACTTCTCGGCGGCATCGTTGACGTTGATAACGGTGGGACGGCCGTTGTGCCAGGTCCAGAAGAACATGGAGACGGTCTTATCCTCGCGGGGATCGCCCACCTCGGCGTTGGTCAGGGACACGCGGCCCAATCCGTCGGTGAACACCCAGGTATCGGGCATGACCTCGTGGGTGTAGATGAGGCTGTCGGAGGGGATGACGTACTCCTCGGGGGACTTGTGGTTGCCGTCGATGGGCTCCACGATGGTCTCGCACTTACCGAAGGGCTCGGCGAGCTCCTCGGTGAAAGTGATCTTCATCTCAGGCAGGGCGTTTTTCTCCGTACCGTCCACGTAGAGGAAGCCCAGGTTGCCGGTCGTGTCCTGATTGGTCCAGACACCCGCCTGACCCCGGGGCTCGATGACGGCGAAGAGGTACTCGCCCGCAGGCTGGGGATCGAACTCGATCTTGTTGGTGGCGTTGTCGCTCATGGGGTCGAATCGCTTGGAGGCGATGGGCTCGGCGGCCATAGAGGACTCGGGATCACCCGTCCACTTGTAAAGTGCCAGGGTGCAGGCCGAATCCTTGGTCGTCCAGGTAGGCATGGCGAAGGAGAATGCGGTGAACTCGCCGTTGACGATGGCGCGGTAGGCATAGTAGCCGCTGACACCGACGGCACCGCGGTTGCCCGTGCCGTTCTGTACCGACACCTCGGCGGCGGAGGTGGGGATCACCAGTCCGGCGGCGCAGGCGGCCACCATGAGGGCGGCCAGCAGGGCCGTACAGATCCTCTTGAAGCGCATAGTTTTCATGATGATACGTTCCTTTCTTTGAGACTCACGCGGTGGGGCGTGAGGGGGGTGGGGGGAAGGAATGGGGGGAATTACTTGGTGGGCAGGATCTCACCCTTGGGCAGACCGGGCCATGCGGACAGGGGGGAGATCAGCTCGTAATCGTAGCGCATATCGCCGTCGGTCTTCTCGGTGAGCTTCATGCGGTAGTAGCCGGGGGCCAGACCGTAGCACTCACCCAGGATCCAGACGCAGGTGTTCTCCAGACCGGCGATGGCGTCCAGACGGGCCAGATCCGAGTAGTAGCAGTAGCCCATGACGCCGTCCTTGGCGACCTGGTCGTCATAGATACAGCCGAAGTCGGCCACGATGTCCACGTTGAACCACATGAAGCCGATGCGGTAGAAGTTACCGTCGTTGGGGACCTTGACCTTGAGGCAGATGTTGGGGTCTCGGTCGATGGTGACGATACCGCCGCTGCCCTCCAGCCAGTCCAGAGCCTCCTGCACGCTGGAGAACTGGATGTCGCCGTTGATGTGGCAGATGGGCTCGTAGAAGTCGTAGCGGGCATCGTAGGCGGTGGTCTTACCGTCCAGGGAGGTGCCGGCAGGGATCAGGTTCTGGAAGGGATTCGTGGGGTCATCCTTTTCGTAGTCCTCGCGGTACCAGCGGGTATCCTCCTCGGTCTCGGGCTCGGTGGGAGCCTCGGTAGGAGCCTCGGTAGGAGCCTCGGTGGGGGCTTCGGTAGGCTGCTCGGTGGGGGCTTCGGTGGGTGCGTCGGTGTCGGCTACGGTGACCTCGTCGGTGGTCTCGTCCGGCTCCTTGGTGTCGCAAGCGGAGGCGGTAGCGGCCAGCATGAGAAGTGCCAGCAGACCCGCGCCCAGCTTGCATAAGAGGGAATGTTTCATGGGGGTATATCTCCTTATAAAAATTTACGGATTTGGGTCTGCGCCAAGGAAGTCAGGACAAGAGGGTCAACACCTCGGCTCGGGCCGCCTCCAGGGACAAAGGATCGGTGTGGAGGTCGGTGAACCCGAAGGCCACACGGCGGGAGATGGCCTTGGCGGCGGCGGGGTTCTTCTCGATCAGGAGGTTCAGAAGCTCCCAATCCTGCAGGCCGTCGATGGTGTTCAGCCCGCGGGCGGAGAGCATGAGGCCGTTGTTCTCGGCATCGGGGTAGACGATGAAGCCGTCACCCTTGAAGCGGGCATCGGGATGGAGGCCGTACAGGGAAATATCCCAGTAGTTGAAGCCCCAGTGGAGGAAGCCCGTGATGCCGTGGGTGAAGCAGGCCCACTTCATGAGGCGGGAGTAGATGGGAGGCAGGTCGATGAACTTGTTCATCCAGCCCATTTCAAAGGGGTAGCAGCAGGAGTAGCACCAGACCTGATCGCCTGCCTTCTGCCGCTCCAGATAGTAGTCCTTGCCCTCCTCGTAGACCTCGATGCGGGGGATGTACTGATCCACGTAACCGCACAGCTCACGGGAGACGGTGTGGGTGTCGAGGGGCTCGCCACAGATAATGCCGGGCATGCACTCACGGCAGAGATCCTTGGCCCACTTCCAGAACTCGGAGGAGTGGGGCTCGTCCTGGAGGCGCATCTGGAGCATGGAGAGCCAGCCCTTTTCCTCGAAGTGCTTGTAGAGACTGCTGTAGAAGGTCTTGGCCCAGGCCTCGCAGGCGGGGGTGTAGATCTCCAGCCAAAACACCTTGCCGTTTTCGTCGAGGGCCTGCATATATTTGCCGTTGACTGCGCCGATGACGGAGCAGACGGAAAGGTAGCGGAAGGAGCCGTGCGCCATGAAATGCTCCACGAAGCGGTCAAAGAGACCGAAATCCAGCTCCCACTCGGTGTCGCTGATCCGCTTGGAGCCGCCGTCGGTGAAGAGCGCCATAACGGGAATGTTCAGGCTGTTGACGCGCATGGTCTTCAGGGTCTTGGCGAAGTTGGCCATCAGTTCCCACCAGCCCTCGTCGTAGCGGATATGGGTGTAGAAGGGCTCGCAGGGAGGCTTCTCGCAGGGGTGATCCTTGGGGAAATTGCTGAAGGGATTGAGGAAATACTCGTGTCCGAAGGCGGAATCCTTGGGGGCAGGGAGGGTGACGGGGTAGACCGTCAGCTTCCAGTCGATGGAGTAGTCCCCCAGGGAAGTCTTGACGGTGACCGTTACGGTGTGGGTGCCCACGGGGGCGTCATTGCCCACCGTGAAGGAGAACCACAGGCTTTGGGTGGTGTTCATGGTCACGTGACAGGCGGTCTTGGTGGACAGGATATCGGGGTATGGAACGCCGTCGTTGTAGGTCACGTAGTCGGTGATATAGGTGGCGGCGGTGACACCTGCGGGGAGGGAACCGACCTCCAGAGCCGTGACCTCAAAGGCGGTATCAGTATCCCGCAGACAGACCTGTCCCGACACCACCATATTGCGGGCGGCGTGGAGAGTCAAAGCGGTGGAGTCCTCGGGCCACTTGCGGGTGTGCTTGAAGACCTGGGTCGAGGCGGGGGTGCACCAGATATACATAGGATCGCTCCTTTCGTTGTCGGGGTGTTTGTGGTTTTATTATACAAGATTGGAAGGGAAGTGTCAAGGGTTGGGGGTGTATAAAAAACGGGGTGTTTTTTGGGTATTATGTCAATATACGAAATGGAGACGAGAAAGCCCCGCGCGGAGCGCGGGGCGGGGGTTATGCGAAGCATTCGGCGTATTTGGGGTTTTGGCGGATCTCATCCAAAATATCTTGCTTGAGAGGTCTGAATTCTTGCTTCCAAAAGTTTGCGGCAAGGGGCGCGAGACCACCTTTCCCAACTTTCAACGAACTCACCATTGGAGCAGAATATACATATTCCTCACCCTGCTCAAGACATTCGTAAATGCGCTGATACTCCTTATAATGGTCAAATCCTTTATCGAAGTATTCCATGATCTTTTGCATACTACCGCCACTATATGCTTCACAGTACATAAGTTGTAAATACAAAAAGCAAATATGTGTGTGCCAGCATCCGCATCTACCATCAGCGAAAATGCATTCGTACATATGGACGATGGACAGATACAAATTCTTTCCGTATTCCGATGTGGACAATGAAGGCCTCATAGCTAGCGGATTTCGAATCGCGTTACTTAGGCAACTCAACAGATTCATGATACGATTGGCTTCGGCTTGTGCTTTTTCCTCTCCAACTGTTGCATTGGGCAGCATGACTTCCTTACTGATGCGAACCGGATTCTGCTGCATGACAAGTGCTTTTGCCTTTTCGTATTTGCCCATTTTACTGTAAAGGCTTATCACTCCAATTATTGCGCTTTCCCTGTCATAGGGCGTGGGATCACACTTTAAGATCCTTTCGTAGACACACACCGCTTCCTGCCAGTATTCATTTTGCACATTATAAGCGGTATCATCCCGATACACGCCGGAATCGTCGAGTTCATGGGCGTGCGCCCCGTGTATATGCCATCCCCACATATTGAGCGCTTCGGCAAGTTTCAAAAGAATTTTTATCTCGTTTGGAAATTCCTCGGATGCCTCTCTTAACATGTTGATGCAAACGTACACGTCATCGGTCAGACTTCCGTTGGATATGATTTGTCCTTGCTTGGTAAGTATTTTGTCAGCTTTTTCAAGAATGTTTTTGATTCTGTCTTCTCTGTTGTCGTGATACCCAAACAATTCATCAATAGACACATGAAAATAATTCGCAATAGCGGGCACGATCTCCATATCGGGGTAACTCCCCCCCGACTCCCAGCGGGACACCGCCTGATTGGTCACGCCCAGAGCCTCGGCCAAGGCCTCCTGCGTGCGTCCGTCCCGACGGCGCAGCTCCTTGATCTTGGTGCCAATGTTCAGTTGCATATATGTTCTCCTTGTTCTGTATTCACCGGTGTGATGACAGTATAGCATAGATTCGGGGAAAAATCAATGATCAAATAGTTGTTTGATGTCCAACTGACGGTTGGGATCTCGGAAAGAAAAAGCCGCCGCAGAGTCGGGCGGAAAATTTGAAAAAGGGTATTGACAAACGGGAAAATGTAGGGTATAATAATGACGTAGGGACTACCGATAGCGGTTGCTTCCTCGTGTACAGTTAAAAGATAACCGTAGTTGTGGAAGACCGGCGGTTATCTTTTTCTATTGTTATCATGGCGATGATAAAAACAGGATAGGATGAGAAATACAAGGCTTGCAAGCTTGAGAACAAAGTCTACAAGCTCGGGCCATGTGATGTACTGTCCCATGCAATCACCTCCCTTCGTTTGACACGAGGAAGGAAAAAGATTTCAGCTTCCCCGCAATGACACGGAGGAAGCAGACCGCCATCCGACGGAGTCAGAGACTGACCGTATCGGGTAGCATCCCTACGGGAATCCCGAAGGGTTCCGCGGAATAGTATAGCATACAAGTCGAAATATGTCAATATTTTGGGGAGAGATCCCCAATTTTTTTATTCTCCCTTGACGGTTTCCCCGTTTTATGATACAATAGACCCAAACAAATCCCATCACGGAGGACATAAAAATGCTCAACAGAACCTACGCCGAATACGCCACCGAAAAAGCCGTCTCCCTCCTCGCCATCGACAGCCCCACGGGCTATACCAAGGCCGCCGCCGAGTGGGTGAGAGCCGAGTTCGCCGCTCTGGGCTATCCCGCCGAGATCACCGTCAAGGGCGGTGTCCTAATCGACCTGGGGGGCGAAACTTCCCCCGAGGGCGGTCTGCTCCTGGCCGCTCACGCCGACACTCTGGGCGGTATGGTGGCCGAGATCAAGGGGAACGGCCGCCTGCGCCTCACCAACCTGGGCGGCATGAAGGCCGACAACGGGGAGACCGAGAACGTCCGTGTCCACACCCGTAGCGGCCGCGTCATCGAGGGCACCCTCCAGCTCTGCAACGCCTCGGTTCACGTCAACGGCGAGTACAGCTCCAGCCCCCGCAACTTCAACACCACCGAGGTGGTGCTGGATGAGGACGTGAATTCCGCCGCCGACACCCGCGCCCTGGGCATCGAGGTAGGCGACATCGTGGCCTTCGAGCCCCGCACCCGCGTCACGGCTTCGGGCTACATCAAGAGCCGTTTCCTGGACGATAAGCTGTCGGTGGCCATCCTCTTGGGTCTGGCCAAGTATATCAAGGACGAACATATCACCCTCCCCCGCCGCACCTACGTCCACATCACGGTCTACGAGGAGGTGGGCCACGGCTGCTCGGCCTCCTGCCCCGCCGACGTGACCGAGGGCATCAGCGTGGACATGGGCTGTGTGGGGAACGGCCTGTCCTGCACCGAGCGCACCGTCTCCATCTGCCCCAAGGACTCCCACGGTCCCTACTCCTACGAGGTGGTTGGCAAGCTCATCGACGCCGCCAAGTCCGAGGGCGCGGACTACGCCGTGGATATCTACCCCTTCTACGGCTCCGACGTGGAGGCTACCTTGACCGCCGGCGCGGACATCCGCCACGGCCTCATCGGCCCCGGCGTGTACGCCAGCCATGGGTATGAGAGAAGCCATATTGATGGTGTTTGGAATACCTTGAAGGTGCTGAAGGGCTACCTGCATATCTGATCCCGCCGCCAAAGAGCCGCTTACCGATCACATCCACAGGAGGCTATCCGTATGAAGCTCGCCACCACCACCGCCGATTTCTCGGCCTACGCCAAAACCCCCGCCGCCGCTCTTGAACTGTTCGCCGGAAGTTCCTTTCGCTATATTGACCTGAACCTCCCCCACCGTTACATGGGCGAGGATTGGGAGCGCATCACCCACGAGACGGGGGAGACCGCCGCCCGTCTGGGCATGACCCTCGTGCAGGCCCACGCGGGAGATTTCCTTGCGGGCGGCGACCCTACTCCCAAGTACACCGAGCTGACCCGCGCCATCCGCGCCTGCGGGATGCTGGGGATCCCGCAGATCGTGGTGCATGCGCAATGGGACTTTTCGGTGCCCTATCCCACGGGGATGGAGCAGTTCTTCGCCTACAATAAGAGCCTGTACGAAAAGCTCTTTCCCGTGATGGAGGAGACGGGGGTCAAGGTACTGATCGAGAATTCCTGCGAGTCCAACATGGGCGCCGCCTGCTACTTCATGACAGGGCAGGAGATGGCGGAGTTTCTGGACTTTGTCGGTCATCCACTCCTCGGCGCGGTCTGGGATACGGGTCACGCCAACTGCCGCGGAAACAGGCAGTACGACGATCTGATGGCCCTGCGGGGACGGCTGGACGGCGTGCATATCCACGACAACGACGGCCGCTGTGACGGGCATACCGCTCCCTTTATGGGAACGCTTGACTGGGACAGCATCCTGCGGGGACTGGTGGACAGCGGTTACAGGGGCTATTTCACCTTTGAGTGCGACAATTTCCCCATGCGGGGCGGCGGGTGGCCCTACCTGCGCCGCAACGACGCGCCCGAGACGGCCAAGCTGCAGAATCCCTCCCTCGGGCTGAAGCTCATGGCGGAGGATTACCTGTACGAGACGGGGAAGTACCTGCTTTCCCAATATGGGGCGTTTGAAGCCTGATTTGAACACGGAAAAAGATGAATATATACAATAATATTCACAAAAATATGCATAACTGCCCCTGAAAACCGCATAAACCTCCGAACACGGGGAATTATTATGCAAACTGCTCAAAACATCAATCCAATTATTTACAAATTACACACATTTCACTATTGACAAAACCGTAACAAACTGGTATAATAGTCGCATATTTCATTTTTGACCGCATGAATATACAGAGTTCATGCAAAACGGAGGCACACCATGATCAACAAGGAAAACATCAAAAAAGTCGTTCTCGCCTACTCGGGCGGTCTGGATACGTCCATCATCATTCCGTGGCTGAAGGAAAACTACAACAACTGCGAGGTCATCGCGGTTTCGGGTAACGTGGGTCAGGCCGACGAGCTGGAGGGTCTGGAGGAAAAGGCTCTCAAGACCGGCGCGTCCAAGCTCTACGTCCTCGACCTCACCGAGGAGTACGTGGACGAGTACATCATCCCCTGCATGAAGGCAGGCGCCATCTATGAGGAGTACCTGCTGGGTACCTCCCACGCCCGTCCCTGCATCGCCAAGGGTCTGGCCGAGATCGCCATCAAGGAGGGCGCTGACGCCATCTGCCACGGTTGTACCGGTAAGGGCAACGACCAGGTGCGCTTCGAGCTGACCCTCAAGCACTTCTGCCCCGATATGCCCATCATCGCTCCCTGGAGAGAGTGGGATATCAAGTCCCGCGAGGAGGAGATCGACTACGCCGAGGCACACAACATCCCTCTGAAGATCAACCGCGAGACCAACTACTCCAAGGATAAGAACCTGTGGCACCTGTCCCACGAGGGTCTGGATCTGGAGGACACCGGTAACGAGCCTCAGTACGAGAAGCCCGGCTTCCTGGAGATGGGCGTTTCCCCCATCCAGGCTCCCGACGTGCCTACCTACATTGAGCTGGAGTTTGACAAGGGTGTTCCCGTGGCTCTGGACGGCAAGAAGATGTCCGCCAAGGATATCATCCTGGCTCTGAACGAGCTGGGCGGCAAGAACGGTATCGGTCTGCTGGATATCGTGGAGAACCGCCTGGTCGGCATGAAGTGCCGCGGTGTCTACGAGACCCCCGGCGGAACCATCCTGTACAAGGCTCACTCCGTGCTGGAGAGCATCTGTCTGGATAAGATGACCCTCCACGAGAAGCAGAAGCTGGCCATCACCTACGCCGAGCTGGTGTACAACGGTCAGTGGTTCACCCCCCTGCGCGAGGCTCTGGCCGCCTTCGTGGACAAGACCCAGGAGACCGTCACGGGTAAGGTGCGCCTGAAGCTCTACAAGGGCAACATGATCAACGCAGGCGTGTGGTCTGACTACTCCCTCTACTCCGAGGAGATCGCTACCTTCGGTGAGTCCGACTACAACCAGGCCGACTCCGCAGGCTTCATCAACCTCTACGGCCTGCCCATCAAGGTCAAGGCTATGGTGGATGCCAAGAACAAGAATAAGTAATTTTCCCGATCGCACATAAGATACAAGATACGGAGATACAAGATACAAGATATTTCGCTTGTATGGCGTGTTTCCGTATCTTGCTTTTCCCACATACGTCACGAAAACTTGGAGGTTTCCATGAATTCTTTGAAGAACAACCATTTTCTGAAGCTTCTTGATCTCACTCCCGAAGAGATCTCTTATCTGCTCGACCTGGCCGCCGATCTCAAGGCCAAGAAGAAGGCCGGCATCCCCCACCGTCTCTGCGAGGGCAAGAGCATCGCTCTGATCTTTGAAAAGACCTCTACCCGTACCCGTTGCGCCTTTGAGGTGGCCGCCGCCGATCTGGGCATGCACCCCACCTACCTCGACCCCACGGGCTCCCAGATCGGCAAGAAGGAGAGCATCGCCGACACCGCCCGGGTGCTGGGCCGTATGTATGACGGCATCGAGTACCGCGGCTACGGGCAGGAGATCGTGGAGGAGTTGGCCAAGTACGCAGGCGTGCCCGTGTGGAACGGCCTGACCAACGAGTTCCACCCCACCCAGATTTTGGCCGACTTCCTTACCATCCGCGAGCATTTCGGCACGCTGGACGGCATCAAGCTGGTCTACATGGGTGATGCCCGCTACAACATGGGCAACTCCCTCATGGTGGGCTGTGCCAAGATGGGCATGCACTTCGTGGCCTGTGCCCCCAAGAAGTATTTCCCCAATGCCGAGCTGGTGGCACAGTGTCAGGCCATCGCCGCCGAGACAGGGGCTGTGCTGGAGTTCATCGAGGATCCCACCGTGGCCACCAAGGGCGCGAGCGTCATTTACACCGACGTGTGGGTGTCCATGGGCGAGCCCGATTCGGTCTGGGAGGAGCGCATCACCGAGCTGACCCCCTACCGCGTCACCGCCGCCCTCATGCAGAACGCAGGGGAGCAGTGTGTCTTCATGCACTGCCTGCCCGCCTTCCACGATCTGAATACCACCATCGGTAAGCAGATCCACGACAAGTTCGGCATCGACTGCATGGAGGTCACCGACGAGGTCTTCGAGTCCCCCGCCTCCATCGTGTTTGACGAGGCCGAGAACCGTATGCACACCATCAAGGCCGTGATGGCGGCCACACTCGCATAAGATACAAGTTACGAGATACAAGATACAAGATATACGCAGACCACAGGTTATCTTTGTATCTTGTATCTTTGTATCTTGTATCTTTGTATCTTGTATCTCCATCCATCCCCCCCGAAAGGAGTACCCCCCATGAAGATCCCCTTCACCAAAATGCACGGTCTGGGCAACGATTATATCTACATCGACTGCTTCGCCACCCCCGTGGAGACTCTCCCCGACCTTTCCACCCTTGCCGCCCGCCTGTCCTGCCGCCGTTTCTCAGTGGGAGCCGACGGGCTTGTGCTGATCCTGCCCTCGGACAAGGCTACCGCCCGTATGCGGATGTTCAACGCCGACGGCAGCGAGGGGCTCATGTGCGGCAACGCCATCCGTTGCGTGGGGAAGTACCTCTACGAGCGGGGGCTGATCTCCCCCGATACCCGTGAGATCACGGTGGAGACGGGGAGCGGGATCAAGGGGCTGTCCCTGTCTGTCCGTGACGGTGTGGTTCATTCCGTAACCGTGGATATGGGTGTGGTGGAGGTCTCCGAGGAGATCACGGTGCAGACAGCGGGGAAGCATTACCGTCTCATTCCCGTGTCGGTGGGGAACCCCCATTGGGTGTGCTTTGCGGAGGATCTGTCTGCCGTGGATGTGGTATCCGAGGGGGCGTTCCTGTCCTCCGCGCCCGAGGGCGGGGTGAACGTGGAATTCGTAGAGATCGTGGACGAGACCACCCTCCGTATGCGGGTTTACGAGCGGGGAAGCGGGGTCACTTTGGCCTGCGGGACGGGGGCTTGCGCTTCCGTGGCCGCCGCCGTGTCCCGTGGGATCTGTTCGCCCGATACCCCGATCACCGTCCTGCTGGACGGCGGCGCGCTGACGGTTATTCACAGCGAAGGAGGAACGACATACATGCTCGGCGGGGCGGAATTCGCCTACGACGGGGTATGGGAGGGAGAAATTTGAAAATTTTTCCCGCTTTCGGTGTCCTTTCGCGCCAAAATGCCGTCTGTATGGGTGAAGACACTCCACGGAAAGGAGATCCAGCTATGAAAAAGCCCTTTGTTGCCGTATTAGTGGCGGTATCGCTGACGATTCCCCTGCTGCTCACGGGGTGTGATGGATTGGAAGACCTCATCCCCCGGGATACCTACACCGAGACCATTGTTTGTTACCCCGAGACCGAAGCTCCCCTGACCCCCGAGGAGGAGGCTCTGGTGGAGATCGCTGCCGAGGCTCTGTGGAATGAACGGGGGGATCTGCCGGATCGGGCACATTTTCGGGCAGACATAAGCTACGGTGCCAACGGAAATACCAATATCTATGTGGAATTTGAACTGTATATTGGCGACTACCGTACTTGGGAGAGCTATGATGTGACACTCAATGCCAATCACGAGGTCACGAGGATCGACGGTGGCTATCACAACTACCGCCAGTACCTGAAGGGGGCAACCCCCGATAGGATCGCCGCCGCCGAGGCCGCTTTGGCTGATCAGCTCAAGGACTACGGCGACAAGCATTCGGGGTACTACCTCGCCATCGACAAGGAGGGCTACCTCTGCCTCACCTGCGAGGTCATCGTGGACAAGGCCTTCGGGGATCACGAGCATAAATTCTTTACCGAGCGCATCTGCAAGCCCGAATCATGAAAGGAGATCCATCATGAAAAAACACATTCGCTTTATGACCGTTATGCTGTCCCTGACCCTGCTGGCCACCCTCACCAGCTGCTGGCTTTTGGAGGATCCTTTTGAGGAAGGTCAGACCGACCTTGACGGCATGACCATTGGGGATACTCTGCCCGAGACCGATATCGCCATCGGCATCCCCATCGAGACCACCACCAATATCGCCGAGGCGACCGAGACCGTGACCGATATGGCCACCGAGCCCGCTCCCGATGTCCGCGAGATGTGGGGTGTGGTTGTGGAGTATGAAGCCGTGGAGCCTATGGAGGGCGTCATCGCGGTGCAGGCGTATACCGCCAATGGGCGGCAGACCATGCACCTTTTGGTGGAGAACCCCGCCGACTTCTGCGTGGGGGATGAGGTGATCTTCACCTATGACGCGTCCCTCACCATGGATTCCTTCGACGGTCATCCCGTGTGGGAGGCGATCACCATCGAATTCGCTCCCATCGCCGTCCCCGAAAAGCCCGTGATCTACCTCTACCCCGAAACCCCCACCGAGGTTTCGGTCAAGCTGACCATCGACGGCAAGCTGACCTGCACCTACCCCGCCTACGGAAAGGGCTGGGATAATTTCACCGCCCATCCCGACGGGACTCTGGTATTCCCCGATGGGAAACAGTATTACTGCCTCTACTGGGAGGGCATCCAGAACATGGACTGTGACTTCACCCGCGGCTTCTGCGTGAAGGGTGAAGACACCGCCGCCTTCCTGGAGTGGGCACTCACTGAGCAGGGACTCACCCCCCGCGAGGCCAATGAGTTCATCATCTACTGGCTCCCCCGCATGGAGCAGAATCCCTACAACGTCATCTCCTTCCAGACCGAGGCCTACACCGAGGGCGCGGTGCTGGAGATCAACCCCAACCCCGACTCCCTCCTCCGCGTGTTCATGGCCTACTACCCCTCGGATGTGGCTGTGGAGATGGAGGCACAGAGCTTCACCCCCTGCGAGCGGGTGGGCTTTGCCGTGGTGGAGTGGGGCGGCTGTGAGCTGATTCAGCCTTAATGGGGAAAATTTGTAGAACCCCACAAGAATTCTCCGCATTTTTCGATGATTTTTTACATCTGTGAATCCGTTACAATCTTCCGTCATCCCTTGACAAAACCTTGGTTTTGTGGTATACTATTCAAGGAATTTGATTTCTGCGACTGACGGATAATTGTGGATGAACCACAGTGGAACAGAAATCTGCAAGGGAGCATTGGGCCCCTCGCCCGATCCCCCATATTTGCCGACCGTCTGGGCACACTTATCTCGTCGTGAGCATAAGTGTGCCCTCTTTGTTTTAGTCGCCTTTCCAAATGCGCTCGCAGGCAGCTCCGCGGTGCTTTTCACGGTATCCTTTACGAATCCTCTTCGCGTAGGTTTCAACTACGCGCGCGAGAATTCGCCTCGGCTACCGCAAAAATCCCTCGCGGCCCTGCCCACGATCCCATTTTCCAAGGCTCCCTGAATTTAATTGGAGGTAACTCATTCATGAAAAAAGTCGGAATCATCATGGGAAGTGACAGCGATCTTCCTATCGTTCGTAAGGCTATGGACACCCTGACCGCCTTTGGCGTACCCTTCGAGGTACACATCTATTCGGCGCACCGCACCCCCGACGAGGCGGGCGTGTTTGCCGCGAGAGCCAGAGAGAACGGCTTCGGTGTCCTTATTTGCGCCGCCGGCATGGCCGCCCATCTGGCAGGAGCCATCGCCGCCCGCACCAGCCTCCCTGTGATCGGTATTCCCTGTAAGTCTACCAATCTCGACGGCATGGACGCTCTGCTCTCCACCGTCCAGATGCCCACGGGCGTGCCCGTAGCCACCGTGGCCATCAACGGTGCCGCCAACGCCGCTCTCCTGGCTATCCAGATGCTGGGCATCGAGGATGCCGCTCTGGCCGCCAAGCTGGACGAGAAGAAGGCCAAGGACGCCGCCGCCGTGCTGGCTAAGGATGCCGCGCTGCAGGCAGAGCTGAACGGCTGATCCCTTCGCCTCTCTTTTACAATTGAATGGACAGATCCGAAGGATCTGCACCTTCACTTTTCACTCTTCACTTTTTCGCACCCCCAACGCACATACCAAGGAGAAAAAACATTATGGGTGGATTCTTCGGCATCACCTCCACAAAGGATTGCTTGCTTGACGTCTTTTTCGGCACCGACTACCATTCCCACCTGGGAACCCAGCGCGGCGGTCTCGCGGCCTATGATCCCGAGATCGGTCTCCAGAGAAAGATCCACAGCATCACCAACGCCCCCTTCCGTACCAAGTTCGAGACCATCTTCGATGAGATGAAGGGCATCGCGGCCATCGGTTGCATCAGCGACACCGATCCCCAGCCCATGCTCATCCGCTCCAACCACGGTACCTACGCCATCTGCACCATCGGCATCATCAACAACGCCGAGGCACTCATCGACCAGTATCTGTCCTTCAGCCACGGCCACTTCGACGCCATGACGGGCGGTCGGGTCAACACCGTGGAGCTGGTGGCGGCGCTCATCGACCAGAAATCCAGCTTCGGAGAGGGTATCAAGTTTGCCCAGTCGGTCATCGACGGTACCTGCTCCATCCTCATCCTCAAGGAGAACGGCCACCTCATCGCCGCCCGCGACAAGGTGGGACGTATCCCCGTCATCATCGGTAAGGGCGAGGACGGCTACAGCGTCACCTTTGAGTCCTTCGCCTCCCTCAAGCTGGGCTATGAGATGGCCCGCGAGCTGGGCCCCGGTGAGATCGTGGAGCTGTCCCCCGAGGACGGCATCCGCCAGCTCAACCCTCCCGGGAAGGAAATGAAGATGTGCGCCTTTTTGTGGTCGTACTACGGCTACCCCACCTCCAACTACGAGGGCATCAACGTGGAGGCCATGCGCTACCGCAACGGTGAGATCATGGCGGAGCATGACGCGGCCGTGGGCAACGCTCCCGACCTGGACTACGTCAGCGGTGTGCCGGATTCGGGTACTCCCCACGCCATCGGCTACGCCAACAAGTCCTCCTTCCCCTTTGCCCGTCCTTACATCAAGTACACGCCTACCTGGTCGAGAAGCTTCACCCCCCAGAAGCAGTCGGATCGCGCCAAGGTGGCCCGCATGAAGCAGGTGCCCATCCACGAGCTGATCGAGGGCAAGAAGCTCCTCTTCGTGGACGACTCCATCGTCCGCGGCACCCAGCTCAAGGAGACGGTGGACTTCCTCTACTCCAACGGCGCGAAGGAAGTACACATGAGATCCGCCTGCCCCCCCATCATGTATGGCTGTAAGTACCTCAACTTCTCCCGCTCCACCAGCGACCTGGAGCTGATCACCCGCCGCACCATTCTGGAGCTGGAGGGCACCGAGGGCTTCAATCACATCGACGAGTACAGCGACGGCACCACCGAGCGCGGCAAGGCCCTCCGCAAGAGCATCTGCGACAAGTTCGGCTTCGCCTCCCTGGAATTCCAGTCCCTGGGCGGTGTCATCAAGTCCATCGGCCTGCCTCCCGATCAGCTTTGCACCTACTGCTGGAACGGCAAAGAGTAAACCGACCCACACAACTGCAAAAAAGAAAATAACCGAAAGGAAATACTACCATGCATTCTAATTCCAAGTCCGAAAGCTACGCCGCCGCAGGCGTAGACATTACCGCCGGCTACAAGGCGGTCGAGCTCATGAAGAAGCACATCGCCCGCACCAAGAACGAGGGTTGCGTGGACGACGTGGGCGGCTTTGGCGGCTGCTTCGGTCTGAACGTGGCGGGTATGTCCGAGCCTGTGCTGGTCTCGGGTACCGACGGCTGCGGTACCAAGGTCAAGATGGCCATCCTCATGGACAAGCATGATACCATCGGTATCGATGCCGTGGCTATGTGCGTCAACGATATCATCTGCGTGGGCGCGAAGCCCCTGTTCTTCCTGGACTACATCGCCTGCGGGAAGAATATCCCCGAGAAGATCGCCGCCATCGTGGGCGGTGTGGCCGAGGGCTGTGTCCAGTCCGGCGCGGCTCTGATCGGTGGCGAGACCGCCGAGCATCCCGGCATGATGCCCGCCGAGGAGTACGATCTGGCCGGCTTCTCTGTGGGTATCGTGGACAAGAAGAAGATCATCGACAACACCACCATGAAGGCAGGGGATATTGTGATCGCCCTGGCCTCCACGGGTGTCCACTCCAACGGCTTCTCCCTCTGCCGTAAGGTCTTCGACATCGACAACAATCCTCCCTCCCTGTACACTCCTTGCGACGACCTGGGCGGTAAGTCCATCGGTGAGACCCTCCTGACCCCTACCCGCATCTACGTCAAGTCTGTGCTGGCTCTGCTGGAGAAGGTCAACGTCAAGGGTATCTCCCACATCACGGGCGGCGGCTTCTACGAGAACATTCCGAGAAGCATTCCCGAGGGCCTGGGTGCCCGCGTCCGCCGTGCCGACGTCAAGGTTCTGCCCATCTTCGACCTCATCGCCAAGACGGGCAACATCCCCGAGCGCGATATGTTCAACACCTACAACATGGGCGTGGGCATGAGCATCGTGGTGGCTCCCGAGGACGTGGATACCGCTCTGGAGATCCTCCGCGCGAACGGTGAGGACGCTTACCTCATCGGTGAGATCGTTCCTGCCGCAGAGCTTGGCGGCGAGCAGATCGAGATTATCTGATATCATGAAGAAAGCTCTCTGGAATCTCGTGAACGGCCTGCTGGCCGGTATCATGATCGCCGTGGGCGGGACGGTGTTCCTGGCCTGCTTCGGTGACGGCTCCATGGTGAATAAGACCATCGGTGCCTTCTTCTTCTCCATTGCCCTGCTCTCCATCTGCTACAAGGGCTACTCCCTCTACACGGGCAAGATCGGCTTCATCCCCGAAAAGCACGATGGGGAAGCGTTTTCCATCCTGCTGTGGGGACTTCTGGGCAACCTCATCGCCACCGTCGCCCTGGGATACGCCCTCCGCGGCGCCATCCCCTCCATCGGGGGCGTGGCCGAGGTGCTCTGCACCGCCCGTCTGACCCAGGTCTGGTGGCAGACCCTGATCCGCGGTATCTTCTGCGGTATCCTCATGTACATGGCGGTGAGCATCTACCGCGACAAGCAGACCATCTCGGGCATCCTGTTCTGCGTCCCTGTCTTCATCCTGGCGGGCTTTGAGCACTCGGTGGCCAATATGTTCTACTTCGGCGCGGCGGGGATGTTCTTCTCCATGGAGTCCATCATCTATCTGGCCATCGTGGTGCTGGGCAATACCGTTGGCGGTATGCTCATGCCTGTGCTGGCCATGATCAAACCCAAGGAGGCGTAATATGGCACAGCAAAAGAAGATCGCCGTCCTCGTTTCGGGCGGCGGCACCAACCTCCAGGCTCTCATCGACGCCGAAAAGCGGGGCGAGCTGGGGGCAGGGAAGATCACCCTCGTCATCGCCTCCAAGCCCGGTGTGTACGCCCTGGAGCGAGCCGCTAACGCGGGCATCGAGGGGCGCGTGCTGGCGCGGAAGGACTACGACAGCATCGCCGCCTACTCCAAGGCCTTGGCCGACGAGATGACCGCCGCGGGCATCGACCTCGTGGTGCTGGCAGGGTTCCTGACCATCATCGACGAGCAGGTCTATGAGGCTTTCCCCAATCGCATCATCAACGTCCACCCCGCCCTCATCCCTTCCTTCTGCGGCAAGGGCTTTTACGGGCTCCACGTCCATGAGGCCGCTCTGGCCAAGGGTGTCCGGGTCTCGGGCGCGACTGTCCACATCGTCACCCCCGAGTGCGACGCGGGCCCCATCATTCTGCAAAAGGCCGTGGAGGTCAAGCAGGATGACACCCCCGAGACCCTCCAGCGCCGCATCATGGAGGAGGCCGAGTGGAAGATCCTCCCCGAGGCGGTGAGATTGTTCTGCGAGGACAGAATTACGGTTGAAAATAATAAAGTGTATATCAAAGGAGCATAAACATGAAGGTCAATACCATTGCAAACGAGCTGAACTCCCTGGCCTACCACGGCCGCGGCATCATCATCGGTAAGTCCGCCGACGGCAAAAAGGCCGTCACCGCCTACTTCATCATGGGCCGCAGCGTCAACAGCCGCAACCGCGTCTTCGTGGCCGAGGGCGACGCCATGCGCACCAAGGCTTTCGACGAGTCCAAGATGGTGGATCCCCACCTCATCATCTACTACCCCGTCCGCGTGCTGGGCAACAAGACCATCGTCACCAACGGCGATCAGACCGACACCATCTACGATCTCATGGACAAGCAAATGACCTTCGAGCAGGCTCTCCGTACCCGTGAGTTCGAGGACGATGGTCCCAACTTCACCCCCCGCATCTCGGGCATCATCCGCCGCGAGGCCGACGGCGACATGAACTTCGCCATGTCCATCCTCAAGTCCGCCGAGGGTGACGATTCCTCCTGCGAGCGCTTCACCTACGCCTACTCCAACCCCCTGAACGGCCGCGCCAAGTTCATCCACACCTACAACTGCGACGGCAACCCCCTGCCCTCCTTTGAGGGTGAGCCCAAGACCCTGGAGCTGCCCGATATGGACATCGACGGTCTGACCGACCTGATCTGGACGAATCTGAACGAGGACAACAAGGTGTCCCTGTTCGTCCGCTACATCGACCTGGCTACCGGCGAGGCCGAGACCCGCATCGTCAACAAGAACGTATAATTGAAGGAGATAACCGACATGAAAGAATTCGAGCTGAAATACGGCTGTAACCCCAACCAGAAGCCTTCCAAGATCTACATGCACGACGGGTCCGAGCTGCCCATCGAGATCCTCTGCGGCCGCCCCGGATACATCAACTTCCTGGACGCATTCAACTCCTGGCAGCTGGTCAAGGAGCTGAAGGACGCGCTGGGCCTCCCCGCCGTCACCTCCTTCAAGCACGTCTCCCCCACCTCCGCCGCCGTGGGCATTCCCCTGTCCGAGACTCTGAAGAAGGCCTGCTTCGTGGACGATATCCCCGGTCTGGACGAGTCCCCTCTGGCCTGCGCCTACGCCCGCGCCCGCGGCACCGACAGAATGTGCTCCTTCGGTGACTGGGTGGCCCTCTCCGACGTCTGCGACGTCACCACCGCTCTCATGATCAAGCGTGAGGTCTCCGACGGCATCATCGCCCCCGGCTACGAGCCCGAGGCTCTGGAGATCCTCAAGTCCAAGCGCAAGGGTAGCTACAACATCGTCAAGATCGACCCCGACTTTGTGCCCGATCCCATCGAGCGCAAGCAGGTCTTCGGCATCACCTTCGAGC